>NZ_JBFBGM010000001.1:0-468456 GCF_040684695.1 Streptomyces erythrochromogenes
CGCCATGCGCGGCTGCGCCGGGACCGGGCCGCACTCGACCTGCGCTGGACCGTCTTCGAGCAGGAGCGTGGCCAGGACCGGAACCGGGCCGGCCGCTCCGGGGCCAGGTGGGCGGCGATCGCCTGCAGCACGTTCGAGCTGGCGTTCTGGACGGTGCTGCCGAGGCCCTGGGTCGCCACCGTCGCGATGGCGAGCTTGCGGGACGGGAGGTAGGCGACCGTACCGGCGTACCCCGCGAAGGACGGGTTCTGGAGGATCCAGGTGTTCTCCACGGGGAGCCCCAGGGCGAACCAGGCGTTCCCCTCGACCTGGACCACCGGCGTGAGCTGGAGTTTGTGCGACTCGGGGGTCAGCAGCGTCCCTTCACCGATGGCCGCGAAGGACTTCGCCATGTCCTCCAGCGTCGAGGTCATCACCGCCCCCTCCGCCAGCGTCCACGAGGGGTTCCAGTAGGTGGAGTCCTCGAACACCCCGCGCTCGTTGTCGAAGCCGTGCAGCACGGGCGCCGGGATTTCGGCCCTCGACGAGACGGCCGTCTGCGTCAGGCCCATCGGTTCGAGGACGTTCTCGCGCATCACGTCCCCCAGGGGCCGCTGCTCCACCCGGGCGATGACGTCGCCCAGCAGCACCCAGTTCGCGTGCGAGTAGGCGAAGCCCGAACCGGGCGGCCGGGCCATGGGCCGGGACATCGCGATCCCCACCAGCTCCTCGCCGGTCCAGTGCCGGAAGGGGTTCTTGTACAGGGCGGCGATGAACGCCTTGTCCGTGACGTAGTCCGCGTACCCGGAGGAGGCGGACGCCAGCATCCTCAGCGTGATCTCGTCCGCGTGCGGGAGGTCCGGGCGCCAGCGGGAGAGCTTGTCGTCGAGCGTGACGCTGCCCTGGTCGACCAGCTTGAGCAGCTCGGTCGTCATCAGGGGGATCGCGACCGACCCGATGCGGAAGCGCATGTCCGTCGTCGCGGGGAAGCCCGTCATCGTCTCCCCGGCCGCGGCGGTCGAGACCCGCTCGCCGTCCACCCACACCCCGGCCATCGCCGCCGTGAGCTTGTACGTCTTCAGCGCGTCCGCGACCTGCCGCGCGACGAACTCCTCGGTGTCGTCGGGCAGGCAGGTGCCGGCCCGGGAGACCTGGCCCGCCGGACACTGCTGAGCGGCGCGCCCGGGGCTCTCGGCACCGCCCGCGGTCCAGCCGCCCGCCAGTGAAGCGCCCAGCAGCAGACTGCCCAGACAGGCGGCGGTGAAGGTCCGGTAGCGCCGCACGGCGGCCCTCCCTTGCGGGTCGAAGGCGAAGGTCCCCCCGAGTGATCACAGGCCTCGTCCCGGCAGGCTAACCGGCGGTCCCACCCGCCGCACGCGGGAGCCGTTCCCCGGGTGACACGGCCGACCGGGGCACCTCCTCGCCGCCCGGCGGACGCAGCCCCGCCAGCGCTTGAGGAGCGGCCGTTCAGCCCGGGGCCCGGACGCGGACCTCCACCGCGTGCCAGCCGGTCGCCCCGTCCGGCACGGTCCCGCCGCGGACCCCGGTCTGGACGGCGCCCGTCCCGTCCGTCGCCCGGACCTCCAGCGTGTGCGGCCCCGCCGTCGCCTCCCACGGCCACACCCACTGCCGCCACGTGTCCACGCCGTCCGCCGCCCCGAGCCGCGCCTCCTGCCAGGGGCCGCCGTCCACCCGTACCTCGACCCGCCGGATCCCCCGGTGCTGCGCCCACGCCACCCCCGCCACCGCCACGCGGCCCGGTCGCAGGGCCGCGTACGGGCGCGGGGTGTCGATCCTCGACTGGGTCTTCACGGGGGCCTGCTGCGCCCAGGACCTGCGCACCCAGTACGCGTCGTACGCGGCGAAGGTGGTCAGGCGCAGCTCGGTCAGCCATTTGCAGGCCGAGACGTACCCGTACAGGCCCGGTACGACCATCCGCACGGGGAAGCCGTGCGCGAAGGGCAGCGGCTCGCCGTTCATCCCCACGGCCAGCAGTGCCGCCCGGCCGTCCATGACCGTCTCGACGGGCGTGCCCAGCGTCATGCCGTCGACGGAGCGGGCCACGAGCTGGTCGGCCGTCCCGCCCTGGGACGGGGGCCGCACCCCGGCCTCGCGGAGCAGGTCGGCGAGGCGTACGCCGAGCCAGCGGGCGTTGCCCGCGTACGGGCCCCCGACCTCGTTGGACACGCAGGTGAGGGTGATGTCGTGCTCGACCAGGGGGCGGGCGAGCAGCTCCCGCAGGTCGAGGGTGAGGGGGCGGGTGACGCCTTCGCCGTGGATGCGCAGCCGCCAGGTGTCGGCGTCCACGCGGGGGACGACCAGCGCGGTGTCCACCCGGTAGAAGTCGGGGGCGGGGGTGAGGAAGGGGCCGAGCCCCGGTACCCGCAGGTCCGCGCCGGCCGGCACCGGCGGTGCGGGCACGGCGGGTGGCGGCAGGACGAGGCCGGCCCGGGACGCGGTCGCCCCGGCGGAGCCGTGGGCGCCCAGGCGCCGTCCGGCGAGACCGGCCACGGACGACGCCGCCAGGACGCCGACGACCAGCCGGCCGAAGCCGCGCCGGTCCATCGCGGGGCCGCTGCCGGCCGGCGCCCCGGACGGGCGGGGCCGCGTGGCCGCGGCGACCAGCAGCCACAGCACGCCGGCGGCCGTCAGCCCGCCGGCGAGCGAGGGCAGCGCGTCCTGCCACGCGGCCTCCGGCCGGCTGAGCGCGGCCGCCGCCCCCAGCAGTCCGAAACCGCCCGCGACCGCGATCCCCGCGGGGAGGCTGCGCACGGCGAGCAGTCCGGCCCCGGCCGCGACCGCGGCGAGGACGGCGACGATGCCGAGCGTCAGCACCGCCTTGTCGGCGGTGCCGAACAGGGCGATGGCCCATTCGCGGACGGCCGTGGGCGTCAGATCGACGGCGGCCGCGCCGACGGCGGTCACCGGGGAGGCCTCGGGCCGGACCGCCGCCGACACCAGCTCCGCCACCGCGAGGCCGGCGAACGCGGCGACGACGCCGCAGACGGCGCCCACCGCGCGCCGCGGCCTTCGGGAGCCGCCCCGCTCTGCCCTCACACCGCCAGTCTGCCCCGGTCCCGGGCGCGGCGCGTCGTCGCCACGGGGAGCGCGGGCGCAGGGGAAAGGGGGCGCGAGGGCGCGGGGCCCGTCAGTGCACGGGTGCCGGCGGCACCCAGCGCCCGGTGCGCGGCGCCTTCACCCCGTAGTCGTCCTTCAGCTCCGCGGGGATGGCGTGGTGCATGACCCTGCCACGGGTCAGGGAGGCCAGCTCGAAGCCGGAGAGCAGCGAGCCGGCCTTGTCGAGCGCCCACTCCGCGTACGGGCTGCTGTCCTCGATGGTCTCCAGCAGCCCGAGGAACACCGGCACCGCCTTGGCCGCCGTGTCCCAGGCGGTGCGCGGGATCTCCAGCCAGTCGCCGATGGTGTCGCCGACGAGGAACCGGACGGTGGCGGGGACCATCGGGTCGAAGAAGGTCCCCGGGACCACGTCCTCGTACATGCGCATCAGCTGGGCGTTGAGGCGGACCCCCTCGGGGGAGGGGCCGAGGTTGCGCAGGAGGTAGAGGTCGCAGTAGTCGCGGGCCTCGGTCAGGTTCTCCGGCACGGCCGACATGTCGCAGCCGAGCATCGCGCCCACGACGCGCCAGGCGTAGAAGTAGGCCTCGGCGCCTTCCTCGCTCATGTGGATGCCGAGCCGGTGCATGGCGTCGAGGACCAGCAGCGAGAAGCAGATCTGCCCGCCGATCATGTCCTCCTGGCAGATGGGCACCCCGTCCTTCTCGACGTCCCAGTGGCCGCCGTGGCGCAGGTGGTGGCGGACCGCCGCGTGCAGCAGCCGCACCTTCTGCGCGGCCGGGATGAACTTGCTCCCCTCCGCGAAGGAGTTGGTCTGCATGAGGTAGGTGACGAACTGCCCGGTGTTGGCCATCCGGCGCGAGGGGTACGCCATCGAGTGCGTCGAGGCCAGCAGCCGGGAGAGCCGCGGGACGGCGTAGGTCGCGGGCATGGCCGCGAAGGACAGGCCGGTGTTGATGTGGGCCGCGTTGTCCATGAAGAACAGCCTGGCCTGCTCCATCACGTCCCAGTCCACCCAGCTCGGGGGCATGGCGGTCGCCTCGAAGTAGGTGCGTGCGGACCGCGGGAGCTGCTCGGGGAGCTTGTCGCCGGCGGTGGTGAAGAACCGCATGAGGGTGTTGAGGTCGCCGACCTCCTTGCGGCGGAACATCTCGGCGACGGTCTCGTCGGCGAGCGGGTCGCCCTGCGTGCTCAGGGCGTCGAGGGCGGCGTGGTCGTAACGGGGGCGCGCCGGGGCGGTCTTGGTGGCGTTGGCGTTCACGTCGGTCGTCCTTGTCGTCTTCTTCGGGTGCGGGGCGGCAGGGAGCGGGCGGCCGGGCCGGTCGGCTACAGGGAGCGGTCGGCGGCGGTGGCGGCCAGACCGTTCAGCGCGGACCGGGCCTCCGCGGGCATCGGGGCGAGGTCCAGCGCGGCCCCGGCCCGGCCGATGCGCTCGCGGATCATGTCCTCCACCCGCTGCCGGGCCCCGCACCGCTCCATCAGCTCGCGTACGGAGGCGGCCTCTTCCTCGCACAGCTCCGGGTTGCCGACCAGCTTCGCGAGGAGCCGGCGGTCGTCGGGGCCGGCCGCGGCCACGGTCAGGGCGAGCAGGGCCGTGGGTTTGGCGTCCCGCAGGTCGTCCAGGTTCGACTTGCCGGTCCGTGCCGGGTCGCCGAACGTCCCCAGCAGGTCGTCGCGCAGCTGGAAGGCCTCGCCGAGCGGGATGCCGTAGCCGGAGAAGGACTCCAGCAGGGCGCCGGAGCCGCCGCCGAGGGTGGCACCGAGGTGCAGGGGCCGCTCCACCGTGTACTTGGCCGTCTTGAAGCGGGCTACCTCCAGCGACTCCGCCACCAGCGGTTCCCGGTCCGCCCGCGCCTCCGTGCGCAGCACCTCCAGGAACTCGCCCGCCATCGTCTCGCGCAGCAGCGTGGACCAGAGGGGGACGGTCCGGGCCAGGTACGCGCCGGGCAGCCCGCAGGAGGTGAAGACGTGCCCGGCGTACCCCATCAGCAGGTCGCCGAGGATCATCGCGAGGGCGGTGGAGCGCTGCCCGTTGGCGGCGAAGGCGGCGTGCGCGGTGAGCTGTCCGTGCCGCATCCGGCTGTCGTCGATGATGTCGTCGTGGGTGCAGGCCGCCGCGTGGACGAGCTCCATGGCGGCCGCGGCCCGGATCACCCCCTCGCAGTCCGGCTGGCCCGCCGCCCGCCACCCCCAGTACAGGAACGCGGCCCGGATGCGCTTGCCCTGCGCCAGGGACCGGCGCAACTGCTCCGAGAGCGGGGTGAGTTCCGCGTGCAGCCCGAGCAGGGCCCGCTCCTCGTCGTCGGCCAGCCGGACCAGCACCTCGTCGATGCGCTCCTTGAAGCCGGTGTGGTCATGCACAGGGGCGGCCCTCGGGGGTGCGCTGCCCGGCGGCGCGCCGGGCCATGGTCTCCAGGTAGTTCTCGTGGCCCGTGCCCGCCCGGCGGGTGGCCAGTTCGCCGCGCTTGCGCAGCTCCACCACCCCGTCGGTGAGCAGTTCGCGCAGGTCGGCCCGGCGCAGCGCGTCCTGTGCGCGGTCGGCGGTCTGCCGCAGCTGGTCGAGGGCCAGGTCGGCCACCCCGGCGGCGAGCAGCGTCAGCAGTTCCAGGGACGCGGCGGCGGAGCCGGCGCCCGCGGGCCGCTCCTGCTGCTGCTCCTGTTCCCGCCGGTACGCGGACTGGTCGTGTTCGGTGTGGGACATGCTCGGGTGCACCCCTGGTCGCGTCGCGCCTCGCGGCATCGGAAGGGGCGGCCACCGGATCGCTCCGGCGGCCGCCCCTGGTCTTCTCCGCGCCAGTCAACCGAGTACCGTCCCCGCCGGGCCAACCGCAGCCCGCGAACTCCCCCGCACGGGAACCGACTTTCCTCCTGGCGGGTGATCATCCCGAGATCGGGCGATCACCGGCACCGCGGGTGGTGTAGGCCGTGCCCCGGTCAGCCGGCGGGCGGCGCCGCCGGGAGGGCCGCCGCGACCGCCGCGGCCAGCCGGTACGGGTCCCCGCTCGGCCGGTCCGGATGCCGGGTGGTCCGCCCGGCCCACTCCTCCTCGAAGGCGTGCCAGTCGATCTCCCGCGGAGCGGCCCCGGAGACCAGGGCCTCGTCCAGCGTCGCGAAGTAGGCCGCCCAGCGCGGGGCGTACAACTCCGACACCAGGCCGCTCCACTCGCGGTTCGCGTAGTCGTGCAGGAACCCGCCCTCGCTGGTGCTGCGCCGGCCCCACACGCTCAGCAGGGAGCGGGCGTCGTACTCGTACCGGTCCTGCTCGGCCCGGTCGGCGCCCCGGGAGCGGGCCCGGGAGAGCCACGTCCCGAGGAGGAGGTTCGGGTCGGATCCGGTCACCTGGTCCAACAGCCGCATCCCGTCCTGCCATTCGGCCGTCAGCGCGCGGAAGCGGGCCAGGTCCTTCGCCTCGTACGCCGCCCTGATCCTCGGCAGCAGCACCCGCGAGTGGTTGGCGAGGGCCTGGCGGGCGGTGTCCACGAGGTCGAAGCGGTAGGCGCTGGATCCGCGCAGCGCCGGATCCACCGTCAGGAGGTGGTCCAGTGCCCGGCGCACCGAACCGGCCGGATAGCGCATCGACTTGGGGCTCCAGTACGCCGCCCCCGCCGCGGTCAGGCTCGGCCGGGCGCTGAAGAGGCTGTCCTGCGACTCCGACCACAGCCCCGAGGAGGTGCTGTACGGGCCCTTGCGGAGCTCCTCCCACGCGGCGTCGGCCCCGGCGTCGGCCCGGCCGTAGCGGCGGGCCGCGAAAGCGGCGAACCAGGCGCGCTGGTCGACCGGCCCGGGCTCCCAGGCGAGGTCGGTGAAGAGGTCGAAGGCCGCCGGGTTGGTCCCGGTGGCCTCCGGGAGGTAGGCGATGCCCGTCAGCGCGCTGTTGCTCTTGGCGCGCCAGGGGCCGAACCGCTCCAGCCACACGGAGGTGTTGGCGCCGATCGTGGTGTGCCCGCCGAAGTTGTAGATGGTGCCCATCGCGTACGGGGCGCCGCCCCAGCGCTGCTCGCGGTCGAGCCGGTTGTACCGGTCGGACAGCCCGTCCAGGATCAGCAGTTTCGAGGTGTCCACCCCGGCCAGCAGCTCCGCGGTCGGATCGTCCTGCCAGCCCAGTACCGCCCACAGCGCGCCGGGGTGGGCGGCGTGCAGGGCGTCCTGGATGGCGCCCGCCGCCGCCCCGACGTCGACGGAGCCGGTCTGCCCGCCCTCGTGCAGCGGGCTCATCCGGTACATCGTGCTGTCCCCGAACACCGCGCGCTGTTCCCCGTAGTAGGCGGCGGCCAGCTTCGCGAAGACGGGCGAGGCGGGATCCAGCCAGTCCGGGCGGTCGAAGCCCGCCCAGTCGCCCTGCGCGACGGTGGCCGCCCCGGTGTTGCGGGCGGCGAAGCCGGGCGGCACGGTGCCGAAGTAGCCGGGCAGCACCGGCGTCATCCCGAGCCCGCGCAACTGGTCGGCGATCCGCCCGCCGAGCTCCGCGCGTTCGCGCATCAGCCGCTCGGAGACCGGGCCGCCGAAGCCGCTCAGGTTCTGCAGCAGCCACCAGCTCTGGTGGCCGGGGCCGGGGATCCACTGCCGCAGCTCCTCGGCGGAGTACCCGAACCGCTGCAGCGCCCGGTAGTACGGGTACTCCGCCCCGACCTGCACGAACACCTCGTTGATGCCGTGCAGCGCGAGCAGGTCGATCTGCCGCTGGTGCTCCTCGAAGGTGCGGTACGGGCCCGCGTACCCGTCGTCGGTGTCGTTGAGGGCGTAGCGGTGCGGGACCTGCGCGGCCCGGGTGACCGGTGCCGGGACGGCCGGCAGCCGGGCGGGCAGCATCCCGATGCTCTCGCCGGGCCAGCCGATGTCGGCCCCGGCGACGTGCTGGAGGTACCAGCCGACGCCCGTGAGCAGGGTGGCTCCGGTGCTGCCGCGCACGGTGATCGCCCCGGCGGTCCCGGACACGGTGAAGGCGTCGGGCCCGGCGGCCGGGTCGGGCACCAGGGTGAACTGCCGTGCGTGCCGCGGGAGCAGCCGCTGCAGGGCGGCCCGGGCGGGCGCGGTGTCGAAGGTCGCGGCCCGTCGCGCGTCCGTCCGCACGCCGGCCCGTGCGTCGGTGCGGGCTTCCGTCGTGACGGCGGCGGGCGGGGGAGCCCCCGCGCCCGGGGCGGTGGCCCCGGGCGCGGGAGCGGCGCAGACGACGGCCAGCAGCGCCGCGGGGAGCGCGGCGAGGGAGAGCGGGCGGGTGGAGGGCAGTCGGCGTCCGCGTCGGGACACCGCTTCCTGCTCCGACGTCCGCTGCGGGTTCGGCTTCTCGTTGGTCATGGGTGCGACCGGGCCTCAGACCGGGAGGGACCAGGCCTGGTCGACCCGGTGGTCGCCGCAGGCGGTCAGCCGGAGCCGCTCGGCGGGCGCGTCGGGGGTGGCGACCGCGGCGGGCGCGGTCAGGCACAGCCCGCTGACCTCCTCCACCAGGGCTCCGTCCCGGCGGTGGGACCAGCTCTGGCCGGGCTGCCCGTTCTGCCGCGGCGCGCAGTCGGCCAGCTCCACCGAGCCGTTCTCGCCCGCCGACAGGCATTCGCCGGCGAGCCGCAGGCGGGCGTCGTCGCCGACGAACCACCGCTGGTCGGGGGCTCCGGTGCAGGCCGCCATCACGACCGCGCCGACACCGCTGGTGTTCGCCCCGTCCGCGCAGCGGGCGCCGTCACCGACGATCTGCCCGGTCGGTACGGCCTCGGCGCAGCCGCGCGGGCTGAGCCGCCACACGGCGGTGTCGTGGCCGGCCAGCCTGCCGGTCAGCGCCTCGGAGACCCGGGTGCGCGCACCGCTCCACAGGTCCTGGGCGTCGGCCGTGCACGCGGTCAGCCCGATCTCGTCGAGCGGGACCCGGATGTCGCGGGTGTTCGCCGAGCGGTTGAGCACGGCCACCGCCCGGTCGCCGTTCGCGAGGGGGCGCACCAGGATCTCGAAGGTGGCGTTGGAGGAGACCACGGAGCCCTGACGGCCCATCGGGTCCTGGTCGAGCGCGATCATCCGGGTGTTGCCGAGGGCGGCGAGCCCCTCCGGGGTCAGCTTCGAGACGTCGGAGGACAGGATGAAGGGGGAGGCCATCATGGCCCAGAGGGCGACCTGGCTGCGGCCCTCGGCGGCCGTGAGGCCGGGGGCGCCCGTGAGGAGGAAGTCGGGGTCGTTCCAGTTGCCGGGGCCCGCGTAGCGGCCGAGCCAGCGGTTGTAGCCGTAGTTGCCCAGGACCGAGCTCCACCGGGAGGTGGCGGGCGCGGCCGGGTTGTAGACCTTGATGTCCTTGCCCTCGCGCCACAGCTGCCCGGTCTCGCCGACCCAGCCGAGCACCCGGTGCCAGTCGGAGCCGCCCCACTCGCCCTGCTGGAAGTAGGCGGGCGCGGACGCGGACAGGACCATGTCGCGGCCGCTCTCGCGCAGGGCCTCGGCGACGGCGTTGTAGGCGTCCCGGTAGGCCTGCTCCTTCGTCCGGCCCTCCGGTACCCACAGGTTGCAGCCGTCCATCTTGACGTAGTCCACCTTCCAGGAGGCGAACTGCCGTGCGTCCCGGGCGTAGTGGTCGGGCCCGCCGCCCTGGGGCGCTCCGCTGCCCGGGTACTTCTCGCAGGTGAGGGATCCGGCGTCCTGGTAGATGCCGAACTTCAGGCCCTTGGCGTGCAGGTACTCGCCGAGCCAGGCCATGCCGTGCGGGAACCTGGCGGTGTCGACCACCAGGTTCCCCCGCGCGTCGCGGCTCTTGGTCATCCAGCAGTCGTCGACGGTCACCGTGTCGTAGCCCTTGGCCGCGAGCCCCGTCGAGACGAGTGCGTCGGCGTTGGCGACCACCTTGGCCTCGTCGATGTCGCACATGTAGTGCGCCCAGTTGTTCCAGCCCATGGGAGGGGTGAGCGCGAGCGGGGTGTCCGAGGTCGCCCGGGGCTCCGCCGCCACCGGGGCGGGGGAGAGCGCGAGGGCGAACAGGGCGGCCGCGGTCAGACAGGGGAGCGTTGCGCGCAGGCGAGGCGGCACTGGGTCTCCTTGACGTGGGGGCAGTCGTGGGCCCAGTGCACCGAGGCGACTACGCAGTGTCAACGCAAGTCGCTGATTGTCGGCTGATGACCAGCAATATGGCTGCAATTGGTGTCACACGAAAGATGAGATACGGCGTATGATACGTTGTATCTATGCCGAGGAGATCCGACGCCCTGGACCGTGCGACACCCGAAGCCATCGCCGTGGCCGCCCTGCGGATCCTCGACGAGGAGGGGCCGCAGCGCCTCAGCTTCCGTACCCTCGCCGACCGCCTCGACGTCTCCCACGCCACCGTCCAGCGCCGCTGCGCGGACCTCGCCGGACTGCTCGACCTGTGCACCGAGCACTTGGCCGCGCAGCTCCCCGAGATCCCCGCCGGCACCGACTGGGCGCAGGCCACCGAGCAGCGGTTCCGCGCGCTGTACCGGCTGCTCACCGCCCACCCCGGACTGCTCGTCCTGCGCGGCGGCCGGCCCTGGCTCGGCCGGCAGCTGCTGGCCCGGCTGGTCGAGCCGGCCCTCGCCGACAGCGTGGCCGCGGGCATGACCGTCACCGAGGCGATCACCGCGTACCGCCGCATGTACCTGCTCACCCTGGGCAGCGCGGCCTTCGTGGACCACCGGGATCCGGCCACGGCCACCTCCGCCTCGCGCGCCGCCCTGGCCGCGCTCGACCCCGAGGAGTTCCCCGTGCTCTCCGGCGGACTGTCCGACGTACTGCCCGCCCTGACGGACCACGAGGTGTACTACGGCGCCCTGCGCCAGCTGATCGAGGCCGCCCGGCCCGCCGCCTGATCGGGGCCGCCCGGCCCACCACCTGATTTCCGGCCCGCCACCCGATGGGGAGAGACGACCATGGACCGTCCGCAGCAACTCGACTACGCCGCCGTGCGCGCCGCCGCCGCGCGGATCGACGGCGGGGTACGCCCCGTCACGGTGGCACCCGCGGCCGACGGCGTCTGGTACGCACTGGAGTACCTCCAGCACACCGGCAGCTTCAAGGCGCGCGGCGCCCGCAACTTCCTCGCCGCCCACCACGACGCCGGCACCCTCCCGGCCGCCGGCGTCACGATCGCCTCGGGCGGCAACGCCGGGCTGGCCTGCGCCTGGGCCGCCCGCGCGCTGGCCGTGCCCGCGACGGTCTTCCTGCCCGCCAACGCCCCGCGCGTGAAGGTGGAACGGCTGCGCGGCTACGGGGCCGACGTCCGGCTCGTCGGCGACCGGTACGCCGAAGCGCTCGCCGCCTGCCGGGAGTTCGCCGTCGGGAGCGGGGCGCTGAGCAGCCACGCGTACGACCATCCGCTGATCGCGGCCGGCGCCGGGACCCTGCTCGACGAGATCCGCGCCGCCCTGCCCGGGCTGGACACCGTGGTCGTCGCGGTGGGCGGCGGCGGACTGTTCGCGGGCGTGGCCACCGCCGCGCGCGAACACGGCGTACACGTCGTCGCGGCCGAACCGGAGAACTGCCGGGCCCTGAACGCCGCCCTGGAGGCCGGCCGGCCCGTCGACGTCGCCGTGGACTCGGTGGCGGCCGACTCCCTGGGCGCCACCCGCGTCTCGGCCGACGCGCTGGCGGCGGCGCAGCAGAAGAACGTGACCTCGGTCCTGGTCCCCGACGCGGCGATCACGGCGGCCCGGCGCGGCCTCTGGGAGGAGCACCGGATCGTGGTCGAGGCCGGTGCGGCGACCGCCCTGGCCGCCCTGCGCGCAGCGCCGGAGCCGCTGGGGGAGCGGGTCGCGGTCATCCTGTGCGGGGCCAACACCGACCCGCGGGACCTGACGGAACCCGCCGCCTGAGGGGCCGTCCGTCGGCGGTCAGGCCCCGCCGCCGTCCCCGTCCCCGTCTTTGTCCTCGTCCTTGTCCCCGTCCTCGCGGACGACCACCACCGTGCCGGCGGAGTACTGCACGACCTGCTGGCTCACCGATCCCAGCAGCGCGCCCTTGAAGCCGCCGTACCCGCGGGTCCCGACCACCGTCAGGTCCGCCTCCTGCGAGGCGTCCACCAGGACCTGCGCCGGCGAGCCCTGTTCGACGCGCCGGAAGACCGGTACGCCGGGGGAGGCCCCGACGGCCGCGGTGACCGTGTCCGCGAGCTTCCGGCGGGCCGCCTCCTCGGCCGTCACCGCCTCCTGCTCGGCGAACTGGGCCTCCGCCATGCCGATGGCGAAGGGGTTGCGGTTCCACTCCCAGGCCATGACCGCGTGCACCCGGCCGCCCACCAGCCGGGCCTGCTCCACGGCCCAGCGCACGGCCGCCCTGGAATGGCGGGAACCGTCCACGCCGACGACGATCAGAGGCTCGATGGTCCGCTCACTCACGATGGGTTCCTCTCGTTCCGCCCGGAAAGTCGATCTTCTCCCTGTATACACGCAACGCCGGGCCGACCTCGAACGACGATCGTTGCGGAGGGTGGCGACTTTCGAGGACAGCCCGTGGCCCGCGTCCCTTGCGAGGGTGTGAGCGTCCAGGCGATCACCGCCGGACGCGAAGCGACTTGGAGGAACGGGCGTGGCTCAGCGCAAGGGTTGTCTGATCGGCTGCGGCGTGGCGCTGGTGCTGGGCATCGGTGTCGTGGCCGCGGTGGTCTTCGGCATGGGGAAGCTCGTCGACGTCGCCGACAAGAGCATGGTCGACCCCACGGTCTACGAGGGCGTGAAGACCGGCGACGCCGAGAGCGACGTCCGCGCGAAGCTCCCGTCGGGCGAGAGCTTCGTCAAGAGCGCCCTCAAGGAGGGCGGACCGGTCGAGCCGGACGGCAGCACCTGCGCCTGGTACATATCCACCGGCGACGCCGAGATGGGCAAGGAGACGGTGTTCCGCTTCTGCTTCAAGGACGGCAGGCTCGCGGAGAAGACCAAGTACCCGATGAAGTAGGCGCGTCGGTCGCCGCCCGGGGCGCCGGCCGGTGGTCGGGACGGGCGTCGGGGGTCAGCCCGCGGTCGGGACGGCGGGTGCCTCGGGCACGGCCGCGTTGCGGATGTCGCGGGGCGCCCGCCCGTCCCAGCGACGCACCGCCCGGCGCAGTGCGCGCATGTCGCTGTAACCGACCCGGGCCGCGATCACCTGCAACGGCAGATCGGTGCCGCGCAGCAGTTCCATCGTCCGTTCCTGGCGTACGGACTCGACCTCCTCGCGCCAGGTCGTACCGAGCTCCCGAAGGCGCCGCTGCAGCGTGCGCGGGCTCATCGCCAGCCGTCCCGCCACGTGCTCCAGGCTCACGGCGTCCTCCCGGAAGGCGCCGGCCAGCACCATCCGGAAGCTGTCCTGCCACAGCACGACCGGCTGGGCGGCGGCCAGGGTCAGCCGGGCCTGCTGCGCCAGGAGGCGGTCCAGCCCCGGCTGCGCCTTGGGCAACGGCGCCCGCACGTCGTCGTCGTGGAAGGTGATCGAGTTGTACGGCGCCCCGAAGTCGATGCGGGTGGTGCCGAAGAACTCCGCCAGCCGGCGGTACCCGCCGGGCGCGCCGTGCGTGACGCCGACGCGCAGCGGGGCGAGGGCCCGCCCGGTGGCCGCCCGCGCCCGGGTCAGGAACATGGCCAGCGCGAACCAGTCGATCGCCTCCACCACGTCCGGTCCCCAACTCCCCGTCGCATGGCGGATGGTGAAGCTGCGCCCGTCCTCCTCGACGAGGAGCTTCTCGTGCGCCGCGTCGCCGATGACGGCGTTGTACTCCACCACCAGCCGCAGCGACTCCCGAAGGGTGGGCCCGCTGGTGACCAGGTAGTCCCACAGCCCGAACGTGCCGATCGGCGCCTCGTCGGTGAGCAGGGCGCCGACCGCCGTGCCCGGCTCGGTCAGCGTCAGCTCCTCCCACACGGCCAGCGCCGACGGGGTCGAGACCCGGGCCAGTTCGTTGCCCAGCACTTCGGGCCCGAGGTCGTGGAACCGGGCGAACCTGCCCACGTCCCCGCCCGAGCGGCGCAGGGCGTCGACGATGAACCGCGCGAGGTGCACGGATATGGTGCCGTGGGCGTGGTGAGGCTGCATAGGGCGGGTGACGCTACCAGCCGCTCGTGCGAACTCCACCGTGCAACACGCGGCTTGGCGCCCGGACGTCCCCGCGCGGCGCGAAGGCGCGCTTCCGGTCGGCCGCTTCCGGCGGTGCCGCGGGTCCCGGTGGCGCCGGGGGTTCCCTCGCTGACGCGTGCGGGTCCTTATGGCCGCCCGGGACACCTGCCTACGGTGGCGGCGATCACGGGGGACGCGGATCGCCGACCGCCCGCACGCGTGCCGTGATCCGTACCAGACCACCGAGTCGAAGGATCCGACGTGACGTTCTCACCTGCCTACTGGCAGAGCCGCCTCGACGCGTTGCGCGCCGCCCACCGCGTTCCGGGCGCCGCCCTCGCGGTGTTCGCCGACGGCCGGATCCACGAACTCGCGAGCGGACTGCTGCACCGCGGAACAGGGGTGGAGGCCACCACCGACTCGGTGTTCCAGCTCGGCTCGACAGCCAAGATCTACACCGCGACGCTGGTCATGCAGCTCGTCGACGCCGGCCGCCTGGACCTGGACACGCCCGTCGCGGACATCCTCCCGGAGTTCGCCCCGGCCGCCGCCCCCGGGGCGGACAAGGAGATCACCGTACGCCGGCTGCTCAGCCACACCGCCGGCCTCACCTGCGACTTCACCTACGACAGCGGGCGCGGCGACGACTGCCTGGCCGGGTACGTGCGGGCCGCCCGGAACGTGGCGCTCGACTGCCCGCCGGGCACCGCGGTCTCCTACAGCAACGTCGGCTACACCGTCCTCGGCCGCATCGTCGAGGTCGTCACCGGACGCACCTGGGACCAGGCCCTGAAGGAGCGGATCGTCGCCCCGCTGGGCCTGACCCACACCATGACCCTGCCCGAGGAGGCGCTGGCCTTCCGTACGGCGATGGGCCACCTCCCGGGGGAGGGTCCGGAGCCCGAACCGGCGCCGGCCTGGGACATGACGCCCCGTTCCGCCGGACCCCACGGCCGGGTCCTGGCGAGCGCCGCCGACGTGCTGCGCCTGGCCAAGATGCACCTCGACGGCGGCGCCACCGCCGACGGCACCCAGGTCCTGGGCGCCCGCGCCGTCGCGGCCATGCAGCGCTGGGAGGTCGACGTCCCCGACCGGTGGACCGTCAGCGCGGACGGCTGGGGGCTGGGCTGGGCGCTCTACGACTGGAACGGAGTACCCGGATACGGGCACGACGGCGCCGCCACCGGCCAGTACACCTACCTCCGCGTCATCCCCGGCGCCGACGTCATCGTCGTCCTGCTCACCAACGGCGGCGGCGCCCGCCGCCTCTACGCGGACCTGTTCCGCGAACTGCTCGCGGACCTCGCCGAAGTCCGCATGCCGCCGCCCTTCGCGCCGTCCGCGCACCCGCCGGCCGTCGACATGACCCCGCTGCTCGGCACCTACCGGCGCGAGGGCGTCGTCATCACGGTCGGCGTCGCCGCCGACGGCACCCCGCGGCTGCGCCACGAATTCGCCGACGGCATGCGGGACTTCTCGCCACCCCTGGAGCTGGACCTCGTCCCGCTCAGCGCGACGGTCTTCGCCGCGACCGGCCCCTCCCTGGGCCAGGACTGGACGCCCGTCGTCTTCGCCGCCCTCGTCGACGGCACCCCCTGCTGCTACATCGGCATGCGCTGCGCCCCCAGGAGCACCGCCGCCTAGCCGCCACCGGCGGGTGACTGCGTCAGCTCACCCGAAGGCCTCCGGCGCCTGCGGAGGAAGCGGGTCCAGCCTGATGAGCCCGGGCGGTCCTCCGGCTGGGGCGGCGCCATCGATCGGACCACCGGGTGCGGGCACCAGCTGATGTCCCGTACACAGTCGCCCGGGATGCCCAGCGTCTCCACGAGGAGTGCCAGGGAGGCCTCGTCGTCGGTGTGCCGGCGGTCGAGCCACACGGTGACGCCCGTGTCCTCCACGTCGGTGAACTGGCTCAGCACGAAAAAGCGCCGGACCAGCCGGAACGAGGCGACCTCCACATCGCCCAGATCCTCCCAGCTCCGCTCCACCACCAGCATCAGCCTGTCCGCGTACGCCTTCATGGGCGGTGGGAGCACACCGATCGGCCGGTGGGAGAGGGCGATCGAATCCCATATCCCGTACTGCACCGCGGGATTCGGATTCCCCTGGTATCCGGGCGCGGGGCACCAGTCCAGTTCCGGAGGGGGCACCGCCACCGGCTCCCATCGCCTCGGCGGGCCGCCCCCGGCCGCCTCGTCCCCTGCCGTGATGTGCCCGCTCATGTCGGCCCTCCCCTTCGACACACAAGGAACCGATCCTCCCAGGCATCCCTCACGCCGGACCGGCGGCCCCCCTGTCGGTGCTCCGGCTGCTGAGCCACACCCTGTCGTCGGGTGGAGGTAAAGCGCATTAGTGCGGGGCCGGCGGAAAAGGGGCGACAAAGAGTCAACATTGCCGTGCGCGCTCCTTCGTTATCGAATCGATACCAGGGTCGGCGGGGTTTGTACTAAAGCGCATTAGTCCAGTTCCGGCGTGTGGGCCCGCGCCCCTTCCGTGCCTGGTCCGGCCTGCCGCGGGATGCGGTACGCGTCGTCCTCGGCCAGTGCCAACTCGGCCTCATTGACGAGGTGTTGCTTTGCCGCGACCGTGGGCACCGCCTCCGGCGACGAGGCCGGACTTCTGTGAAGGCGGCGACGATGACCCGTTCGAAACCGACCCGTACGGCCGTTGCCGCACTGGCGGCAGGCGCCCTCCTGTCGGCCACCGCGTGCGGTCTCGGCGGCACCGGCGCCGGGGACGCCAAGGAGGCGGAGAGAACGGGCCGGGTGGCCGGGGAGATCACCTTCCGGACCCTCCAGCTGAAACCCGCCTTCACCGGTTACGTACAGGCCGTCATCGACGCCTTCGAGAAGGAACACCCCGACGTGCGGGTCACGTGGGAGGACGTGCCGGGCGACGGCTACAACGAGAAGCTCGTCGCGGACGCCCAGGCCGGAGCCCTCCCCGACGTGGTCAACCTCTCCACCGACTCCTTCCAGCTCCTCGGCGACCGCGGCATGCTCGCCGACGTCGCGAAGCTCGACGGGGACGCGGCCGCGGAGTACGTCCCCGGCGCCTGGGAGCAGTTCAAGCTGCCCGGCAAGGGCGACAGCGTCTACGCCTACCCCTGGTACGTGACCCCCGAGATCCTCACCTACAACAGGGAGCTCTTCGAGCGGTCCGGCCTGGACCCGGCCGCCCCGCCCACCACCGTGGAGCAGTTCTTCGACTACGCCGAACAGATCGCCGCCCGGTCCGGCGGCCGGTACGCGGCCTTCATGGCCGACCCCAAGGGGCGGCTGCCGGGGGACTGGCAGAAGATGGGAGTCCCCCTCCTCAGCCCGCAGAAGGACCGGTTCACCTTCGACACCGACCAGGCCGTCGCATGGGTGGAGCGGATGAAGGACCTGTACGCCAAGGGCGCCATGCCCAAGGAGTCCCTGCTCAAGTCCGACGACATCAACCAGCTCTACGGCGGCGGCAAACTCGTCTTCGGCCCCGGCTCCCCGGGATTCGTCAAGGACATCAAGCAGAACGCCCCGCAGATCTACGGCAAGACGCAGGTCGCGGGAGCCGTCACCGGCCGGCTCGGCCACATCGGCATCTACGCCCAGTCCCTCGGCATCCGCAAGGACACCGAGCATCCCGACGCGGCCGCCGCGTTCGCGAAATGGGTCACCAACGGCCCCAACCAGGTGGAGTTCTCCCGGAAGGCCACCATCTACCCCTCCAACGCCCGGGGCCTGACCGACCCGTTCTTCTCCGACCGGGGCGACGGCAAGGACGCCGAGACCCTCGCCCGCGCGGTCGGCGCCGACCAGCTCAAGACCGCCGCCCTCGACGCCAACACCCCGGTCCAGTGGACCAACCAGGTCGGGGACGCCGTCGTGCGCGAGGTGCAGAAGGCCATCACGGGCGAGCAGGACGCCCGGACGGCGGTGAAGAAGGCCGAGGAAGCGGCGAACAGGCTGCTGGCCGACGCGGCCCGCAGGTGACGGCCCTCGGCATCCGACCGCCCGCGGCGGACCGGCGCCGTCGCAGGGCGGCGCTGCGGTCCATGGAGGCCGGCACCGGGCTGCCCCACCGCACCTGGTGGACCCCGTACCTGTTCCTCGCACCCGGCCTGGCGATGGTGCTGGTGTTCAGCCTCTGGCCCTTCGTCAACACCGTCATCCTCTCCTTCACCGACGCCCGGATCCTGCGCGGCGGCGGCTTCGTCGGCCTCGACAACTACCGGCGGGCCCTCGCCGACCCCGACTTCTGGGTCGCGACCGGCAACAGCGTCCTCTACCTCCTGGTCGTCGTCCCCTGCCTGGTGCTCCTGCCGCTGGCCCTCGCCGTCCTCGTGCAGGCCGAGATCCCCGGCATCGGCTTCTTCCGCTCGGCCTTCTACACGCCGGTGATCGCCTCCGCAGTGGTGGTCGGGCTGATCTGGCAGTGGGTCCTGCGCAGTGACGGCCTCGTCAACACCGTCTTCCAGCGGATCCGCCTGGTCTGCGAGCCCGTCCCGTTCCTGACGGACAGCACGATGCTGCTGGTCTCCGCGATGCTCGTGACCGTGTGGAAGGGCCTCGGCTACTACATGGTCTTCTACCTGGCCGCCCTGGGGAACGTCCCCGCCTCCCTCCACGAGGCCGCCGCGATCGACGGCGCCGGCCCCGTCCGCCGCTTCTTCAGCATCACCGTCCCCCAGGTGAAGCCGATGATGCTGCTGGTCGGAACCCTCTCCGCCATCTCGGCCCTGCGCGTCTTCACCGAGATCTACATCCTCGGCGGCGAGAGCGGCGGGCCCGGCGGCGGCGCCCGCACCCTGCCCTTCCTCATCCGCCAGGTGGGCCTCGGCTTCTCCGGCGAGACCGGCTACGCCAGCGCGATCTCGATCCTGCTGTTCCTCCTCACGCTGGCCTTCAGCCTGCTGGGCCGCCGCCTGACGAAGGGGGACGAGGCATGAGCCCGGCATCCCCCGGCCGCGCCCGCCCGTCGGCCCGCCCGTCCTCCGGCCGCGCCCGCCCGTCCCCCGGCCGCGCGCGCCGCCGGTTCGGCCTCGCCGCCCGGTACGGCACCCTGCTGCTCATGCTCGTGGTCATGCTGGGCCCGATCGTCTGGCAGTTCCTGACCTCGATCCGCGGCCGCACCGAGAACGTCTACGACGGCGTGCTGCCCACGCGGCCCACCCTCGACAACTACGTCCGCGTCGCCGAGTCCTTCCCGCTGCTGCAGTACGTGGGCAACACCCTCGTCGTCGCGGTCCTCGCGATCACCTCGAACATGCTCTTCGCCGCGATGGGCGGGTACGCCCTCTCCCGCGCCGGCTGGAAGGGCCGCGAGGTCGTCTTCACCGTCCTCGTCGCGACCCTGATGTTCCCCTTCGAGTCCGTGATGATCTCGATGTTCCTCACGGTCCGCGAGATGGGCCTGGTCGACACCCTCATCGGCGTCTGGCTGCCCGGCGCGGTCTCCGTGCTCAACGTCATGATCATGCGGGCGGCCTTCCTCGCCGTGCCCAGGGAGGTCGAGGAGGCCGCCGTCCTGGACGGGGCGGGCGAGTGGACCCGCTTCACCCGGGTCTTCGTGCCCTCCGCCAGGGGAGCCCTGGCCGTCGTCTGCATCACCAGCTTCATGGGCGCCTGGGACGACTTCCTGTGGCCGCTCCTGGTCCTCACCGACAGCGACCACTACACCCTCCAGCTCGGCCTGAAGACCCTGGCCGGCGCCACCACCGTCAACGACCAGCGGCTCATCGCCGCCGGCGCGATGGCCGCGCTCCTGCCGATGATGCTCCTCTTCTTCGCCCTCCAGCGTTTCTTCTTCAAGGGAGTGGGCGAGGGAGCCGTCAAGCTCTGAACCGAACCGTCCGACGAACCCGCAGGCCCCTCCGCACCGACCGACCGACCACCACCTCCGGGAGCAGCTGTCATGCATGACGACCGCAGCATCACCGAACACCGCCTCCGCCGGGTGCTCCACGAGCGCATCAGGCCCGCCGTCCACTCCAGTCCGCTCCCGCTGACCGTCGAGCGCTGGGACGCCCCGGGCGAGCCCGTCCCCGTCGCCGAGGGCCTGGCGGCGCCCTACGGGCCCTGCGCGCCCGGCGACGCGTGGGGCCCGGCCTGGGGGACCACCTGGTTCAAGGTCACCGGAACCGTCCCCGCCGGGTGGGCCGGCCGGACCGTGGAGGCCGTCCTCGACCTCGGCTTCGACCGGATGATGCCCGGCTTCCAGTGCGAGGGCCTGGTCCACCGGGCCGACGGCGGCGAGATCAAGGCCCTGAACCCGTACAACGACTGGGTGCGCGTGGCCGACCGCGCCGAGGGCGGCGAGCGGATCGAATGGTACGTCGAGGCCGCCTCCAACCCCGTCCTCGTCGACCACCGCCCCTCCTACGAGGGCGACGCGCGCACCAGCGGCGACCAGCCCCTCTACCGCCTCGCCCGGATGGACCTCACCCTCTTCGAGACCGAGGTCTGGGAACTGGTCCAGGACCTCGACGTGCTCTACGAGCTGATGATGCAGCTCCCCGTCGAGGACGCCCGCCGCCACGCGATCCTGCACGCCCTCGGCGCGGCCCTCGACGCGGTCGACCTCACCGACGTGCCCGGCACCGCGGCCGCAGCCCGCGCCTGCCTCGCCGGGGTCCTCGCCGCCCCCGCCAACGCCTCCGCGCACCGCATCAGCGCCGTCGGCCACGCGCACATCGACTCCGCGTGGCTGTGGCCGCTGCGCGAGACGGTCCGCAAGGTCGCCCGCACCACGTCCAACATGGTCAGCCTGATGGACGAACACCCCGAGTTCGTCTTCGCGATGTCGCAGGCGCAGCAGCTCGACTGGATCAAGGCCCACCGGCCCGAGCTGTTCGAGCGGATCAAGAAGAAGGTCGCCGACGGGCAGTTCGTTCCCGTCGGAGGCATGTGGGTGGAGTCCGACACCAACATGGTCGGCGGCGAGGCGATGGCCCGCCAGTTCCTCTACGGGAAGAAGTTCTTCCTCGACGAGTTCGGCATCGACACGCACAACGTCTGGCTGCCCGACTCCTTCGGCTACACCGCCGCCATGCCGCAGATCGTCAGGCTCTCCGGCTCCCGGTGGTTCCTGACCCAGAAGATCTGCTGGTCGCAGGTGAACAAGTTCCCCCACCACACCTTCTGGTGGGAGGGCATCGACGGCACCCGCGTCTTCACCCACTTCCCGCCCGTCGACACCTACAACTCCGACCTCGGTGGCGCCCAGATGGCCCACGCCGCCCGCAACTACCGTGAGAAGGGGCGGGGTTCACGCTCCCTGGTCCCCTTCGGCTGGGGAGACGGCGGCGGCGGACCCACCCGCGAGCACCTCGCCCGCGCCCGGCGCCAGCGCGACCTCGAAGGCTCCCCGCGCATCGAGATCGAACGGCCCGACGCCTTCTTCGAGAAGGCCCGCGCCGAGTACGAGGACGCGCCGGTCTGGGCCGGCGAGCTCTACCTGGAGCTGCACCGCGGCACCTACACCTCCCAGGCCAAGACCAAGCAGGGCAACCGGCGCAGCGAATCGCTGCTGCGCGAGGCCGAGCTGTGGGCGGCGACCGCCGCCGTACGGGTGGCCGGGTACGCCTACCCGTACGAGGACCTGGAGCGGATCTGGAAGACGGTGCTGCTCCACCAGTTCCACGACATCCTGCCGGGCTCCTCCATCGCCTGGGTGCACCGCGAGGCCCGCGAGACGTACGGACAGGTCGCCGAGGAGCTCCGGGAGATCACCCTCGCCGCGCAGCGGGCGCTGGCGGGGGAGGGCGCCGAGGAACTGGTCTTCAACTGCGCCCCGCACGCCCGCCGCGGTGTCCCGGCGGGCGGGGCGGGCCGCCCGGCACGGCCGCCGGAGCCCGTCACCGTGGAGGAGCGGCACGGCGGCGGGCACGTCCTGGCCAACGGCCGGCTGCTGGTGGAGATCGACGGCCGCGGCCTGATCGTCTCCGTCTACGACCTGGAGGCGCGCCGCGAGTCCGTCGCTCCGGGAGCCGCCGCGAACCTGCTCCAGATCCACCCCGACTTCCCCAACATGTGGGACGCCTGGGACGTCGACGCGTTCTACCGCAACAACGTCACCGACCTCGTCGGGCTGGACGGCCTGGAGGTCGCCGAGAGCGGGCCGCGGGCCGCGACCGTACGGGTGACCCGCTCCTTCGGGCGGTCCCGGGCGGTCCAGCGGATCACCCTGCGGGCCGGGGCCAAGACGGTCGACATCGTCACGGACGTCGACTGGCACGAGACGGAGAAGTTCCTGAAGGCGGCCTTCCCGCTGGACGTGAAGGCCGAACGGACCGCCTCGGAGACGCAGTTCGGGCACGTCCACCGGGCCACCCACGCCAACACCTCCTGGGAGGCGGCCAAGTTCGAGATCTGCGCCCACCGCTGGATCCACGCCGAGGAGCCCGGCTGGGGGGTCGCCCTGCTCAACGACTCCACGTACGGGCACGACGTGACCCGCGACGTACGGGCGGACGGCGGCCAGACCACCACCGTACGGCTCTCCCTCCTGCGGGCCCCGCGCTACCCGGACCCGGAGACCGACCAGGGCGCCCACACGCTGCGGTTCTCCCTCGCGCCCGGCGCGCAGATCGGCGACGCGGTCCGCGAGGGCCACGCGCTGAACCTGCCCGAGCGCACCGTGCACGGCGCCGGACCGGTCGCCCCGCTGCTGGCGGTGGACGAGGACGCGGTGGTGGTCGAGGCGGTCAAACTCGCCGAGGACCGCGGCGGCGACGTGATCGTCCGCCTCTACGAATCCCGCGGCGGCCGCGCCACGGCCACCCTCACGGCCGGCTTCCCGATCGCGGAGGCGGTCGAGAGCGACCTGCTGGAACGCCCCCTCGCGGGTACGGCCGCCGCACCCCCGGCGGCGGACGGCACGGTCGCGCTGACCCTGCGCCCCTTCCAGATCCTCACCCTGCGCCTGCGCCGCGCCTGACGGGAGCCCGTGGGGCCGCGCCGCCCCGGACCGGCCGCCGTCACGCCGTCACCGGTCCAGGGCCGCGCCCCATGCCTGCGGTGAGGCGTAGTGGTGACGGTGGCCGTCCGCGAGCACCCGGCGCAGCGGAGCCAGGTGCTCGGTGTCCGGCGGGAGGTCCAGCCCGCGCAGCAGGTCGAGCCCCTCGACGGGATCCAGGCCGCCGTAGAGGTCGTGGTACCTGCGCAGGACCGCCCACAGCGAGTCCGCATCCGTGCGTCCGGGACCGGGCCGGCCGGGTCCGCGGCGCCGTTCACCACCAGGGTCGGGGCGGTGATCCGCCCGGGTGCGGCGGGAAGTTCGTGGGGGAGGGTCGGCGGCGGGTCCGCCAGGACGAGCCGGACCACGCGGTGCGGTGCGGCCCGTGGTAGACCCGGCGCGCGCGCCAGGGCATCCCGTACCGGGGCCCAGGCCTCGGCCGTGTCCTGCGGCGCGGTGAGCAGGACCAGCGGGTCCCCGTCGTCGGGGCCGGCCGATCGGTACGCCGGCCCGGAGCCGTGCGGAGTCGGGGTGAGGTGGTCCGCCGTCCGGCCGAGCCTACGGCGTGAACTCCGCCACAGCCGGGCGGCAGCCGGGCCCGAGGGGCCGGGAAACGCGGGCCGGTCACCCCCGCCCCGGTTTTGCACCTAGTTGCAAAAAGGGCCCGCCCTCGCTAGAACAGGTTCATCACCCCCGTGCGAGGAGGCACACCCCGATGAGTCCGCAGAGTTCCCAGAGCCGGTACCCGCACCTGCTGAGCCCCCTGGACCTCGGCTTCACCACGCTGCCGAACCGCGTGATCATGGGGTCGATGCACACCGGCCTCGAAGAGCACGAGGGCGGCTTCGAGCGCCTCGCCGCCTTCTACGCCGAGCGCGCCCGCGGCGGCGCCGGCCTCATCGTCACCGGCGGCATAGCCCCCAACGACGCCGGCCGCCCCTTCGAGGGCGGCTCCCGCCTCACCACCGAGGAGGAGGCCGCCGAGCACCGCGTGATCACCGACGCCGTGCACGCCGAGGGCGGGAAGATCGCGATGCAGATCCTCCACTTCGGCCGCTACGCCTACCACAAGGACCTGGTCGCGCCCAGCGCCCTCCAGGCCCCCATCAGCCCCTTCGTCCCCAACGAGCTCACCGACGCCGAGGTCGAGCAGACCGTGGAGGACTTCGTCCGCGCCGCGCGCCTCGCGAAGCTCGCCGGCTACGACGGCGTCGAGATCATGGGCTCCGAGGGCTACCTGATCAACGAGTTCATCGCCGCCGCGACCAACCGGCGCACCGACCGCTGGGGCGGCGCCTACGAGAACCGCGTCCGCTTCCCGCTGGAGATCGTCCGCCGCACCCGCGAGGCCGTCGGCGAGGACTTCATCCTCGTCTACCGCCTCTCCATGCTCGACCTGATCCCCGGCGGCTCCACCCTGGACGAGGTCGTCCACCTGGCCAAGGAGATCGAGGCGGCCGGCGCCACCATCATCAACACGGGCATCGGCTGGCACGAGGCCCGCATCCCCACCATCGCCACCTCCGTCCCCCGCGGCGCCTACACCTGGGTCACCAAGCGGCTGATGGGCGCGGTCTCCGTCCCGCTCGTCACCAGCAACCGCATCAACACCCCCGAGATCGCCGAGGAGATCCTCGCCGACGGCCGCGCCGACCTCGTCTCCCTCGCCCGCCCCTTCCTCGCCGACGCCGACTTCGTCGCCAAGGCCGCGGCCGGGCGCCCCGAGACCATCAACACCTGCATCGGCTGCAACCAGGCCTGCCTCGACCACACCTTCAGCGGCAAGATCACCACCTGCCTGGTCAACCCGCGCGCCTGCCACGAGACCGAGCTCGTGCTCTCGCCCACCCAGCTGAAGAAGCGCGTCGCGGTCGTCGGCGCCGGCCCGGCCGGCCTCGCCTGCGCGGTCTCCGCCGCCGAACGCGGCCACGCCGTCACCCTCTTCGAGGCCTCCGGCCACATCGGCGGCCAGCTCGACGTCGCCCGCCGCATCCCGGGCAAGGAGGAGTTCGAGGAGACCATCCGGTACTTCGGCACCCAGCTCGCCGCCCACGCCATCGACGTCCGGCTGGACACCCGCGCCGACGTGGAGACCCTCCAGGGCTACGACGAGGTCGTCGTCGCCACCGGCGTCACCCCCCGCACCCCCGACATCGAGGGCGTGGACCACGCGAGCGTCGTCAGCTACCTCGACGTGCTGCGCGACGGCGCCCCCGTCGGTGAGCGCGTCGCGGTCGTCGGCGCCGGCGGCATCGGCTTCGACGTCGCCGAGTACCTCACCGACAGCGGCGAGGGCGCCTCCCAGGACCCGGACGTCTACTTCCGCCACTGGGGCGTGGACACCGCGTACGCCGGACCCGGCGGGCTCACCGCCCCCGAGCGGCCCGCGGCGCCGCGCCAGGTCCACCTCCTGCAGCGCAAGGCCACCAAGGTCGGCGCCGGCCTCGGCACCACCACCGGCTGGATCCACCGCGCCGAGCTCAAGCACCGCGGGGTCGTCTCCGTCGCCGGGGCCTCGTACGACTGCATCGACGACGAGGGCCTGCACATCACGGTCGGCGGCGAGCAGCGCCTCGTACCCGCCGACACGGTCGTCCTGTGCACCGGCCAGGAGCCGCGCCGCGACCTGTACGAGGCGCTGCGCGCGGCCGGCGTCGAGGCGCACCTGATCGGCGGGGCCGACGTGGCGGCCGAGCTCGACGCCAAGCGGGCCATCCGCCAGGGCACCGAACTGGCCGCGAAGCTCTGACCGAAAGGGGATTGTGGCGGTCCGGGCGGGCCGCCACAATCTCCCGGTGACGTTCTCTCCCGCAGAAGCAGACAAGATCCTCACCGACAACTTCGCCCCCTGGGTGCTCGCCCTCGGACTGACCGTCCAGGAGACCGGCGAGCGGCACGCCGTCCTGCGGCTGCCGTGGTCCGCCGACCTCGCGCGGGACGGCGGCGGCCTCTCGGGCCAGGCGATGATGGCCGCCGCCGACACCGCCACCGTCATCGCGATCTCCGCCGCGCGCGGCGGGTACGGCCCGATGACCACCGTCCAGCAGTCGACGAGCTTCCAGCGGCCGGTGATCGACGCCGACCTACTGGTCCATGTCCGGGTCACCAAGCTCGGCAAGCGCATGGCCTTCGCCGACATCACCCTGACCCCCGAGGGCGCCGACGAACCGGCCGCCACCGCCTCCACGGTCTACGCCCTCCTCGGCTGACCTCCGTCGCCGCCGGGGGTTCAGGGCTTCGGGCCGGCTTCCCCCGGTCGCGCGGGCATTCTGTTGTGGCCAGGCATGTACCTGACGAGACGCATCGCAGGGGGCGCCGCGGGCCCGGCGGGACGGATTCCCGGCGCGCGCGTCGGCCGGTGGTCTGGGATCATGGCACGGGTAGTCGCACCGAGGAGCGGACATGTCCGGACAGTTCGAGGCGAGCATCGAGATCGACCGGCCGGTCGAGCAGGTCTTCGCGTACCTCGCGGACGGACGCAACGACCCCGACTTCAGTCCGCGGGTCCAGCAGATCACCAAGACCCCCGACGGCCCCACCGCGCTCGGCACCGTCTTCCGCAGCACGGTCAAGGACGCCGGGATGAAGACGGCCCGCGAGTTCCGGATCGTCGGCTTCGACCCGCCGCACGTGATCCGCTGGAGCGAGCAGAGCCGCAACCTGGTCACCGCGGAGGGCGGCTACGACCTCACGCCCCTCCCCGGCGGGCGCACCCGGGTCCGGATCTTCAACGAGCTCCAGGGCCACGGCCTCGGCAAGCTCCTCGTCGGCATCGCCGCGAGCGCCGCACGCAAGGACGCCCCCGACTTCGGCCGCCGGATCAAGGCGGCCGCGGAGGCGTCCCTCACGAGCTGAACGTCGGAGCAGGGTCGGAACCGACCGTCAGGACCGTCCGTCCGAACCGACCGTCAGAACCGCCCGGGAGTCCCGGGGAACGGCAGCGGCTTCGCCGGCGCGGCGCTCCGCTCCCCGGCGGCCGCCGCCGGCGGGTTCTGGCAGGTCACGTCCTGGGCGGGCAGCCTGCCCGTGGCCAGGTACGTGTTGACCGGGGCGTTGGCGCAGGAGGCGGGGTCGACGAGGTACACGCCGTGGCCCTCACCGCCGGCCGCCAGCACCATCCGGGAGCCCTTGAGCGCGCGGTGCAGGCCCTGGCCGCTGGTGAGCGGGGTCTGCGAGTCCCACTCGTTCTGCACCGTCAGCACGTTCGCCTTCTTGTTCATCGGCGTCGCCGACTCCACCGGCCGGTCCCAGAAGGCGCACGGCTTGATGTTGGACGCGAAGTCCCCGTACAGCGGGTACTTCACCTTGTCCTTCGCCGCGTCCCGCTCGTACTGCTCCGTGTACTTGGGCCAGCTGCCGGTGTCCCCGCAGACCACGGCCCAGAAGGCGGCCGTGCCGTTGTCGGCGGCGGGCTCCTCGGCCGTGCGGCCGAGGAGCTGCAGCTTCAGCGCCTTCACGTCCGCACCCGACGCCTGGGGCCCGCCCTCGGCGGCGGCCTTCAGGGCCGCGATCAGCGGCGAGGCCTGCGCCGGGTAGAAGAACGTCCCGCGCGCGGACCGGATCATGTCGCCGGTGACCTTCAGGCCCTCGAAGTCGATGGGCTCGCGGTCGGCGCGCTCCACCAGTCCCCAGAACGTGGCGGAGACCGCCTTCGGGTCCTCGCCGAGCCCGAACTCCGCCGACCGCTCCGCCGCCCACTGCGTCCACCGCGCGAAGGCGGGCTCGGCCTCGGTGGCCCACACCTGGATCATCCCGCGCCAGATCCGCTGCGGGTCCACACCGCTGTCGAGCACGAAGCGGTCGGTGCGCTCGGGGTACATCTGCGAGTACACCGCGCCGAGGTAGGTCCCGTACGAGTAGCCCACGTACGAGATCTTCTTCTCGCCCAGCACCGCGCGGATGGTGTCCATGTCGCGGGCCGTGTTGCGGGTGGTGATGTACGGCAGCACCGCGCCGGCCTTCTCGCGGCACTTGTCGGCGACCGTGCGGGCCCACGCCACGTCGGAGGGGAAGGTCTCCGGACGGTAGGCGCGGTCGAAGGCCTGCTCGGTGTCGTTCAGACCGCAGGTGACGGGGCTGCTGGCGCCGACCCCGCGCGGGTCGAAGCCGATCAGGTCGTAGCCGTCCCGCACCTCCTTGGGCATCATCCCGTCCATCATCAGCGGCAGGTCGAGCCCCGGGCCGCCGGGGCCGCCGGGGTTCAGCAGCAGGACGCCGTGGCGCTTGGCGGGGTTCTCGCTCTTCATCCTGGATATCGCGATGTCGATCGTGCGTCCGTCGGGGCGCCTGTAGTCGAGCGGGACCTTCAGCGTGGCGCACTCGTACGAGGCGGGCTGCTCGGGACTGCACCGCTGCCAGGCGGGCTTCTGCCGGAGGTGGTCGGACGCGGGGGCCGCGGCGGCCTGCGTCGCGGTCAGCAGGGGCACGGTGGTCGCGATGAGGCCGGCGGTGGCGAGCAGCGGTGCGAGGTGTTTCAGGCGCACGGAGCCGTTCCTTTCGGTGAAGTCGCTTACGAGTCCACCTTGTTGCACGTGGCGCCCCGCCCGAATCATCCCGGAGGGCAGTGCCGTGTGCTCCTCACGAATGAGCCGAAATCAGGACACTGGCCGACACGCCGCCGTCGGTTCGGCCCCGGCTCAACCGCCCGTGGCGGGAGCCGAGTGGCCGGAGTGCTCGGAGGGCTCCGCGGGGGCCGAAGGCGCGCCCGCGGAGGGTGTGGCTTCTCCGGAGGGGGCGGCGTGGGCGGAGGGGTCGGTGTGCTCGGAGGGGGCGGTGTGTCCGGAGGAGGGGGCCCCGTGCGAGGTGCCGGTCTCGACGGATCCGCCGAGCCGTTCGCGGAGCGCGTTCAACGCGTCCGCCGACTGGGTGGTGACGACCCACCGGTCACCCACCAGGTAGACCCCGCCGTACGCACGGGCCTCGTCCAGCCAGGCGCGCAGCCCCTTCTGGGCGGCGAAGGTGGCCATGCGGTAGGAGCCCTGGCCGGTCTCGCAGCCGCCCTGGCGCAACTCGTCCGCCTCCACGCTCACTTCGGGGGTGCAGCCGATGGTCGTCGCGATCTGCTCGATCGAGGTGCCGGGTGGGGCCGCCGCCTCCGCGGCGACGGGTGTGGCCGCGTGCCCGGCGCACCCCGCGCTCAGCAGGACGGTGACGCACGCCGCGGCGAAGGCCGCGAGGGACGGGCGGATCCGGGGGGCGGGGCGGTCGGTGGTCGGCATGCGGACCTCACGGGCTGATCGGGAAAAGGGGTCGTGGTGCCCGGGAGGGGAGGGGCCCGGGCACCACGCGTTGAGGGGGTGTTGTGCTATTCGGTGCTGGGTGGTGCGGAAAGGCCCTGGGGGGTGGGCCTGTGCGGCCTCAGCCGGTGGCCGTCACCTTCTTGCCCTTGTCGGAGACCGCGAACCAGGTTCCCTGCTTGCCCTGTCCGTTGATGTCACCCGCTTCCTTGTCGCCGGAGAAGGTGTACATGGGCCAGCAGTCGATCGTCAGCTGCTCGGTGCCGTCGGGCCGCTTGAAGGTTCCCACCAATTCCGCGGGAATTCCCTTCACCAGTTCCTTGTCGACGGCCTTGGCGGGCTTCCACGTGTTCAGGCAGGCACCCAGGCAATTGGTCTTCATCGGCCAGGCGCTGTCCTTGTCGAACCGGTAGAGGGTGCGTCCCTCGGCGTCCGTGAGGATGGCGCCCAGCTTCGTGTTCCGGTTGACGCCGACCGGATCGGCCTGCGCCTTCTCCTGACCGCCGGCGGCCTCGCCGGAGCCGGCCGCCTCGCCCGCACCGGCTTCGCCGCCCGCGCTCGGGTCGGCGCCCGACCCGGAGCCCGCGCCGCCGCCGGCCTTGGCCGGCTTGCCGTCGGGGGCCAGCACGTGCCAGGTCCCGCCGACGCCCTCGCCGAGGGTGTCACCGGCCTTGGTGTCCTTCGCGTAGCGGTACACCGGCCAGCCCGCCAGGGTCAGTTGCTTGGTGCCGTCGGCGCGCTCGACCGATCCGAGCAGGCTCTTGTCGATGCCCTCGCCCGCCGAGGCGTCGTCCGCGGAGACCGCGGGCCAGGCCGTCGCGCAGTCTCCCTCACAGTTGGACTTCGGGGGCTTGGGGGTGTCCTTGTCGAAGCGGTAGAGCGTGAAGCCCGCGCTGTCGGTGACCGTCGCTCCCAGCTCCGTGGTGGCCTTCACCTTGAGCTCGCCGGCCGGCCCGTTCTTGATGGCGTCGGCCGCCGGGACGGCGCCCGAGCCGCCCCCGTAACCGTCGTAACCGGACCCCGCCTGTTTGCTGTCGCCCACCGGCTGGACCGAATCTCCCTTTCCCGCGGAATTATCGCCGCTGCCACAGGCGGCGGTCAGCATCAAAACCGCGACGGCCGACCCGGCGAATACTCCACGACGCATTTTCTTCACGATCTCTCCTTCAGGTCAGGATTCGCGTTCTCGTGCCCTGGGTAATTTCTACGGGGCCGCTGACGGAGAATGTCAATCTCCCTGGGAATTTGTCAGATCGCGCCAACATTGAACCCGGGGGAGTTGGTTCAGTCCTGGATGCGCAGCGCGAGCGCCGGGCAGCGCCGTACCGCGCGCTGCGCCTTCTGCCGGAACTGCGCGGGCACGGGCATGGACGCCTGGGACGGGTAGCCGTCCGCGTCGAGCCGTACGACGTCGGGGAGGATGTCCACGCAGAGCCCGTGCCCCCTGCACAGGGTCCAGTCCACCACCAGCCTCTCCTCCGGGGTCTCGTCCGCCGGCAGGGGCAGCGCCCCCACCACGCGCCGGCCGCAGCCGCTGCCCAGGGCGTGGTCGCGGAACTCGTCCGGGAACGCGGCGAGCGCCGAGTCCACGAAGGCCGCGGTGCCGTCGGGATGGCTGCACGCACCGCGGCGGCGCACCACCTTCATCCGGGCCTCGATGGTTTCCAGAGCGGTTCTGCCGCCGCCCCGGACCGCGTCCTCCACCACGTCGGCCAGTGCGGGCAGTCCCCGGAAGCAGGGGCCGCACTGGCCGGCCGTCTCGTCCGCCATCCACCGGGTCACCCGAGCCACCTCGCCGGCCGGGCAGGTGTCCTCCGGCAGGGGCAGCACCGCCCCCGCCCCCAGCACCGCGTCGAAGGCCGCGAGGGACCCGCGGGACAGGTCCGCGATGCGCGCGGACCCCGGATCCAGCCACTTGCCGTGGTAGCCGCCCACCAGTACGCCCTGACCCGGATCCAGTCCGCACAGCTCCAGTACGTAGGCCAGCGAGGTCCCCAGGGGCGCCTCGACGACCGTGGAGCCGGCGATGGTCAGCATCACGGTGCCGGGCTCCGACGGCAGGCCGACGGAGCGGTAGTCCAGTGCGCCGAGGCGTGCCGCCACGGCGAGCTGGGCGTAGGTCTCGGTGTTCGAGAACAGGGTGGGCATGCCGCCCAGCCCCCGCTCACTGGTGCGCACCTTCTGTCCCGACGGCAGGGTCGGCCCACCGTTGAGACCGTTGACCATGGAGGTGCTCTCTCCGGTCACGAAGCGTTCGGGCAGGGCCTGCACCCGTACCTGGCGGCCGGCGGGGCCGCGCTCGGCGACGGCGGCCCGCAGCGACTGCTCCACATCGGGCCGGGTGACGCCGATGACGACGTCATCGGCGCCGACCGCGGCGGCCGCCAGCAGGGCCCCGTCGAGCACCAGGTGCGGGACGTGCAGCAGCAGGGCCTTGTCCTTGAGGCAACTGGGTTCGCCCTCACTGGCGTTGACGACGACCGCGGTCCCGGTGTCGCGACCCTCGGCCGCCCGCATCACGGCGCGCAGCTTGCGGGCGAAGGGGAAGCCGGCCCCGCCCCGCCCCCGCAGGTCGATGTTCTCGGCGAGGTCGACGAGCTCGTCCGGGCGGTAGCGCGGCAGTTGGCCGTGCGTCGTCAGATGCGCGACGCGGTCGAGCCGGGGGGCCTGGTCGAGCCCGGCCAGCAGTCTGGGAGCGCCCACGCAGCCGAGGCTGGGGCGCGGGTAGCCGCTCACAGCCGCCACTCACGGGTGGCGAACTGGTCCCCGTCCACGGCGGTGGCGCCGCCCATGCCGAGGCCGGCGTCCAGGTAGGCGCCGGTCGGGTCGGTCGCGTACACGGCCGTGAGTGCGGGTTGGTCGTCCGTGGGTGGAGCGGCGGGTCCGGTGAACTTCTCCCGTGAGCCCGCTGCCCGCGAGCCGGCCGCCCGCGAGCCCGAGGCCCGTGATCCGGCCGCCCGCGCGCGGGGTTCCCGCCGCTGGCGGGGGACGGCGGCCACGACGGGCAGCTGCTGCGTGCTCGCCGTGCCGGGGGGCCTCGTCGGCGACTCGCTCATCCTGGCCCTGAGCCGGAAGGCGAGCATGCCGGCGACGCCGAGCAGGCACAGCGCGTACGCCACCGTGACGTAGAGGTCGGCGGCCCGGCCCGCCTTCAGCCCGTGCACCAGGGAGGCGCCCCAGGCCGGATAGGCGGCGAAGTGCAAGGCCCGCCACCACAGGGAGCGGCCCTTGGCGGCGAACACGCTGCGCACCGCGCCGGAGACGGCGACCGCGACAAAGAGGTACCCGGCGAGGCTGCCGAGCCCGATCAGCACGGGCTGGGAGACGTCCGTGAACGGCACCAGCGCCGCGGACGCGCTCGTCCGCTGCTTCGCGATCTTGACCCATATGTGCAGGGCCAGGAAACCGAGCCCGGACACGGCCAGGCCGCGGTGCACGCCCTGGGCGAGCAGCCGGTGACCCGATTTCAGCACCAGCCGGTCGGTGGAGATCAGCCCCCACAGGACGGTGGAGGTGAGCGAGACGAGCGAGAGCACGCCCGCCCCGAAGTCGAGGAAGTCCCAGAGCTGGGAGAAGGCGCCCGCGCGGGCGGCCACGGTGACGGAGACGATGGCCGCGCCGACGGCGCTGATGGCGCCCGGACTCATCCGTCCGGGCGTCGGCAGGAGGGAGGGCCGCCGGACGGCCCTCCGTCCTGCTGCCGGAGCCGATGCCGCGTGTCGGCTTTTACGGCGGGCCCTGTGCGGGCGAGGCATGTGCGGCTGGGGCAAGGGCATCCAGGTCTCCTGTGCGCCTGGGCTCCGAGCACTCCACCTGGCGCTCGGAACCCGGGGTTCGTTGTCGTCTCTGCCCGGCCGCGCTGTAAAACTCCGCGCCGGCCGAGGGAACTTGGGGCCGGAGTGCAGCAGCATCGTGGAGCGTCACATCAGCTCCACAGGATTTATCGAAACGTGATAATTTCTCGCAGCGCGTCTCCGGCGCATCGAACAACACCGGAAGATTCCCCTCCAGCGGAGGTTGCGACAGGCCACCGCGCCGCCCGCCGCCTACGCGTCCCGGACAGTAAAAAGAACGCAAAGTCCCGGGACTGTAGGTGGTCGGACCTCTCCAGGAGGGAGTACGAGGGCCGCAACTCCCGCGTCGAGCAACGATGTTGACGCGGGGGGCAACCTCGGCCGGCTTGCCGCTCTTCCCCGGGCAAGCCTCACCCCGGCACGAACGAGGAAAACGATGTGCGAACTTCTGAACCGCATCTGGTCCCGCCCCCGAGGCGAGTGGACGCGCGTCCTGCGCAGGGAACTTCCCGCACTGGCCGCCGAGATAGTGGAGGAGCTTCTGCATGGAATTCCGGAATTTTCCGCACTTATCGATGACAACGATGCCATTGATGCAGAGTTGCTCCGGCAGAAGGTGGAAGAGGCACTCCTCACCACACTCGGCTACCAGGAGCGAACCCGGGAACAAGCACCGGACGAGTACCAGGACCAGGCGGAGAACCAGGTCGAAACCGAGGCCGGAACAGGCGCCGCGCCCGAGCTCGCGGCCGTGGGCCGCGGCAAGACCCGCAGCAAGGAGGCGACATACACGAACGAGTGCGAGATCACGCACGAGGGCCTGCGCGAGGACGTCCGCGAGGAGGTCCGCCCCGGGTCCCGCGACGGGATCCGCGAACCGGCCCTCAAACGTGTCAGGGTGGCCACCCGGGAGGAGACCGAGGAGGAGACGGGTGAAGGCGTCCGCCCGGGCGAACGCGCCCGCCAGGAGCTGTTCAGGACCCTCACCGACGACCGCGTCGCGTCGGACAGCTCCCTCACCGAGCTCGCCGAGGCGGCCGGATGGCCCCTCCCGCTGGCCGTACGGGCCATTGTGCCGGCCACGCCCGGCGAGGCGCAGCAGCTGGCGGGCGCCCTGGAGGACGCCCTCGTCGGGAAGTTCGCGGGCCGGCCGTGCCTGCTGGTCCCGAGCCCTGACCCGGAGGTCCGCGGACCACTGGAGCACCTGCTGCGCGGCCGCTTCGCGGCCGTGGGACACGCCGTCCCGATCCGGGACACGGCGTCCTCCCTGCGCTGGGCACTGCGCCTGGCCGGTCTGACCCCCAGCCGGCCGGGCATCGAACCCAGGCCCGTCTTCGTCGACGACCACCTCTCGACCCTGCTCCTGCTCCAGGACGAACCCCTGGCCCACGCCCTGGCCGCCCGATGGCTGCGCCCCCTGGCGGACCTGACCCCGCGCCAGAGCGAGCGGCTGGAAGTGACCCTGCTCGCCTGGCTCGAGGGAGGCGGCGCCCCCGAGGCCGCCAAGGCCCTCAGCGTGCACCCGCAGACCGTGCGGTACCGCATGCGCCAGCTGGAGAAGCTCTTCGGAACCGGCCTGCGTGACCCGCGGACCCGGTTCGAGCTGGAGATGGCCCTGCGCAGCCGCCGTCTGATGGCCCAGGTGCGGCGCCAGCACTCGCGCGTGACCCGCAGGACGGCCCGCGTGATCCAGGCGGACTTCACCCCCGTCGTCGTCGGCCGCATGGCCCGCGTCAACGGACTCTGACCCCCCTCGAAGCCCCTGAACGACCCCTGACCCCCGACCCCCTCAGAGCCTCTGAACCCCCGTGACCCACTGACCCCCTTCTGAACACACCCCCGAACGACACCCCGAACCACACCGGCCCGGCCCGGCCCCGTCCCCACGGGGCCGGGCCGGGCCTTCGTGTGCCGTGCCCGCGCACACCGCCCGGGGGACCGCCGCCGGCCCGACCACCGGGTGCCGCCCGCCCCGGGCCCGGTGGTCGGGCCGGACGTACCGGCGCCGCGGCCCCGAGGGACCGCGGCGCGCCGGGTACGTCCGGCCGACGGGGCCCAGGTGGCCGGACGGGCGACGGGACGGGCCCCGGTGGCGGCGGGGAGGGCCGCGCCCGGGGCCGGACGCACGACGACGCCCGAAGGCGGACGCACGGGCCGGCCCCGGGAGCAGGCGGACCGGTGTGCGCCGCCCGCGGGCGGAAACACGAAAGCGGTGTTGGTCCGAAGGGGCTTCGGACCAACACCTTTCCCGGGGCGGGCGCAGGGTGAGGAAGGGGGAGCGCCCGCCCCGGGGGCGGAAGGGGGGAGAGAACCGCCGCGCGCGTCAGCGGCAGTTGCGCCCCTCGTTGATGCAGCTCACGGCCTTGTTCATCAGGCCGTTCGACATCACGTTGATGAAGTCTCCGTGGTCGGTCACCGGCTTGTGCAGCTGCTCGGGGAAGCTGTCCACCGCGATGCGGGAACCCGGCTGCACCCCGTACACGATGCGCTGCACCAGCTGCGGGATGGCGGTGAAGCCCTTCTGGCAGCGCCCGTTGCGGTCCGCGAACGCCACGTGCGTGCGGTGGTTGGCGCTGTCGGTGTTGCGGCCGTCCCAGCAGCTCTGGAACGAGAAGGTGCGCACCACGTCACTGCCCTTGGGGCAGATCGGGTACTTGTCCTTCAGCTGGCGGTCCTCGAACCCGGTGCAGCTCCAGGAGGCGTTGGCGTTGGCCGTGCCGTTGGTGAGCGCCTTGGCGTCACCCGTGATGATCCGCAGGAAGCGGGGCATGGCCTTGACCTTGCCCTCGGGGCTGCCCTTGAAGGTGATCGTGACCTGCTTGGGCTTCAGGATCGTGCCGACGTTGCCGTCCTGACCGCCGCCGGGGGCCTGCGCGTCCCGCTCCGCCTTGCCGTCCCGCAGGCGCAGCACGGGCCAGTAGTACGTGGACTGGTCCCCGTTGCCGCAGGTGGTGCCGGCCCTGGCAAGGCTGTCGTTGGTGGAGAAGGCGTCCGTGGACACGTTGCCCACGTAGTCGTGCATGTGGTGCGCGCCGTTGGACACGCCGGGCGCGACGATGACGTTGTCGGGGTTGAAGTGGCCGTTCTCGTTGCGGCCGCAGTTCACGCTGAAGGAGCCCTTGGAGGCGTTGTTCTGCGCCCTGGGCGCGCGGACGTTCGGGCGGACCTTGGTGATGTTCACGAAGTCGTTCTTCGCCGGAGCACCCTTCTTGCCGGCCGCGGAGGACTTGGCGTCGGAGGCCAGCGCCGCCGCTCCGCCGCCGCCGTCCTCCTCGGCGGAGGCCTTCTTCATCTGGCAGGAGCTCAGCGCGGCGATCTCCTTCGGGGGGTCGCCCGCCCGGTCGATCGCGTCGGACACGCCCTTGATGGTCTGTTCGCGCTTCTGCTTGAGCTCACCGAGGAGTGCGTCGCCCTGCGCCTGGCCGGAGGCGAGCCGCCGGTAGGCGTCGGCCACCTGGTCGTCCAGCTTGGCCAGGTTCTCGTCGACCTCGGCCTTGGCCTGCTCGGGCACGGCCGTGAGCTTCTCGCCCACGTCGGGGCAGTCGATGGTGGTCGTCAACTGCGACTTGCGATTGTCGTCCTGACCCGCGGAAGCGTTGCCGGCGATGACGGCGACGCCGCCGCCGCCCAGCACGAGCGCGGAGACCGCCCCTATGAGCTTGGTCGACAATCGGGCGCGCTTGTGGCCCTTTGGACTCATGCGATCACTTCACTTCGTCGGTGGGACATTGTCGGAGAGCCCGTCGAAGTCGACCAGCCCGGTGTCCTCCAGGACCGTGATGTGGTCCAGGACCGTGGCGTTGGCGGACGTGGCGAGGGCTCGCACCATGGAATTGCGGGTCTGGTTCCGGATGGCGGCCACCAGGGAGAAGACCTTTCCGTGCGCTCGGCGCAACAGCTGGGCGAACAGCCGTTCGTACTCTTCTCCCTTGGCGCGGCTCATCTGGCCCAGCCAGTCCTGCTGCTGCGCTGACGGCTGGTTGGGCAGGTCGATGCCGAGGGCCTGGCCGACCTGGATGACCTGTCGGTCCAGCTCGGTGTGGCCGTCGACGAGGTGGTCCCCGGCCGTACGGATGGCAGGCCGCGAACCGCGCTGCTGGGCCTGCCGCCCGGCGGGCAGCTCCCACAGCCCGGCGAGTCGGACCTTGCGGACGAAGTCGCGGTCCGCGGCGGTCAGCGGCCCGAACGCCGTACTCACCGTTCCCAGACCGTCGTCGTCGGCCGGCGCCGGGGCCGCCGCAGTGGCGGCATTGGCCCGGCTGCCGAACTTGTCCACGGGGACCAGCAGGGCGATCAGGGTCAGCGCGAGCGCGGTGATGACGACGGCGCTCGCGATCGAGTACCGGGTCGCCGTCGACCAGCCTCGCGTGTTTCTCCGCCGCAATGACAGCAATGTGCCTCCTTGCTCCGTGGGGCCGGGAGGTGGCGGGGCAGGGAGGTCCCGCAAGCGTCGTGCGGTGCAACACCCGCATTCCCGGGGGTGTCACGGGACGGTAGTGCCAGGCGTGACGCCCCCGCCGGAGGACATCACCATCGGATAAACACTCCGGCGATTCCTGGAAAGGCTGATATCTTGCCGCGTTCCGCCCCCCTCCCCAGGGGTGTTCTACGCGGACGGCCTCTGCTGCGCGGGCCGTACGGCGTAGCGGGCGGCGACGGCCGCCGCGCGGTCGTGCAGGGAGTCGCGCAGCCACTGCGGGGCCAGCACCTCCGCGCTCGCGGCGAGCTGCCACAGCGCCCACTCGGCGTGCCGGGGATCCTGGAAGGTGACCTCCAGCAGCAGCCGGCCCTCCGCGTCGGGCTCCTCGGCCTCCTCGGCCAGGACGGCCACCGCACTGCCCAGCAGGTCCGCCCGCCGCGCCGGGTCCACCCGCACCGCCACGGCCACCTGGTCGCCGCCGGCCCGGAACCGCCTGCTGCGCTCCTGCCACGCCACGTCCAGATCGACGCCCTCCGGCCGCCGCGCCGGCTCGGCGAGCTCCTCGGCGGCCACGACCCGGGACAGCCGGTAGGTGCGGTCGGCGCCGTCGCGCACGGCCAGCAAGTAGCCCTGCCCGCCCACGGTGACCAGGCCGATCGGGTCCACCGTGCGCCACTCGGGGTCCCGGCCGGCGGCCGCGTAGCGGATGCGCAGCCGGTGTCCGGCGAACACCGCCCGCCGGACCTCGGCCACCACGGCGTCCGGCAGTTCCTCGGTGACCCGCCGGCGCGCGAGCAGGTCGGTCTCCGGGTCGATCAGCAGGCGCCGCGCCGCGCCGGCCGCGGTGGCCCGCTGGCCCTCGGGCAGTGCGTCGACCACCTTGCGCATGGCCGAAGCGAGCGCCGAACCGAGGCCGAACGCCTGCGCGCCGCGCCGCGATCCGGCGACGAGCAGGGCGAGCGCCTCGTCGTGGTTCAGCCCCGTGAGCTCCGTGCGAAAGCCCGGCAGCAGGGTGAAACCGCCGTGCCGGCCGCGCTCGGCGTAGACCGGGACACCGGCCGCGGACAGGGCGTCGATGTCGCGCAGCACGGTCCGGGTGGACACCTCCAGCTCGCGCGCCAGCGTGGGCGCGGACAGCCGGCCGTGCTGCCGCAGCAGCAGGACCAGGGAGACCAGACGATCGGCGCGCACCGCACAACGCTACCGAATACACGACACACGGTGTCGTGATGGGTTGCGAGGCTTCGACGCGACACAGTCCCCGGCACAGGAGAGGTGGCCGCCATGGCCCGCACCATCGTCAACCCCGACGGTCTGCACGATCCGACCCCGTTCGGTTACAGCCACACCGTCACCGTCCCCGCGGGGTCGGAACTCGTCCTCGTCTCCGGCCAGTACGGATCCGGTCCGGACGGCGCGGTCGTCTCGGCCGGCTTCTCCGAGCAGGTGGAGCAGGCGTTCCGCAACGTCGGCGTCGCCCTCGCCGCGCACGGGCTCGACCTCGGCCACGTCGTCGGGCTCAGGACGTACGTGGTCGGGCACGACGTCTCCAAGCTCGGGCCGATCGCCGCCGCCGTGCGGGAACGGTGGGGCGCGAAGCCGCCCACGCAGACGCTCATCGGCGTCGCGTGCCTGGCCACGCCGGACGTGCTGTTCGAGGTCGAGGCCCTCGCGGCCCGCCCCTGACGCCGTGGCCCGCCGCTCCACGGGGCGGCGGGCCACGGGCCGGGCGCGCCGCCGCCCCTGGGCGGGGCGTTGCCCCGGATCAGGCGGGCGACGCCGCGAGCACCTCCTCGCGCGTCCCCCGCTGGGCCCGCTCGGCCGGCGCGGCGGCCGGGGCCTGCGGCTCCGGCGCGGGCGCGTGGGTGTCCGTCAGGAGCGCGATCAGGGAGGTGCGCGCCCGGGCCACGCGGGAGCGGACCGTGCCGATCGGGCAGCCGACTGCCTCGGCCGCCTCCGCGTAGGGCAGTCCCAGCAACTGCGTGAGGACGAAGGCCTCCCGGCGTTCGGACGGGATCGCGGCCAGCAGTTCCGCCAGGGCGATGCCGTCCTCGAAGCCCGGTACGCCGTACGGCTGGGCCTGCTCGGCGGCCGTCTGCCAGTCGCAGCGGTCGGACAGTCTCGGCCGGGCGGCGGCGTGGCGCAGGCTGTCCACGACCGTGCGCCGGGCTATGGACAGCAGCCAGGTACGCGCGGAGGAGCGGCCCTCGAACCGGGGGAGGCTCGCGAGCGCCCGCAGGAACACGTCCTGGGTGAGGTCGTCGGCCGCCTGCGGGTCGGCGCTCAGGTAGGCCACGTAGCGCCACACGTCGCGGTGGAGGGCCCGCACGAAGCGGTCCGTCTTCGCCCGGTCGCCGTCACGGGCGTCGAGCGCCAGCCGGGTCACCGCCGCGTCGGAGGCCTCGGTGTGCCGGCCGGAGCGCTCGCCGGCGGTACAGGACTGGGGGGTCGTCAGGGCAGGAGTCATCGCCAAAGGTCCTTATGTACAAGGGGAGTCCGGCACCGCGCGAGGGCGGGACCGGTGAGGGCACGGCCTGCCGGAGGGCAGCGCCGAGGGCCCGAGGCGCGGCACCCACGAGACACCCGCGGTGCACGAGGTGCGTCGGGTGCGTCGGGTGCGTCAGGTCCGTGCGAGGCGTGCGCGAGAGCGGACGCGGGCGCGGACACGGACGCGGATGCCGATGCGGCTCGGTCGACCGGCTGTCGTCACAGGACAGCGGCCGCCGTCGGCGGACCCCGCGAGGTGATGGCGTGGACGAGGAACAGCTGCCGCGGCGCGCGCGTCCGGCGCGGCCGGCGCACCCTCGGGCGCGGCCGGTGCGCGACCGGGACCGGGCGCAGCAGCAGGCGCAGCGGGGCCCGCAGCCGGGCGGCCACGGCGCGCAGCACACGGAAGAGGGCACGCTCGCCGTGCGCGAGCCACAGACCGCACAGTACGGCGGCCAGCAGGTGGGCGATCAGCATCCCGGCCGGTGACATGAACGCCATGGGCACGGCCGAGGCCCCGTGTCCGCCACCCGCCATGTGCGCGGCGGCCGGCACGGACGCGGCGTCCGCCATCGCGTGCGTGGCGGCGTGATGGGCGTGAACAGCCGCCCCGGGTGCGCCCCCACCCGTACCCGCGGTCGCGGCGGACAGGGCCGGCAGGGCCGGTTCGGCCAGGGACTGGGCCAGGGAGAAGGCCGAGTGGAGCACCGCCTGCACGCAGACGGCGGCCCCCGTGACGCCGAGGATCCCGCGTTCCCGCCCCGCGAGGGACCAGGCCGCCCCCGCGGCCGCCGCGAACCCGGCGGACAACGCCCACCAGGGCACCGAGGCACCCGACATGAGCACGTGTCCGATCGCCGCGAGCAGCACGCAGAGGGCTGCGAACACCGCAGCCCGAAGGGCGCGTAAACAGCGGACCGGCTCCATGGCGGGGCTCATCCTCGCACCGGCCTCCCGAGCCGCACATCAGGGTGCGCACTTCCGGACAAGATTCCGCAGCCCCACCATGTCACAGCCGGGCCGCCTGCCTCGTGTGGTGCAGGGCACAGCGCAACGGCGGGAACCGACCCGCCGTTCCATCCGACTGACTACCCGGTCGATCGAGCGGTTCAACGTCCCGGGAAGGGAGACTTTGTGGCGTCGGAGGGAACGGCGACGGCATCGCCGGCGGAGAAGGACGGCGGTGCGGGGCGTCGGCTGACGGCGCTCCTCACCTGTGCCATGGCGTTCTCGATGCTGCAACTGTTCCTGCTCGGCGCGCTCGGTCCGCGGCTCGTGACGGAACTGGGCGTCTCACCGGCCCTGTTGGGACTGACCACCACGATCGGCTTCGGAACCGCCGCCGCCCTGTCCCCGGCGGGCGGGCGGATCGTGGACCGGATCGGCCCCCGTCGCTCGCTCGTCCTCCTGCTCCTCCTCTCCGCGGCGGCGCTCGCCCTGATCGGCTCCGCCCCCGGTGCCGGACTGCTGCTGGGCGCCGTCGCGCTGGGCGGCGTACCCCAGGCGCTCGCCAACCCGGCCACCAACAAGGCCGTGCTGCGCGCCGTGCCGCCCGCCCGGCGGGGCGCCGTCACCGGACTCAAGCAGTCCGGCGTGCAGCTGGGCGCCTTCGCGGCCGGAGCGCCGCTCGCCGCCCTCGCGGGCGGGATCGGCTGGCGGGGCGCGGTCTGGACGGGCGCCGCGGCCGCCCTGCTCACCGGTCTGTGGGCCCTGCGGGTCCTGCCCGCGGACCCGCCGCCGCCGGCGGGCGGCGCCCGTACGGAACTCGTCCCGCGCGGGATGGTGGCCTGGCTCGCCGCGTTCTCGCTGTTCCTCGGTGCCGGCATCGCCTCCGTGAACACCTATCTCGCCCTCTTCGGGGCGCAGCGCCTGGGCATGGGACCCACGGCGGCGGCCGCCCTGGTCGCCGTCCTGGGAGTGGCCGGGATCGCCGGCCGGGTGGGCTGGGCCAAGGCGGCCCGCCCCGGGCGCGCCGAATGGCTTCCGGGCCGGCTCGCCTGCGGGGCGCTGGGCGCGGCGGGCCTGCTGGCGGCCGCCCTCGTGGCGGGCCCGCTGGTGTGGGTCGGCGCCGTCGCCGTCGGGGTGTTCGCCGTCTCCGGCAACGCCGTCTCGATGGTGCTGGTCCTCCAGCGGGCCGCCCCCGGCCGGGCCGGCCAGGACTCCGCGCTGGTCGCGGCCGGGTTCTTCGCCGGATTCGCGCTGGGCCCGCCACTGTTCGGACTGCTCGCGCAGAGCGGGCGGTACGGACCGGGCTGGCTCCTGGTGGCGGCCGAGTTCGCGGCGGCGGCCGTCGTCGCCTTCCTCTGGGCGGTACGGGACCGGCGCGAAGGCGCGGCATGAGCGCCGACACCGGCCGGGCGCTGGCGGCGGTCATGGAGCGGGTGGCGGTGACCGCGGCCGAGGTGGGCGCGCGCTTCCCGCTGTACGCCGACCCTGCCGACGGACGGTGGACCACGACCGGCCGCGGTTCGTGGACCGGGGGCTTCTGGGCCGGGCTGCTGTGGCTGCGGGCGCGGTACACCGGAGCCGGGCCCGACCGGCGGGCCGCCGCCGCGTGCACGGCCCGTCTCGAGCCCTGGGCCGCGGCCGACACCGCCACCCGCGGCCTCATCTTCTGGTACGGGACCGCCGCGGCCGGAGACGACGCCGAAGCCGCCGCGCTCCGCGCCCGGGCGGCGGGGGCCTGCCTGTCGGCCTGCGACCCGGTACTCGGGATCCTGCCCTGGGGCGACGCCCTGGGCGGGCCCCGGCTGCTCGCCCGCGTGGACGCCGTACCCGGCACCGTGCCGCTCCTCGCGGGCGCCGGACCGGAGGGGGCGGCCGCGGCGGCCGCCCACCTCCACCGGCACCTGGACCTCTGCCTCGGCCGGCCCGGTGACGGGGCGGACGGCCCCTGGTTCCGGCCGGCGCTGGACTTCGAGACGGCCACCGGGCGATGGCGGCCCCGCGAGGACCCGCCGCCCGGCTGGAGCCGGGGACAGGCATGGCTGCTCCTCGCGGTCGCCGACGCCCTGCTCCGGCCGGCGATCCCCACAGGTGACCCCACCCGCCTCACCGAGGCGGCCGCCCTGCTGGTCACGCGCGGCGGGGTACTGACCGGCCCGCCGGTCCCGCCGGCCGACACCGCCCACCCGGACGGTCCCGCCGACACCTCGGCCGCGGCGATCACGGCGGTGGCCCTGCTGAAACTGGCCCGGACACCCGGCCCCCGCGCGGAGCAGTACGCGCTCCGGGCCGAGGAGATCCTCGGCCACCTGATCCGGTCGTACCTGACCGGCGGCGACGGAGCCCGCCCGCCCGGAATGCTGCTGGACGGCTGCTACGACGCGGGGAAGGGACTGGCGGTCCGCCACGAGCTCGTCTGGGGCGACTTCTTCCTGGCCCTGGCCCTGTCCGCCCTCCACGGCCTCGTCGACATCACCCGCGTGTAGGGCGCGCGGGTGATGTCAGCAGACCGGCACTCCGGGCACCTGGTTCTCGGGCGAGCTGAGATAGATGTTGGTCATGTAGCCGCCGTACTGCGGCAGGTGGGCCCACCAGTCGTTGAGGTAGGGCGGCTGGCTGACCTGCTGGCCGCGCTTCTGGCAGTCGACCAGGACCTCGACTCCGGCGGGCAGCGTGGTCATCGCGCCCGAGGCGGTCGTCGTCTGGGTGCGGACCCGGACACCACTGCCCCAGGTGCCGACCCAGGTGCCGGCGGGGCGGGAGGCTCCGGGGACGTTCAGCGACCGGGTCAGCCGGCCGATGTCCGTGTAGGCCTTGCCGTAGGACGTTCCGCCGGGGTGCAGGGTGAAGACCGCCACGATCGAACGGTCGCCCGCACCCACCACACCCGTCGAGTGCAGCGCCGGACGGGAGAGGTCCACGGCGTCGGCGCCCGCCGGCGCCGGGGCAGCCGCTCCCTCCGGTTCGCCCGCGGCGGCCGCCGCCTTCGCGGTCGGTGCCGTGCAGCCGCCCGAACTGAAGCCCGACCAGCCCTGCTTGACGGCCCAGGGGCGGTTGAAGGAGCCTGCGATGCCGAAGTGCTGGTCGTAGCCATCGGTGGCGCAGCGGGTGGACTGCCGCAGGTTGCCGAGGAGGTAGTCGCGCGTCGCCGCCGGGGCGGAGTCCAGCAGGTGGCGGTAGATCTTCACGGTGTCACGGGCCGAGAGGGCCGTGTAGCCCCAGTAGCCGGGGTGGGTGGCCGGAGGCCGGGCGGTGTCCGTCAGGCCGAGCCGGGTGACCATCCGGTCGACGATCGCCCCCGAGCCGTTGGCGGACCAGAACGTGCTCGCGGCCGTGTCGTCGCTGCCGCGCAGCATGGTGTCGATCCGGGCCCGGTCGGCGGCCGACAGGGCTTCGGGGCTGCGGTTCCACAGTACGTCCAGGGCGATCAGCAGCTTCACCACCGACGCGGACCTGAACGGGGCCGCGGTGTTGAGCTGTTCGGTGAAGGCGCCGGTCTGGCGGTCGAAGACGGCAACGCCCGCCGTCACCCCGGCGGGCACCTCGGCCTGGACCGACGCCGGGCGCGCCGAGCCGGACTCGTCGGCGGAGGCCGCGGAGACGGCGGTCGCGGTGGTGCACAGGAGTGCGGCGAGGGCGGTGGTCAGCACGCCCGCCCGTACGGCGCTCCGTGTGGTGCTCAAGGTCATCATGGGCGTCCTCGAAATCGGTGGGGAGAGAAGGCGAGAGGGAAGTGGAGGCGGATGCCCCCGGGACCGGTCGTGGTCCCGGGGGCATCCGGTCGGTGCGGGTGCGGGTGCGGGTGCGGGTGCGGACCGCCGGTCAGCAGGTCGGCAGGCCCGAGTCGGGCTCGTCGTTGCCGCCGCCGACGAGGAAGATCTCGCTCATGTAGGCGGACTTGGCCATGCCCACCGCCGGGGTCTTGACCCACCAGGTGTGCCAGTAGTCGCCGTAGGTCGCACGGCCGCCCCTGACCTGGCACTGCACCCTGAGGACGCCGCCGTCGGGCGATGTCGAGCTGACCGGGGCCTGCGGATCGGGGGCGGTGCGCAGGTTGACGCCCGAGCCCCAGATCGGGCACAGGAACGTGCCCGGGTAGTTCCGGTCGGGCGTGCAGGGCGCCGAGTCGGCGGCCTGCGCCGACGAGGTGAGGCCGGGGGAGAGGAGCAGCGCCGTGGCGAGGGCCACCGCCGCGGCGCCCTTCCTGCCGGCGGACGCGCCGGTCAGCATGTGGCCACGCCCGGCAGCCAGGCGGCCGGGTGGTCGATGTAGATGTTGGAGATGTAGCCGCCGAGCGCCGGGATGTAGGACCAGGCGTCGTTGGTGTAGCCCTCGGCGGTGACCGAGTCGCCCTTCTTCTGGCACTGCACGTAGACCGGCGTCGGCCCGGTCAGGGTGCGCACGACCGCCGCGTTCAGCCGGGCGTCGGCGCGCACCCGCACCGAGGTGCCCCAGGTGCTGAAGTTCGTACCGGGGGTGCCGCTGCCCGGGGTGCACGGCAGGCTCACGCCGCGCTCGGCCAGGTAGGCGACCGGGTCCATGCCCCGGGTGCTGGCCGTGGAGGAGTGCGCCTCGAAGTGCAGGTGCGGTCCGGTGGACTGGCCCTCGGAGCCCATGCGCGCGATCAGCTGCCCGCTGCTCACCCGCTGGTTCACGGAGACGAGGCGCTCGTACATGTGGCCGTACTCGGTGACGGTGCCGTCGTCGTGCTTGATGCGGATCCACTGGCCGTAGCCGCTGGCCGTGCCGGAGACGATGACGGTGCCGGGCCCGGTGGAGTGGATCGGCGTACCGCGGTTGTTGGCGATGTCGACGCCGTCGTGGCCGGAGTGCCAGCCCTGGGTCACCGTGCCGGCCGTCGGGCAGGAACCGGCGTAGCCGGCGGCCTTGGCGGGCGCGGCGGCGGCCTGGCCGGCCGCGAGCGGGACCAGCCCGGCCGCGGTGACCGCGGCGACGAGCAGGCCGATGGACTTGGTGCGCTGGAGTGCGCGCATGGCGGAGTCTCCTCTGTGAGCGATGTGAGCGAACTGAGTGGCGTGAGAAGCGGAGGGAGGGGGTGGGTCAGCAGGTGGGAACCCCGGGCAGCCAGGCCGCCGGGTCGTTGATGTAGATGTTCGAGATCCATGCCTTGTACTTGGGCAGGTACGACCAGGCGTCGTTGGTGTAGCCCTCGGCGGTGACCGTCTCCCCGCGTGCCTGGCACTGCACGTCCACGGCCGTGGGGCCGGGCAGCCGGGAAACGGCCGGCTTCCGGGTTCCGGGCTCGGGACGCAAGCCCACCTGGGTGCCCCAGGTCATGAACCGCTTGGTCTGCGCGGGCGGTTGCTCGCCGCCGGCGATGCGCAGGGCGCCCGCGTACTGGGAGTCCAGCCGTACGTCGCTGACCTTCACGAGCGTCCCGGACTCCCGGGCCTCGACCATCCTGCCGTTGCCGAGGTAGACGGCGATGTGGTGGACGCTGCCGAGGTTGGCCGGGTCCGACCCCCACAGCAGCAGGTCGCCCGGTTGCAGCGGAGCGGTCCCCTGCGCGCGGTCGAAGCGGGCGGTGGCGCCGCTCCACCGGGCCTGGTTCCACGTTCCCTCGGGCAGGGCGATGCCCGCGCCCTGCCAGGCCGCGTACTGCACCAGGTGCGAGCAGTCGAAGCCCCTCACCCGGCTGTCGTGGGCGCCGGGGCCGCCGCCGGGATAGTCCTGGCCGTAGGTCGGCCCGTGGATCGAGCCGCCGCCCCACGAGTACGGCACCCCGATCTGTGAGCACGCGGCGTTGACGATCGCCTGCGCCTGGGCGGGTGCGTCCGCCAGGGGACGGCAGTCGGCGGCGGTCGCGGCGGCCGCGGAGACCGGCGAGGTGGCCGCCGTCGCCGTACCGGTACAGGCCAGGGCGGTGGCGAGCAGCAGTGCTCCTGCCGTCGCGAGCGTGCGGTGGGCGCGGTGCATGGGTCCCCCTCGGGTGGTCGGTGCGCTGTGCGCGGGTGCTGGACTGCTGTGGTGCTGTGGTGCTGTACGGGTCGGCGGCGCCCGGCCGCTATGCGGCCAGCGCGGCACGGATCTTGGCGAGCCCGCGCATGCGGTTGCGCTGCACCGTGCCGCGGTGTGCGCCGAGGCGTTCCCCCGCCATGTCGTGGGTCAGGCCCTCGATGTCGACCAGGATCACGGCCGCCGCCTCCTTGGGGGACAGCCCGCGCAGCAGCGCGGCCGTCACCGCCTCGGCCTCCCTGCCGGCGAAGCCGCCGTCCCAGCCGCGTTCGGGCAGCCGGTCGGTGCAGCGTTCCTGGCGCGAGGGGTGCCGCCACAGGTCGCGCTGGAGGTTCAGCGCCGCCGCGCAGGTGTAGGCGTACGGCTGCTGCTGGCGCGTCAGGGTGCTGGCGCGTGCCCGGCGGGAGAGCCTCAGGTACGTCTCCTGCAGGAGGTCGTCGGCGTCGTGGGGATTGCCGGTCAGGGCCAGCAGCCGGCGCCGCAGCCTCGGCATCACGGCGGTGAACGCCTCGTCGAACTCGGCGGCGGTCATGTGGTCGGCGAAGGCCGTCGCGCCGGCGCTCGCGCCGGTGCTCGTGCTGGTGCTCGGCGTCGTGGCTTCGCAGGCCTCGGGCGGCGTGGTCGCCGCCGCGGTGCGGGTGTTGTCCATGGTGTTCCCCCGGGGTCCGGCTGTCTCAGGCTGTGGTGGGGCTCAGGGAGGCGGGTCCGTACTTGGCCGCCGACGCCCGGGTCAGGAGTGCCCAGTACCGGTCCCCGTACGACCAGTGCCACCACTCGGTCGGGTAGTTGACGAACCCCGCGGCCGTCATGGCCCGGCCCATCGCCGCCCGGTTGGCGCGGGCGTCGGCACCGACGTTGAGCGCACCCGTCCGGCACGCGCCCGCGCTCTCCTCGGGGGTCGCGTTGACCTCCGTACCGAGCGGCAGCTCGCCGCCGTCGTCGGTGCACAGCGTCAGATCGACCGCACCGCCGCTGACGTGCGGGGCGACCTCCGGGGGCGAGATGTACGCGCTGGCCAGCTCGCGGATCCGGTCCGGTCCGGCGTCCGGATGCGCCGTGCGCAGGGTCGACGCGTACGCGTCGAAGTAGCGGCGCTGCAGGGCGGGCGGCCGGAAGCCCTCCACCATCAGCAGGCGGATGCCCGGGGGGAGTGCCTCCTGGGCGAGCAGGAGCCGGCGCAGCACGTCGGCCCGGAGATGGGCGTACGAGCCGTCGTGGTCGGTCTGCCGCGGGTCGACGCGCAGTGCGCCGAACTCCCTGGCGTCGACCAGGGGTTCACCGTTGTCGGTGACACGCGTGGCGGCGACCCGGGGGTCCGAGAGGAGGATGATGTCCGTCACGCTCACAGCGTCGGGGCGGGCGCTGCAGGATCGATGCAGATCCTCTGCAGAGCGCCTGCAATCCCTGCAACGCCGGGAAGGGGAACGGGAACGGGCCATCCGCACCGGCCGAGCCGATGGTTTCGGCCAGCCTGCGCCCCGCATCGGTGATCCGTGAAACCGGGGGTCCGCTGTGGGGCGTGCAGCTCATTGGGGGGCCGACACGTTGTCCCCGACTGCGGAACGTGAAATCGGGTGACACGGTGGACGTTTGCCTTCTGGGTCCGGTCGAGGTGCTGAGCGGCGGTCACCGGATCGCGCTGAAGGGTGCCAAACCGACCGCGATCCTCGCGGCTCTCGTCGTGCACCTGGGTGAGGTGCTGTCCGCCGAGCGGCTGGTCGATCTGGTCTGGGAGGAGGAGCCGCCCGCCACGGCGCGGGCGCTCGTCGCGTCGCACGTCTCCGCACTGCGCCGGGCCCTGGCCGGTACGGAGGGTGCGGAGGCCATCCGCACCCGCTCCCCGGGCTACGTCGCCGAGTTCCCGCCCGCCGCCGTGGACGTCCGCTGCTTCGAGAAGGCGTTCGCGGCCGGCCGGAGGGCTGCCGTCGAGGGCCGGGCCGAGGAGGCCGTCGAGATCCTGCAGGCGGCGTCGCGCCTGTGGCGCGGCCGGGACGCCCTGGAGGGGCTCGGCCAGTCCTTCGCCCGTGTCGAGGCCATGCGCCTGACGGAACTCCGCCTGGAGGCACAGGAGTTCCGCTTCTCCGCCGAACTGGACCTGGACCGTCGTACGGATCTCGTCTCCGAACTCGTCGCCCACGTCGCCGCCCACCCGCTCAGGGAGCGTCCGCGCGGCCAGCTGATGACCGCCCTGTTCCGCACCGGCCGGATGCCCGACGCGCTGCGCTGCTACGACGAGGGCCGCCGGCTGCTCCGCAGTGAACTGGGCGCGGACCCCGGCCCGGAACTGCGCGCGCTGCACCAGGCCCTGCTGCGGTCGGACACGACGGTGCTGGGGCCACCGGCCGCCCGAAGAGCCGCCCTCGCCGGCGAGCGGCCCGTACCCGCACCGGAGGTGGCGGCGCAGCGCCCGGGCGAGGACGGGCCGGCCACCGGTGCGGGCCTGCCGGCGGCGCGCCCCGCCGAACGGTCCCACGAGCTCGCCGGCCATCCGGTGCCCACTCAACTCCCGCCGGACGCCGCCGACTTCATGGGTCGGGTCGAACAGACGGCCTGGGCCACCGCCCTGCTGGAGGAGGTGCGCAACCCGCTGCGCACCGCGCCGCCCATCGGAGTGATCTCCGGACGGTCGGGCACCGGCAAGACCGCACTGGCCGTCCACGTCGGCCACCGCACCGCCGCACTCTTCCCCGACGGACAGCTCTTCGTGGACCTGCGGGCCTCGGACTCCGAGCCGGTACGGACCGCCGACGCCCTGGCCAGACTGCTGCGCGCCCTCGGGGTGGACCCCGAGACCCCGGCGCGCGACGAGGAGGACCTCCTCGGGTTGTACCGCACGCACATTGCGCGCCGCCGGGTCCTGCTCGTCCTCGACAACGCTGTCAGCGAGGCGCTGCTGCGCCCGCTGCTCCCGCCGGGCGGCGGCTCGGCCGTGCTGATCACCGCCCGCCGCCGGCTCGTCGCGCTGGAGGGCGCCGCCCACCTCGACCTGGGGGTGCCGGCCGAGACGGAGGCGCTGGACCTGCTGGCTCGCGTCGCCGGTCCGGCCCGGCCCGCGCTGGAACCCGAGCGGGCCGCCGAGATCGTCGCGCTGTGCGGCCGGCTCCCGCTCGCCGTCCGCATCGCCGGAGCCCGCCTGGCCGCCCGCCCCCACTGGACACCGGCCCGGCTCGTGTCGCGCCTGCGGGACGAGCGCCGTCGGCTGGACGAACTGCAGGCGGGCGACCTGGAAGTGCGCGCGAGCCTCGGAATGGGCTACGCGGACCTGGACCGGCAGGAGCAGCGGGCCCTGCGCCGCCTGGCCCTGATGGATCTGCCCGACTTCGCCGCGTGGGTGGCCGGACCGCTCCTGGACGTGGGCGAGGACGACGCCGAGGACGCGGTGGAACAACTCGTGGACTGCCACTTCGTGGAGGTCGTGGGCACCGACGAGACGGGCCGGACGCGCTACCGGATCCACGACCTGGCGCGCGAGTACGCCCGGGAGCGCTGCCTGGCCGACGAGGCCCGGGAGGAACGGGAGACGGCCGTCCGCAGACTGGTCGACCGCTGGCTCGACATGGCCCGGACCGCGGCGGCCCACGGCCCGGGCGGCGCGTCACGGCTGCTGCCCGGCACCGCCGCGGGCGGGGCGCGGCGGGTCGGGGACGGGCCGGCAGGGGACCCGGGCGGGCCGGCCCGCCCGGCGGACGAGCCGGCCGCGTGGTTCGCCGCCGAGCAGCCGTGCCTGCTGGCCGCCGTCATCCACTGCGCGGACCACGGAATGTTCGACGCCGCCCGCGAACTCGCCGCCACCCTCATGGCCGCCTCCGCGGCGCTCTACAACCGGTTCGACGCCTGGTCCCGTTCCCACGACGTGGCCCTGGCGGCGGTCCGCCGGGGCGGGGACGTCGAGGGCGAGGCCTGGCTGCTGAACGGCCTGGGCCAACTCCGGCTGGAACAGGACCGCTTCGACGAGGCGTACGCCTTCTTCGCCCTGGCACTGGATCTGTTCGAGGAACGCTCGGTGCGCACCGGATGCGCGGACGCGCGGGCCGGCATGGGCGCGGCCCGCCGCGAACAGGCCCGCTTCGACGAGGCGCTGCACCTGCTGACCTCGGCGCTCGAACAGTACCGGGAGCCGGAGGACGGCCCGTCCATGGCCCACGTGCTGTACGGCATCGGGTTCGTCCACCGGGAGCAGGGCCGCGACGAGGAGGCGTGGGAGGCGATCTCCCGCGCCCACCGCCTGTACGTCACCGCCCGGGACCGGCACGGCGAGGCGCTCGCCCTGCGCTCCCTGGGCCTGTGCCACCGGGCGCGGGGCGACCTTCCGGCTGCGGAGGCCCTGCTGCTGCGCTCCCTCGCCCTCTTCGAGGAGACGGACGACGCCTTCGGCGTCATGTACGCGAGCCTGTCGCTGGCCAAGGTCGAGTTCCGGCAGGGCCGGCTGGCCGAGCCCCGGCGGCGGCTCGACCGGTGTCTGGAGATCACCCGGGGGCGTCAGGACATGTTCGGCGAGGCCCTCGTCCTGCGCACCATGGGCGAGTGGCATCTCGCCGCGTCCGACGGGGAGACGGCGACCGAGATCCTGGGCCAGTCCCTCGGACTGTGGGACAAGCTGCAGCTGCCGCTGTGGCGGGCCCGCACCCTGCGGGACCTGGCCCGCGCCGCACGGGCCGAGGGCCGGACCGCGACGGCGCGCGCGTGCGAACAGGAGGCGTACGAGGTCTTCCGCCGGCTCGGCGCCCGCGAAGCGCTGGAGGTCCCGCAGCCGGGGGACGCTCCCGGGGCGCCGGGGCAGCCGCCGCGGGACGGGCCGGCCGGCCCGGCGGGCACCGGCACTCATACGGGAGGGGGCCGTCCCCCGTCGCCGGTGTGAACGGCGCGGCGCCCGCCGCCCCGTACCACTGTCGGAAGAGGCTTCCACCATGGCGCACACGTCACCACGCATACGCCGGGCACTGGCCACGGCCGTCCTCGTCACCGCCGCGGCGCTGGCCGGTCCCGCGACCGCGTCGGCGACCGGGCAGTCGGCGGCGGCCGTGCGGCCCGCCGCGGCAGGGGCCTCGGCGATGGGCTTCACGGAGGTCCACGTGTGGGCGACCGGAGTCAACGTCCGCAACGCCGACTCGGGAGTCCCCTTCGAGACGTGCAAGACCTACCCCTCCCGGCAGAACTGCCACGTCGTGGCAACGCTGTCCCGCACCACCGTGACCGCCTACTGCCAGAAGCAGGGCGAGGTCATCAGCGACTCGGGCTACAGCAGCCGGTGGTGGACGTACCTGAAGGCGCCGAGCGGATATTGGGGCTGGGTGAACAACGTCTACATCACCGGGGACGAGCACCTGGCCCACGTCGACGACTGCACGTTCTGACGGGAAGCACCCGCGAAAGACGGCCGCGGCACGGTCATACGGACGCACCGTCCCGGCCGTCCCCGTACCGAACGCGAACGCTCACGACACAGGGGACCACCATGGCGAATCGATCCACCGGGCCGGCGGCGGCGGGGCTGGCGCTCGGCGCGGCCCTCGCCCTGCTCGGCACCGCCGCAGGGACCGCGCAGGCCGCACCGTCCCGCACCGACGGTCACGCGACGACCGTGCAGGCCCACAGCAATCTGCGCGACGCCCCCAGGACCAACAGCCGGATCTGGGGCACCACGACGAAGGTGACCGAGGCCGGCATCGCGTGCCACACCCGGGGCCAGCGCGTCACCGCGGGCGGATACACCACGGACGTCTGGTACTTCGGCACCGTCATCGACTACGACATCGGCCACATCTACAGCAACGTGTGGATGTGGGGCGGCAACGTGAACGTCGGCGCCGACCCGGCCCCGGGCATACCCGTCTGCTGATGCCGCACCCGACCGAACCGAGGAGCACCTCATGACGAGGCGAAGCATGTCCACCGCGGCCGCCGGGCTCGTGCTCGGCACGGCCGTCTCCCTGCTCGCTGCCGCCGGCCCGGCCGGGGCCGCGCCGTCCGCCATCAGCGGCCACGCGACGACGGTGCAGGCGGGCAGCAACGTGCGCAGCGGCCCCTTCCTGGTGGCCCGCCTCTACGGGACCACGACGAAGGTGACGCCCGCGAACATGGACTGCTGGCTGGAGGGCGACGAGACCACCGCGGGCGGGTACACCACCCGCATCTGGTACCGCGGCACCGTCACCGGCTACCCCTACAGCAACGCATGGGTGTGGGGAGGCAACGTGAACGTTGGCGCCGATCCGGCGCCCGGCATCCCCCGCTGCTGACCGCTCACCCCGCCGGGTCCCCGGATCCGCAGGCGACGGCCCGGCCGGTGCGGCCGTGGGCGCGCAGCACCCGCCGGGCGACCGAGGTGATGTGGAGCTCGTCCGGGCCGTCGAGGATCCGGGCGGCCCGGCCGGTGCGGAAGAGGGCCGGGAGCGGGCTGTCCGGGCCGAGGCCGGCGGCGCCGTGGAGCTGGATGGCGGAGTCGGTGACCTGCTGGAGCATCCGGGCGGCGGCGACCTTGGCCAGCCCCACCTCCGTGCGCGCGTCCCGTCCCGCGGCGATGAGCGCCGCCGCCTCCCGGACCAGGGGGCGGGTGGTGCGCAGCGCCAGCAGGGCGTCGAAGACATGGGCCTGCACCAGCTGCTGGTCGGCGAGCGGCCCGCGGGACCCGTCGTGCGTGGCGGCCCGCTCGCACATCAGGTCGAAGGCCCGCTGTGCCTGGCCGAGCCAGCGCAGGCAGCGCAGCGTACGGCCGAGCCGGAGCCGCTCGCCGGCGATCGCCAGTGCCTCGCCGGGCTCCCCGACAAGGTGGCAGGCCGGCACCCGCACCCCGTCGAGGGCGATCTCGTACTGGCCCGGGGCGCCCAGCACGGGGAGTTCGCGCACCACGCGGAAGCCGGCGGAGCCGGTGGGGACGAGCAGCAGCGACAGCCCCTCGCGGTCCCCGGCGGCCCCGGAGGTCCGGGCCAGGACGGTCACCAGGTCGGCGCCGGCGGCGCCCGAGGTGAACCACTTGCGGCCGGTGACCAGCCAGCCCCCGTCCGGCTGCCGTTCGGCGCGGGTGGCGGTCCGCGACGGATCGGTGCCGGGCACCCCCGGCTCGGTCATCGCGTAGCAGGTGCGCACCTCCCCGGCGACCAGCCGCTCCAGGTACGCCTCGCGCACCTCGGGCCGCCCGTACCGCGCCAGCATCGTCACGTCGAGCAGCGGGGCGGACCCCAGCGCGGCGGGACCGTGGTCACTGGCCCCCTCGGCCTCGGCGAGCTCGGCGTAGGCACCGAAGGACAGTCCGCCGCCGCCCAGTTCGGCAGGGAGCGGCAGTGCCCACAATCCCTCGGCCCGGGCCTCGGCGCGCAGGTCGGCCAGCGCCTCGGCGGCCCCGGGGCCACCCCCGTCCAGCACGGACTCCCGGGGGAAGACCCGCTTGCGGACGAACCGGGAGACCCGGGCGACCCGTTGCGCCGCTGCGGCCGCTTCCGGCTCCTCCCGTCGAGCCGGTCCGGCGGATCCGTCCGTACGGGGATCTTCCACTGTGTGCCTCCTCCTGCCCGGGAACTTCCGGGACGCGTGCGAACTGCCGGAAGGTTTCGGCGGACCGGCGCGAACTCGCGGGAACTCGCACGAACGACCGACCGACTGTCTGTTCGTGGAACTGGTCGGGCGCGGACGCTCCCGGGTTCCCGCATCCCGCAAGACCCGGGCCGCGGCCACCGCCGCGGCCAGGAGAGGAGAGGCATGGCGTCACCGGCAACCACGCGGACGGTCCGGCCGCTCGACACACTGCGCTTCGACACCTCGGGGCCGCCGCAGATCACCGGCGTCGTCGCCGATCACCTGCGGCTGCTCGGCGCGCGGACGGACCGCGGCGGCCCGGCCGGTCACGGGCAGGCGCCCGCCGCCGGCACCACGCTCACCGGCGGCGGCTTCGAACCGGCGCACGCCACCGCCGGCTGGGCGGACCCCGCGAGCGGGCTCGTCGACGAGGCCACCGTGCAGGCCGCCACCGGCATGATGGCCGTGCACGGGCGGCGCGACGGCACCCCGCGCGGCCTGGCCGTCGACTACGCGGCCACGGCCACCGCCGTCCTGACGGTGCAGGGCCTGCTCGCGAACCTGGTGGGCCAGGCCCGCGGCGGCGCCGCCGCCCGGGTCACCACCGGCGCGGACCGGGCCGGACTGCTCGCCGTCTCCCAGTACCTGGCGGCGGCCGGTGCCGACGAGGGCGAGGCGGCCGACATCGCCCCCGGCGGACCGCCGTTCACCTCCGCCGACGGCATCCTCTTCGAACTGGAGACGCTCGACCCGGGCGCCTGGGCGGCCTTCTGGAAGGCGCTGGAGGCACCCGGGGAAGCCCTCCGGACCGGCTGGCGGCCCTTCCAGTTCCGCTACGCCACCGCCTGCGCGCCCCTCCCGGCAGCCCTCCACGCCACCGCGCGGTCCCACGACTGGGACCGGATCCGCCGGGCCGCGGCCGTCTCCGGCGCCGAGGTGTGCGCGCTGCGCTCCCTCGCGGACCGGGCCGCGGAACACGACGGCGCCGCACCCTGGTTCCTCACCCCGGCGCCGGGCCGGGCGGCGCCCGGGGCACCGGGACCGGGGCGCACGCCCCTCCCGACGGCCGCCCGGCCGCTCGCCGGGCTGACCGTGCTGGAAGCCGGCCGCCGCATCCAGGCGCCGCTCGCCGCACACCTGCTCGGGCTGCTCGGCGCCGACGTGATCCGCATCGAACCGCCCGGCGGCGACCCGCTGCGCGGCATGCCCCCCGCCTGTTCGGGGATCTCCGCCCGCTGGCTCGCCCTCAACCGCGGCAAGCGGGCCGTCGAGGTCGACATCAAGGCGGAGGCGGACCGAGACCGGCTGCGGGAGATGGCGGCGCACGCCGACGTCTTCCTGCACAACTGGGCGCCGGGCAAGGCCGCCGCCCTCGGCCTCGACGCCGACGACCTCGCACGGGTCAACCCCGCGCTCGTCCACGCGTACACCAGCGGCTGGGCCGGCCGGCTCGACGGCGCCCCCATGGGAACGGACTTCATGGTCCAGGCCCGTACGGGGGTCGGCGAGGCCGCCCGGCCCGAGGGCGAGATCCCCGCGCCCTCGCTGATGACCCTCCTCGACGTCCTCGGCGGACTGCTCGGCGCCGAGGCCGTCCTCGCCGGGCTGCTGCTGCGCGAACGCACCGGCCGCGGCGTACGGGTCGACTCCTCCCTGCTCGGGGCGGCCGACACCCTCACCGGCCCCGCCCTGCGCCGGGCGGCCCGCGGGGCGAACCCCCGCCGCCCGGCCGGATTCCGCCACCCGCTGGCCACGGCCGACGGCTGGATCGCCCCCGCCGACGCCGATGCCCGCGCCGCGGCCGGCCACGACCTGCGCGGCCTGCCCACGGGCGAGGCCCTGTCCCGGCTGCGCGCGCACGGCCTGGCCGCCGCCGCCGTCACCACCGAACTGTCCGACCTGCACCACGACCCGCGCTTCGCCGGCTCGATCGGCCGCGACGCGCACGGCGCCCCCGCAGTCCCCGACCCCTGGAGCTTCGTATGACCGCCGACAGGCTCGTACTGCGTGACCTGCTGCCCGCCGAACTCCGCCGCTCCTGGGTGGTCGACGGCACCTGCCCCGACCTCGACCTCTACAGCCTCTTCCGCGCCCGCCAGATCGCCGACCTGCACCGCACCGCCGTCATCGACGCCAAGGGCAAGCTCTGCTACACCGCCCTCGACCGCAAGGTCCGATGTCTGGCCACCGGCCTGCGGGAACTCGGGATCGGCCCGGGCGACGTGGTCGGCGTCCAGCTGCCCGACGGCCGGAACGCCGTCATCGCCGACCTGGCGCTGGCCGCCCTCGGCGCGGTCTCGCTGCCCTTCCCCGTCGGCCGGGGCGTCCTGGAGGCCGAGTGCCTGCTGCGCCGGTCCGAGGCCGTCGCCGTCATCGCCGCGACCGAGCACCGCGCGTTCCGGCACGCGGCCGATCTGCGCACCCTGGCCGGGGCGCTGCCGCGGCTGCGGCACGTCATCGCCGCCGGTCGGCCGGACACCGTCCCCGGCGGAACGATTCCGCTGGCGGAGCTGCTGCGCCGCGACCCCGCCGGGTTCGTGCCCGCCCGCCCCGACCCCGACAGCGCCGCGCGCATCCTCGTCTCCTCCGGCTCCGAGGCGGAGCCCAAGATGATCGCGTACTCGCACAACGCGCTGGCCGGCGGCCGCGGCAACTTCCTGGCCTCCCTCATCCCCGACGGAACCCCGCCGCGCTGCCTCTTCCTCGTCCCGCTGGCCTCCGCCTTCGGGTCCAACGGCACCGCGGTCACCCTCGCCCGGCACGGCGGCACCCTCGTACTGCTCGACCACTTCACCGCGGACGCCGCGCTGGCGGCGGTGCGCGAACACCGGCCGACGCACGTCCTCGGCGTGCCCACCATGGTCCGCATGATGCTCGAACGCCTCGACGAGACGGGCGAGGAGCTGCCGTCGCCCACCGCCGTCGTCCTCGGCGGGGCGCCGCTCGACGAGACCACGGCGGCCGCTGCGGCGCAGGCCTTCGGCTGCTCCGTCGTCAACCTCTACGGCTCCGCCGACGGGGTCAACTGCCATACGGGCCTGGGCAGTACGGTGCCGCCCACCGACGGCTCCGGAGTCGTCGTGGGCCACCCCGACCCGCGGGTCGCCGAGATCCGCATCGCCGACCCCGACACGCACCAGCCGCTCCCCGACGGCGCCGTCGGCGAGATCATCTCGCGCGGCCCGATGACCCCGCTGTGCTACGTCGGCGCCCCCGAGCTGGACGCCCGCTACCGCACGCCCGACGGCTGGGTCCGCACGGGCGACCTCGGCTACCTCGACGCCGAGAGCGTCCTGCACGTCGTCGGACGCCTCAAGGACATCGTCATCCGCGGCGGAGCCAACATCAGCCCGGCCGAGGTGGAGCGGGAACTCACCGCCCACCCCCAGGTCCGCGACGTGGCCTGCGTCGGAGTCCCCGACCCGCTGATGGGGGAGCGGCTCGCCGCCTGCGTCGTGGCCCGGGGGGCACAGGCCCCCACCCTCGCCTCCCTGGGCGAACACCTGACGGGGCGCGGCCTGGAGCGGCGCAAGCACCCCGAGCAGCTCCTCGTCGTCGCGGAACTGCCGCTGACCGCGGCCGGGAAACCGGACCGCGCGGCCCTGCGCCGGCGCCTGACCGAGAGCAGCGCCCTGGTGTAGGGGGTCCGCTGTCCGACCCGGACGGCATGATCGCCGCATGGACCACGAGGACCGGGCACACGTACGGGCGCAGGAGCGGGCACTGCGCGACATCGGCCGCCGCCACCTCGGCGCCGGGGACGCCGAACGCTGGGCCGCGCTGCTGCGGCCCGGCGTACGGCTCGCCGTCGCGGACGAGGAGTGGGACGCCGCCGAGCTGCCGACGGCGGCCCGCCTGGGCGGGCTGCCCCGGCTCCCGGAGGGGACCGACTGGCCGAGCGGCCCCGACGGCGCCCCGCTCTCCTTCGTGGCGGCGGTGGACTGTGCGGCGCTCCCGGCCGACGCGCTCGACCTCGGCCTTCCCGCCGAGGACTCGCTCGCGTTCTTCGCGTCCGTCCACCGGGCCCGGGGCCGGGTCCTGCGGGTGCCCGCGGGGGCCGCCTGCGGCGTGCGCCCGGCGCCGCCCGGAGCGGAGGTGTTCCCTGCCGTGCGGCTGGTCGCACGGCCCGAGTTCACCGCCCCGTTCCCCGACCACCCCCGGGTGCGCGAGGCGTTCGGCCTCCACACGCCGCAGGACTTCTACGACCACCCGGTCAACGACCAGTCCTTCCTCGACGAACTCGCCGAGTACGGGCACCGCTTCGAGCACCGCGTGGGCGGCTACGCGGTGGCCCCGGGCACGGCCGAGTACCAGGTCCTGGGGGCGGACGCGGCGGTGACGGACCCGTCGGCGGCGACCGCGCGCGACATCCTCCGGGCACGGGAGTGGGTCCTGCTGGCGCAGTTCCACCAGGAGAGCGCCGCGGGCATGCCGGGCCGCCCCGGCGACGGCGCCCCGGCCGGCCGCCGCCGCGGGGCCCTCGTGTGGCTGATCCGCGAGGAGGACCTGGCCCGGGGCGACTTCGGCGCCGCCGTGCTCGTGCCCCGGTGGTGACCCGGGCGCCTGCCGGGGCGGGTCAGGCGTCGACGGCGGCCAGCCAGATCTCGATCTCCAGGTCGCCGTCGCCGAGGACCGCCCACTCCTGGAGGACCAGCAGGCGGCCGCCCACCTGCCAGGTGACGGACCGTTCGCCGTCGCCCAGACGCAGGAACACGGACCGCTCGGCCGGCAGCGGCGGGCCGTACGCGGCGCGCAGGCGCTCGGCGACGGTGTCGTGGATCTCCGCGAAGCGCGCGTCCGTCCAGTCCTGGAGGAAGGGGTACTCGGCCAGCGCCTCCGCCTCCAGGAAGACGCTCGCGACCACGTGCACCGCGCCGTGGCACAGGTCCTCCTCGTCGTCCTCGTCCAGCCCGTCGAGGTCGTAGGGGTCCGTGGAGCCGGGGTGGAAGGGCCGCGGCGCGCGCTCCAGGAGCCCGGCGGCGACGGCCGCCGCGTCCCCGTCCCACACGGGGGAGCCGGCCGTGTACCGGCCGGGGTCGCAGAGCAGCTCCGGCCACGCCCGCTCGAAGGTCCCCGGCCGCTCCGTCCCCTCCCACAGGATCCGGCCGGCCGCGTCCCGCAGGGTGACGGACGCCCCGTCGCCGGAGGCCTCGACGCGGCACACGTCCCGGCCGCCGGCGTCGACGTGGACGACCGCGCCGTCACCGGAGACGAACGCCGCGAGCCCGGTGACGTCGTCGAAGCCGACGACCCACCCCTCGCGGTCGGTCAGCGGCTCGCGGTGCGCGGACGGGGCGAACGAGCCGTCCGTGCGCAGCACCCCCCACCGGGGTGTCCCGTCGTCCACACAGGCGACGGCCGCCCCGCAAGGGGAGAAACGTTCCACCCAGGCGTAGTGCGGCTCGATCACCTGCCGTCCGGCCGGATCGACGAACCCCCGGGCGAAGCCGTTGCCGACCTTCAGCAGGCCGCACCACAGCGCGTCGTCCATCTCGCTCTCGCGCCGGAGCACCCGCTCGCCCCGGCGGTCGACGAACCCGGCGAAGGAGTCCCCCGGCCCGCCGCCGACGGCGTACGCCAGCCCGTTCTCGTCGAAGGACTCCAGCAGCCGGAAGCACGGCTCGGTGATCCATTCCCCCGCGGTGTCCACCAGCCCCCACAGCTCGCCGATGCGCACCGGCGCCGCCCCGCCCGCGCCGAACGGGCGCGCCCCGTCGAACCGGGGCGCGATCACGGAGCGCCCTTCGCGGTCCACGTACCCGCAGGGCCCGCCGGCCACCGGCCGTACGGGTGCCAGACCGGCCGGCCCGAAGCGTCCGGCCGCGTCGAAGCCGCCGGCCACCACCCGGCCCGTGGGATCCGCGTAGCCGGCGCCGTCCTCGGTACGGACCACGGCCAGCCCGTGGTGGAACTCCTCCGCCCCCAGGAAACGGGCCGCCACGACCGCAGCGCCGGACGGGTCCGCGTAGCCGAACAGGCCCGCCCGGCGGAACCGGGAGAGCCCGGCCGCGTCGAACGCCCCGGCCCACTCCAGCCCGGGCGCTGTGATCCAGCGGCCCCGGCCGTCCAGGTAGCCCCACAGCCCGGCCCGGTCCGCCGCGGGCGCGACCAGGCCGCCCCCGCCGTCCGGGTGGAACGGGCCGACGGCGGTGAGGTCGGGCGCGCGCACGAGCGAGCCCGCCGCGTCGACGAGCGCCACCCGCGTCCCGAACGGGTCGGCGCCCGTCACGGGCACGGCGTACGGCGCGGCGGGCACGGGGCGGTGGGGTGTCACGGACTTCTCCAGGGGGCGCACGGGACCGGAGGTCATTGTCGCGGACCGCCGCGCCGCGCCCCGGTACGGGGGAGGGGCCCGGCGGACGTCCCGCCGGGCCCCTCCCGTACCCCCGGGCGTCAGGGGGTGGCCATGGCCTTCTTCAGCTCCGCCGCCGCGTTGCGGTAGACCGGCAGCAGATCGAGGTCGTCCCCCGGGTAGTTGACGATCTTCACCTGCTTGGCGCCGGAGTCCGGCAGGACCGTTCCCGTCGACATGTGCGCGTTGTCCAGCACCAGCGCGGGCTTCTTCGCGGAGAGTTCGGCGAGCTGCGCCGGGGTCACGGCCTCCGGACCGTAGGTGCCCACCGTGGTGGCGCCCGCGAGCTTCGCCGACCACGCGGTGAAGACCTGGGTCACGACGGACGGGCTGCGGCCGCCGGGCCAGGCGGCCTGCAGGTCCTGGTTCAGCTTCGCGTACTCGGCGTCGAAGCCGGTCTTCCACTGCGCGGCGGACTCCGCCGTGCCGAACAGCCCCGCCAGACGGCCGACTTCGGCGGACACCTTGGCGGGGTCGTTGTCGAGCTCCACCTCGACGAGCTTCGCCTTGGACCCCGCGGCCTCCTTGATCTTCGCGGCGTACGGCTCGAAGGGCGCGTACAGCACGAAGTCGGCCTTGGACACGGCTGCGAGGTCCGAGGGCTTGGGGTCGTAGTCGGGCGCGTGGTGGACGGACTGCGGCACGATGACCTTGATGTCCTCGGCGCCGGCCGCCTTGGCGAAGGCACCCTCCCAGGTGGTCGTGACCACGACGGACGGCTTGCCGGCGCGCGGCTGCTCCTGGCCCTCGCCGGAGGTGGACGAGGTGTCGTTCCCGCAGCCGGCGGTCAGGAAGAGGGCCGCGCTCAGTGCGAGGACGGCAGGGATACGGACGCGGGTGCGCGCCATGAGCTGATTCTCCGTTCGGGTATGAAATGCACCGCGAGGACCACTGCCCCCGCGGTCAGGACGAGGACCGGGCCGGGCGGCCAGTCCAGCCACAGGGCCAGCAGGAACCCCGTCAGGTTCACCGCGACGCCGATGCCGACCGCCCACAGGGTGATCGACTTCAGCGAGCTGCCCAGGCGGCGTGCGGCGAGCGCGGGCAGCAGCGTCAGCGCGTCGACGAGCAGCGCGCCGGTGAGCTTGATGGCCCCGGCGACCGCGACGGCGACCAGGACCAGGAGTACGGCCGTCAGCGCCCGCACCGGGACGCCGGAGCACAGGGCGAGCTCGCGGTCGTACAGCAGCAGGCCGATCTCGCGCCGCCGCCACCAGAACAGGCCGGGGACGGCGACGGCGAGGACCCCGAGGACGACGAGGTCGGGCGTGCCGACGGACAGGATCGACCCCCACAGCAGGGCGAAGGCGCCGGAGGCGTTGACCCCCGACACGGCCAGCAGCAGCAGCGCCGCCGCGATGGCCAGGCTCATCAGCAGCCCCATCGCCCCCGACAGGCCGTCGGGGGTACGGGCGAGCGGTGCCACGCCCGCGCCGGCGAGCGCACACGCCACCAGCGCGCACAGCATGGGGTCGAGCCCGGTGAGCAGGCCCACGGCGATGCCCAGCAGGGCCACGTGCATCATCGCGAACCGGACCGGCATGATGTCGAGCCCGACGATGACGACGCCGATGACCGGCAGCCCGACCGCCGCCAGCAGCAGTGCCACGCCCGCCCGTTGCACGGGCAGGAGCCGCAGGAGTTCGCCGAGGTCGGCGGTGGCCAGGTGCGCGGCCGCGGTCACCGGACCTCCCGCAGCCGGCCCGCGGCCATCTCCAGTACCCGGTCGCAGCGCTCCGCCAGGGTCCGGTCGTGCGTCACCACGATCAGGGTCACCGGCAGCGAGGTGAGGACGTCGGCGGCCTCCGCCTGCCCGTCGAAGTCGAGGGCGGCCGTCGGCTCGTCCGCCAGGAGCAGTTCGGCGCCCGCGGCCACGCATCCGATCGCCCGGGCCAGGTACATGCGCTGCAACTGGCCCCCGGACAGGGTGTGCAGGGGCCGCCCGGTCAGCGACCCCACCCCGAGCCGGTCCGCGGCCTCGGCCGCTTCCGCAGGGGCGTTGCTGCCGGCCAGCAGCTCGGTGCCGAGCAGCGGGAAGCGCCCGGCGGCCGGCTTCTGCGGGATCCAGGCGCAGGCCCGGCGCCGCCACGCCCACTCGGCTGGGGAGCGGCCCTCCCGGCCGCCGACCAGGATCGAGCCCGCCGTCTGGCGGTGCAGACCGAGGACGGCGCGCAGGAGGGTGGATTTGCCCGAGCCGTTGGTGCCGGTCAGCGCCACGCGCTCACCGGCGGCGATCTCCAGGTCCACGTCGGCGACGGCCTCCACCCGGCCGTGCCGGCAGACGACCCCCCGCATGCGCACGTCCAGTCCGCCCATCACACGCCTCTCGATCGTCCTCGGCCGTGCGGGACGGCGCGGTTCCGCCTCCCACGTGCCAGGAGTCGGACGCGGGGCGTCCGCAGTTCCCGGCGCACCGCGACGGATTGCGCCGGTGTCCGCGCGCCGGTTCGATCGGTACATGCCTTTTCGGTAGTTTCCACCCGGTTCCTGATGGAAGGCGGACGTGATGGGCAGCCCTCAGCAGGTGGCGCACGTGCGCAGGAACGTGTGGACCCTCCCGGCCGGCGACCCGACACTCGCCCACTACGCGGCGGCCGTGGCCGAGATGAAGGCGCGTGACCCCGACGACCCCACCGGCTGGAGCTACCAGGCGGCCGTCCACGGGACGGACACCACGCCCCCGAGGCCCCTGTGGAACGCCTGCGAGCACGGCTCCTGGTACTTTCTCGCCTGGCACCGCATGTACCTCTGGTACTTCGAGCGGATCGTCCGCGCGACCGTCGTACGGCTGGGCGGCCCGGCCGACTGGGCGCTGCCGTTCTGGGACTACGGCGCCGACCGCGGGCAGGCCCGGATCCCGCAGGCCTTCCGCGACGCGGAGGGCGGCGCCAACCCGCTGTTCGCCGAGCGGGCCAACCTGGTCAACGAGGGTGAACCCCTGCCCTTCGAGATCACCTCCCCGGCCTACGCGATGGGGCGCACCCGCTTCGTCGGCGAAGCCGAGTTCGGCGGGGGCATCACCCCGGACGGAAGCACCTTCTGGAACCGCAAGGGCGCTCTGGAGGACACCCCGCACAACGCCGTGCACAGCCACATCGGCCGCTGGATGGGCAGGACCGCCACGGCCGCGCTGGATCCGGTCTTCTGGCTCCACCTCGCCAACATCGACCGCCTCTGGTTCCTGTGGTCGGGCCGTGCCGGGCACGGCAACCCCGACGACCCGCGCTGGATCACCCAGGAGTACGAGTTCTTCGACGCGGACGGGAGCCGGCGGAGCCTGGCGGTCTCCGACGTCCTCGACACGGCCGGCCGGCTGGGCTACACCTACGAGTCGCCCGTGCCGATCTCCCCTCCGGTTCCGCTGCCGCCCTCCGCGACGGCGGGCGGCCGGAACGCGGCGGAGCCGCCGGCCCCGCCCCGGCGCCGCGAGATGGCCGGCTCCTCGCAGCACCCGCTGCTCCTCGTCGGCCGCGCCGAGAGCGCCGCCGTGCCGATCGACCGGCGCACCACCGGGCCGCTGGGCGAGGCGTTCGGCGTCGACGGGCAGGGGGCGGACCGCCACGTCTACCTCAACGTCGAGGACATCGAGGGCGACACCCACCCCGACCGGGTCTACGGCATCTACGTGAACCTGCCCGAAGGGGCCTCCGGCGAACGGGCGGAGGGCCACCGGGTCGGCAACCTGTCGTTCTTCGGCATCGAGCGGGCCCAGGACCCGCGGGGCGACGAGCACCCGCACGGCCTGCGGACGAGCGTCGAGATCACCCCGCTCGTGCGCAGGCTCCGGGCGGAGGGCGCCTGGGACGAGGACCGGCTGAGCGTCACGTTCCGTCCGCTCGGAGCGGTGGCCGCGGCGCAGGGGGCGCCGGGCGGGGCCGAGGAGGACCCTCCGGTCGAGATCGGGCGGATCAGCCTCAGCTACACCTGACGCTCCGGGCGGGCGGGCCGAGCCGCCGTGACGCTGCCCGCCGCGACCCGACCCGCCCGCCCGCTCGGCACCGCACCCGCGGGACAATGGCCGGCCCGGGCGGCACCGCCACGGGGCGGGACCGGAGCGAGGACTGCGAAGGGGAACGGTGCATGGCCGCGATCGTGTACTTCCGGAAGATCTCGGAGACCGAGGAGCGCGTGGAGTACGCCTTCGGAGCCGATCCCGACGACTTCGTCCGACGCCTGACCATGGACAAGGAGTCCTGCACCTCGACGGTCCGGGACGCGCGGGTCGACCACACGTTCCTGAGGGCCTCGCGCAGGCTCAACGCCCTGCACGCGGAGCGCGGGGTGTGGCCGGAGCGCGGGATGAGCGTGAGCTGACCCCGGCCTCGCACGCGCCGTCCCTGCGCTCTTCAGTCCGGCAGGTCCTGGAGGTTCAGCTGCCAGGACACCCCGAAGCGGTCGTTCACCCAGCCGAAGCGGGCGCTGAAGCCGTACGAGCCCACGGGCATCAGCTCCTTGCCCCCCTCGGCGAGGGCCGCGTGGAGGCGGTCCAGCTCGGCGGCGCTCTCGCACTCCACGAAGAGGGAGACCGCCGGGGTGAAGCCGAACTCGTGCCGCACGTAGCTGTCGATGCACATGAACCGCTGTCCGGCGAGAGAGAACGTGGCGCGGAGCACCGTGCCCTCCTCGCCGGGGCCGTCGGCGCCGTAGCGGGTGATGTCGACGACCTCGGAGTCGTCGAACAGGGAGGTGTAGAAGGTCAGCGCCTCCTCCGCCCGGCCCTCGAACATCAGGAACGTGGTGATCTTCTGCGGTGCCGAGGCCATCGGGGCGGTCCTCCGGGTGACGGGGCGGGAGCTTCCGGGCCGAGGCTAGAACACGGCACCGACAATCCCGCGAAGGCGGCCCCGGCGGCGCGCGTCCGGCGCGCGGGCGGCCCGGCCGCGGGCTCGCCCGTCGTGGCCCCGGCCACGTCGACCGGGATCTCCCTCGCGACCGGCTGACCCGCCCTCAGATGTCCGGCGCCGCCAGGGCGCCGAACCACACGTGGGTGACCGCGCTGACGTAGCGCGCCCCGCACCGGTCCGAGGGGACCACCAGCTGCGCCCCCGCCTCGTCGAGGTCCTCCCCGTCGAGGCGGGTCGCCAGCAGCACCGGGCTGTCGCCGAAGTCCGCGTCCAGCTCGGCCCAGGCCAGGACGCTGTGGTGGCCGTCGCCGCCGCTGACCGCCAGCAGGAAGCGGGACCGGTCCTTGCGGCGGTCCGCGGCGAAGGCCGGGCCCGCCCCCGCGACCACGTCGCGCAACAGCGCGCCCTCGAAGACGTGGTGCTGGGGGCCGTTGGTGGCGCAGTCGAACACCACCTCCGCGCGGTGCTGTTCCCATGCCCGCAGATCCGCGACGCTCAGCGTCGCCGGGTGGTCCAGGTCTCCGTGCAGCATGAGTTTGGCCATGGCAGTGCGATGCCCAGAACCCTTCCCTCCGAAAACGTATCTGCTACCCGAATCTCACTATGTGGCTGGCATGTGTGTGTCCTTTACTCGGACTCGGCTTGCATCCTCTGCCAGACCACGTCCCGGGTCACCGGCATCCGGGTGAACCGCACCCCGGTGGCGTTGCGCAGGGCGTTGGCGAAGGCCGGTGCCACCGGGTTGAAGGGGCTCTCGCTCATCGACTTGGCGCCGAGCGGGCCGATCGCGTCGGAGGTCTCCATGAAGTGCACCTCGGTGCGCGGGACGTCCGCGTACTGCGGGAGGCGGTAGCGGCGGAACGCCGCCGTGGTCACCTCCCCGCGCTCGTCCACCCGTACCGTCTCGAAGAGGGTCGCGCCCAGTGCCTGGGCCACGCCGCCCTCCACCTGCCCGCGGCACTGCATCGGGTTCATGACCTTGCCCGCGTCCGCCGCGTGCACGCTGCGCAGGATCTTCATCTCGCCGGTGTCCGGGTCGACGGCCAGACGGAACCACTGCGCGTTGAAGGCGACCGAGCGCGGGGAGCCGCTCCAGTGGCCGTCCGCCGCGATCTCGTCCAGCTTGCCCTTGTCGTACGCGGCCTCGTACAGCTCCTTGAGGGTGACGACGCGGCCCGCGCAGTCGAAGGCCTCGGCGCCCAGCGTGCACAGGTGGCGGGCCACGCCGGTGTGGCGGGCGGCGAAGGTCTTCAGGCGCTCCGCGAGCGAGTCGGCCGCCAGCATCACGGCCTTGCCCGCCACCACCGTGCCGGCCGAGCCGAAGGCGCCGGTGTCGTGGCGGACCACGTCGGTGTCGGACTGGCGGACGGTGATCCGGTCGACCGTGGTGTTCAGGGCGCCGGCGGTGATCTGCTTGTGGACGGTGGTGGTGCCGTTGCCGAACTCCGCCGTGCCCACCGCGATGTCGTACGTGCCGTCGCGCAGCAGGCTGACGCGCGCGTCGGCGAAGTGGCCGCCCGGGGGACCGGTCGCGATCATCGCGACGGCCGTGCCCGTACCGGTGAGCCAGCCCTCCGGCACGTCCTCGTGGCTGGTGTCCTCGGCGATGGCCCTGCGGACGACGTCCATGCACTGCTTCATCCCGTACGAGGCGATGAAGAGGTCGGGCTCGTGGCCGATGGGGGTGACCATGTGGTCGCCGGCCCCGATGACGTTCTTCTCGCGCAGTTCGAGCGGGTCCATGCCGAGCTTGAGGGCCAGTTCGTCCATCACCGACTCCAGCGCGAAGAGCACCTGGCCCAGCCCGTAGCCGCGGAAGGCGCCGGCCGGCACCCCGTTGGTGTAGACGGAGTACGCCTCCACCTCCTTGTTCGGCGCCTTGTAGACGGCGAAGGACTCGCCCACGCTGTGGAACATGACCGCCGGGCCGTGGTTGCCGTAGGCGCCGGTGTTGGCGAGCACGCGGATGCGCAGCGCGGTCAGGGTGCCGTCGGCCTTGGCGCCGATCTTGATGGTGATCTTGAACGGGTGGCGGGTGGTGGCGCCGTAGAACTGCTCGGCCCGGGTGAACTCCAGCTTCACCGGGCGACGCAGCTTCAGCGCGGCGAGGACCACGATGTCCTCCGTGAGCATCTCCTGCTTGCCGCCGAACCCGCCGCCGACACGGCCCGCGACGACCCGGACCTCGTCCTCGCCCAGGCCGTAGAGGGCGCACAGCGCCCGCCGGGTCAGGAACGGCGCCTGGGTGGAGGAGCGGACGGTGATGCGCTCGCCGTCCCCCTCCTCCTTCGGCTCGAACCAGGCGACGCTGCCGTGGGTCTCCAGGCTCGCGTGCTGCACGCGCTGCGTGTGGAAGGTCTCCTCGTAGACGACGTCGGCCTGCGCGTACCCCTGCTCCATGTCGCCGATCGTGTTGTGGACCTCGCCGCACACGTTGTTCTCGGCGCGGAAGATCCCCGACTCGGGGCCCTTGGGGTGGAGGACGGGGGCGCCCGGCTGCATGGCCTCCTCCGGGTCGATCACGTACGGGAGTTCCTCGTAGGTGACGACCACGCGGCGGCAGCCCTCCTCGGCGGCCTGCTCGCTGTCGGCGACCACGGCGGCCACCCGCTGGCCCACGAAGCGGACCACGTCGTCCAGGACGCGGGTGTCCATCGGGTCCTCGGTGGGGTGCTCGTGCCGGGCCGAGGAGTACAGGTGGTCGGGTGCGTCGTGGTGGGTGAACACGGCGTGCACCCCCGGGACCTGGAGGGCCTCGGTGGTGTCGATGGAGACGATGCGGGCGTGCGGGTGCGGGGAGCGCAGCAGCTTCATGTGCAGCAGCCCCGGCACCTCGACGTCGAAGGTGTAGCGGGCGGTGCCGGTGACCACCTGCGGGCCGGCGGGCGCGCCCAGGCTCCTGCCCACCGCCTCGCCCGCGCAGGGGCTCTCGGTGTGCTTGACCCCGCGTACGGCGTCCTCGATGGCGCGGTAGCCCGTGCAGCGGCAGATGTTGCCCTTGAAGGCGCGCGGCAGGTCCTCCAGCTTGCCGTCGTCGTGGGCGGTGCCCTGCTCGGCCTGGAGGGCGGAGGTGGTCATCAGGAAGCCGGCGGTGCAGAAGCCGCACTGGAAGCCCTGGGCGTCGAGGAACTGCTGCTGGGCGGGGTGGAGTTCGCCGCCCTCCTTGGCGAGGCCCTCGACGGTGGTGACGGAGCGGCCCTCGGCGCGGACGGCCGGGTACAGGCAGCTGTGCACCGGCTGCCCGTCCACGTGGACGGTGCAGGCGCCGCAGTCGCCCTGGTCGCAGCCCTTCTTCACGCCGAACCAGCCGCGCTCGCGCAGATAGGTGCGCAGACACTGGCCGGCGCGCGGCTCGGTGTCGAAGTGCTGCTTGTTGATCTCGATCTCGTACGTCATCGGTGTTCCTCGGGGGTGAGCTCGCGGCGGATCTCCTCGGCCTGGAGCAGTGCCATGTGACGCCGCCATGCGGGCAGTCCGTGGATGTCGTCGAACCACTCGTCGGGCCGGACGGTGCCGTCGATCGCCGCGCGCAGTTCGGCGGCGGTGGGCGGCAGCGAGAACCAGAAGCGGAAGGGGCGGGTGGTGGCGGCGCTGACGGTGATGGCGAGGGAGCCGTCCGCGGGGTCGCCGGCGCCGATGACGAGCGAGCCGGAGCGCCCGAGCCCGTAGAGCGAGGCCTGCCGGAACGCCGTACGGCACTCCAGGGCGCGCGCGGGCAGGCGGACGGAACGCAGCAGCTCCCCGTCCCGCAGCACCTTGAGGCCGGCGCCGGTGATGAACTCGGTGACAGGCAGCCGGCGCGTGGCACCGTCCTGGCCCTGGAGCAGGACGGAGCCGTCGAGGGCGGCGGTGAGGGAGATCATCGGGCCGGCCGGCAGGCCGTTGCAGAGGTTCCCGCCGACCGTGGCCATGTTCCAGATCTTGAAGCTGGCGAGGAAGGCCCGGCAGCACTGCTCGAAGAGCGGGGCCGCGGCGGTCGGCAGGGTCCGGGCGAACCGGGAGAGCTCCGTGATGGTGCAGGTGGCGGCGATGTCGAGGGATCCGTCGGGCTGCCAGGACAGGGGCGGCCAGCCCATCCGGGACAGGTCGACCAGACGGCGGATGTGGGGCTGCGGCTCGGAGAAGAGGTACGTGCCCCCGCCGAGCCAGGCGTCGCCCGGGCGCCAGGGTTCGCGATGCCGCGCGTCGCGCACGTCGAGCACCGTGTTGAGATCCAATTCGCGCCACCAGCCTTTCCGGCCCCACACGGGGTTTCAGCCAGTGAAGCAACGGGAGAGGGGGCGGGACGACTGGTCCCGGACACGGAATCGAACGAGCCGGGCGAGCCAGTGTCTGGAGGATTAACCAAGAGCCTCTTGGGTCGATTCGCCTAGCATTTACTATGTCCAAGCCTCTGTTCGCCTCGCGAATGTGGGCCACAGCCCACCGCTAGGAGTTCCCGCCATGCACGTCCACGACCTGCTCCAGCTCGACAGTCTCGGTCTCAGCCTGCTCTGGGGCGAGGAGGCCCTTCTCGGCCAGGAGGTCGTGGGCGTCACCGCCACCGACCTGGAGGAGCCGGGTCGCTTCCTGGGGCCCGGGGAGCTCGTCCTGAGCGGGCTGGTGTGGTGGGCGGAGGGCGACGCGGCGAAGGCGGACCGTTTCGTCTCGGCCCTCGCGGAGGCCGGGGCCACCGCCCTGCTGGCCGGGGAGGAGACCCACGGGCGGGTTCCCGACGCCTTGGTCGCGGCCTGCCGCACCCACCGGGTGCCGCTCGTCGCCGTCCCCGCCCGCACCAGCTTCCGCGCGGTCACCGAGGCGGTCTACCTGCGCCAGTGGGGCGATCTCAGCCGCCGCCCGACCCGGCTCTTCGCCCTGCCCGAGAACGTGCGCGCCGAGCTGAGCCGCCTCGTGGAGGACGGGGCCGGCCCGGCCGAACTGCTCGACCGCGCGTGCGCACACCTGGGCCGGGTGTCCTGTTACCTGCTGACCGCGAGCGGCCGCACGGTGGCCCGTACGCCGTCCGCCCCCGAGCTCCCGGCCCGGCAGGCCTCGGCCGCCGCGGCCCGGGGCGGCGTCTGGCTGCGGATCGAGGCGGAGAGCTCCCCGTACGACGCCTGGCAGCTGCACGTCCCCGAACCGGACGCGGCACCGCCGCGCGTACTCCACGAGATCGCCGACGTCCTCGCCCGGTGCCGCGAGGGGCAGGCCCGCCGGCTCGCCGCGGACCGGCTGACCGGCCAGGAGCTGGTCGGCCTGCTGGAGGGGATCCCGGCGGTGCCCGGCCCGGCCGCGGCCGCCGCCGACACCGGAGCCCTCGAAGAGGCGCTGGCGGTGGCCGGCCTGCCCGCGGGCGGACCGTACCGGGTCCTGGTGGCGACCTCCGGCGACGCCCTGGCCGAGGGACTGCGGCACCTGGAGAACGCCGCGTACGCGGTGGGGCGTTCGGTGGCGGTGCTGCACGACGACCCGCACGCCGGGGACGACGCGGTGGAGCGGCTGCGGGCCGTGTGGCCGCTGCTGCAGCAGTGCGGCGACCCGCAGGCGGAGCTGCGCCTGGGCGTGGGGGCCCGCACGGCCGGCGCGGAGGGGCTGCGGGCCTCGCTCAACCAGGCCCGGTTCGCGCTGACGGCGGCGGACGGGGCGGCCGCGGTGCGCGGGGTCGAGCAGCTCGACACCCTCGCCGAGCTGATGGCGGGCGTACCGCCGGAGGTGCGGACCGTCTTCGCGGCACGGATCCTGGGTGCCCTCGGCGACGGGATGCTGCGCGAGACCCTGGAGGTCTTCCTGGCGAACAACTGCTCCTGGGCCCGCACGGCCGAGGCGCTCCACCTGCACGTGAACACCGTGCACTACCGGATCGAACGCGTGGAGACCCTGACCGGCCGGGACCTGTCCCGCCTCGACCACAAACTGGACCTGTACGCGGCGCTGCGCTGCGGTTGACCGTGTGGCCGACGGTGTGGCGGGACAGGGCCCCCGCGGCGGGCGCCTGCGCCGCGCCGGTCGTCAACCGGTCGTGGTGCCGCCCGGCTCCGGGACGGTCAGGTCGAACCCGAGGCCGGCGTAGAAGCCGCGGCACGCCTGCAGCCGGGCCGTGTAGATCACGAGCAGGTCGACCCTCACGTCCGGCGGCCTCCGTACGAGGCCACCAGCGCGTCCGCCACGGCCGCCGCGTCCGCCTCGGCCACGTCCGCCGGGTACTCCGGCAGCAGGTCGTCCCAGACGACCATCCACGAGCCGTACAGCTGGGCCTGCCCCTCGGGCCGGGCGAAGACCCAGATGTGCAGGTGTGCGCCGCCGTCCCCGATGCGCTGGACGTGGGCCCGGGCGATGTGCGGCAGCGCCTGCACGTGGCGGGCTATGTGCGTGCTGAGCACGCCCAGTTCGGCCGCCATCTCGTCGGTCAGGTCCTCCAGGTCGAAGTGGTCGCGCGGCAGGAGCATCAGCACCAGCGGCACGCCGACCCCCGTGATCCGGGTGAGCCGCCAGCGGTCGTCGAGCCAGATGCCCTCGTCCCGGGCGCGGCACGCGTCGCAGTCCGACGGGTCCTCGCCGTGCCGCGCGGGCTCGGGCAGGACCGGCGGGCGCAACGGCGCGACGCGCAGCCCGTCCGGCTCGAACGGACTGATCTCCCACCCCGTCATCCGGGCCAGCGGGAGCCGCCGCTCGCCGTCCGCGGCGGTACGTGCGTGGTCGTAGAACTCGTCAGGTCGCAGGGCCATGATCGAAGACTACTGCGCCCCGGTCTCCTGGCGGGCGTGGTGCGGGGGCAAGTGGCCCGGCGGGCAAGGCCGTTGCCCCGGCCGACCCCGGAGCCTCGCCGTCCGGAGGCGGACGGTCAGGGGCGGGCCGGAGGCATGTCGTAGGTGACCCACATGGTGCGCGCGGCCACCTGGTCGTACTTCGCCCGCGCGCGGTGGTTGTCGTCCGCGGTGATCCACCGGACCACGCTCCAGCCCCGTTCGGCCGCCAGCTCGCGCAGTGTGCCGAGCAGCAGGTCGGCGGCGCCCGAACCGCGGTGCTCCGGCGCCACGAACAGGTCGTCGAGGAAACAGCCGACCGTCGCGGACAGGGGCCGGGCGAAGGGCCGGTAGTGGGCCAGCCCGAGGAGCCGGCCCGAGGCGTCCTCGGCCACCAGGGCGGCGACCTCGTGTGCCGGGTCGCTCACCCACCCCCACACCGTGGCGGCCGCCTCCTCGGTCTGCTCCACCTTGTAGAAGTCGGCGTAGCCGCGGTACAGGGCGCGCCACTGCGCGAAGTCCCCGGGCCGTACGGCGCGCACGGTGATGTCGGACATGGGGCTGGACTCCTCGGATCGAAGGGCGCGGCGGGCCGGCCTGCCGTGCCCGCGCACGGTGCAGAGAATCGATCATGCTGGAGTCCGGCCGGCGAGGCAGGTGCCGCGGTGTCGAAACGGGGACGGCCGCAGCGCCGCCGTGGAGGGTGGCGCGGGAGCCCCCGCCCTGCTCGGCGGCGGGCCGGGTCAGCCCTCGGGCGTGCTGATGTTGACGAGCCAGGTGATCCCGAAGCGGTCCGTGCACATGCCGAAGACGTCACCCCACATCTGCTTCTCCAGCGGCACCGCGACCGTGCCGCTGCCGGAGAGCGCGTCCCAGTAGCCGCGCAGCTCGGCGGCGTCCTCCCCGCTGACGCTCACCGAGATGTTGTTGCCGGGGCTGTGCCGCGTGCCCGGCGGGTTGTCGGCGCCCATGAGCGTGAAGCCGCCCGCGGTCTCCAGCATGCCGTGCATGATCCGGTCGGCGGCGTCGCCGGCCTTCTCCCCGCCGAAGTCGCCGTACGTGTTCAGCGCCAGGGTGCCGCCGAAGACCTCCTTGTAGAACTCCATGGCCTGCCGGGCGTCGCCGTCGAAGTTGATGTACGGGTTGAGGCGAGAAGGCATGGAACGTTCCCTTCGTGGCAGTCTGCTGTGATGTCAGGTTAGGGGAGCCGCGGGCGGCGCGCCGGGAACCGTGGTGGACTCGGCAACGGCCCGTCACCAAGCTGTGAAGCTTCGGCGGGATCCTGGTGCCAGGCCGCCGGAACCGGACCGGCCCTGCCCCGCGCGTGTCGCGCCTCATCTGGGGGAACACCATGAGCAGCACCGTACGCAGAACCGCCGTCGCCCTCGCCGCCCTGTCCGCCCTGGCGCTGACCGCCTGCGGGCCCACCGGGGACGACACGGCGGGCGGGACCGGCACGCCGTCCGCGGGCACGCCGACCGCCGGATCGTCCCCGTCCGGATCCGCCGCGCCCTCGGGGCCCGCGACGCCGACGGCGAAGCCGGCGAAGTCCGCCGGGTCCACCGGCTCCAAGGCGCCGGCCGACCCCGACTTCGACGTCTTCCCGTGCAGCACGAGCGACGTGACCTTCACCGCGAGCCTGGCGGAGCCCACGACCGGCAGCTACCTGCTGAAGATCACCAACAAGGGGACGAAGGCGTGCAGGGTGCTCGGGCACCCGGTCGTGACCTTCGGCGCCCTGGACGGGCAGGCCACGGAGCGGGGAACGGCCCCCGGCATCGAGGACGCGATCCGGCTCGCCCCGGGCAAGTCCGCCTATGCCGGCCTCATGGGCGGCGCCGCCGACGGCACCGGCAAGACCGTCGACTCCATCGCCATGACCATGAACACCGAGTCCGACCTGGTGCAGACACCGCTCAAGGCACCGACCCCCGGCCTGTACGTCTCCGCCACCAAGAACTCCGTGACCCCGTGGGTGGACAACGCCGAGGACGCCCTGAGCCTGTAGCCCCGACGGGTGACCCTGACCGCGCTGCGGCGGGTCGCGGACGGGCGCCGCGGGGGGCCGTCAGGATGACTCCGGAAACAGTGGGGCCGTCCATGACGCAGAAGGAGCACTTCATGCTGGAAAGACAGCGTCGCAAGAACACCACCGCCGTCACCTTCGTGCTGCCCGGGGGCGACCCGCCCGGCCCCGTCAGCGTCGTGGGGACGTTCAACGGCTGGCAGCCGGGCGCCCACGTACTCGAACCCCGTCCCGACGGCATGCGGGCGGTGACGGTCGCGCTGCCCGCCAAGTCCACGCACGCCTTCCGCTACCTCGCCGCCGGGGACTACTGGTTCAACGACGCGGGCGCCGACGGGCACGACGGCCCCAACAGCCGTCTGGACACGTGACGTCCGCCGGCTGATCCGCTGAGCCGCCCGCTCCGCCGGGCCGAACGCTCCGCACCGGCACCCGCCGCTGCGGAGCGTTCGCGCGCCGCGGGCCGTACGGAGCGCCGCGAAGCGTGCGGAACTGCGAGAAGCGTGCGGAACGCCGCGAAGCGTCAATACACGGTTCCTCGGGTCCCCACATCGGGCGATCCGCTGCCCGGTGCCCGCGTGTGCGCCCGGGCCGCCCGTCCGCAGGTGCTACACAGCGGCATCCACCCGGACAGACCCGAGGAGCGGACGGATGATTCAGAGCCCGGCGGCCCACCGCCGTACGGAAGGCGGCACCGCCGTGACCGACGGGGACGCGGACGCGGAGGGCCCCACGGACCGGGCCGCGCTCGCCGCCGCGACCGGGATGGTGATGGCCCTCGTGCCCTGCACCGCCGAGAGTGCCCGGCGCGTCCTGGGCAACGCGGCCCAGGTGGCGGGCGTCACGCTCGCGCTCATGGCACGCACGGCCATCGCCACCCGCACCGCCCCCGGCGACGTCGACCCGGACTGCGAACGGGCGCTGCGCGCGGAGATCGGGCACGCCCGGACCCCCCACCCCCCGGCGCCACCCGTCTCCGGGAACCTCCTGCCGTCCCCGCACGTGCTGCGCCGGCACCTGAACCACCTGCGGGCCGTGCGCCGCCGCACGCTGGCTGCGCCCGACGACCCGGCGCTGCGCGCCGCGATGGAGGACGCCGCGTACACGCTGTGCGTCCTGATGGGCCGGCGCAACGCCCACAGCGCGTTGCTCGCGGCCGAGGAACTGGTGGCCGCTCACCGGCTCCTGCCGTCCGAGGGGCCCGCCCTGCTGCGGTCCCCGGCGGGAGGCGCCGGCTGACCCGTGCCGGAGCCGCCCAGCACGGCCACGGCCGCCAGCAGCCGGTCCCAGAACAGGTCGGCCCGCAGCCCCACGGCGACCCGGGCGTTCGCCGGCCGCCCCAGGGTGCCGTGCAGGTCCACCACGGTCGCCCCACGCGTGTGCCGGCCGTGGAGTTCCACGGCCACGTGCGCGTCCACGCAGGCGACCATGCCCGGGTCGATGACCCGGGCCACCGCGACCGGGTCGTGCACCGGGGGCGCGGGGAAGCCCCACAGCCGCCGGTAGGTGCCCGCGAAGAAGCCCAGCAGCTCGGCGCAGATCCGGCCGAGGTCGGTGTCCAGGGCCTCGAAGCGGGCGACGACCTCGGGCGTCGCGAGGGCCTGGTGGGTGACGTTGAGCCCGCACATGGTCACCGGTACGCCGCTGCGGAAGACGATGTCCGCGGCCTCCGGGTCGGTGTGGATGTTGAACTCGGCGGCCGGGGTCCGGTTCCCCCGGTCGGTGGAGCCGCCCATCAGCACGATCTCCCGGATCCGGCCCGCCAGCTCGGGGTACCGGGTCAGCAGCAGGGCGATGTTCGTCAGCGGCGCCGTCGGCACCAGGGTGACCGGCTCCGGATGCCCGGCCAGGATCCGCCGCAGCAGCTCCACCGCGTGCTCGGGCTCGGCCGCCACGGCCGGCTCGGGGAAGCGCGGGCCGTCCAGTCCCGACTCCCCGTGCACGTCCTCGGCGACCCGCAGCGGCTCCACCAGCGGCGCCGCGCACCCGGCGGCGACAGGGACGCCGGTGATGCCGGCGACGGTGCACACCCGCAGGGCGTTCAGGGTGGTCTTCTCCACGGTCTGGTTGCCCGCCACCGTGGTGACGGCCAGCAGGTCGACCCCCGGGTCGCCCGCCGCGAGGAGGATCGCGAGGGCGTCGTCGTGCCCCGGATCGCAGTCGATGACGATCGGAACGGGAGCAGGAAGAGCAGGAACGGGAGCGCTCAAGGCCGGACACCTCTCCTCGGTCCGCCACCGCCGTGGCGGCGGCCCACCGGGTCCAGTGTGCGCACCCGCGGGCCGGCGCACAGCGCCTGCGCCGGACCGGCGCGGCACGGATGGCCCGTTTCGTCCGCTTGTGTTAGACGTGGTGCGGGCGGTGATCGGAGGCGGTTTCATGACCACGAACAGCCGGGACGTGTTCGGGGTGCCCTGCTGGGTCAACCTCACGGCTCCCGGCCTCGCCGAGGCCGAGGAGTTCTACGCCGGCGTGCTGGGCTGGACCTTCCGGACCACCAGGCTCGGTGAGGACTTCCGCGTGGCCCTGCTGGACGGCCGGCCCGTCGCCTCGGTCGGCGCACTCGCCCGGACGCTCGGCCTGCCGTCCGCGTGGACGCCGTACTTCGCCGTCGACGACGCGGAGGTGACCGCCGCACGCATCCGTGAGCGGGGCGCGACGATGGCGGTCGGACCGCTCGCCTTCGCCACCGGGCGGGCCGCGCTGGCCGCCGACCCCTCCGGAGCGGTCTTCGGCTTCTGGGAGGGCGAGGTCGTCCAGGAGTGGCACGCCGGCGAGGCGGACGCCGCGGCCTGGGTCGAGCTGCGCACCCGCGACGCGTTCGCCGCCGCGGTGTTCTACGGGGAGGTCCTGGACTGGGCCTGCGAACGGCCCGGCTGCTGCGACGTCGCCTACGAGCACGACCACGTGGTGGTGCGCCGCGGCAACCAGACCGTCGCGCGGATCGACGCCGGAGCCGTGGAGAACGCCCCCGACCCGCAGGTCCGGCCCCGCTGGCACGTCCACTTCGCCGTGGCCGACCTGGACGGCACGATCGACCGTGCGGTCCGGTACGGGGGCGCCGCCGTGTCACCCGTACGGTCCTCCCCGGCGGACCGCCGGGTCACCCTGCGCGACCGGAGCGGGGCCCTGTTCACCGTCAGCGAGGGCACGGCCTGAGCGGCCGCGGGGCGCGGTCGCGGAACCTTCGCGGCCACGCCCCGGGACGTGCGGCCCGGCGGGCGGGGGCGTCAGCGGGCGGGGGCCAGCTCCCACAGGCGGTGGTCCCAGCCGATGTCGCGGCGCGAGGCGACGCGCAGCCCGGCCAGGGCCGCCAGGCGCTCGAAGTCCCGCTCCGCGCGCACGCCCGAGCCGAACGCCGCCTTCAGCCGCAGGTGGTGCAGGGCGGCCTCGGTGTCCAGCTCGATGCCGTCCGCCCCCTCGACCTGCTCGACCAGGAGCAGCGCGCCGCCCTCGGGCACCGCGGCGGCGTTCTCGCGCAGCGCGAGCACCGCGTCCTCGTCGGCCAGCTGCTCCAGCAGCCGCACCAGCAGGACGGTGCGGTCGCCCGCCGGGACCGGCCCGCTGGTGGGCAGCAGCTCCACCCGGTCGCGCACCGCGGAGTCCAGCACCCGGTCGGCGACCGTGCGCAGGGCCGACGGCAGCGCGGCCACCCGGACCCGCAGGCCGGGGAAGGCCCCGGCGAGGGTGCCCGCCACGGCGCCGGCGCCGGCGCCGGCCAGCGTGACCGACTCCGCGGCCGCCCAGTCGTAACCGGTGCGAACCCCCGGGGCGATCCACAGGGCCTCGTCCTCCACGGCCTCCCGCGCGGACGCGCCCAGACGCTCGTCCGCCGCCAGGGCCACGGCGAGCGGGGCCCCGGACGCGGTACGGAAGCCGGCCCGGCCGGTCCGCAGGGTCTCGTGCAGGCCGGACAGCGAGAGGTCCAGCGCCGCATGCGCCCCGCGCAGGTCGTACTCCTCCAACGAGTGGTCGTCCTCGACGAGTTCCTCGCCGACCGGGGTCAGCCGGTAGCCGTCCGGGCCGGCCGAGAAGACCTCCAGCTCGACGAGGTAGGCCAGGAGCGCGGCCAGCGTCCGCGGGTCGGTGCCGGAGCGGTCGGCCAGCTCGGCCGCCGTACGCACGCCCTGCCAGACCAGGTCGACCAGGCCGACGGTCACCGCCGCACGGATGGCCAGGCCCGGTGCCAGGTCGGTCAGTTCGTGCAGCCGGTCGTGCGGGTCGACCTCCTCGGCTCCCTCGGCCGCCTCCGCACCGGCGGCCGCGACCGCCGCGGGTGCGGCGGCCGGCGGCTCGGTGCGCCGCCAGTAGCCGGTGATGTGGGTCTGCTCGCGCGGCACCTTGCGGTCCACGGCGAGGTGTCGGCGGATGCCCTTGAGGGTCACGGCCTCGCCGGCCGCCCACGCGAAGACGGTGCCGGGCAGCCACTCCATGCCGCGCACGGCCTGCTCCAGCAGGTCCGTGGTGCCGGCCGGGGCGCCGTCGCGCACCAGCCAGGTGATCTCCGCGTCCGCGCGGGTCGGCAGGTCCTGGCGGTGGCTGTCCTCGCCGACCTCGACGAAGACCCGGGCCCGGGTGCCCTCCGGCATCTCCGCCAGCCACCGGCCGATCGCGGGGAGCGCGGTCTCGTCGCCGATGACCAGCAGCCAGTCGGCGCCCTCGGGGTGCCGGTGGGACATCTTCGGCCCGGCGATCCAGGTGACGTCGCCGGGTGCGGCGGTCTGCGCCCAGGCCGAGGCCACCCCGCCCGCGTGGTTGACGAAGTCGAAGTCGATCTCCCCGGCCTGCGGGTCGTACCGCACCGGGGTGTAGTCCTTGGTCAGCGGCCGGGCGTCGGCGGGCCAGTCCAGGCTGGACACGTTCTGGCCCGGCAGCACCGGGGCGTCCGCGCCGTCCTCGGCGAAGAAGAACTTGACGTGGTCGTCGAAGCCCTCGCTGCTGAGCTCCGGCAGGTCCAGCCCGTCCTTGCGGAACGCGCCCAGCTGCGGGCCGCCCAGGGTGACCCGCCGCATGCCCGGCGTCACGTCGGCGACGCGCAGCACCGTCAGCTCCCGCAGCACGATGGGGAAGGTGACGACGGAACGGGGGTTGCGGGTGGACATGACGGGCTCCTCACGTGGCGGGACTTCGATGGGGTTCGGCCGGCGCACCGCCGGCCCGGCCGGTCCCGCGGCAGCGGGGACCGGCCGGGCCGTGCGGTCCGGCCGTCACGGCTCGGCGGCCGCGGGCGGCGGCTACTGGCCGGCGACGGCCTTCTGCAGCAGCGGCACGAGCTGCTCGGTCGCCCACGACGCGTTGAGCGCGTCGGGGTAGGCGATCGCGGAGGCCAGGTTGTTGTCCGAGGGCACCACCTGGAAGTGCTTGCCCTTGACGGCGTTCAGCGACTGGAAGAGCTTGTTGCCCTCCAGCTCCGCCGGGCTGATCACGCCGCGGTCGCCGAACGGGTAGGTGACGAGCAGGACGTCGGCGTCGAGCTGGTCGAGGTTCTCCAGGCTGATGCCGTTCTTGTCCGGCCCGTAGTTCTTGGCCTTGTCGGTCTTGACGAAGCCCAGCTTCTCGAAGACGCCCGGGTCCTGGGCCCCGTAGGACATGAAGCTGATCTGCTCCGGGTGGACGACGGCGTAGGTGTACGTCTTGCCCTTGAACTCCGGGTGGGCCGCGGCCGCGTCGGCCGTGGTCTTCTCGCTGGCCTTGATGACCTCCTCGGCCTTGGCCTCCAGGCCGAGGGCCTGGGCCGCCCGGCGCAGCCGCTCCTGCCAGGTGAGGGTGTCGGCCTGGGCCTTGTCGGTGTAGGTCACGACGGGGGCGATCGGCGCGAGCTTCTCGTAGTCCTTGTCCATCTCCCAGGTGTTCATGCCCAGGATGATGTCGGGGGCCTCGGCGGCGATGGCCTCGTAGGCGGTGCCGTCGGTGTCGTCGTAGGTCTTGAGCTTGCCGGCCTTCAGCCCGTCGATGGCGCGCTGCTTGAACTGGGGGACGGGCGAGCCGTCCTCGACGTCCGGGGTGATGACCGGGACGATGCCCAGCGCGAGGGCGATCGAGGTGTCGCCGTCGGAGACGGTGGCGACCTTGACCGGCTTCTTCTTCACCTCGGCCGTGCCCCAGGCGTTCTTCTGGCTGACGGCCTTGAAGGAGCCCTCGGCCCCGGCGGAGGCGGCCGGCTTGTCCGTGGCCTTGTCGTCGGAGCCCCCGCCGCACGCGGCGAGCAGGGTCAGGGACAGCGCGGCGGCCGTGGCGGTGGCGGCGCGTCGCAGACGACGGGCGGAGGTGGAGCGGGTTCTGGCGTAGCTGGACAAGAGGGTTTCTCCTATGCGGGGTTGCGGTGCCGGCGGCCGAGGGGGAAGATCTGCGGCCGGTCGGATCGGGGGTGGGGGACGACGAGGCAGTCCAGGCCGAACACCTCGGCGACGGTCTGCTCGGTGAGGACCTCGTGCGGGCTGCCGCGGCGCACGATCCGGCCGTCGCGCATGGCGACGATGGTCGAGGCGTACAGGGCGGCCTGGTTGAGGTCGTGGGAGACCAGGACGATGGTCCGGCCGGTCTGCTCGTTCAGTTCGGCGAGCAGGTCCATGACCTCGATCTGGTGCGCGATGTCGAGGTAGGTCGTGGGTTCGTCGAGCAGCAGGGTGGGGGTCTCCTGGGCCAGGGCCAGGGCGATCCACACGCGCTGGCGCTGTCCTCCGGAGAGCTGGTCCACGGGCCGGCCGATGAGTTCGGCGGTGCCGGTGGCCTCCAGCGCCTCGGCGACGATCAGGTCTTCCGCCGGGGTGCTGCGCTGCCCGAACCGCTGGTGCGGGTGGCGGCCGCGCCGCACCAGGTCCCCGACGGTGATGCCCTCGGGGGCGATCGGGGTCTGCGGCAGGATGCCGAGGCGGCGGGCCACTTCCCGGGTGGGCAGGGCGTGGATGTCCCGGCCGTCGAGCAGCACCGAGCCGGAGGCCACCGGCAGCAGCCGGGCCATCGACTTCAGCAGCGTGGACTTGCCGCATGCGTTGGGGCCCACCAGGGCGGTGATCCGGCCCGGTTCGATCTCCAGCGACAGGTCGTCGACGACGGTCCGTCCGTCGTAGCCCGCGGTCACCGAGCGGGCCGCGAGGGCCGGCTGGGCGGAACGGTCCGTGACGGGGTGGTCCTTGACCGGGTGGTTCATGAAGGGGCTCCTTGCCCGCGGCGCAGGATCAGCAGGACGAAGTAGGGGGCGCCGATCAGCGCCGTGACGGCCCCGGTGGGCACCGGGGAGATCAGCGGGCCGTGCTGGGCCAGGACGTCGGCGCCGAGGACGACCGCCGCGCCGACCGCGGGGGCCAGGGCGAGGGCGCGTTCGGTGCCGACGAGCCGCGCCGCGATGGGGCCGCTGACCAGGGACACGAAGCCGATCGGGCCGGTGACGCTGGTCGCCAGGGCGGCCGCCCCCGCGCCGAGCAGCAGGGCCGCCGTACGTGCCGCACCCACCCGGGTGCCGAGGCCGGAGGCCAGCTCGTCGCCCAGCGACATCGAGGCGAGGGGCCGCTGGAGCACGGCCGCGCAGATCCCGCACACGGCGAGGGCGACGGTGAGCGTGGTGACGCCGTCCCAGGTGGCGCCGCTGACGCTGCCCACCAGCCAGCGCATGACCTGGGACAGGCCCTGCTTCCCGGCCATGGTGAAGAGGTAGTTGGTGTAGGCGGTGGCCACGGCCGCCAGACCGATGCCGATCACGACCAGCCGGTAGGTGTCCACCTTGCCGCTCTGCCGGCTCAGCGCCAGTACCGCCCCGACCATGACGAACGCCCCTGCCAGGGCGGCGCCTTCGACACCGTACGGGATCGCCGGCATCAGCAGCAGCACGGTCACCGCGCCCGCCCCGGCCCCGGCCGAGATGCCGACGACGTCCGGGGTGGCCAGCGGGTTGCGGACCAGGCGCTGGTAGAGCGCGCCGGCCAGGCCGAAGAGCGCGCCGCCCAGCAGGGCCGCCAGTGCCCGCGGCAGCCGGATGCGGTGGATGACGTAGTCGGCGAGCCCGGTGCGCAGGCCGAACGCGGCGGGCAGTACGTCCCCGGCGGGGATGTTGCGCAGCCCGCCCAGCAGGACGGACGCCACCAGCAGGGCCAGGAGCAGGACGACGGTCAGGACCCAGGCGGCGGCGAACCGGCGGTTCGCGGCGCGCCGGGCGGCGGCCAGCAGCGCGGCCGTCGCCGCCGGCCCGTCGCGGCGCACGGCCGCCGCGGTGCCGGGCCGCTCCTCCACCGGGGCGGGGGACGGCGCGGAGCCGTCCGTGATCACGGGGTTGTTCGACACGTCCCTCACATCCGCACCAGGTCGCGGCGGCGGGCCAGCCACACGAAGAAGGGGGTTCCGACGATGCCGGTCATCACCGACACCTGCACCTCGCCATGGTCCAGGACCACGCGGCCCACGGTGTCGGCGCCGATCAGCAGCACGGCACCGCAGACCATCGACAGCGGCAGCGACCAGCGGTGGTCGGAGCCGACGAGCATGCGCGCCACGTGCGCGGCGACCAGTCCGACGAAGGCGACGGGTCCGACGGCGGCCGTGGCGGCGGCGCAGAGCAGCACCGCCACCGCGGCGCCCGCCAGTTGGGCCCGCTCCACCCGTACGCCCAGCCCGCGGGCGGTGTCGTCGCCGAGGGCCAGCACGTTCAGGGTGCGGCCCAGGGGCAGGGCGAGGAGCAGCCCGGCGAGGGCGAAGGGCGCGATCTCGTCCAGTACCTGCGCCCGGCCGGCGAGCTGTCCCACCGACCAGAACCGCAGGCTGGAGTACACCACTTCGTCGCGGACGACCAGCAGCGTCACGATCGAGGCGAGGAGCGCGGCCACCGCCACCCCGGCCAGGACCAGGCCGAGCGTGCTGCTGCCGGCCCTGGTGCGGGTGCCGATGAGGTAGACGGCCGCGGCGGTGAGCGCCGAACCGGTCAGCGCCAGCCAGAAGAACCCGCTCGCGTCGTTCACGTCGAGGAGCAGGATGCCCAGCACCACGCACAGGGCGGCGCCCTGTTCCACCCCGAGGATCCCCGGATCGGACAGCGGATTGACCGTCAGGGCCTGCATGACCAGGCCGGAAGCGCCGAGGGCGGCGCCGACGGTAAGTCCGAGCAGGGTGCGCGGGATCCGTTCGGTCCACAGCACGTCGTGGTCGTAGCCGGTGCCGAACGGATCGAACAGGATCCGGACGACGGACGCCGGCGCGATGTCACGGGCGCCGATGCCTATGCCGGCGACGACCACCGCCAGCAGGATCAGGCAGGCGAGCAGCACGACCGGAGCGCCGCGTGCGGCACGGGTGCGCGCCACGGTCGGCGCCGGCGGCGCCACCACCGGCGGGGCGGATGGGTTCATGGTGGTTCGGGTGCTCCTCACCGGGTTCCACTGGACGGAACTTAGGTTAGCCTTACCGCAGTGGCAGTCGGTCCAATGCCGGAGGCAGACCGATCGCAGTGAGGGGTCAGATTCGGACCCCGCCACGAACGGGAGGGATTGCATGACCACCATGACCGCGCACACCGCGGCGGACGGCACGCGGCGCCAGACCACGCCGCACCGGCGTCCGCGGCCCCGCGCACTCGCGAACCGGCGGCCGGAGCCCGCCGCGGCGACGCCGGCGGTACTCGCCGACGACAGCCTCATCACCACGGGCGGACACCCGCCGCACGTCCACGACTTCCACCAGTTCCTGTACGTGCCGCTCGGTGCGATCACCGTGTCCGCGCTCGGCCAGGACCACGAACTGACCGCATCGGTCGCCCTGTGGATCCCCGCGGGCGTCGTGCACAGCGCCCGGTTCGGCCCGGACGCCCTGGTGGTGTCGGAGTCCTTCGACGCGGCGCTGTTCGACCTGCCCTACGCCGAGCCCACGCCGGTCAACGTCACGGACGCCCAACGCGCCCTGCTGCTCGGCCGGATGCGCAGCAGCACGGCGGAACCGGACGACCCCAAGGCCTTCGCCGCGCTGTCCGCCGCACACCCGGACAGCCTGCCGCTGCCGCAGCCGGTCAGCCCGGCCGCCCTCGCGGTGGCCCGCGGCCTCGCCCGCGATCCGAGCGACGGCCGGACGGCCACCCAGTGGGCGGCCGGGCTCTACACCAGCTCCACCAGCCTGCGCCGGGCGTTCCGCGCGGAGACCGGCATGGCCTTCTCCGAATGGCGCACCCGGCTGCGGCTGAACCACGCCCTGTACCTGCTGGACCAGGGCCAGTTGGTGGGCCTGGTCGCCGCCCAGGTCGGCTTCGTGAGCACCAACGGATTCATCCTCGCCTTCCGCCGGTACTTCGGCCGGACGCCAGGCTCCTACGCCCAGCAGCAGACGGGCGGCACTACCTGACGCTGCGTCATGCGCGACCCGCGGACGCGGCCGGGGTGGCCTCCACCCCGGCCCGGCGTCCGCCCACCACCCGGTCCAGGGCGAACGAGCCCGGACCGGTGAACACCAGCAGCAGGAAGGCCCAGCAGAACATCGCGGAGGACTCCCCGTTGTTCTGGATGGGCCACAGCGCGTCGGCCTGGTGGTGGACGAAGTAGGCGTACGCCATCGACCCGGAGGCGAGGAACGCGGCGCTCCGGGTGCCGGCGCCGAGCAGCACCAGGCCGCCGCACACCAGCTGGATCACCGCCGCGTACCAGCCGGGCCAGGCCCCGACGGGCACGGTGCCGCCGCCGTGCGCCCCGCCCAGCACGCCGAACAGCGAGGCGGCGCCGTGGCAGGCGAACAGCAGACCGATGACGATCCGGAACAGGCCCAGGGCATGGGGCTGGGCGGACGAGAGACGCTCGGACATGGGGAACTCCTCAAAGGGGGACGTGGAGACGAGCGATCGGTGGGGTGCGGGAGGTGGCGGTACCGGGGCGGGTGAGGGGTCTCGGGGGACGAGCGGCTCCGGTGCGCCCGGGGGAGCCCGGGCGCGGCGGCCGGTGGTCACCAGGCGGTCGCGACCCGGTCGGCGGTGGTGACGTGGGCGCACCGGCCGGCCGCGTAGCGCAGGGCCATCCGGTGCTCCTCGGCGGAGAAGTCGGCGACGGCGTCGGCCACCAGGAAGGCCTGGATGTCGCGCATCCACGCGTCGGCGGCCGTCAGCAGGACGCCGATGTGCGCGTACACGCCGGTGATGACCAGCTGGTCGCGGCCCAGCGCCGCCATCCGCTCGGCCAGGTCGGTACGGACGAAGGCGCTGTACTTCCACTTGGTCAGCACGCTGTCCGCGGACGGGGGTGCCACGGCCTCGGGGATCGCCTCGGCGGTCGGATCGGCGGGCAGCCCCGGACCCCAGAAGTCCTGCTGGAGGCCGCGCTCCTCGGCGCTCTGGCCGCCGCGCTGGGCGGTCCACAGCACGGGCACCCCGGCCCGCTCCGCCTCCGCGATCAGGCGCGCGACCTGCCGCAGCAGGGCGGCGACGGTGGGCGAACCCTCGCCGTACGCCGACAGGAAGTGGTTCTGCAGGTCGTGCACGAGCAGCACGGAGCGTGCGGGGTCGGGCTTCCACTCGACCCGGTTGGCCGGCAGGTCGGCCTCGGTCGGCAGGGAGTAGGCGTCGATGCGGGGGAGAGCCATGGTGTTCCGTTCGTTCCGTTGCGATTCTTTGCGATGCGTTGCGAGGCGTTGCGATGCGTCGGGGTGAAGGGCCGGGGCGTCAGACCGGGTCGCCGCCCGCGCCCGCGGCGGCCGCCGCGGCGCGCAGGTCCTTCTTGGAGACCTTGCCGACCCCGGTGGTGGGGAAGGCGGCCACGAACTCGACCCGGTCCGGCACCTTGTACCCGGCCAGGCCGCGGCCGCGCAGGAAGGACTTCACGGCGGCGGGGCGCAGCGGTTCGGCGCCGGCCCGCAGGATCACGTAGGCGCATGTGCGTTCGCCCAGGTACGGGTCCGGTTCGGCGACCACGTTCGCGTCGTGCACGGAGGGGTGGGCGAGGATGTGGTTCTCGACCTCCTCGGCGGCGATCTTCTCGCCGCCCCGGTTGATCTGGTCCTTGGCCCGACCCTCGACGACCAGGTGGCCGCTGGGCAGGGCCCGGACGATGTCCCCGGTGCGGTAGAAGCCGTCGGCGGTGAACGAGCGCGCGTTGTGCTCGGGGGCGCGCCAGTACCCGCGGATGGTGTATGGGCCGCGGGTCAGCAGGTGGCCGGTGGCCCCCGGCTCCACCTCGCGGTCCTCGTCGTCCACGATCCGGATCTCGTCGTCCGGGGAGATCGGGCGGCCCTGGGTGCCGTTCACCAGCTCCTCGGGATCGTCCAGCCGGGTGTAGTTCACCAGCCCCTCGGCCATCCCGAAGACCTGCTGGAGCCGGCAGCCGAGGGCCGGCCCGGTACGGCGGGCCGCCTCCTCGGGGAACTTGGCGCCGCCGACCAGCAGCACGTCCAGACTGCTCAGGTCGCACTCCGTGGCGGCCGCGGCCTCGGTCCACAGCAGGGCGAGCGGCGGCACCAGCCCGGTGATCGTCACCCCTTCCCGCTCGATCAGCGGGAACGCCGCCTCCGGCGCCGGCTGCGGGCACAGCACCACGCGCCCGCCCGCGTACAGCGCGCCCAGCCAGCCCGGCGAGGACACCGGGAAGTTGTGGGCCGCCGGCAGCGCCACCAGGTACACGGAGCCGGCATCCACGTCGCAGATCTCGTTGGAGCCGCGCACCGAGTACAGGTAGTCGTCGTGCGTGCGGGGGATCAGCTTGGGGACGCCGGTGCTGCCGCCCGACAGCTGGAGGAAGGCGATGTCCTGCGGCCGCGGCCGGTGGACGGGCTCCGCCCCGGGCTCCACGGGCACGTCGGCCAGCGCCGTGAAGTCGCCCGGGTCCGCGTCCGCCACGAACACGTGCTCCAGCGTGGGCACTTCCCGGCGGACCGCGGCCGCGAGCGCACGGTGGTCAAAGCCGGCGAGCCGGCCGGGGCCGATGTAGGCCACGGCCTGCGTGAAGGAGCAGAAGTAGCCGATCTCCGCCTGCCGGTGGGCGGGCAGCGCGAACACCGGCAGCGCCCCGACCCGGAACAGGGCGAACACCACCTCGAAGAACTCGGCCGTGTTCGGCAGCTGCACCACCACCTTGTCGCCGGCCGAGATCCCGCGGGCGGTGAACCCGGCCGCCATCCGGTCGGCGCGCAGGTCCAGTTCGGCGTACGTCCACTCCCGGCGCCCGCCGTCCGGGCCGCCCGCCGGGTCCACCACGGCCACCCGGTCCGGGTGGGCGGCGGCCCGCTCGCGCAGGACCTCGCCGAAGGTCTCGCCGCGCCAGTGGCCGGCGGCCCGGTACCGCTCGGCGAACTCCGCCGGCCACAGCGGGGCGTCGGGCTCCGGGACGGCCTGCTGGTGCGTTCCGGTCGAGGTCACAGGGAGGCTCCCACGGCGCTGAGGAAGGTACGGAACTTCGCGGCGGTCTCCGCGGTTTCGGCGAGCGGGTCGGAGGCGGGCACCACACCGGCGCCGGCGTACAGGCGCAGCAGCCCGTCGACGGCCTCGGCGCAGCGCAGGGTGACCACCCACTCGCCGTCCCCGGAGGCGTCCTGCCAGCCGAGCATCCCCGTGTAGAAACCGCGGTCGAAGGGCTCGACGTCGGCGATCATGCGGCGCGCGGCCGCCGTGGGCGTCCCGCACACGGCCGGCGTCGGGTGCAGCGCGACGGCCACGTCCAGGGCGGTGGTGTCCGGGTCGGCGAGGGTTCCGGTCACGGTGGTGGACAGGTGCCACATGGTGGCGGTGCGCACCAGCGCGGGGCGGGCCGGCACGTCCAGGGACGAGCAGTACGGGGCCATGGCCCGGCGCACCTGCTCGACGACGACGGCGTGCTCGTGCAGGTCCTTCGCCGAGTCCAGCAGGGCTGCGGCGCGCCGCACGTCCTCGGCCAGGTCCGCGCTGCGCGCGGCCGATCCGGCCAGGGGGTTGGCGACCAGCCGCCCGCCGCGCCGGGCCACCAGCAGCTCGGGGCTGGCCCCCAGCAGGGTGCGGCCGGGGCCCACGGGCAGGGCGAAGGTGTGGCCGGACGGATCGAAGCGGGCCAGTCGTCCGAGCAGCGCGGCCAGGTCGGGCTCGCGGCCGGGGGCCGAGACCTCCAGGGTGCGGGCCAGGACGACCTTCTCGGCCTCGCCGGCGGTCATCCGGGCCACGGCCTCGGCGGTGGCCCGGGCGTACTCCTCCGGCGCGGGCACCTCGATGACCTTCCAGTCCTGTGCCTCGGGCGGGTTCGCGGGCAGCGTCACCAGCGGGTCGGCCTGCAGCGGCGGACCGGTGCGGACCTGCTGGGGGATCGCCAGCGCGGCGGGCGCGGCGGTGTCGAAGGGCACCGCGCCCAGGACCACGGGCCGGTCGTTGCCGTCGCGGCGGGCGGCCTGGAGGGCGGTGCGGACCCGCTCGGGCAGCGGGGTGCCGTCGTCGGGGACGTCGGTGACGGGCCCCCGCGCCAGCAGGGTGCGGGTCGGGGTGGCCAGGAAGCGGTCGCCCGGCCGGTAGGCGTCGAGCAGACCGGTGGCGGCGCCCACGGCAGGGTGGGCCGTGGCGTCCGCCGCGGCGGGCGCGGGGGGCACGGGGGGTGCGGCGACTGGGCGGACCGTCGGCACGGTGACTCCTCATGGCTGCTGTGCGCGGCGTGCGCACGGGTCTTGGCAGGTGGGTGCGGGTGATGCGGATGCGGGTGCTGCGGGTGCTGCGGTGGTACGAGGGCGGGGGCGCGTGACGCGGCCGGGGGCGCGGCCGTCAGCGCAGGGAGGCCCCGCCGTCGACGTACAGCTGCTGCATCGTGATGTGGCGGGCCTCGTCGGAGGCGAGGAAGGCGACGGCGTCGGCGACGTCCGCCGGGTCGGCGATCCGGCCGAGCGGGATCGCGTTGCGGTAGCGGCCCGGGTCGCCCTCCAGCACCCGGTGCGGGACGCTGTCGTCCTCCCACAGGGAGCGCTGCATCGCGGTGTCGGTGGAGCCCGGCGCGACCACGTTGCAGCGGACGCCGCTGCGGGCGTACTCCAGGCCCAGGCACTTGGTGAACATCGTGGCGGCCGCCTTGGAGGCGGCGTAGGCGGCCATGCCGACGCGGGGTACGCCCGCCGCGTCGGAGGCGACGGTGACGATGCTGCCGCGGCCCCGTTCGGCCATCGCCGGGGCGAGTTCCCGGGCGGTGTGGAACACGCCGCCCGCGTTCACCGCGAACAGCCGGTCCCAGGCCGCGTCGTCGACCGCGGTGGCCGGGCCGGTGTGCAGCACCCCGGCGACGTTCACCAGGATGTCGACCGGCCCGAGTGCGGCGACCGCGTCGGCGACCGCGGCGCGGACCGCGTCCGGATCGGCCACGTCCAGGCGGCGGGGCAGGAACCGGCCCGGCGGCGGGGTGTGGTCCGGGCGGGCGGCGCGCGCCTCCTCGGCGAGGCGTTCGGCCAGTGCCGTGACGGCCCCGCCGTCGATGTCGGTGGCGAACACCGACGCGCCGTGGGCGTACAGGGTGCGGACGACCGCCTCCCCGATGCCCCGGCCGGCGCCGGTCACGAACGCGACCCGGCCCGCGAACCGCGCGGGCCCGGAGGCTGCGGCTTCAGGCATCTCGTCCTCCAAACAGGGGTGCTTCAGGTGGTGTGGTGCGGGTGGGGCCGGTCCGGGCCGCCCTCGGCGGGCGGCCCGGACCGGACGGCCTAGGCGCCGGTGGTGCGGGCCGCGGCCAGGGCGCGGGCCACCAGCGGCCCGATCTCGCCCAGTGCGGCGGGGGACATCAGCTCGTCGTGGCCGAGGTCCAGGACGTGCTCCTCCAGCCGGCCGTCCAGGTACGGCGGCCAGACCAGGGCCGGGGTCTCCTCCGCCGGAGTGGTCCGGGCGGCCGTGAAGAACAGCACGTCACCGCGGTAGCGGCGGCTCCGGCTGCGGGACAGCAGGCGTACGCAGTCCACGTTCACCGACACGATCGCGTCGAGCAGGTGCTCGTCGAACCCGGCCAGCAGGCCGCGGCTGTCACGGATCGCGGCGATCCGCTCGTCCCGGTCGGCCCCGGCCCCCGCCTCGGCGTCCAGCCCGGCCACCGACAGCAGGAACCCGGACTCCTCCCGCTCCAGGCGCTCGCGCCAGTCGGGCGCGTCCGCGTACGACCAGTCCTCGATCTCCGGCGGGTAGGCGTCGAGCAGGCCGAGGAAGGCCACCTCCTCGCCGCGCTCCTGGAGAAGGGCCGCCAGGGTGTGGGCGACGGTCCCGCCGAAGGAGTAGCCGAGGAAGTGGTACGGGCCCTGCGGCTGGACGGTACGGATCTGCGCGAGGTACAGCTCCGCCAGCTCGGCGACGTCCGCGACGTCGGGCAGCTGTCCGGCGAGGCCCGGCGACTGGAGCCCGTACACCGGCCGGTCCGGGTCCAGGTGGCGCAGCAGCCCGGTGTACTGCCAGGCGAAGCCGGACGCCGGGTGGAAGCAGAACAGCGGCTGCGCGGTGCCCCGTTCGCGCAGCGGCATCAGCACCCGCAGCGCGTCGTCGCGGGCGTCGCCGGCGATCCGCGCGGCGATGTCGGCGACCGTCGGCGCGGACATCACCGCACCCACCTGGATGCCGACCCCGAGCTCGTCGCGGATCCGGCCGACCAGCCGCATCGCGAGCAGCGAATGCCCGCCCAGCGCGAAGAAGTTGTCCTCCACGCCGACCCGCTCCAGGCCGAGCACCTCGGCGAACACCCGGGCCAGGACCTCCTCGCGGGCGTCCTTCGGCGGCCGGCCGGAGCCGTCGCCGAAGTCCGGCGCGGGCAGCGCCGCGCGGTCCGTCTTGCCGTTCACCGTCAGGGGCAGCGCGGCCAGTTCCACGAACGCCGCCGGCACCATGTACTCGGGCAGCGCGGCCGCCAGCCGGGCCCGCAGCGCGGCCGGTTCGGCGCCCCGCCCGCCCGCCGCCCCGGCGGCCGGGACGGTGTAGGCGACGAGCCGCTTCACGCCGGTCGCGCCGGTGTGCACCACCACCGCGGCGGCGGCCACCTCCGGGAGCCCGGCGAGCACGGACTCGATCTCGCCCAGCTCGATGCGGAAACCTCGGATCTTCACCTGGTCGTCGGCGCGGCCCAGGTAGTCCAGGCCGCCGTCGGCCCGCCAGCGCACCAGGTCACCGGTGCGGTACATCAGCGTGCCCGGCTCCCCGAACGGATCGGCGACGAACCGCTCCGCTGTCAGCGCCGGCCGGCCCAGGTAGCCGCGGGCCAGACCCGCGCCCGCCAGGTACAGCTCGCCCGGAACCCCGTGCGGAGCCGGCCGCAGGGCCCCGTCCAGCACGTAGGCGCGGGTGTTGTGGATGGGGCGGCCCACGCAGGATCCCGCGCTCTCGGCCACGTCGGCGCCGAGCGCGTTGATGGTGTACTCGGTCGGCCCGTACAGGTTGTAGGCCATCGTGCCGTCCGTCTCGGCCAGCAGCGTCCACAGCGAGTCCGGGACGGCCTCGCCGCCGAGCAGGAACAGCGCCGGCCGGTGCCGTCCGGCGTCCAGCAGTCCGGCGTCCACCAGCTGCTGCCCGTAGGACGGGGTCACGTTGACCACGTCGATGCCGACCCGGTCGTAGTGCGCGGTGAGCGCCGCCGGGTCCAGCCGCAGCTCCTCGCCGATGACGTGCACCTCGTGCCCGTCGACCAGCCAGAAGAACTCCTCCCACGACATGTCGAAGGCGAAGGAGACGGTGTGGGCCACCTTCATCCGGCGCCCGCCGGCCAGCTCCACCGCCGGGGCGAAGATCCGCTCGCGGTGGTTGGCCAGCATGTTCGTCAGGCCCGCGTACGGCACCACGACGCCCTTGGGGCGGCCGGTGGAGCCCGAGGTGTAGATCACGTACGCCGGGTGCCTGCCGTCCCGCGGGCCGGTCAGCTCCGCCTCGGCCAGCGCCCCGTCGGACAGGGCGGCCAGCTCGCCGACGGTGTCCGGCGCGTCCAGCTCCAGCAGCGGCACCCCGGCCACCCGCGGCACGCGCGCGGCCACCGGATCCACCGTCACCAGGCACAGCGGGCCCGCGTCCTCGACCATGGCCGCCAGCCGGTCCACCGGGTGGTCCAGGTCCAGCGGCAGATAGGCGGCGCCCGTCTTCAGTACGGCGAACAGCGCGACCACGAAGTCCGCGGAGCGCGGCAGGCCCAGGGCCACGACCTGCTCCGGACCGGCCCCGCGGGCCCGCAGGGCCCGGGCGAGCCGGTTGGCCCGCGCGTCCAGCTCGGCGTAGGTCAGCCGCTCGTCCTCGAAGACCAGGGCGGTGTCCTGCGGCGTGCGGGCGGCCTGCGCGGCGAACAGGTCCGCCACCGACACGTCCGGGAACTCGTGCCCGGTGTCGTCGCCCAGCTCCAGCAGCCCGGCCCGCTCCGGCTCCGGCAGGGTGTGCAGCCGGCCCACCGGGACCGCGCCGTCCTCGACGATCGCGCGGACCAGCAGCGCCAGCCGGCCGGCCAGCCGCTCGGCCGTCGCCGCGTCGTACAGGTCGGGCCGGTAGGCGAGCGTCAGCTCCAGCGCCCGCCCCGGAGTGACCGCGAGGGTCAGCGGGTAGTGGGTGCCGTCGACGCTGTGCGTCCACCCGATGTGGTGCTCGGCGACCGCGTCCTCGCGGGCGGAGTCGTCGAGCGGGGTGTTGCGGAACACGTACAGCGTGTCGAAGAGCGCCCCGATGCCGGTCTCGCGCTGGATCCGGCCCAGGCCCGTGTAGTGGTGCGGCAACAGGTCGGCGTGCTCGGCCTGGACCCGCACCAGCAGGTCCCGCACCGGCTCCGCCGGTCTCAGCGACACCCGGAACGGCAGGGTGTTCATGAACATGCCGATCATCCGGTCCACGCCCGGCAGGCCCGCCGGGCGGCCCGACACCGTCGCGCCGAAGACCACGTCGTCGCGGCCGGTCATCCCGGCCAGCGCCATCGCCCACGCCGTGGACAGCACGGTGTTGAGGGTGATCCCGGCGCCCCGCGCGAACTCCCGCAGCCGGTCGCTGGACTCCTCGTCCAGCGACAGGTCCACCACCTCGGCCGTCACCGGCGGCCGGGCCGGGTCGGCCTCCGCCACCAGCGTGCCCTGGTCCAGCCCCGCGAGGTGGCCGCGCCAGGCGCGCACCGCCTCCTCGGTGTCCACCGCGGCCAGCCACCGCAGGTAGTCGCGGTACGGGGTCACCGGCGCCAGCACCGACTCGTCGCCCCGCGCCCCGTACAGGGCGAACAGCTCCTCGAAGAACAGCGACTCCGACCAGCCGTCGGTCAGGATGTGGTGCTGCGTCACGCACAGCACCCACCGGTCGGCCGCCATCCGGATCAGCGTCACCCGCACCAGCGGGGGAGCGCCGAGGTCGAACCGCTCGCCCGCGTCGGCCAGCGAGAACTCCTGCAGTGCGGCGTCCTGTCCGGCCCGGTCCAGGCCGGACCAGTCGATCTCCCGCCACGGCAGGTCCCACGTGGACGGGACCACCTGGACGGGCTGCGGCAGCCCCTCGTGGCGGAAGCCGGAGCGCAGGTTCGGGTGGCGGCGCAGCAGGCCGTCGAAGGCCTCCCGCAGCGCGGACGCGTCGACCTCGTGGAGCAGCTCCACGAAGTTCTGCATCAGGTAGACGTCCAGCCCGCGGTCGTCGTACTGGGCGTGGAAGTACAGGCCCTCCTGGAGCGGGGAGAGCGGCAGCACCTCGCCCGCCGTCGGGAACGCGGCGTCCAGCACGGCCCGTTCCGGCTCGGACAGCTCCACCAGCGGACCCGTACGGGACAGGAAACCGGTGTCGGCCCCGGTCGCGCCCGAGGAGTCCGCGGCGGCGGCCGATTCGGCCATCCGGGCCGGCGTACGGTGCTCGAACACGTCCCGCGGGGAGAGCAGCAGGCCTTCCTTGCGGGCCCGCGCCACCAGCCGGATCGAGACGATGCTGTCGCCGCCCAGGGCGAAGAAGTCGTCGTCGGCGCCGACCCGTTCCACGCCCAGCACCTCGGCGAACACCGCGCACAGGGCCTCCTCGCGGGGGCCGCGCGGGGCCCGCGAGGACGCCGCGCCGGTCAGCACCGGGGCCGGCAGAGCCGCCCGGTCCAGCTTCCCGTTCACCGTCATCGGCAGGGCCGGCAGCACCACCACGGCGGACGGCACCAGGTACTCCGGCAGGCGCTCCCCGAGCTGCTTGCGGGCCTGCTCGGGGTCGGCGGTGCCGGTCACGTAGCCCACCAGCCGGCGTACGCCCGGGGTGTCCTCGCGGACCACCACGGCTGCCGACGCCACACCGTCGAGGGCCGCCAGCGCGGCCTCCGCCTCGGCCGGCTCCACCCGGTGCCCGCGGATCTTCACCTGGTCGTCGGCCCGGCCGAGGAACTCCAGCTCCCCGTCAGGACGCAGCCGCACCAGGTCGCCGGTGCGGTACATCCGCCCGCCCGGAGTCCCGAACGGGTCCGCGATGAAACGTTCCGCCGTCGCGGCGGGCCGCCGCAGGTAGCCGCGGGCCTCGCCCGCGCCCGCCAGGTACAGCTCACCCGGAGTGCCCTCCGGCACCGGCCGCAGCGCACCGTCCAGCACGTACGCCGCCGTGTTGCCGATCGGCCGGCCCACGACCGGGGTGCCCGACGCCGCCAGGTCGGCCGCCAGGGCGTCCACCGTGTACTCGGTCGGCCCGTACAGGTTGACCGACATCACCCCCGGGGTGTCCCGGACCTGCTTCCACAGGGTGTCCGGCACGCCCTCGCCGCCGAGCAGCACCAGCCCCGGCCGGTGGGCGTCCCGGTCCAGCAGCCCGCACTCCAGCAGCGCCTGCGCGTGCGTGGGCGTCACGTCCAGGGCGTCGATCCGCTGCTCGCGGACGTAGGCCACCGTGAACTCGGCGTCCCGCCGGTCCGTCTCGTCCAGGACGTGCAGCTCGTGCCCCAGGACCAGCCAGAACAGCTGCTCCCAGGAGGTGTCGAAGGAGAACGACGCGGTGTGCAGGGCGCGCAGCCGGCGCCCGCCGGCCGCCGCCACCGCGGGCCCGAACACCGCCGCCACGTGGTTGGCGTACAGCGCCGACAGGCCGCCGTGGGTCACCACGACGCCCTTGGGCACGCCCGTCGAGCCGGAGGTGTGGATCACGTACGCCGGGTGCCCGGCCAGCGGCCGGCGGGGCGCGGTGAAGGAGGCCGGGGCGGTGGCCAGTCCGGCCGCGGTGTCCGCAGCGTCCAGCACGATCCGCCGCGCGCCGGTGCCGTCGTCGGCCGGCAGCAGCGCGAGCGCCGCCGAGGTGGTCAGCACACAGGCCGGCCGGGCGTCGTCCAGCATCAGCGCCAGCCGGTCCGCCGGGTGGTCCAGGTCCAGCGGCAGGTAGGCGGCGCCGGTCTTGAGCACCGCGAGGATCGCCGCGACCGCGTCGGTGGATCTCGGCACGGCCAGGGCCACGACGTCCTCGGGGCCCACGCCCCGCCCGGCCAGCAGCCCGGCCAGGGCGTTCGCCCGGGCGTCCAGCGCGGCGAACGTCAGCCGCCCGTCGCCCGCCACCACCGCGCACGCGTCCGGGGTCGCCGCCGCCTGCTCCGCGAACCGGTCCGCGACCGTACCCGAGGGCACCGCGCGGACCTCGCCGCGCAGCCCCGCCCGCAGGGCGCCCGGCTCGTCGGCCGCGAGCATCCGCAGCGAGCCGACCGTGGTGTCCGGGTCCCCGGCCAGCTGCTCCAGCAGGCCCGCCAGCCGGTCCGCGATCCGGGCCGCGGCCCGCGCGTCGAACAGGTCCGGCCGGTACTCGACGGCCAGTTCGGCCCGCTCGTCCAGGTTCACCGCCAGCGTCAGCGGGTAGTGCGTGCCGTCGCGGGCCTCGACCCCGGCCACCCGGACCCCGTCGGACAGGGCCGGACGGGCGGACGGGTCCACCGGATAGTTCTCCACCACGACCAGCGTGTCGAACAGCTCCCCGCCGCCCGCCTGCTTCTGGATCAGCCGCAGCCCCAGGTGGTGGTGGGCCAGCAGGCCGTTCTGCTCGTCCCGGAAGCGGCGTACGAGCCCGCCCACGGTGTCCCACGGGCGGGCGGCCAGCCGGACCGGCACGGTGGTGATGAACAGGCCCACCATCGCCTCGACGCCGGCTATCTCCTCGGGCCGTCCGGAGACGGTCAGCCCGAAGACCACGTCGTCCCGGCCCGTCAGCGAGCCCAGCAGCAGCCCCCAGGCCGCCTGCACCAGCGTGCTCGGCGTCGTACCCAGGCGGCGGGCCGCCCCGGTCAGCCGGGCCGTGGCCTCCGCCGTCAGTTCCAGCCGGTGCACGCCCGGCCGCACCGGCAGCCGGCCGGCGTCGGCCGCCGCGACCAGCGTCGGCCCGTCCAGCGACGCCAGCGACTGCCGCCACGCCGCCTCCGCCGCCGGCGCGTCCTGCGCCTTCAGCCACCGCAGGTAGTCCTTGTACGGGCGGACCGCGCCCGGCCCGCCGGGCCCGCCGTCCGCCTCGTACAGCGCGAGCAGATCCCCGACCAGCAGCGGCATCGACCAGCCGTCCACCAGGATGTGGTGCACCGTCACCACCAGCAGGTGGTCCTCGGGGCCGCGGCGGGCCAGCACCAGGCGCAGCAGCGGCGGCCGGTGGAGAGCGAACCGCTTCGCCAGCTCGGCGCGTTCCACGCGGCGCACCGCGGACGGCGACGGGTCGTCGGAGAGGTCCACCCGGTCCAGGGCGAACGGCACCTCGGACGGCACGAACTGCACCGGCTGCGGCACCCCCTCGTGCCAGAACCCGGCCCGCAGGTTGGGGTGGCGCCGCAGCAGGGCGGCGCCCGCCCGCTCCAGCCGCTCCGCGTCCACCGGCCCGGCCAGCGACACCGACACCTGCACGGTGTAGACGTCCGGCGCGGCGCCGTCGTACAGCGAGTGGAACAGCATGCCCTGCTGCAAGGGGGACAGCGGAAGCATGTCCTCGATCTTGGCCTGGGTCACTGCTGTGCCCTCCACATGTCTTCGAGCATCGTGATCTGGTCCTGGTCGAGGTCGACCAGGTCGAGGTCCGAGGGGGTGTACCCCCCGGTGGTGCCGTGTGCCGCCCAGGCGGCGAGGGAGTCGACGGCGGCCAAGAAGCCGTCCGCGAGCTCTCCGACGTCCGTCTGCGGGACGGCCTCGCCCGCCCACGTGAACGTCGCGGTCAGTTCGGGCCCCTCGGGGCCGTCGCCGATCTCGGTGGTGATCTCCAGCGGGTGCGACAGCGGCAGCAGCGGATCCGGCCGGGCCGCCAGGGCGTCGGCCTCCGCCGCCGGACCCCAGTCGGGATCCGCCACGCCGGTCTGCCGGCCCAGGTAGTTCCACAGCACCTCGGGCCGGGCCGAGCCGTCGAACAGCCGCGCCGTGGCCGGGTTCGCGTACCGCAGCAGGCCCGCGCCGACACCGCCGTCCGGGACCTGCCGCAGCAGCTCCTTGACCTCCTTCAGGGCGGCGCCCGCGTCGTCCCGCCCGGCCAGCACGCCGGCCGCGTCGTAGGACCGCGCCGTCACCCGCAGCGGGTGGATGGCCGTGAACCAGCCCACCGTCCGGGTCAGGTCCGCACCCGGCAGCAGCTCCTGCTCCCGGCCGTGACCCTCCAGGTCCACCGTGAACCCGTCCCCGAACGGCAGCCCGCGACGGGCCGCCAGATCGCCGACGGCCAGGGCGAGCGCCGTCAGCAGCGTGTCGCCGACCGTGCCGTGGAAGGCCGTCGGCACCTCCCGCAGGAGCGGCGCGGTGCGCTCCGCCGACGCCCGCACGGTCAGCTTCCGGGCCGTCGCGACGGTGTCGGTACGCGGGTCCAGCGGGCGGTGTGCCAGCAGCGGCGCCGCCGCCGCGGAGGCGGCGAGCCAGTGCTCCAGCTCGGCGGTCCGCCGCGGCGCCTGCGCCTCGGCGAGCAGGTGCCCGGTCCAGGTCCGCAGCGAGGTCGGCACCGGCTCCAGCGCGGGGGTCCGGCCCGCCGCCACCGCCTCGTGGGCGGCGCGCAGGTCCGGCAGCAGGATCTGCCAGGACACCTCGTCCACCACCAGGTGGTGGGCGGCCAGCAGCAGCCGCCCGGAGGCGTCCGGACCGCGGTCGAAGTGCACCGCCTTCAGCATCACGCCGGACTCCGGGTCGAGCAGCCGCGAGACCCGACCCGACTCCCGGGCCAGCAGCTCCCGCAGTTCGGCGTCGTCGCAGCCGACCGCGTCCACCGCGTCCAGGACCGACCCGGCCGCGACCGCGCCCACGGGCCGCACCTCGGCGCTCCACACCCCGGGCCGGGCCACCGTCAGCGTCTGCCGCAGCCCGTCGTGGTGGTCCAGTACGGCCTGCAGCGCGGCCACGAGGGCCGCCCGGTCCGTGCCGGCCGGCAGCCGCACCAGCCGGGCCTGCGCGAACGAGGCGAAGGGACCGCCGCGTTCGGCGAGCCACTGCGCCACCGGCGGCAGCGGCAGCGGGCCGGGCCCGCCGTCCGCGGGCCGGGCCGGCGCGGCCGGGGCGTCCGCGCGCCGGACGGCGACCGAAGCCAGGGCGGCCGGGGTCGGGTGCTGGAAGACCTGCCGGGCCGAGATGGTCAGCCCCGCCTTGCGGGCCAGGCCCACCAGCCGGATGGAGACGATGCTGTCGCCGCCCAGCTCGAAGTAGTTGTCGTCCGGGCCGACGGCGGGCAGGCCCAGCACCTCGGCGACCAGGGCCCGCAGCACGTCCACCGGCTCCCCGGCCGGGGCGGCCACCGCGGGTGCGGCGCTCGCGGCGGCCGCGGCGGCGGCGACCGCCGCCGCCGGGAGGGCGGGCGCGGGCAGCGCCTTGCGGTCCAGCTTGCCGTTGGCCGACAGCGGGAGCCGCTCCAGCGTCACGAACACCGACGGAACCATGTACTCCGGCAGCCGGGAGGCCGCCAGGGCCCGCAGCTCCTCCACCTCGACCGTGCGCCCCTCGGCGGGCACCACGTAGGCGACCAGCCGGCGTACCCCCGGGGTGTCTTCGCGGAGTTGGACGGTGGTGTGGGTGAGGTGGGGGTGGGTGGTGAGGGTGGTTTCGATTTCTGCGGGTTCGATGCGGAGGCCGCGGAGTTTGATCTGGTGGTCGGTGCGGCCGAGGTAGTGGAGGGTGCCGTCGGGGGTTTGGCGTACGAGGTCTCCGGTGCGGTACATGCGGGAGCCGGGGGCTCCGTGGGGGTTGGCGGTGAAGCGTTCGGCGGTGAGGTCGGGTCGGGTGAGGTATCCGCGGGCGAGTTGGGTTCCGGCGAGGTAGAGCTCGCCTGGGGTGCCGGGGGGTACGGGGTTGAGGTGGTGGTCGAGGACGTAGGTCTGGGTGTTCCAGACGGGGGTGCCGATGGGGGCTGTGGGGTGGGGGTTGTGGGGGGTGGTGGTGTGGGCGGTGACGTCGACTGCGGCTTCGGTGGGGCCGTAGAGGTTCGCCAGCTCCGCGTGATGGGTGTTGTGGGCGTGGAACTGCCCGGTGTGGTCGGCGGTCAGGGCCTCGCCGCTGCACACCACGAGCCGCAGCGACGGGGTGCTGTCGATGGTGTGCTCGGCCAGGTAGGCGCCCAGCATCGACGGAACGAAGTGGCAGACGGTGACCTGCTGTTCCTCGATGAGGGTGTTGAGGTAGTCGGGCTCCTTGTGGCCCTCGGGGCGTGCGATCACCAGGGGGACGCCCTGGGCGAGGGGCCAGAACAGCTCCCACACGGAGACGTCGAAGCCCGTCGGGGTCTTCTGCAGCACCCGGTCGGCCAGGGTGAGTCCGTAGGCGTGCTGCATCCACTCCAGGCGGTTGACGATGGCCTCGTGCTCGACGAGCACGCCCTTCGGCCGGCCCGTCGAGCCACTGGTGAAGATGACGTAGGCGGGGTGCCGGGGCAGGAGCGGCGCGACCCGCTCCGCGTCCGCCAGCGGGCCGTCGGCCTGCAGGGCGAGCTCCGCCTCCACCACCGGCGAACCGAGCACGACCAGCGGCACGTCCGGACCCGGCGGCAGCAGCGCCGCCGAGGCGGCGTCCGCCAGCGCGAGCACCGGGCCGCCGCTGTCCAGCAGGTACGTGAGCCGGTCGGCGGGCAGCGACAGGTCGAGCGGGAGGTAGGCGCCGCCGGCCCGGACGACCGCGTGCAGGGCGATCAGCAGGTCGGCGGAGCGGGGCAGGGCGACGGCGACGATGGACTCGGGTCCGACGCCGCGGCCGATGAGCAGGCGGGCGAGCCGGTTCACGGCCGCCTCGAAGTCGGCGCGGGAGGTCTCGGCGCCCTCGAAGACCAGGGCCGGGCCGTGGGCGCGGTCCGCGCCCGCCGCGACCAGGTCGGCCAGGTTCGCCGGGCCGTCCAGGGCCACGGCCGTGTCGTTGAACCCGGACAGGATCCGCTCCCGCTCCGCCCCGTCCATCAGGGCGATCGCCGACAGCGGCACCGACGGATCCGCCGCCACCGCCTCCAGCAGCCGCACCAGCCGCCCGGCGAGGGCCTCGACCGTCGAGGCGTCGAACAGGTCCGCGGCGTAGCGGATCCCGCCTTCGAACCCGCTGCCCGGCCGGATGGTGCCGAAGGCGAGCTCCAGGTCCACCTTCGCCCCGCCGGTCTCCACCCAGAACTCCTCCGCGGGAGCCCCGAACAGCTCCCGCGCGGACTCCGGCGCCGAGTGGTAGGTCACCATCGTCTGGAAGAGCGGATTGCGGGCGCGGGACCGCTCCGGCCCGACCGCCTCCACGACCGCCTCCAGCGGCAGGTCCGCGTGGGCGAAGGCGGCCAGCGCCGTGTCCCGCACCCGGGCCACCAGCTCGGTGAACCGCGGGTCGCCGGACACGTCCGTCCGCAGCACCAGGGTGTTCAGGAAGAACCCGACCAGCCCGTCCAGCTCCGGCCCGCCGCGCCCCGACACCGGGCTGCCGAGCGGGATGTCCTCGCCCGCGCCCAGCCGGTGCAGCAGCGCCGCGACCGCCGCGTGCACCACCATGAAGGGGGTCGCCCCGGTCGTACGGGCGAGCCGCAGCAGACCGTCCGCCGCCCCGGCCGGGACGGTGAACGGCACCACGTCGCCGCGGAAGGTCGGCTCCGCCGGACGGCCGCGGTCGGCCGGCAGCTCCAGCTCGGCCGGGATCCCGGCCAGCGCCCCGCGCCAGTACGCGGCCTGGGCGGCGGCCACCGATGCGGGGTCGGCGGCGTCGCCCAGCAGCTCGCGCTGCCACAGCGCGTAGTCGGCGTACTGGACGGGCAGCGGGGCGAACTCCGGTGCCAGGCCCGCCGAGCGCGCCGCGTACGCCGCCGACAGGTCCGCGAGCAGCGGGCCGGTCGAGGCCTCGTCGGTGGCGATGTGGTGCAGCAGCACCAGCAGCACGGCGTCGTCCGGGGCCGCCCGCAGCAGGGTCACCCGCAGGGGCAGGTCCCGCTCCAGGTCGAAGGCGTACGATCCGGCGGCCTCCGCCTCGGCGCGCAGCCGGTCGGCGGACACCTCCCGGACCTCCACCGGCACCACGGCCCGGTCCGCGGGCAGCACCCGCTGGTACGGCCGGCCGTCCTCCTCCGCGATCACCGTGCGCAGCACCTCGTGCCGGGCGGCCAGGTCCTGCACGGCGGCGCGCAGCGCCTCCGTGTCGACCGGGCCGCGCAGCCGCACCGCGACGGGCACGTTGTAGACGGTGCCGGTCCCGCGGAGCGCGTCCAGCAGCCACAGCCGGTGCTGCGCGTACGACAGTTCGGGGCGCTCGGTGCGCCGGGCGGGCGCCCCGGCCAGGACGGGCAGCCGACGGCCGTCGCCGGACCCGTCGCCCCGCTCGGCGAGGCGCGCGGCCAGCCGTGCCGCGGTCCGCAGCTCGAACACGTCGCGCACGGCGCACTCCCCGCCGAGGGCCTCCCGCAGCCGGGCGGCCACCCGGGCCGCCAGCAGGGAGTGCCCGCCGAGCGCGAAGAAGTCGTCGTCCGCGCCGACCGACGGCCGGCCCAGGACGTCCGCCAGCACACCCGCGGCGATCTCCTCACGGGCGTCGCGCGGGGCCCGCGAGGCACCGGCCTCGGGCAGCTCGGGCGCCGGCAGCGCCTTGCGGTCGAGCTTGCCGTTCGGCGAGAGCGGCAGCTCGGGCAGCGCCACGAAGAAGCTCGGCACCATGTACTCGGGCAGCCGGTCGCCCGCCCACGCCCGCAGCTCCGCCTCGTCCGGCCCGGGCGTTCCGGCCGCCGGGACCACGTAGGCCACCAGGTGCTGGACTCCCGGGGTGTCTTCGCGGAGTTGGACGGTGGTGTGGGTGAGGTGGGGGTGGGTGGTGAGGGTGGTTTCGATTTCTGCGGGTTCGATGCGGAGGCCGCGGAGTTTGATCTGGTGGTCGGTGCGGCCGAGGTAGTGGAGGGTGCCGTCGGGGGTTTGGCGTACGAGGTCTCCGGTGCGGTACATGCGTGCGCCGGGGGTGGTGCTGTGGGGGTTGGCGGTGAAGCGTTCGGCGGTGAGGTCGGGTCGGGTGAGGTATCCGCGGGCGAGTTGGGTTCCGGCGAGGTAGAGCTCGCCTGGGGTGCCGGGGGGTACGGGGTTGAGGTGGTGGTCGAGGACGTAGGTCTGGGTGTTCCAGACGGGGGTGCCGATGGGTGCGGTGGGGTGGGGGTTGTGGGGGGTGGTGGTGTGGGCGGTGACGTCGACGGCGGCTTCGGTGGGACCGTAGAGGTTCGCCAGCTCCGCGTCGTGCGCGTTGCCGGCGTGGAACCGGTCCGTCAGATCCGTGGTCAGCGCCTCACCACTGCACACGACCAGGCGCAGCGACTGCGTCTCCCCGATGGTGTGCTCGGCCAGGTAGGCGCCCAGCATCGACGGCACGAAGTGGCAGACCGTCACCCGCTGTTCGCCGATCAGAGCGGCCAGGTACGCCGGCTCCTTGTGGCCCTCGGGGCGTGCGATGACCAGGGGGACGCCCTGGGCGAGGGGCCAGAACAGCTCCCACACGGAGACGTCGAAGCCGGTCGGGGTCTTCTGCAGCACCCGGTCCCGCGCCGTCAGCGCGTAGGCGTGCTGCATCCACTCCAGGCGGTTGACGATGGCCTCGTGCTCGACGAGCACGCCCTTCGGCCGGCCCGTCGAGCCACTGGTGAAGATCAGGTACGCCGGGTGGTGCGGCCGCAGCGGAGCCGTACGCTCCGCGTCCGCGACCGGACCGGCCGGCAGCCCGGCCAGCTCCTCGGCCGTTTCCGGGGCGTCCAGCAGCACCACATCCATACCGTCGGCCTCCGGAACGGCGGCCGCTGACGCCGCGTCGGTCAGCAGGCACACCGGAGCCGCGGTCGCCGTCATGTACGCCAGGCGGTCGGCGGGCAGCGAGGGATCCAGCGGGAGGTAGGCGCCGCCGGCCCGGACGACCGCGTGGAGGGCGACGAGGAGGTCGGCGGAGCGGGGCAGGGCGACGGCGACGATGGACTCGGGTCCGACGCCGCGGCCGATGAGCAGGCGGGCGAGCCGGTTCACGGCCGCCTCGAAGTCGGGGCGGGAGGTCTCCGTGCCCTCGAAGACGAGGGCCGGGCCGTGGGCGCGGTCCGTGCCCGCCGCGACCAGGTCGGCCAGGTTCGCCGGGCCGTCCAGTGCGACGGCCGTGTCGTTGAACCCGGACAGGATCTGCTCCCGCTCGGCCTCGTGCAGCAGCGTGATCTGCGACAGCCGTACGGAGGGATCCGCGATCACGGAGTCGAGCAGCCGGACCAGACGCCCGGCGAGCACCATCACCGTCGGCTCGTCGAACAGGTCGACGGCGTAACGGATCCCGCAGGTCATCCCGATCGGCGTCCGCCGGAACAGCACCTCCAGGTCGAACTTGGCGGCGCCCGCGCCGACCGTCTTCTCCCGCGCCGTCACCGCCCCGCCGAACAGGCCGGCCGGTACGGCCGCCCCGCCCTCGTACGCGACCATCGTCTGGAACAGCGGGTGCCGGGAGAGCGAGCGCTCCGGCGCCACCGCCTCGACCACCGCGTCGAACGGCAGGTCGGCGTGGTCCAGGGCCCCGGTCGCCGCCCGGGCGGTACGCGCCAGCAGCTCCGCGAAGTCCGGGTCCCCGGACACGTCGGCCCGCAGCACCAGGGTGTTGACGAAGAACCCGACCAGCGGGTCCAGGGACTCCGCCGAGCGTCCCGACGCCGGGAAGCCCAGCGGCAGGTCCTCGCCCGCGCCCAGCCGGTGCAGCAGCGCGGCCACCGCCGAGGACACCACCGCGAACATGGTGGTCCCCGAGGAGGAGGCCAGTGCCTCCAGCCCGGCCACCAGCGGCTCCGGCAGGCCCACCGTCACGGTCCGGCCCTCGTGCGAGGGCACCGCCGGGCGGCCGCGGTCCGCGGGCAGAGTGAGTTCGGCCGGGATCCCGGCCAGCGCCCCGCGCCAGTACGCGGACTGCTCGGCGGCCACCGAACCCGGCTGCGAGGCCTCGCCCAGCAGCTCGCGCTGCCACAGCGCGTAGTCGGCGTACTGGACGGGCAGCGGCGCGAACTCCGGTGCCAGGCCCGCCGAGCGCGCCGCGTACGCGTGCGCCAGATCGACCAGGAACGGCCCCGTCGACCACTCGTCGGAGGCGATGTGGTGGAAGAGGACCAGCAGCGTGTGCGCCTCGGGCCCCTCCTCCAGCAGGGTCACCCGGACCGGGAGTTCGCGCTCCAGGTCGAAGGCGTACCCGGCGGCCTCGTCCAGCGCCGCGTCGGCCCCGCCGGCCGGCACGGCCGCCACCGCGAACGGCACCTCCGTACCGCCCGGCTCCAGCACCCGCTGGAACGGGCCCGCCGCGTCCTCGCCGTACACCGTGCGCAGCGCCTCGTGGCGGGCCACCACGTCGGCGACCGCCGACCGCAGGGCGGCCGCGTCCAGCGGCCCGTCCAGCCGCAGCGCCAGCGGCACGTTGTACGTCGCCGACGCGCCGTCGAGGCGGTCCAGGAACCACAGCCGCGCCTGGGCGAAGGCCATCGGCAGCCGCTCCGGCCGCACCGCCGCCACCGGCTCCGGGCGGCTCGCGCCGCCCCGGCCCGCCAGCCGCTCCGCGAGCCCGGCCACCGTGCGCGCCTCGAACACGTCGCGTACCGAGCACGCCGTACCGGCGGCCCGGATCCGGGCGACCAGGCGCGTCGCGAGGAGCGAATGCCCGCCCAGCCGGAAGAAGTCGTCCTCCGCGCCCACCGACGCCAGCCCCAGCACCTCGGCGAACACCGCCGCGATCCGCTCCTCGGCGGCGCCGCGCGGCGCCCGGGACCCCCCGGCCGCCCGAGGGCCCGGCACCGGCAGCGCCGCCCGGTCCAGCTTGCCGTTCACGTTCACGGGCAGTACGGGAAGCACCACCACCGCGGCCGGTACCAGGTGCTCCGGCAGGACCGCCGCCAACTGCCGCCGCAGTTCCTCCGGTTCGGCCCGGTCGGCCACCGCGTACCCGACCAGTTCCGGCAGTCCGGCGGAGCCCGGGAGGTCCTCGCGCACCAGCACCGCGGCCGCCGACACCCCCTCCAGCGCGGCCAGCGCCGCCTCCACCTCGCCCGGCTCCACGCGGAACCCGCGGATCTTCACCTGGTCGTCGGCCCGGCCCAGGAACTCCAGCAGGCCGTCCGCCCGCCACCGCGCCAGGTCGCCCGTGCGGTACATGCGGGTGCCCGGCGCCCCGTGCGGGTCGGCGGTGAACCGCTCCGCGGTCAGCGCGAACCGGCCCAGGTAGCCGCGTGCATTCTGCTCGCCCGCCAGGTACAGCTCGCCGGGCACGCCCGCCGGCACCGGACGCAGCCGCGCGTCCAGCACGTACGCCCGGGTGTTGTCCAGCGGCCGGCCCACCACCGGGGACGGGCCGTCGCTCACCCGTGCCACCAGCGCGTCCACCGTGAACTCGGTCGGCCCGTAGTAGTTGACGGTCTCGACGTCCCCGACCTCGCGCAGCTCCGCCCACATGGCGGGCGGCACGGCCTCGCCGCCGAGCAGGAACAGCGGCGGCCGCCACGCGCCGGCCAGCAGGCCGGCGTCGAGCAGCTGGCGCCCGTACGAGGGCGTCACGTCCAGGGCGTCGATCCGGTGCTCGCGCACGTACGCGACGACGGCCTCGGCGTCGCGGCGCCCGAACTCGTCCAGGACGTGCAGCTCGTGCCCGGCGACCAGCCACAGGAGCTGCTCCCAGGAGGAGTCGAAGGAGAACGACGCCGTGTGCAGGGCCCGCACCCGGCGGCCCAGCCGGGCCGCGACCGGCCCGTACAGGTCGCGCTCGTGGTCGCGGAAGAGCCGGGTCAGGCCCGCGTGCCGCAGCACCACGCCCTTCGGCACGCCCGTGGACCCCGAGGTGTAGATGACGTACGCGGCGTGCTCCGGGTGCACCGGCACCTGCGGCAGCGGCGCCGCCGCGGCGAGCCGGTCCGCGGTCTGCGGGTCGTCGAGCACCAGCGCCGGTACGCCCGGCACGCGCCCGGCGGCCGCCCGCGTGGTCACCACGCACACCGGCGCGGCGTCGCCGAGCATGAAGGCGAGCCGGTCGGCCGGGTGGTCCAGGTCCAGCGGCAGGTACGCGGCACCCGCCTTCAGGGCGGCGAGCAGCGCGACCACGGTGTCCGCGGACCGGGGCACGGCGAGGGCGACCACGGTGTCCGGGCCGGCCCCGGCGGCGGCGAGCAGCGAGGCCAGCCGGCCCGCCCGCTCGTCCAGTTCGGCGAAGGACAGCCGCTCGGCGCCCGCCACCACGGCGGTGGCGTCCGGGGCGGCGGCCGCGCTCGCGGCGAACACGGCCGTCACCGGCTCCGGGTCGACCGGCCTGCCGGTGGCGTTCCACCGCTCCAGCGCGGTGCGCTCGGGCAGGTCCAGCAGCTCCCAGCCGGAGACCGGACGGGAGGGCTCCGTGACGGCTTCGGCGAGGATCCGCAGCAGCCGGTCGGTGAAGGCCTCCGCGGTGGCGGCGTCGAAGCGGGCCGTCGCGTAGAACACCTCCAGCTCCAGGCCGGTGCCGTGCGCGGAGTCGGAGAAGGTGACGTCGAGGTCGAACTTGGCGGCGCCCGGGTCGGTGCGGTCCACCCGCGCGGGCAGCCCGAAGAGCGTGCGCAGGTCCTGGCTGACGGTGCTGTGCGAGACCATCGTCTGGAACAGCGGGTGGCGCACCGGCGACCGCTCGGGGGCCACCGCCTCCACCACCGCGTCGAACGGCAGGTCGGCGTGGTCCAGGGCGGCCAGGTCGGCGGCCCGTACCCGGGACAGCAGCTCCGTGAAGGTCGGGTCGCCGCTCAGGTCGGTGCGCAGCACCAGGGTGTTGACGAAGAATCCGACCAGGTCGTCCAGGGCGCTGTCGGAACGGCCCGCGACGGGCGTGCCGAGGACGAGGTCCTCGCCCGCGCCGAGCCGGTGCAGCAGACCGGCGAGGGCCGCGTGGACCACCATGAAGACGCTGGTGCCGGTCTCCCGGGCCAGGTGCCGGATACCGGCGGCCACGTCGTCCGGGACCGGCCGGTGCACCATGGCGCCCGCGGCCGCCTCGGCGGCGGTGGCCGGGCGGGGCCGGTCCGCGGGGAGTTCGAGCTCCGGCGGCGCGCCGGCGAGGGCCCGGCGCCAGAACGCGGCCTGCACGGCGGCGGTCGAGCCCGCATCGGCGGTGTCGCCGAGCAGCTCGCGCTGCCACAGCGCGTAGTCGGCGTACTGGACGGGCAGCGGGGCGAACTGCGGTGCGCGGCCCGCGAGGCGGGCCTCGTAGGCGCGGGTCAGGTCGGCCAGGAAGGGCCCCATCGACCACTCGTCGGAGGCGATGTGGTGCAGCAGCACCACCAGCACGTCCCCGGCGCCGGAGCGCGGGCGGACCAGGGCCACCCGGACCGGGGCGCCCGCCGCCAGGTCGAAGCGGTGCCCGAGGGCGGCCGCCACCGCGGCCTCGGTGGCGTCGGCGCCGTCGGCCTCCACCAGGTGCAGCCGCACTCCGGCGCCGTCCGCCGGCAGCACCCGCTGCGCGGGGACGCCGTCGCGCTCCTCGAACACGGTGCGCAGCGCCTCGTGCCGGGCCACGGTGTCGGTGAGGGCCGCGGCCAGGGCGTCCGCGTCCAGGCGGCCCTCGAACCGTACGGAGAAGGGGATGTTGTAGGTGGTCGACGGCCCTTCCAGCTGGTCGATGAACCACAGCCGCTGCTGCGCGTACGACAGGGGCAGCACGGCCGGCCGGTCGGCCGGGGCGGGGGAGCGGCGGGCCGCGGCCGCGGTCCGGCCGCCCAGCCGGTCGGCGAGCGCCCGGGCGGTACGGGCCTCGAACACGTCGCGGATCGCACAGTCGGTACCCAGCACGGTGCGCAGCCGGGCGGCGGCGCGGGAGGCCAGGAGGGAGTGGCCGCCGAACGCGAAGAAGTCGTCGTCCGGGGCGAGTCCGGGGGTGTCCAGGACGTCGGCGAGAACGCCGGTGACGATCTCCTCGCGGGCCCCGCGCGGCGCGCGTGCGCCGCCGGCCGTACCGGCCGCACCCGCCGCGGGAGCGGGCAGCGCCTTGCGGTCCACCTTGCCGTTGGCGGTCAGCGGGAACGCGTCCAGCACGACGACCGCGGCCGGCACCATGTAGGCGGGCAGCACCTCGGCGGCGGCCCGCCGGACCGCGACCGGGTCGGGGGAGGAGCCGTCGGCCGCGCGGGTGACGTAGCCGACCAGCATCTGCCGGCCCGGCTCGTCCTCCCGTACCAGGGCCACGGCCCGGCCGGTGCCGGCGGCCGCGGCGAGCGCCGCCTCCACCTCGCCCGGCTCGATGCGGTGCCCGCGCAGCTTGACCTGGTCGTCGGCCCGGCCCAGGAACTCCAGGCGGCCGTCGGGGCCGCGCCGCACCAGGTCGCCGGTGCGGTACATGCGGGAGCCGGCCGGGCCGAACGGGTCGGCGGCGAACCGCTCCGAGGTCAGGGCCGGACGCCCCAGGTAGCCGCGGGCCAGCTGGGTGCCGGCCAGGTACAGCTCGCCGGCGCGGCCGGCCGGGACCGGGCGGAGCGCGGCGTCCAGGACGTGGGCGCGGGTGTTCCAGAACGGCAGGCCGATGCCGGGGACGCCGGTGTGGTCCGCGGCCAGGTCGGCGGAGGTGGCCCACACGGTGGCCTCGGTGGGCCCGTAGACGTTGGTGACCGAGCGGGCCGTACGGGCGAGGCGCTCGGCGAGCGCGGCGGGCAGCGCCTCGCCGCCGACCAGCACCCGGGTGCCGGACAGCGCGGTGGGCCGGCCGTCCTCCAGCAGCGCGTGCCACAGCGAGGGGGTGGCCTGCATGACGGCGGGCCGGTGCGCGTCCACCAGCGCGGCCAGCGCGGACGGTTCGCGGACCGTGTCGCGGTCGGCGAGGACGATCGTCGCCCCGCACAGCAGCGGGGTGTGGATCTCCAGGACGTGGATGTCGAAGGAGACGGTGGTGACCGCGACGAGGCGGTCCCCGGGGGCGAGGGCGAGCACCTCGGCCTGCATGTGCAGGAAGTTGGCGAGGGCCTCGTGCGGGACGACGACGCCCTTGGGCCGGCCGGTGGAGCCGGAGGTGTGGATCACGTACGCCGGGTGGGCGCCGGTCAGCGGGGCGGTCCGCTCGGCGTCGCCGACGGGGGCGGCCGGGAGCGCGGCCAGCGCCGCGAGGGTGTCCGGGGAGTCCAGCACGATCCGCTCGGTGCCGGGGGCGTCGGGGGCCAGGGCGGCGCTGTCCAGGGTGGTGAGCACGCAGACCGGGCGGGCGTCGTCCACCATGAAGCGGAGCCGGTCCGCGGGGTATTCGAGGTCCAGCGGCAGGTACGCGCCGCCCGCCTTGAGGACGGCGAGGAGCGCCACCACGAGGTCGGCGCTGCGGGGCAGGGCCAGGCCCACGAACGACTCGGGGCCGACGCCCCGCGCGATCAGCAGGCGGGCCAGCCGGTCGGCCCGCGCGTGCAGCTCGGCGTGGTCGAGGACGGTGTCCCCGGCGATCACGGCGGGCTGGGCGGGGTGGCGGCGCGCGGCCTCCTCGAAGGCGGCGACGACCGGGCCGGCCGGCACGGGGCGGGTGGTGTCGCCGGCGGCGGTGACGGCCGCCGCCAGCGCGGCGGGGGCGAGCAGGTCGGGCCGGCCGACCGGGGCCTGGGCGCCGGCCTCGGCGCAGGCCGCCAGGAAGTGGGCGAACTCGGCGAGGAGCGCGGCCGCCGCCTCCTGGTCGTAGGCGTCGGGGTTGGCGTCCAGCTCCAGCCGGATCCGGCCCTCCGCCTCGTCGTGGTGGACGCCGAGGGTCAGGTCGTCCACGGGGCCGGCGGCGACGTTGTGCACGGTGGCGGGCGACCCGGCGAAGTCCAGGCCGTAGTCGAAGGCCTTGACGTTGAGCATGGGGCCGAACGCGGCGGCGCCCTCGGGGCGGCCGGAGCCCAGGTCGCGGCGGATGTCCTCGGCGCGGTGGTGCTGGTGGCGGCGCAGTGCACGCACCCCGGCGGCCACGTCGGCGACCAGTTCGCCGAACGGGGTCCCCGGCCGCACGGCGACCCGCAGCGGCAGCACGTTGACCACCATGGCCGGGACGCGCAGCGCCGCGGAGCCCAGGCGGGCCATGGCCGGCAGGGACAGCACCACGTCGCGGGCCCCGCCGGCCCGGTGCAGCCAGGCGGCGAACGCGGCGGTCACCGCGTCGGCCCAGCTGGCCCGCACGGACCGGGCGGCGGCCAGCAGTGCGCCGGTCGGGCCGGGACCGAGCTCGGCGTGCACGCGCAGGAACGAGTGCGCCGCCGGGTGCGCGGCGCCGCTCAGCGGGGCCGGCTCGGGCAGCTCCGCGAGGCGCTCCCGCCAGTACGCCCGGTCCGCCGCGTGGCGGTCGGAGCCGAGGTAGGCGGCCTCCTCGTCGAGGATCGCCGACAGGCCGGGGAAGGGGGAGGGACCGGGCTCGCGGCCCTCGGCGAGCGCCGTGTAGACCTCGGCGGCGCGCCGGGAGACCAGGGAGAACCCGTAGGCGTCGAGGGCGATGTGGTGGACCCGCTGGTACCAGAGGGTCCGGTCCGGGGCGACCCGGTGGAGGCTGAAGCAGTGGAGCGGGTCCTTCGCCGGGTCCGCCGGGGTGGCCATGTCACGGCGCATCAGGGACAGCGCGGTGCCGTACGGGTCCTCCTGGCCGGTGTGGTCGAGGACCGGGACGACCACCGGCCCGAAGTCCGGACCGGGGCGGGTCAGCTGGTACGGCTCCCCGTCGGCGTCCTCGGCGAAGACGACGGTCAGCGCCTCGCACTCGGAGACGGTGCGGCGCAGCGCGGTGGTGAACAGGTCGGGATCCAGGGGGCCCTGGATCTCGACGTACTGGCCGACGTTGAAGACCGGGGACTCCGGGTCGAGCCGCTGGCCGTACCAGACGCCGGTCTGGGCCCCGGTGAGGGGGAGACGCTGGGGGGTGCGGTCGCTCATGGGTGGTGCTCCAGTGGTCGTCGGCGGGACCGGGACGGCGGCCGGCCGGGGGTGTCCGGGGGTGTAGGGGGCGGCGGAGGGGATCAGACGCGCGGGGCGGCCGCGGCGGCGGTGTCCTCGGCGCCGGGCGGCGCGTCGTCGTCGGCGCCGGGGGCGGGGAGCGTGGCCTTGCGCAGTCCGGGTACGGCGACCGCGACCGCGACGGCGGCCGCGGCGCAGACCGCGCCGTTGAAGATCGCTGCCCCGGCCGGGCTGAACCAGCGGGCGATGGCGGCGACTTCGGCGTCGCCGACGATGTCGCCGCTGGTGCCCTGGGCGGTGATCACGCTGACGATGCGGCCGCGCATGTGGTCCGGGGTGTGGTGCTGCACCAGGGCGTATTCGAGGATCTCGTACACGGTTCCGGCGGCGCCGCCGACGGCCAGCAGGGCGAAGGCGAGCACGGGGTCGCCGCTCAGCCCGAAGCCGAGGGTGGCCAGGCCGCCGGTGAACGCGGCGGCCAGCAGCAGCCGTCCGGGGCGGGCGGCGCGGCCCAGCCAGCCGCTGGTGGCCGAGACCAGGACGGCGCCGACGGCCGGGGCGGTGTAGAGCAGGCCGAGCATGACCTCGCCGCCGTCGAACCGGCGGTCCACCATCTCCGGGAACAGCACCACGGGCACGTTGAAGACCGCGGTCACGCCGCCGAGCAGGACCAGGCCGCCCACCACGCGGTCGCGCAGGGCGAAGCGGAAGGCCGCCAGCGGGGACCGGAAGCGCTTGCCGTCGCCGTCCTCCTCGTCCTCGGCGACGCCGGGGGGAAGCGGGCGGACGCGGGTGATCAGCAGGGTGGTGAGGGCGGTGGTGACGGCGGTGAAGGTGAACACCGGCGCGGGACCCCACGCGGCCAGCAGTACGCCGCCCAGGAACGGCGCGCTGATGGAGCCGATCTCGCCGGTGAGGGACATGAGCGCGCCGGCGGCCGGCAGCTGGTCGTCGCGGACCAGGCCGGGAGCGGCGGCCATCAGCGCGGTGACGCTGACGCCGGTCGCCAGCCCGTCCCAGGCGACGCACAGCTGGATCGCCCACAGGGACGGTTCGGGGAGGTAGGCGTTGACGGCGAGGCCCGCGAAGGCGAGCGCGGCCGCGCCCCGCGCCCACAGGATCAGCGTGCGCCGGTCCGTGCGGTCCGCCATCACGCCGCCCCACAGCGACCCGACCAGCACGCTGATGCTCATGATCATGCTGACCACGGCCACCTGGAAGGTGGACCGGCTCATGCCCCACACCTGCGCGGACAGGGCGACGGTGGCCATGCCCAGGCCGAACAGCGACACCACGCGGGCGATGAAGACCGCGCGGAAGTCGCGTGAGGCGCGCAGCGGTTCTATGTCGATGACGAGGTCGCGCAGGGACACGGGGGACTCCGGGGGAGATACGGGAACGGCGGGGACGAGGGGGCGGGGGCGGGGCGGGACGTTGCCGGAAGGCGCGGACTCCGGTCAGGCGGCGGGCGCCAGGAGTTCGGCCCATTCCCGCAGCGTGGGCCGCTCGGCCAGGTCGACGAAGGCGATCTGCGCGCCCTCGGTCCGCCAGCGGGACACCAGGGACATCAGCCGGATGGAGTCGAGCCCCTGGTCGAGCAGGTTCTCGTCGGGGTCGATCTCCTCGGGTTCGGCGCACAGCACGTCCGCGACGTCCTGGAGGAGCCGGTCGAGGCCGAACGGGCCTTCGGGGGCGGGCGTCAGGGCGTCGTTCGGCGCGGCGGTCGGGGAGACGGTCATGGCAGGTGACTTCCTCTGTGAGGGACGGATCGGGGTGCCTCACCATCGGAGTGCTTAGGTAAGGCTAACCTAACTTCTGTGATTCCAGTTGCAGTCGAACTCCCCGCGGCACCGGTCCGTCCGGCCCGCCCGGGAGACGCACACGCTCTCTTCGCCCTCTCCCGGACCTTCGTCGCGTCCGGGGAGCTGAGGCCCCGTCCCCTCGGCCACTACCGCGCCCGCACGGGGGAGTTCCTCCTGATGGAGGGAACCGCCCCCGGCAGCGCTCTGGCCGGCTGTGTCGGCGTACGGGACGAGGGGTACGGCGACGCCGTGCTCCACAACTTCTGTGTGGCCCGCGGCAGTCAGGGCAGGGGGATCGGGTCGGCGCTGCTGCGGGACGCCCTCGGGCGCGCCCGCGGACACCGCGCGACCCGGGTGTTCACGGCGACGACGGGACCCGCCGTGCTGTTCGTGCGGCACGGCTTCGTCCCCGCGGAGCCGGAACAGGCGCCCGCCGCATGGGCGGCGGCCCTGGACCCGGCCCGGGGATCACGGGTCTACGTACGGACGCTGTGACGCCCGCTCGGGGGCGGTGCGGGCGGAGATCCCGCCCGCACCGCCCCCGAGCGGCAGCAGGGGCTCAGCGGGCGGATTCGGCCGCCACGAGGCTCGCGGGCCGCATGTCGGTCCAGTGCTCCTCGGTGTAGGCGGCGCAGCCCTCCCGGCTGTCCTCGCCGTGCACGACGCGCCACCCGTCCGGCACCGCGGCGAAGGCGGGCCAGAGCGAGTGCTGGTTCTCGTCGTTGACGAGCACGAAGTAGCGGGCGTCGTCGTCCTCGAAGGGGTTCGTGGCCATGGGGGTGTCTCCTCGTTCGCAGGGGGCAGCGGGTCGCTGCGCCGCTGGGGCGGTGTGTCGGTGGGTGGATGGATCGGTGCCGGACGGCGGGACGGGGCCCGCTCAGCCGGCGGGTGCGGCGAAGCGGGCCGCCAGCGTGGTCGCCGCCTCGGAGAGTCCGGCCGCCTCGGAGGCGTCGAACAGGGCGGTGGACCAGCGCCAGTGCACGCTCACGCGGTGGCCGCCGCCGGGACCCGGAGCGACCGTCGCCGTCAGTTCCACGGGCCCGGTCAGCGGCGGATCGCCGCGCAGCGCCCCGAGTGCGGCCCACTCCCCGTCCGGGGCCGGGCCCCAGCCGGGGGCGGAGTCCGGTGCGTGCAGGGCCGCGCGCCTGCGGTAGGCGACGCCGCGGCCGGGGGTGCCGGCCGGCAGCGCCGACGTCTGGGGGTTCAGGTGGCGCAACTGCTCCTGGCCGCGGCCCCCGTCGGGGACAGCCGCCAGCAGCCGCCGTACGGGCTCCGGGCCGTCGGGGTCCAGCGGCAGCCGCACCCCGTGCACGGTCGACAGCCGCCCGGCGGTGCGGGGGGCCGCCCCCGGACGGGGAAGCTCCAGCTCGACGGGCAGCCGCGCACCGTCGTGCAGCCGCGGCCGTCCGGCGGCGGTGCGGGCCAGGGCGGCCAGCAGCACCACGTCGACCGGGTGCGGCCCCGGCGGTCCGGCGGGCACCTCGAACCGGGTGACGATCCGGTGACCGCCCTCGGCCGCGGGCCAGGCCCGGGCCGCGGGTCCGTCCGCCAGCTCGGTCCAGTACGGCAACTCCCGCACCCGGGCAGGGGACTGGGCCGCGGTGGCCAGTCCGGAGGCCCAGGCGGTCAGCCCGCCGGGCCGCCCGAGGACCTCCGGTGCGCCGCCGGAGCCGGCGAACCAGCCGTACAGCACGGGGAGTTCCGCCAGCAGCAGCTGCCACGAGACGTCGTCGACGCACAGGGCGTGCGCGGTCAGCAGCAGCCTGCCCGGCTCCGCCGGACCGGCGTCGAACCAGGAGGCCCGGAACACCGAGGCCGCCGCCGGATCCAGCGCGTCCCCGGCCGCCCGCGCCGCCGCGGTGACCAGCAGGTCCCGGGCGTCGGGCGCCAGGCCCGCCACCGGGTAGCGGCGCAGGGCCGTCGCGTCGGTGACGGCGGGCGCCTCAGCGGCCGTCCGGACCTCCTGGCTCCAGACGCCGTGCGCCCGGTGCAGGGCCAGGCGCAGCGCCGGGTGGCGGCGCGCCAGCGTGGTCAGGGCGCGGCGCAGCGGAGCCGTCCGCAGCCCCGCCGGCACCTCCAGCAGGACGTGTTCGTGGGCGCCTTCGGCGGGCCCCGGTGCCTCCCGCAGCCGGTGGGCGGCGGGCAGCAGGGTCAGCGGACCCGCCTCGTGGTCCCCGGCCGGCACGGGCACCGGTCGCACGGCGTCCGCCGCCGCACCGGACGGCGCGGGGGCGTCGCCGCCCGGCCGGACGGCGGTGATCCGCCCGACGGGCGTGCGCGGCCGCCGGGCCAGTCCGGCGAGCAGTGCGGCGAACCCGGCCGCCTCGGACTCCAGTTCGGCAGGTTCGTACAGTGCGGGGTTGGCGTCCAGATCGAGGCGGAGCAGGCCCTCGGGGGAGCGGGAGGCCGAGACGGCGAGGTCGTCCACCGGCCCCGAGGCCAGGCTGACGACCCGGCCGGGCACCCCGGCGAAGTCGAGCTCGGTCTCGAACGGCCGCAGGTTGACCAGCGGCCCGGGCACCCGGGCACCGGCGTGGGCGGGCCAGACGGCCCGCGCCACCTCGGTGCCGCGCACCCGCTGGTGCCGCCGCAGGAACGCGGTCTCCGCGGCCGCCCGCGCCAGCAGGTCCCGGAAGGTGTCGGCCGGTCCGGCCGCGATCCGTACGGGCAGGATGTTCACGGCCGCGGCCGGGACCCGGAGCGTGCCGGGGGCCGTACGGGCCGCCGCGTACACGGCGAGCAGCGCCTCCGCCGCCCCCGTCCGCGCGGTGGTGTGCGCGGCCGTGGCCGCGAGCACGGCCTCGCCCCAGGTGACGCCCGCGCTCCGGGCGGCGGTCTCGACGGCGGCGGTGTCGGCCGCGTCGAGGAGCACGGTACGGCGCAGTGCCGTGTCGGCGGGCGGCGCGCTGCGCCCGCGCAGCGGCGCGGGCAGCGCGGCCCCGGCCAGGTGGCGGGTCCAGGCGGCCAGGTCGGAGCGGCGTTCGGCGGAGGCGGCGTACGCGCTCTCCGCCTCGACGAGCGCGGTCACCGGGGCGAACGGCGACGGCCCGGCGGGACGTCCGCGCACGGCCGCCGTGTACAGCTCGGCGATGCGGTGGTTGAGCAGGGCGAGCCCGTGTCCGTCCACGGCGAGCTGGTGGAAGAACTGCACCAGCAGGTGGTGCCCGGGGCCGACCGTGACGAGCACGCTCCCGGCCAGGTCGGGAACGTCCCCGGGGGCCGGCGGATCGGTGAGCAGGTCGAGCCGGGGCGGGCAGGCGAGCTGGCCGCGGACCAGGCCCAGCGCGGCGGCCACCGGGTCGGCGGCGCCGGAGGTGTCGAGCAGGGCGGGCCGCCGGGGGCGTCCCGGGGAGCGCACGGGGGACTGCCGGGGGCCGTCGTCGCCCCGGGTCAGCCGGAACCGCAGCCAGGGGGCCTCGTCGAGGGCGGCGGCCACCGCGTCCCGCAGGGCCTCGGTGTCGACGGGCCCGGCGAGTTCGACGTACTGGCCGACGTTGTGCCCGGCGTACCCGGGAGCGGCGGACTGCGCCGCCAGGAACTCGGTCTGCGCCGCGGTCAGCGGTACGGCGTCCGGTGCGCCGGCGGCGGGCACCGCGGGCGCGGAGGGGGCGGCCGGTGCGGCCGGGGTGGGGGAAGAGGTGGCGGACACGTGTCAGCTCCGGATTCCCGAGGGACGGGGGGCGGCTCCGGCGGCGGCCGCCGCCAGCCGGTCGCGGCCGGTCCGCACCGCGCGCTCCGCGCCGCTCAGCAGCAGGGAGTCGCAGATCTCGCCGGACCTGACGGCCAGGGTGGAGAGCAGGGAGGAGGTGAGGCCGTGGGTGTGCTCCGTGCCCGCGCCCTGGAGGTAGATCCCGGCGCGCAGCCGCGGGGTCGTGAGGACCCGGTGGTCGCGGCCTATCCGCAGCCGCCCGCGGCCGTCGGTCAGGCACTCCTCGACCAGGTCGCCGAGGAGGTCGCGCGGGTCCGGGGCGCCGTAGCCGGTGGCGTACACCACGGCGTCGCAGTGCAGTTCGGCGGCGGTTCCGTCGATCAGCGAGCGGACGGTGGCGCGGACCCCGCCCGCCTCCTCGCGGACGTCGGCGACCTCGCTGGTGTTCAGGATCCGCAGCCGTTCGGTGCCCGAGACCTTCTCCTGGTACACGGTCCGGTACAGCTGGGTGATCAGGTCCCCGTCCACCACCGAGTAGTTGGTGTTGGCGTGGTAGCCGAGGAGCTTGTCCTTGACCTCCTCCGGCGCGGCGTAGAAGTCGTCCACGGCGGCCGGGTCGAAGATCCGGTTGGCGAAGGGGCTGTCGTCGGCGGGGCTGTAGCCGTAACGGGCGAAGACGGCGCACACCTCGGCCTCGGGGAAGGTCCGGTGCAGGTGCTCGGCGGCCTCGGCGGCCGACTGGCCCGCGCCGACCACCACGAACCGGCGGTGCGTGAGCGAGGTCAGGGAGCGGGTGCGGTGCAGCAGTTCGCTGGTGTGCCAGATGTGCTCGCCGCGGCTCACGCCCTCGGGGACCCGGGGCAGCAGTCCGGTGCCGAGCACGAGGTTGTGCGCGTACAGGGGCGCCCCGCCGGCGGTGTCCGGGCCCGCGGTGTCCGGGCCCGCGGTGTCCGTGCCCGCGGTGTCCGTGCCGGCCGGCCGGTGGTGGACCTCCAGGACCTCCAGGGCGTCCGGGTCCGTCCCGGGCAGGTCGCGGGCCGCGGCCACCCGGGTGGCGTCGGTGCCGTAGGAGACCTGCGCGGCGAAGTCCTCGGCGCACCACCGGAAGTAGTCGTGGAACTCGACCCGGGTGGGGAAGAAGGTCTTCTGGTTGATGAAGTCCGGCAGTCGCCCGTGCTCCTGGAGGTACTGCAGGAAGCTGTACGGGCTGGCCGGGTTCCGGAGGGTCACCAGGTCCTTGAGGAAGGACACCTGCATGGTGGCGCCGTCCAGCAGCATGCCCGGGTGCCAGCAGAAGGCCTCCTGGCGCTCGACGAACGCCGCCAGGACCGCCTCGTCGGCGGACCGCCGGGCGTTGTGCTCGGCCACGGCGATCGCCAGGGCCAGGTTGGCGGGGCCGAAGCCGATGCCCACCAGGTCCCGGACGACGGGGAACCGGTCCCCGGACCCGGTGTGCGTATGTGGTGCGGACATGCCCATCCTTCCTCGGACTTACCTGGCTACTTAGGTAAGGCTGACCTAACGTCACTGATCGTTCGGGGTGTGTCAAGTCACCCCAGGTCACCCGGCCGAAGGCATGGCGAACCGCCAACCGCCGTAGCTTTCCCGGAGGTTGGTTCAGGGGCAAGATCGGGCCGCGGGCCGGGTGCGCGCCCCGGCGGGCGCCGCCCCGGCCGTCCCGAGCGGCGCGAATCGGCCGCCGGAGATCCCGGAAGGCCGGGAAATCCGGGCATCGGGGCCGGCGTCGCGGGTCTCGCGGCGCGGTGCGGGCCGCGGCCGGCGGTGGCTCGTACGCGCCCTGGGGAATCCCGCTTTCAGGGCGTCCCGTTGGATGCGGTCGGCCTTTCGTTTGGACGGCTTCCCGGCGCGGGGGCGCCCGGCGACCGCCCGCCCAACGCGTGCCCGGCCCGGACGACTTGGAGCCCGGACGGCTACCCGCGGGTAGCCGTCCGGGCCCTCCTTCGGCGCCCGATCAGGGGTCGGGCACCACGCAGGTGCCGACCGGGGTGTCGCTGAAGACCTCCAGCAGCAGCGAGTGCGGCACCCGCCCGTCGAGCACGTGCGCCATGGCCACCCCGCCGCGGACCGCCCGCAGGCAGCCCTCCATCTTCGGGGCCATGCCGCCGTCCAACGACGGCAGCAGGGCGGCCAGTTCCGCCGCGGTCAGCCGGTCCACCACGGAGGTGCCGCGCGGCCAGTCGGGGATCAGCCCCGCCACGTCCGTCAGCATCACGAGCTTCTCCGCGCCCAGGGCGGCCGCCAGGGCCGCCGCGGCCAGATCGGCGTTGACGTTGTAGACCTGCCCGTCCGTGCCGCGGGCCACCGGCGAGATCACCGGGATGCGGCCCCGGTCCAGCAGGGCCCGCACCGTGTCCGGGTCCACCGAGACCACCTCCCCGACCAGGCCGATGTCCACCTCGCGCCCGTCGACGAGGGCCGGGCGCCGCACCGCCGTGAGCGTGCGGGCGTCCTCGCCGGTCATGCCGACGGCGAACGGGCCGTGCTCGTTGACCAGCCCCACCAGGTCCCGCTGGACCTGGCCGGCCAGCACCATCCGCACCACCTCCATCACCTCGGGGGTGGTGACCCGCAGCCCCGCCGCAAAGGACACCTCCAGATCCAGCCGCCGCAGCAGCGAGCTGATCTGGGGTCCCCCGCCGTGCACCACGACCGGCCGCAGCCCGGCGTACCGCAGCGACACCACGTCCGCCGCGAACGCCCGTTTGAGCTCCTCGTCGACCATCGCGTTGCCGCCGAACTTCACCACCACCGTGCGGTCCCGGTAGTGCTCCAGCCACGGCAGCGCCTCGATCACCGTGCGCGCCCGCCCCTGCCCGCGCCGGTCGTGGGCGGCCGTGGCCGAGGGAGGGCGGGCCGGTGCGGGGGGAGGGGTCGTCATGGGCCTGCCATTTCCTGGATGAGGGTTCGGGTGGTGCGGACCACGCCCCACCGGGCGGCGGTCCAGCGGATGGCGAGGGCGTGGTCCTCGGGGCCGACGTCGGCGACGGCGTCCGCCGCCACGAAGGGCTGGATGCCGTGCATCCGCGCGTCGGCCGCCGTGAGCAGCACGCCGCCCGCGGCGAACAGGCCGCACAGCAGCAACTGGTCGCGGCCGGTGAGGGCGAGGACGCGGCGCAGGTGGCTGCGCAGGAAGGCGTTCTCGCGGACGTAGGTGATCACGTGGTCGCCGCGTTCGGGGACCAGCGGGTCGTCGGGGTCGGGGCCCGCCCCCGGCGCGTGGCCGAAGACGACGGGTACCCGGCGGGCCCGGGCCTCCCGGCGCAGCGCGGCGGCGTTGGCGAGCAGCTCGCCGCCGGGCGCCGCGGTCGCCGGGAACGACCGCAGGAACTGCGGCTGCATGCCGAGGATCAGCAGGGCCGCCCGGCCGGGTTCGACGGTCCAGGCGTGTGACGAGGGCGGGAGCGCGGCCTCGTCGGGCATCGGATAGGGCGTGACGTTGGACAGGTCCATGACCGGGGTCCCCCTCGCACGGGGCGGCCGGTCGTCGCCACCCCCAATTGACTTAGGTAAGCCTAACCTAATGCGAGCGGTTCCCGGTGGGGGAGAGCAGCGGATCGTCCAGTTGCACGAGGCGGTAACGGCGGTCGCCCGCCGGGGCCTTGCCCTCGGCGGGGTGCGCGACGCGCCCGCCGCGGCCCGTACGGGCCTCCCGCGCCGTCCGGGAGCGCATCCGCTGGGCCGCCTCCAGCAGCGCCTCCACTCCGGGAGTGGTCCGCCGCAGCCGGTTGAAGCGGCGGACGGAGAAGCCGGCCAGCCGGCCGGCCACCGGCCAGGCCGCGCCCCGCCCCACGGCGTCCAGGACGACCCGCAGCATCGCCGGCGTGGCACCGCCGTCCGCCGTCAGGCCGTGTCCCGCGGCCAGTGCGCGCGCCGCCCGCAGTGCCACCGCGAACGCCTCGTCCTGCTCCAGCCACCCGCGCAGCATCCGCTCCGGCACCCCGGCCGCCACGGCGATCGCCGGCTCCTCCAGTCCCTGGGCGGCTGCCCGCAGAGCCTCGGCCATCCGTGCCACGGTGTCGTCGCGCTGGCTCGGGGGCCGCCCCAGGGCCTCCCGCAGCGCCTGCTCGGCCTCGTCGCGGGCGGCCAGCCAGGCGACGACCCGCGCCGCGCTCTCGGCCCGCTCGGCGGACCCTCTCATCCCGGCCGGCGTGCTCGGCCCGGCCATGTGCTCGTACACGGTCTTCCCCGATCGGTCAGGTGTACCTGACACCGAAGAATCGGCCGTCCGCGACCCGCGCGCCCGCCGTTCCGCCGCCGGGCCGCCACCCAGGCAAGGGGGTTGGAGGGATCTGGCCTCTCCGTTGTCCGGCCGGCGGCACCGGCCCGCGCCGGCCGGGCGGTCCGCCCGGCCGGACAATGTCAGTGGCGTGCGTCACAGTTGAGGGAAGTGACAGCAGCACGTACCTCCCGTCCGGGGTGATCTCCATGCAGTACGCGATCCGGGCCGAAGGCCTGGCGAAGCGCTTCAAGCAGACCCGCGCACTGGCCGGCGTGGACCTCCAGGTGCCCGCCGGCAGCGTCCTCGGCCTGCTCGGACCCAACGGCGCGGGCAAGACCACCGCCGTCCGCATCTTCGCCACCCTCCTCCAGCCCGACGAGGGCCGCGCGGAGGTCGCCGGGTACGACGTCGTCCGCCAGGCCGGCCGGGTGCGTTCGTCGATCGGGCTCACCGGCCAGTACGCCGCCGTCGACGAGAACCTGACCGGCACGGAGAACCTGCTGATGATCGGGCGGCTGCTCGGCATGCCGCGCGGTGCGGCCCGGTCCCGGGCCGCCGAGCTGCTCGACCGCTTCCGGCTGGTCGAGGCGGCCGGCCGGGCCACCAAGACGTACTCGGGCGGCATGCGGCGGCGCCTGGACCTCGCGGCGAGCCTGGTGGGGCGGCCGCGGATCCTCTTCCTCGACGAGCCGACCACCGGGCTCGACCCGCACAGCCGCGGCGAGGTGTGGGACATGCTGCGCGGCCTCGTCGCCGAGGGGGTCACGGTGCTGCTGACCACGCAGTACCTGGAGGAGGCGGATCGGCTGGCCGACAGCATCGTCGTGATCGACAAGGGCACGGTGATCGCCGACGGCACTCCCGACGAGCTGAAGGCGCAGGTCGGCGGCCAGGTGCTGCAGCTGCGGCCGGCCCGGGCCGCGGACCTCGCCCCGGCGCACGCCCTGCTCGCCGAGACCGCGGGCCCCCTGGCCGAGATCGACGGCGACGCGATCACCGTGCCCGTCAAGGACCCGGAGCTGATGCCGAGCGTGGTGCGCCGGCTGGACCGGGCGGGCATCGCGGTGGCCGAGCTGACCCTGCGGCGCTCGTCGCTCGACGAGGTGTTCATGGTCCTGACCGGCCACCGGGCGCAGCAGCGGACCACCGCGGGCGACGGCGACGAAGACGGTGACGACGAGCAGTACGCGACCGCAGGGAGCCTGTCATGACCACCGCCTCCGCCCCCGCGACCGGAACTCTCGGCGGCAGCGGCCGCGTGCGCCCCCTGGCGGCCCTGCGGCAGACCGCGACGCTCGCCTGGCGCAGCCTGGTCTCCGTCAAGCACAACCCGCTGGAGCTCGTCGACTACAGCATCTCGCCGATCATGTTCGTCTTCCTGTTCACCTTCGTCTTCGGCGGGCAGATGGCCGGATCCCCGCAGGCGTACCTCCAGTACGCGCTCGCCGGGATCATCGTCCAGAACACGCTCTTCATGAGCATGTACACGGCCATGGCGCTGAACACCGACCTCACCAAGGGCGTCTTCGACCGCCTCCGCAGCCTGCCCATCGCCCGCTCGGCGCCGCTCCTCGGGCGCATCACGGCCGACCTGGCCAAACAGCTCTGGGCGATGCTCCTGATGATCGCTCTCGGCACCCTCCTGGGCTTCGAGATCACCGGCGGCGCCGCCGGGTTCGTCGGCGGACTGCTGCTCCTGCTGGTCTTCGCCGCGGCCATGTCGTGGACGGCGGTGCTGATCGGGATGCTGGCCGGCGACGCGGAGAAGGTACAGGTCTTCGCCTTCACGCTGATCTTCCCGATCACCTTCACGAGCAGCGCGTTCGTGATGGTCGACACCATGCCCGGCTGGCTCCAGGCCTGGGTGAACGTCAATCCCGTCACCCAGCTGTCGGACGCCTTCCGCGGACTGCTCCTCGGCACCCCCGCCGGCGAGCCGATCATGTGGTCCCTGATCTGGGCGGCGGGCATCGCGATCGTCTTCGCCCCGCTCGCGATGCGGGCGTACCGCTCCCGGGTCTGACCCCTCCCGGCTCCGGCTGCGCACGGCCTCCGGGCTCCGGGTCAGCCCGACGACGGGGCCAGCACCACGAAGTCCGCGCCCGCCGGGTCGAGGCAGACGGCCAGCCGCCCGACACCCTCGGCGTCCTCCGGCCCCATCTGCACGCTGCCGCCGTTCCCGGTGACCGCGGCGACCGCCGCGTCGCAGTCGGTGACGGCGAAGACGGGGTGCCAGTACGGCCGCCCGCCCGCCGTGGCCAGGTGTTCGGCGGGCAGCTCCATCACCCCGCCGTGCATGCGTTCCGCGGGCTGTCCGGCCGGCGTGACCAGGGCGTACGTACCTCCGCCGCCCGGCAGCTCCATGTCGCTGAACCACCAGCCGAAGACCCCGCCGTAGAAGTCCTTGGCCGCCGCCGCGTCGCTCGTGTACAACTCCGTCCACGACAGCGAGCCCGGCTCGTCGACCAGCTCGACGCCCTTGCTGATCCCCGGCTGCCAGACGGCGAACTGGCCGCCCAGCGGGTCGCTGTACTGGGCCATCCGCCCCCACTCGTCGAGGTCCCTCGGCGCGACCCGCACCGTGCCCCCGGCGCGCTCGACGGCCGCGGTGGCGGCGTCGGCGTCGGGCACGCTGTAGTAGATCATCCAGGCCGGGCGGGCCCCTTCCTCGGTGAGCCTGCCGAGTCCGGCGACGACCTTCCCGTCCTTCCGGAACATCCCGCCCTCCATGTCCTCGCCGTCCTCGCCGTCCTCGCCCCCGCCCATGGACTCGTAGTCCCAGCCGAGCACGGCCCCGTAGAACGCGGCCGCGGCGGGCACGTCGGGAACGCCGAGGTCGATCCAGCAGGGGGCGCCCGCGGCGAAGTCAGTGGTGATCATGGTGGTCCCTTTCGCGCGGTGCGCTACTGGAGCTCGGACAGGTCGACGGTGTCGGCGGGCGCGGGCGGCTTGGGCCGGACCGGCTCGTCGAAGGCGGAGAAGGTGGCGGCCACGCGCTCGCCGGAGGCCTTGGCGCCCTGGATGCGCAGGAGGTACGGCTCGTCCTGAGTGGACACCTGGTAGGTGCCGGTGTCCCCGCCGCGCTTGCCGGTGACGGTGATGGCCGGACGGCCGTCGACGCTGGTGCGCGCGCCCTTCGTCAGCTGCTCGCTCGCCGGCTTCGAGGAGAACTCGGACTTGAAGTAGTCGAGATCGCAGAACTGGGCGAAGTCGCGCAGCATGATGTTGTCCGTGGTGCCGTGCAGGTAGCGGCCGTCGATCAGCGCGATCGCGTCCTCGGCCGCGGCGGGCGGGACCTGCGCCCGCAGCAGAGCGTCGTCGAGCTTCATCCACACGTCGTTGCCGCGTTTGATCACGTCGGCCCTGCCGGACCCGCCGGGCGGCGTGACGCTGCCGACGCAGTTGCCCGCCTCGTCGAAGCGGATGTCCAGCCCGGTGGTGCCCGAGCCCTCGGTCACCTTGGCCACCATGCGCATGGAGGTGACCTCCGACATGGCCTTGCGCGAGGCGTCGGCGATGGCCTGCGCGCTCTTGTCGGCCATGCCGTTGTCGTCGGCCAGTGCGGTGCCCGTGCCGGCGCCCGCGAACACGATCAGACAGACGGTTCCCGCAGCCCCGCGGCGGAGCGCGGCTGCTGCCCGGGGTGCGGACATCGGGCGTCACCTCCCTCGGACCGCCACCGGGTGGCGCCGGGTGACGCCCTGCCTCCGGTGCGGCCGGTCACCGGATCAGCGTAGGGCGGTGCCGCCGACCCCGCAGCCCGGGCGCCCGCCTCAGTCGGTGGGCTCGAACCGGGGCTCCCCGGTACGGGTGCGCTTGACCTCGTAGAAGCCCGGAACCCCGGCCATCAGCAGCAGACCGTCCCACAACCGGCCGGCCGCCTCCCCCGTGGGCGCGGGGGAGAGGACCGGACCGAAGAAGCCGACCCGTTCGCCGCCCGGCAGGACGACCGACACCACCGGGGTTCCGATGCTGCCGCCGGCCACCGCGACGGCCTGCGCGTGCGAGGACCGGACGGCCGCGTCGTACTGCGTGGAACCGGCGGCCTCGGCGATCTCCTCCGGCAGTCCGGCATCGGCCAGGGCCCCCGTCAGGTTCCCCCAGTCGCCCTGGAGGTGGAAGCGGGTGCCCATCGCCGTGAGGAGGTCACCGAGCGCCCGCCGGCCGAACCGCTCCTCGACCGCGGCGCAGACCCGCACGGGCGCCCACATGTAGTCCTCCCACTCGCCCTCCGGGTTGTCGTCCCGGTGCTCGTTGAGCACCGACAGGCTCATCACCCGCCAGTGGACGGTCACCGGCCGCACCTTGGTGACCTCCACCAGCCACCTGGAGGTGATCCACGTGTACGGGCAGACGGGGTCGAACCAGAAGTCCACGCTCCGCTGTTCGGTCATCGATGTGCGCTCCTCACGCGGCCGTCAGCCCGCGACGGCGTCGGCCCAGTTCCGGTCGACGGTCCGCCCCGCCTTCGCCTGCTGCTCCTCCGTCGGGAACGCCGGTGTGCCCTCCACCGTGGGCAGCTTGTCCGCCAGGCTCTTGTCGAGGGTGCCGTTCTCCCTCATGGACTCCATCAGGACGGGGCGCGCGTACGCCCCGAGCCGGAGGTTCTGGCCCTCCGGACTGAACAGGTACTCCTGCCACAGCCGTGCCGCCGCGGGGTGCGGGGCGTCCTTGTTGATGCCTTGCGCGTAGTACTGCGCGAAGCTGCCGTCGAAGGGGATGGAGGTCCGCCAGTCCACGTCCGCGCCCTTCCTGCGGAACTCGTCGGCGTAGGCGAGGTTGAGGAAGTCCCAGTCGATGCTGATCGGGGTCTGCCCCTTCTCGATGGTGGCAGGGGTCGATTCGACCGGGATGAAGTTGCCGTTCCTGCTGAGTTCGGCGAAGAAGTCGATGCCCGGCCGGATGTTGTCGAAGGAGCCCCCGTTCGCCAGGGCCGCCGCGTACACGCCCGCGAAGGCGGAGCCCGACTTCGTCGGGTTGCCGTTGAGGGAGACCTGGCCCTTGTACTCGGGTTTGCGCAGGTCGGCGAAGGTCGCGGGGCAGGTCGTGACGCGCTTGGCGTCGCAGCCGATGGAGACGTAGCCGCCGTAGTTGTTGTACCAGCGGGCCCGCGGGTCCTTCTGCTCGTCGGGGATGTCGTCCCACGGGGCGACCTCGTACGGGGTGAGCAGACCCTGGCGGGCCGCGGACGGCGCGAAGGTGCCGCCCACGTCGATCGTGTCGGGAGCGGTCCCGTCGCGCCTGTGCTCCTTGAGGACGTCGATCTCGTCCTGGCTGGAGCCCTCCGGGTTCTCGACGGCGACCTCGATCCCGTACTTCTTCTCGAAGCCGTCGATCAGCGCCCCGTAGTTCGCCCAGTCCCGCGGGAGGGCGATGGTGTTGAGCGCCCCCTCCTTCTTCGCCGCCGCGGTCAGCGCCGCCATACCGCCCGCGTCCGCGGCGGAGGTGGCCACCGCGGGCGCCCGGGGCGGTTCGGGGGGCCTGTCCCCGCAGGCGCCGAGGGGCCCCGCGGCGAGGGCGAGGCCGGCGGCGACGGCGGCTGTCCGGAGACGAGGTGCGGGCACAAAGGCTCCATAACGGGCGGCACGTACTGATCCAGGCCAGCGTACGTGCGTCAGCCGCGACAGCGCAGTCCCGGCGGGTCGCGCCGCAGCCCGTCCTGCGCCCGACGTACCGCAGTGCCCCCGGGAACTCCCCGGGAACTCCGCGGAACTCCCGCCGAACTCCCGGGAACGGCCCGCGACGGGGTCAGAAGGGCTCGTCGTCCCACGCCGCGAGCAGAGCCGCCCCGAGGTCCTCCCCGTCCGCGGACGATTCCGCCTGGAGGGCCTGCTCACTCCAGATGATCTTGCCGCGGTCGGTGTAGCGGGTGCCCCACCGCTCGGCGAACTGGGCGACCAGGAACAGACCCCGCCCGCCCTCGTCGGTGTCCTCGGCCCGGCGCAGGTGCGGGGAGGTACTGGACCCGTCGGACACCTCGCAGACCAGGCTGCGGTCGTACAGCAGCCTCACCCGGATGGGCTGCGATCCGTAGCGGACGGCGTTGGTGATCAGCTCGCTGAGGATGAGTTCGGTGGTGAAGGCGATGTCCTCCAGGCCCCACTCCGCCAGCCGGCGGGCGCAGGCGTTGCGCACCGGGGACACGGCCGCCGGATCGGACCGCACCTCCCACTCGGCGATCCGGTCCGGATCCAGCCGGCGGGTGCGGGCGACCAGCAGCGCGATGTCGTCGCTCTGCCCGCTGGGCAGCATCGCGCCGATCACCGCGGCGCAGGTCTCCTCCGGGGTCCGGGCGGGCCCGGCCAGGGCCGCGCCCAGCACGGCCAGGGCGGCGTCGACGTCCCGGTCGCTGTTCTCCAGCAGCCCGTCGGTGAAGAGCACCAGCTGGGCCCCCTCGGGCACGGTCACCGTCGCGGTCTCCATGGGCATCCCGGCGCCCAGCCCCAGCGGCGGCGAGACCGCAAGCTCGGGGAAGGACACCGTTCCGTCGGGGTGGACGACGGCGAGCCCCGGATGCCCGGCCGTCGCGGCGGTCACCTGCCCGGAGACGGAGTCGTAGACGGCGCACAGGCAGGTGGCACCCGTCAGGCCCTGCCATTCCTGCTCGCCGGCCCCCTCGTCGGTGTCGATGTGCGCGACCAGTTCGTCCAGGTGGCTCAGGAGCTCGTCCGCCGGCAGGTCGAGCGTCGAGAAGTTGTGCATGGCGGTGCGCAGCCGGCCCATGGTGGCGGCGGCGTGCAGACCGTGCCCGACGACGTCGCCGACCACCAGGGCCACCCGGGCGCCGGGCAGCGGGATGACGTCGAACCAGTCCCCGCCCACCCCGGCCTGGGCGGGCAGGTAGCGGTGGGCGACCTCGACCGCGGACTGGTCCGGCACGCCCCGCGGCAGCAGGCTGCGCTGCAGCGTGACGGCCATGGTGTGCTCGCGCGTGAAGCGGCGGGCGTTGTCGATGGACAGCGCCGCCCGGGCCGTCAGCTCCTCGGCGAAGGACACGTCCTCCTCCTCGAACGCCGGGGAGGGCCCCACCCGCCAGAAGCCGGCCATCCCCAGCAGCACCCCGCGGGCCCGCAGCGGGACGGCGATGACGGAGTGGACGCCCTGGTCCAGCATGCGCTGGGACCGGGCGGGGTCCTGGGCCATCCAGTCGCGGGTGCCCCGCAGGTCCGCCACCCGCACCGCGTGCTCTCCCGCCACCCCGATCGCCATCGGGCTGGTCGGGACGAACCGGATCAGCTCGCCGACGGGATAGAGGGGATGCGGGTTCTGCGCCGCGACCACGGCGGTGCGGCGCATCTCCGTACCCGGCTCGGGCGGCTCGTCGCCGTGCAGCACCGGGTCCAGCAGGTCGACCGAGGCGATGTCGGCGAACCTCGGGACCGCCACCTCGGCCAGTTCCCCCGCGGTGCGCTCCACGTCCAGGGTCGTCCCGATGCGCACCCCCGCGTCGTAGAGCAGCTTCAGCCGCTCGTGGGCCACCTCGGCCCGGCCGGAGAGCGCCCGCAGCTCGGTGGTGTCCCGGAGGGTGACCACGGTGCCCGCCTGCCCGAAGGGTGCGGTGGGCCGGATGTTGACGGCCAGCAGCCGGTCGGCCGCCGTGTGCAGTTCGTCGGTGGCCGAGCGGCCCGAGGCGATCGACGTGGCGATCCCCTCCTCCAGGCCCAGCTCCGTGACGGGGCGCCCCTCCGCGTCGGCCGGGAGCTCCAGGAGCCGCCGCGCCTCGTCGTTGGCCAGCAACAGGCGCCCGCCGACGCCGACGATCAGCACGCCCTCCCGCACCGCGTGCAGCACCGCGTCGTGGTGCTCGTACATCCTCGTCATCTCCGCCGGCCCCAGGCCGTGGGTCCGGCGCAGCAGCCGACGGCTCACCAGGGCCGTCCCGCCGGCGGACAGGGCGAGCACGAGGGCGGCGGTGCCGATGACCACCGGCAGCTGCCGGTTCACCATGCTCTGCACGTTCGAGACGGTGACCGGGGACGCCACCACGGCGATGACCCGGCCCTGGGGGTCCTTGACGGGGACCGCCGAGACCACCGACTGCCCCAGGGAGCCCTTGAACGTCTCGGTGAAGGACTTGCCGGCCGCCGCCCTGGAGAACGGGCCGACCACGCGCTTGCCGATCTGCCGCGGGTCGCTGTGGGTGATGGTGACCCCGTCGAGCGTGTACACGTTGATGCCGTCCACCCCGGCGATCTTCCGCGCCGCCTGTGCGCTCGGCTGCAGTACGGCGCTCGGATCGGGACTGCGCAGGGCGGGGACGATGCCGGGGGACTCCGCGAAGGTGCCGGCGGCCGCGAGCGTACGGTGCCGGGCGTCCAGCATGGCGTCACTGCGGGCCTGCACCACGAGCGCCACCACCGCCGCGGCGACCAGGAGCACCACGACGACGAGCTGGAGGAGGAACACCTCGCCGGCCACGCTGCGCGCGCTCAGGAGGGAGGACAGCCGCTGCGGCTTGCGGACCCTGCTCGCCCAGGCCTGGGGGTGCTCCTGGGGTTCCCGGGGTTCCTGGCGATCTTCGGAACGGGGGGCTCCGGAGGCGGCGGAGGCGCGCTTGGCCGAGCCGGGCAGCACACGCCGGAGGTGTCCCAGGAAGACGCTCATAATCCATCTTCTAACCTCTCCGGCCCGTCGGCAGCGGGGAGCGGCGCCCGCCCCCGGTGCGCGGGGGTGATCCCGCGGTGTTTTTCACCCTCCGGGGGAGGCGTCCGGGCCGGATCCATGGCGGCGAGGCAGCGGGTGGCCTGGGCGTGGAGGGCCTCGGCGAGTCCGGGTGGGGCGTCGACGAGGGTGAAGTCGGTGTCGACCGAGGTGATCATCCAGGCGAGATCACGGCAGGTGTCGGCTCCCAGGTACAGCAGACAGCTGTGCTCGTCCACGGGCTCGACGACTCCCATCCCCGGCCAGACGCGGCCGGCGACCGCGGTGGCGGATGCATGCAGGGTGACGGTCGCCCGGACCGGCCAGGCCTGCGCCGACAGGCGGCGGGCCACGTAGCCGGCCGCGTCGTTCCCGGGGAGTTCACGGGGCGTGAACCGCGGACCTGCCGGAGTGCGGGGGACGAGCCGGTCGACGCGGAAGGTGCGCCAGTCGTCCCGGTCGGTGTCCCAGGCGACCAGGTACCAGTGGCGGCCGAAGCTGACCAGGCTGTGCGGCTCGGCCGAGCGGATGCAGGTGCCCAGGCGGGGGCCGGTGTACTCGAAGCGCAGCCGCTCGTGCCGGCGGCACGCCTCGGCGATGGTCATGAGGGTGTCCGCGGACACCGCGGGGGCCGGGACGGCGCCGGCCCGGACGGTGGCGCCGTGCAGGGTGGTGACGCGGTGCCGCAACCGCGCGGGCAGGACCTGTTCCAGCTTGGTGAGGGCGCGCAGACCGGCCTGCTCGACCCCGAGGACCGAGCCGTCGGCCCCGGTGCGCAGGCTGATCGCGACGGCCACGGCCTCCTCGTCGTCGAGCAGCAGCGGCGGCAGCCGGCCCCCGGGCCCGAGCCGGTAGCCGGCGGTGCCCTGGGTCGCGTGGACCGGATAGCCGAGGTCGCGCAGCCGCTGCACGTCGCGGCGCAGCGTGCGGCGGCTGACGTCGAGGCGTTCGGCGAGCTCGGTCCCGGACCATGCGCCGGGGGTCTGCAGCAGGGACAGCAGTCTCAGCAGCCGCGCGGAGGTTTCCAGCATGGTGCCAGGGTGCCGCACGCTTGGGAACGGAACTGTCCTAAGCGCACCCTAGCGTCCCGGCCATGACGAACACGATCCCCGGCATGGCGCCGTTCCGCATCGATGTCCCCCAGAGCCGGCTCGACGACCTCCGCTCCCGCCTCGCCGCCACCCGCTGGCCGGACGAACTGCCCGGTGTCGGCTGGAGCCGCGGCGTTCCGGTGGCCTATCTCAAGGGCCTGGCCGAACACTGGCTCACCGCCTACGACTGGCGGACGCACGAGGCCGAGTTGAACGCCCATCCCCAGTACCTGACCGACATCGAGGGGCAAAACGTCCACTTCCTGCATGTACGGTCGCCCGAGCCCGGTGCCACGCCGCTGGTGCTGCTGCACGGCTGGCCGGGCTCGGTGGCCGACTTCCTCGACGTCATCGGCCCGCTGTCCGACCCCCGGGCACACGGCGGCGAACCGGCCGAGGCCTTCCACCTGGTCATTCCCTCACTGCCGGGATTCGGCTTCTCCACCCCTCTCGCGGGGCCCGGAATGGGCGCGGCCCGCATGGCCGCGGTCCTCACCCGGCTGATGTCCCGCCTCGGCTACGCGCGCTACGGCGTGCACGGCTACGACACCGGTTCCTGGGTCGCCCCCCGGATGGGTGCGCAGGCCCCGGAGCGGGTGATCGGTGTCCACGTCAACGCCCTGCTCACGTTCCCGGTCGGGGCGGAGGGCGAGACGGACGGCCTCACCGAGGCCGATGAGCGGCGCCGGCAGGCCATGCAGGACTTCAACGACGGCTACCTGCAGTGCAACTCCAAGCGGCCGCAGACGGTCGGCTACGCGCTCACGGACTCCCCGGTCGGCCAACTCGCCTGGATGGTGGAGAAGTTCAAGGAGCTGACCGCCCCGGCGGACGGGCTGCCCGAGGACAGCATCGACCGGGACCGCATGCTGACGGCGGTCGCGCTGTACTGGCTGACCGGTACCGCCGCCTCGGCCGCCCAGATCTACTACGAGGAGATCTCCGCCGGCACGTGGGGCGAGGAGGAGAACGCGGACGACGCACCGGGAGCGGCGGCGGCCGGTGGGCGCGGGACCGTCCCGACTGCCGTCCTGCTCTCCACCCACGACGTGACCGTCCGCCGCTGGGCCGAACGCGACCACGACGTCGTGCGGTGGACCGAACTCGAGCGCGGGGGCCATTTCCTCGCGATGGAGGAACCGCAGGCCCTCGTGGACGACGTGCGCGGGTTCTTCGGCAGCCTGCTCTGACGGCGGGGCGTCCGTTCGCCGTTCGCCGTTCGTCCGGTCCGGGGCCTACGGCGTCAGTCGGTGGTAGGCGGACCGGGCGTGAGCGAGCCGGGCCAGGACGGTCCCCGTGCCGGCGGCCGCGAGGAGGCACACGATCCGGCCGAGGTCGTACGGGGCCTCCCAGGTGAGGGCGCCGATGGGGGCGGTGGCGTAGACGTTGAGCACGAGCCAGCACAGCAGGGCGGTCCCCGGTGCGGCGGTGAGGCGTGCTCCCGTGCTGACCAGGGCAGCGGTGATGGAGATCGCGACCAGGTCGAGGGTGGGGTCGCCCTCTCCGTCGAGGAAGTTGAAGACGGCGACCAGGGCGAAGGCGGTGGCGGCCGCGACGGCCCAGACCATCGACGTCGCGGTCGGATCGGGCACGGGACGGATGCCGGAGCGGACCCGCTTCCATTCGAGCATGCAAAGCCTCCTTCGCGCGGTTCCCGCTCCCTTGCGGTCGAACCGACTGACGCCGTCGCCCACTGTAACGGCGCGCACGGTGCGAGGAGTTCGTCATGTTCCGGCCCTACATGTCCATGGATGTGCCGATGCCTGATGCGGGGGCGGGGTCAGGCGGCGGTGTACTGGGCTGCGTACTCCTCATTCGGCGGGACGACGGTGATGACGTCGATCAGCACGCCGTCGGGGGCGCCGACGATGAAGTGGCGCTGGCCGAACTCCTCGGTCCGCAGCGGCGAGAGCGCGGACAGGCCGCCCGCCACCACGAGGCGCCGGTACTCGGCGTCCACGTCGTCCACCTCGAAGTTCAGCAGCAGGCCGCCCGAAAGAGCGGCCCGGTGGCCCTCGGGGACGGTCGGGTGGGAGGGGTCGAGGAGCGCCAGCTCGTACTGCGGCGCGTCCGCGCGGCGCAGGCTGACGTACCAGTCCGCCTCGAAGGTCACCTCGAAGCCGAAGTGGCGGGTGTAGAAGTCGCGGGACGCCGCGACGTCCCCCGTGGCGAGCACCGGGTAGAAGGAGCCGAGTCGGTTCGCGATCGCGGATTCGTTCGTCATGGCAGGGGCCTTCCGTCCATTTCGCATACCTTGGGTATGTGAACCATAGGGTTAGCATACCCCCGGTATGTGAAATGGGAAGGCGGTACGTGTGATGGCGGTCAACCGGGCCGAGCAGCGGGCGGCCACGCGGCGGGCACTGCTGGCCGAAGGGCGGCGGCGGTTCTCCGCCGACGGCTACCACCACGTGGTGCTGGCCGAGGTGGCGCAGGCCGTCGGGGTCACCAAGGGGGCCGCCTACCACCACTTCGACAGCAAGGCGGGGCTCTTCCGGGCCGTCGTCGCCCAGGTCCAACAGGATCTGGGCGACCGGGTCGCGGCCGCCGCCGAGCGGCACGACGACCTCTGGGAACAGCTCGGGGCCGGCTGCCGGGCCTTCCTGGCCGCGGGGACCGACCCCGCCGTGCGGCAGATCCTGCTGGTCGACGCCCCGACGGTGCTGGGCTGGGACGAGTGGCGGAGCCTGGACGAGGAGTCCTCCGCCCGGCACCTCACCGAGGCCCTGGCGGCGCTCGCCGCGGCCGGGGTCATCGCCGATCAGCCGGTGGAACCCCTGGCCCGGCTGCTCTCGGGGGCGATGAACGAGGCCGCGCTCTGGATCGCGCGGGGCGGTGACCCGCAGGACGCGGAGCGGGCGCTCGACCGGCTCCTGGCGGGACTGCGCGTCCCCGCATGAACCCGGCCGGAATCCGGCGGACTGCTGACCCGGCGGGCGAAGCGCTGTAGGCTGCGGAGAACGCCCTTGACCTGCATAAAGCGGGCAGGGAGCCGACAATCCGGGAGTTTCTCCATGCTGCGTACGATGTTCAAGTCCAAGATCCATCGGGCCACCGTCACCCAGGCCGACCTGCACTACGTCGGGTCCGTGACCGTGGACGCCGACCTGCTGGACGCTGCCGATCTGCTCCCCGGGGAGCTCGTCCACATCGTGGACATCACCAACGGCGCGCGGCTGGAGACCTACGTCATCGAGGGCGAGCGCGGATCCGGCGTGATCGGGATCAACGGCGCCGCCGCGCACCTGGTGCACCCCGGAGACCTCGTCATCCTCATCAGCTACGCCCAGGTCGAGGACGCCGAGGCCCGGACGCTGAAGCCCCGCGTCGTGCACGTCGACGCGGACAACCGGATCGTCGAACTGGGCGCCGACCCCTCCGCACCGGTACCGGGTACGGACCAGGAGCGCAGCCCCCACGCCGTCGCCGCCCGATAAGCCTCCGAAAAGTCAGAGAAGGAGCCGGGGACCATGCCCGAGAGCCCGAACAGCCCGAACAGCCCGAACGGCCCGAACGCGCCGATCGAGTTCCAGGACGAGCGCAAGGCCGGGCGGCTGCTCGCCGTCGAGGACGGGACGGCGGTCGGGTACATCGCCTACTTCGTGCTCGCCGAGCCGCCCCACGCCCTGGTGGCGGTGCACACGGTTGTCGAGCCGGGCCACGAGGGCCGGGGCATCGCCGGAGGCCTCGTGCGGACCTTCTACGGACTCGCCGGAGCCGAGGGCGTTCCCGTGGTGCCGCTCTGCCCGTATGCGGCGAGCTGGGCCGCCAAACACCCCGACGAGGCTCCCGTCGCGCCGGCCGAGGTGGTCGCGGCCGCCAAGGCACAACTGGCGGCCGACTCCACCCGGTGGTGACGGCCGCCGACCTGACCCTGCTGCACACCTCGCCGGTGCACGTCCCCGTCTTCGACGCGCTGCGCGACCGGCACCACCCGGGGGCCGTACTGCGGCACCTGGTGGTGCCGGAGCTGCTGGACCGAGCCCGCGCGCACGGGCCGGCGTCCGTGGCCCCGGCCCTGCGGGACCTGCTCGCCGGAGCCGGGCCGCGCCCCGTGCTGGTCACCTGCTCCACCATCGGGGCGACCGCCGAGGCGCAGGCCCCGGCCCTCGGCGCCCCGGTGCTGCGGGTGGACCGGCCGATGGCGGCCGCGGCCGTGCGCACGGGCCCGTGCATCGCCGTCCTCGCCGCCCTCGCGTCCACCCTCGCCCCGACCGCGGAACTGCTCGCCGAGGAGGCCGGAGGGCGGCCCGTGTCGGTCGCCACCCACCTCGTCGCCGGCGCCTGGGACAGCTTCGAGGCGGGGGACACCGCCGGCTACCTCACCCGGGTGGCCGAGGCCGCCGATACCGTCACCGGTGCGGACGTCATCGTCCTGGCCCAGGCATCCATGGCCGGCGCCGCCGGACTGGCCACGACCGGAACCCCCGTCCTGGCCAGTCCCCGGCCGGGCCTGGCCGCCGCGCTCGCCCTCTCGGCGGCGCCATAGGGGCGTACGGGACGCAAACGCGGGAAAGCGCCGTACATGGTGCGAAAACTGGAAGCCACGCAGCCGCCGGCCCCCGGGCCCGATCCGACGCCGGCCCCCACTCCGTTCCCGGACCCCGAGCCGATCCCGCGTCCCGTGCCGCCCGTCCCCGGGCCCGTACCGGAGCCGGACCCGGTGCCCCCGCCCCCGGGCCCCGCGCCCATCCCGCAGCCCGGGCCCTGGAGCTGAGCGGCGGCGTCAGTCGGTACGGACCTCGGAGCGGTCGCCGCTCCAGAGGGTGTGGAACGAGCCCTCGCGGTCGGTCCGCCGGTAGGTGTGGGCCCCGAAGAAGTCCCGCTGGCCCTGGGTGAGGGCCGCCGGGAGCCGCTCCGCGCGCAGCGCGTCGTAGTACGACAGTGAAGCGGCGAAGGCCGGCACCGGAATGCCCGCGCCCACCGCCGCCGTGATCACCGACCGCCAGCCCTCCTGCGCCGCCCCGATCTCCTCGGCGAAGCGCTCGTCCGCCAGCAGGCTCGGCAGGTCGGGCCTGGCGTCGTAGGCCGCGCGGATCCGGTCGAGGAACGCCGCCCGGATGATGCAGCCGCCGCGCCACAGGGAGGCCACCGCGCCCAGGTCCACGTTCCAGCCGTACTCCTCGCTGCCCGCCCGGATCTGGTGGAACCCCTGCGTGTACGAGACGATCTTCGACGCGTACAGGGCCTCCTCCACCTGCGCGGCGAACGCGTCCGCCGCCTCCGGCGACAGCGCGGCGGGCGCCGGGCCCGCGAGCCCGCGCGCGGCCGTCCGCAGGTCCGCGTGGCCGGAGACGGCGCGGGCGAACACCGCCTCCGCGATCCCGGACACCGGAACCCCCAGGTCCAGGGCGATCTGCACGGTCCAGCGCCCGGTGCCCTTCTGCTCGGCGGCGTCGGCCACGACGTCCACGAACGCCTTCCCCGTCGCCGCGTCCGTGTGGGCGAGGACCTCCGCCGTGATCTCGATCAGGTACGAGTCCAGGCGGCCCCGGTTCCAGTCCCGGAACGTCTCCGCGATCTTCGCGGGGGAGTAGCCGGCGACCTCGCGCAGCAGGTGGTAGGCCTCGGCGATGAGCTGCATGTCGGCGTACTCGATGCCGTTGTGGACCATCTTGACGAAGTGTCCGGCGCCGTCGGGGCCGATGTGGGAGGTGCACGGCGTGCCGTCGGCGGCCTTGGCCGCGATCTTCTCCAGCAGCGGGCCCAGCGACGCGTACGACTCCGCGGAGCCGCCGGGCATGATGCTCGGGCCGAGCAGCGCGCCCTCCTCACCGCCGGAGATGCCCACTCCCACGAAGTGGATCCCCTGCTCGCGCAGTTCCCGCTCCCGTCGCCGGGTGTCCTCGAAGTGCGCGTTGCCGCCGTCGATGATGACGTCGCCCTCCTCCAGCAGCGGGGCGAACTCGCGGATCACGGCATCGGTGGGATCCCCGGCCTTCACCATGATGACGATGCGCCGGGGGCGCTCCAGCGCATCGACGAACTCCTTGGCCGACTCGGCGGCCACGAACGCGCCCTCGTGACCGAACTCCTCCACCAGCGCCGTGGTCCTGGCGACGGTGCGGTTGTGGACGGCCACGGTGAATCCGTTGCGGGCGAAGTTGCGGGCGAGGTTGCTGCCCATGACTGCGAGGCCGGTGACGCCGATCTGGGCCGTGCTGGTGCTCATCTGTGCGCTCCTGCGTGCTTCGGTGTGCGGGCTGTGCCCGACGCTACCCCGCCGGGGCCCGTACGGCGCCGACGCCCGCCGTGTCATTGTCAAGTTCCGCTGAACAGTGCCCCGTTGCTCCCTTGTCATGCAATGATCCCGACGTTACGTTGTGCGATTCCTGATGTCTCGAATGGGGGGCTCCCATGGGCGTACGGGGCCGGCACCGCCGGTATCAGCCGAGCAGCATCAACCGGGCCTCGCTGGCCGTCACCGCGGGAGGCGCGGGGATCGCGCTCCCGCTGATGGGTGCGGGAGTGGCCGAAGCGGCCTCCGTGGACACCTGGAACAAGGTCGCCGCCTGCGAGTCGACCAACAACTGGCGCATCAACACGGGCAACGGCTACTACGGCGGACTCCAGTTCAGCCAGAGCACCTGGCGGGCCTTCGGCGGCACCACGTACGCCCCGCGCGCCGACCTGGCCACCAAGGAACAGCAGATCGCGGTCGCCGAGAAGGTCCTCAAGGGGCAGGGGCCGCAGGCCTGGCCGCACTGCGGCAAGGGGGCCGGCCTCACCCGCGGTGGCCCGTCACCCGCCCTCGCCGCGCAGGTCACGGCGAAGGTCCCCGCGCAGCCCCAGGCCGGTTCGCAGCCCCGGACCCAGGAGGTCAAGGCGACCCCGGTCGCGGGCACCGCGCCGCGCCCGACCGGTACCCAGGTCCTGCCCAACCCGTACGTCGTCGCGCCGGGCGACTCGCTGTCCGCGATCGCCACCGAGCAGCGCGTCGAGGGCGGCTGGCAGGCGCTCTACGAGACCAACCGGGCCGTCGTGGGCGACAACCCGAACCTGATCTTCCCCGGCCAGCGCCTCACGATGCGGGTCACCACCGCCCCGCCGGCCCCGCCCGCGCAGAACCCGGAGAAGCCGCCGCGGACCGCCGATCCGGTCAAGCCCGTGGAGCCGGCCGCGGAGAAGCCCGCCGAGCAGCCGGCGCCGAAGCCGGCGGAGAAGCAGGCCCCGAAACCGGCCGAGAAGCCCGCCGAAAAGCCGGCGGAGAAGGCCGAACCCCAGCCCGCCTCAGCGCAGCAGAAGCCGGCCACGGGCGGGTTCTCCGCCCCCGTCGACGCCGCCCTCGGCACCGCGTACCGCGTCTCGGGATCCTCCTGGTCCAGCGGCTACCACACGGGCGTCGACTTCCCCGTGGCCACCGGCACCACCGTCAAGTCCGTCGGGCCCGGCGAGGTCGTCTCCGCCGGCTGGGCCGGCGCCTACGGCTACCAGGTCGTCATCCGGCACACCGACGGCCGGTACTCCCAGTACGCCCACCTCTCGGCGCTCGGCGTGAAGTCCGGCCAGCAGGTCTCCGGCGGCCAGCGGATCGGCCGCTCCGGCTCGACCGGCAACAGCACCGGCCCGCACCTGCACTTCGAGATCCGCACCGGCCCCGGCTACGGCTCCGACGTCGACCCCCTGAAGTACCTGCGCGGCCACGGCGTCCGTATCTGACCCGCGCGTGTGCGGCGGCACGGCCGTGAGCAGGACCAGGCCGGCCGCCGCCAGCACGGCGCAGGCCAGCGCCGCCGCCGTGCCCGCGGCCCCGTGGCGGAAGCCCTCGTCGAAGAGCATGATCCCGACCGTCGCCGCGACCACCGGATTGACCACCGTCACCGTGGCCAGCGGCGCGGTCAGGCCGGCGCCCCGGTAGGCCGCCTGGGACAGCAGCAGCCCGCCCGAGGCCAGCACCGCGATCGCCACCAGGTCCGGCCACAGGCCGGCGGGCGCACCCGGTCCGACGTTCTCGGCGACCGACTTGGTGAACACCGAGGCCATGCCGAAGGCCGTACCGGCGGCCGCGGCCAGCAGCACGCTGTGCAGCACCGCCCGGTGCATCCGGTGCGCCGCCAGGAACAGCACGGCCACGGCGGTCCCGGTCACCACGAGCAGCAGGCTCCGCTCGTCCCCCGCCAGGGACTGCTCCGCCCGCCCGGCACCGCCGGTCAGCGCCAGCAGGCCCGCCAGTCCCACCGTGGCCAGTACCGCCCCGCGCCAGGCCGCCGCACCCGCGCGGCGCCGTACGAAGACCGCCGCCATCGGCAGCGCGAACACGATGGTGAGCGCCCCCAGCGGCTGCACCAGGCTCAGCGGACCGTAGGCGAGCGCCACCACGTGCAGCAGGGCGCCGAGGCCGTTCAGCCCCACCGCCACCCACCAGCCGCCGCGGCGCAACGGCGCGTACCGCCGGTCCGGCGTACTCGCCGCGACCCTCTCCTGGACGATCGCGCCGCCCGCGTACGCCACGGCGGACACGAGGCAGAGCAGGACCGACAGCGCCAGTGCACTCATAAGCTCCACAATGCCCGACCCATCTGCGCTATTCCTCCGCCCACAGGTGGTCACGAGTCATACTCCCGACGTAGTACGGGAGTACGCAGCGTGGCCCTCCCACCAGCGCAGCGCCACCCCTACCGCGCCCCACGGCGACCACGCGATCCCGTACGGTGACGGGGTGTTCGCGGTGCGTGAGGTCGCGGGCCGCGGGTTTGGCTCGGGGCGTGTCCGATCCGTACAGTTCCCCTTTTGAGGACCTCCGCAGCAGGCGGATGCGGACGAGTGACCAAGGAACGGCAGCGGCCATGACGGTGACCGAAGACAGCCACGACCAGGCACAGGCCCACGGACCGGGCATCGACCCCGAGCGGCTGGCGCTCTGCCTCGACGTGCTCGCCGAACTCGACACGATCGACGTGGACCACCCGGACGCCATCGCCGTGCGCCGCGCCACCGCGGGCGTCTACCGCACGGTCAAGCAGCGCCGCCGCCAGGAACGCCGCGCCGCCAAGACCGCCAACGACAAGGCCGTCACCGAGGCGACCGCGACCGGCTCCGCCGAACGCATCGACGACGAGACCGAGGGCATCCTGCCCTCCTCGGTCACGGAGGCCGGCCGGATCGCCGGGATACTCCAGCGCCCGCGCTCCTGCTACGTCTGCAAGACGCGGTACGTCGAGGTCGACTACTTCTACCACCAGCTCTGCCCGGACTGCGCCGTCGTGAACCGGACCAAGCGCGAGGCCCGCGCCGACCTCACCGGCAAGCGCGCGCTGCTGACCGGCGGCCGCGCCAAGATCGGCATGTACATCGCCCTGCGGCTGCTGCGCGACGGCGCCCACACCACGATCACCACGCGCTTCCCCAAGGACGCCATCCGCCGCTTCAAGGCGATGGAGGACTCGGCGGACTGGATGCACCGCCTGGAGGTCGTCGGCATCGACCTGCGCGACCCGGCCCAGGCCGTGGCCCTCGCCGACCAGGTGGCGGCGGCCGGCCCGCTCGACATCCTGATCAACAACGCGACGCAGACCGTGCGCCGCCTGCCCACCGCCTACGCGGCGCTGGTCGAGGGGGAGTCCGCCCCGCTGCCCGCCGGTGAGCTCCCCGCCCACCACGTCATCGGCGCCTTCAACTCCGGCGCGGTCGACGGCCTGGCGGCGCTGCCCGTCGGGGTGAGCGGACTGGAGGCCCAGAAGGTCGCCGACCTCGCGCTGGTCGCCGGCAACGCCAGCCTGGAGCGGCACCTCGCCGGCACCGCCATCGACGCCGGCGGCCTGCTGCCCGACGTCGTCGACAGCAACACCTGGGTCCAGACCATCGACCAGATCTCCCCGGTGGAGCTGCTCGAGACCCAGCTGTGCAACTACACGTCGCCGTTCATCCTGATCAGCGCACTCCGGCCGGCCATGGCCGATGCCGCCCGGAAGTCCGCCGTCGGCCGGGCGTACGTCGTGAACGTCTCGGCGATGGAAGGCGTCTTCAGCCGCGGCTACAAGGGTGCGGGACACCCGAACACCAATGCCGCCAAGGCCGCGATGAACATGGTGACGCGGACCAGCGGCCAGGAGATGTTCCAGGCCGACCGGATCCTGATGACCTCGGTGGACACCGGCTGGATCACCGACGAGCGTCCCCACTTCGACAAGCTGCGCCTCGCCGAGGAGGGCTTCCACGCCCCTCTCGACCTGGTCGACGGCGCCGCCCGGGTCTACGACCCGATCGTGCGCGGCGAGGCCGGCGAGGACCTGTTCGGCGTCTTCCTCAAGGACTACGCCCCGGCGAACTGGTAACCGGCGGCCCCCGCCCTACCGCGTGCCGCTGACCGGCCCCCTCGGTGAACCGAGGGGGCCGGTCGCGTTCCCCGCCCGGCAGGATCCGGCCGCGACCAGTTCCAGGAGCCCGCGCCAGTCCTCCAGTACGCCCGCGTCCGGGCCCGACGCCCCCGCCGCCTCGCGGGCCTGGCGCAGGGCGGCCACCGCCTCCGCGTCCTCGCCCGGCAGGCCGGCCCCGCCGGCCGCCGGGGCCGGCGCCTGGAGCCGTACGAGCCGGGCCACCCGCTCGCCCAGCAGGGGGCGCAGCGCCTGCGCTGCGAGTACGGCGTGTCGCGCTCCGTCACCCGGACGGAGCATCCGGCCGATGTCCTGGAGCAAGCCCGCGAGCTGCAGTTCCTTGTCGGCGGGGTGGGAGCGCCGGAGCAGCGCCGCGGTCCGCAGGGCGTGATCGCCGCGACCGGCCCGCAGCAGCTCCATCAGCTCAACCACGCTTGTGAAATACGGGACTTCGGTCTCCGCCGCTCCGGAACCCGCCACCGTCGACCTCCTCCGTCGCGCCCCGCGCATTCGGGTCCGAGCACACCATCCGTGACCCACCCGCCGGCCGACGACTTGCTGAACTCGGGACGAAACTGAGAGGGCGCAGCGGATTTTGCCTTCCTATCGAGCGGAGGTCCGCTCATATGTGTACCCTGGGGCATCAAGACGGCCCCCATCCGGGCCGCGCTCCACCAAGACGCCACCGCGTCCGGAACCCTTGATCCCTTGCCCGGCTCGCGGTCAGCATGCCGGGTTGCGCGACACAGAGGAGTGCGCGGTGACTGAAAAGACAAAGCCCGAACCGAAGTTGCTGGAGCGGACCGGATCGCGTGCCAAGAAGCGCTCCGACGAACTCGGAAGCCTGGAGGTCTGGGCGCGCTCCGCCCCGATCCGGCTGGCCGGGTACGAGGACGACCTGGCGGAAGCCCACATCCTGCCCGGCATCGACTAGGTGGTGTCCGCGTAGCCTCCGCACCGACCCGCAGAGCGGTGCAAGCGCCCCCTCGTGCCCACCGGCACCGGGGGCGCTGCCCCGTCCGGCCGGTGATCTCTACGCCCTGAGCGTCATCGCCGAGAGCGATCACCGCTTCCGCGGCCCGGTCCCGCCGGGCCAGGGTGGGCGCATGAAGCTGCTGATGCTGGGTGGTACCGAATTCGTCGGACGCGCGATCACCGAGGACGCCCTCGCCCGGGGCTGGGAGGTGACCGTCTTCCACCGGGGGCACCACGCACCCCCGCCGGGCACCCGTGCCCTGCACGGGGACCGCACCGCCCCCGGGGGCCTGGCCGCCCTCGCCGAGGGGGGGTGGGACCTCGTCGTCGACACCTGGGGCGGCGCCCCCACGGCGGTGCGCGACAGCGCCCGCCTGCTGAGCGGCCGGGCCGGGAGGTACGCGTACGTCTCCAGCCGCTCGGTGTACGCCTACCCCGCCCCTGCCGGGCAGGGCGAGGACGGCCTCCTCGTCGAGGGCTCGCCGGACGCCGGGGCGACCGCCTACGCCGAGGACAAGAGGGGCGGCGAGCTCGCCGCGCTGGACGCCTTCGCGGACCGGGCCCTGCTGGTCCGGGCCGGGCTGATCCTCGGCCCGTACGAGAACGTCGGCCGGCTGCCGTGGTGGCTCGGCCGCATGGCGCGCGGCGGCCCGGTGCTCGCCCCCGGCCCGCGCGGACTCCCGATCCAGTACATCGACGTCCGCGACCTCGCGCGCTGGACCCTGGACGCCGCCGAGGCGGGGCTCGGCGGCCCCTACAACCTGGTCTCGCCGCTCGGGCACGCCACCATGGGCGCGCTCCTCGACGCCTGCGCCGCCGTGACGGGCGGCGGCGCCGAACTGCGCTGGACCGACCCGGCGCCGATCGTCGCGGCCGGGGTCGAGCCCTGGACCGAGCTCCCGGTCTGGCTCCCCGAGGGCGAGTCCTACGACCACATGTTCGGCGGCGATGTGACCAGGGCGCTGGAGACGGGCCTGAAGTGCCGCCCCGTCGAGGAGACCGTGGCCGACACCTGGGCCTGGCTGCGCACCCTCGGCGGCCGGCCCCCGCAGCGGAGCGACCGGCCGGCCCCCGGCATCGACGCCGAACGGGAGGCGGCGCTACTCGGGCTCTGACGGCCGGGCCCGCGCGAGCCGGGTCGGCGGGAGGTACTCGCGCACCAGCGTGCGGTGCCACCAGTGGCCGGTCTCGCGCAGCTCCCGCCAGGTGGTGAAGCGGTAGCGGTAGAGCAGGGCCCGCACGTACACGGGTGGGGCGTCCGGGAAGGGGTTGTGGCGCAGCAGTCGCAGGGTGTCCCGGTCGCCCGCCAGCAGCCGCTCCGTGAACGGCCCGAACCAGTCGCGCGCGTAGCCGGGGGAGATCGCCGCGAACCACATCAGCCAGTCCAGGCGCAGGTGGTAGGGGGCGAACTGGCGCGGCAGCCGGCCCGGTTCACCGGGTTTGCCCTTGAAGCCGTACTCCTTCCACGCACCGTCCTCGCGCGGCACCCGGTCCGCGGTCCCCTCCACCGCCACCTCCATCCGGACCCGGCCGACCGAGCCGAAGGCCCCGTAGGTGTTGACGAGGTGCAGCGCGTCGAAGGAGCGGTTCATCACCTGGCGGCGCGAGATCATGTTGAGCACCGGGTGGCGGCTGAGGAACAGGACCAGCGCGGTCACGGCGCAGACCAGGACGGCGAACCACACCGGAGCCGGCCGTGAGGCGGCGGCCGGGGGCGGCCCGGCGAGCCCGGTGAAGTCCACGGCCGACACGGCGAGGGTGATCGTCAGCCAGTTCAGCCAGGCGAAGTTGCCGGACAGTACGAGCCACAGCTGGGTCGCGATGACCGCCCCCGCGGCGTAGGAGGCGACCGGCTGAGGAGTGAACAGCAGGACCGGGACGACCAATTGCGTCACGTGGTTGGCGGCGCACTCCACCCGGTGCAGGGGTTTGGGCAGGTGGTGGAAGAACCAGCTCAGCGGCCCCGCCATCGGCTGCGTCTCGTGGTGGTGGTAGAGGCAGGTGAGCTGCCGCCAGCACGGGTCCCCGCGCATCTTGATCAGCCCGGCCCCGAACTCCACGCGGAAGAGCACCCAGCGCAGCAGCCACAGCACGAGCACGGGCGGCCCGGTCCGGGCGTTGCCGAGGAAGACGGCCAGGAAGCCGACCTCCAGCAGCAGCGACTCCCAGCCGAAGGAGTACCAGGTCTGGCCGACGTTCACGATGGAGAGGTAGAGCAGCCACAGCGCGGCCCACAGGGCCATGGCGGCGGCCAGCGGCAGTTCGTCCCCGGCCCCGGCGGCCAGGGCCGCGGCCAGCGCGGCACCGGTCCAGGCGCACCCCGCGAAGAGCCGGTCGGAATAGTGCAGTTGGAACAGGCTCGGGGCGCGCCGGAAGGGCACGTACCGTACGTAGTGCGGCACGGGCAGCATGCCGTGCGCCCCGATCAGGGCGCGGAACTGCAGTGCGGCCCCTACGAAGGCGACGAGGTAGACGCCGGCCAGGGCCCGCTGGAAGACCAGCCGGGCGAGCCAGTACCCGGGCGCCGTGAACCAGTCCATCGCCTCCAGTATCCGGCCGGCCGCCCGGCCCCGGCCAGTCTGCGCAGCCGGCTGCCGATCCGGCGGGCGCAGTGCTCCTGGAAGAAGGGGACCACCGGTCCGGCGAGGCGGGTGTACCAGCGGTCCGGGCGGCTGAAGGCCGTCACCGTGAACCACACCGTGCCGTCGGGGTCCATGTCGACGACGAAGGACTCCTCGCCGCACTCGGGGTGTCCCGGCAGCGTCCCGTAGGCGAAACCGATCCGGGCGGGCTCGTACGCCGTCCAGACCACCTCGCAGGGCGCGTCCACCCGCAGGGGGCCGCGGCCGATGCCGACGACGACGCGGATGCCCGGCGAGGCCGCGCCGACGCCGGCCCGCACTCGCAGGCCGGCGGCCCGGTGCGCGTGGAAGGTGGTCACGGCGGCCCCGGCGGACTCGAAGACGGCCCGGCCGTACCCCAGGCGGGTGCGGTGGCGCAGGTGGCGGTATCCGGCGGGCAGGGGGCGGTGGGCCGTCGCGCCCCTGTCGGGGTAGGTGAGGGTGTCACGGCCGACGCTGATGAGGCGGGTCACGGCGGGTCCTCCTGTCGGGGAGATGCCGGTCGGTGTCGGGCCGGCCGACCAACGCCTTGAACACGTTCAAGGCGCAGGAGTGAGCCTACGAGGTTCCTTGAACATGTTCAAGACGCGCTCCGGTTGCGGCTCCCGTGCGGATGCGGCAGACAAGAGGAAGTAATCGGGGCGAAAAGGGAGAAATCTGTGAACGGACCGTCACTTCCGACACCTCGTCAGGCGTCGCGTCGTCAGGCACCGGCCGGCGCCGCCCTCTTCGCCCTGCTCGGCCTGTTCGCCGCCGCCTGCGGCGGGCACCAGCAGCCGACGAGCGCGGCCGGACCCGAGAGCCAGGAGGTCCACCTCCAGCCGGTGGCCAGCGCCGGCCCCGACCCCTTCACCGCCTCCTCGGCCACCGGCGAGTCGGCCCCCGTCCAGCCCCCGCTGCCCAACCCCACCGGGCAGGGCATCCGGACGGTCAACGCGGCCACCCCCGGCCTCTACGGCGGCACCCAGCGGCTCGGCAGCTGCGACGTGGAGCAACAGGTCGGATACCTGACCGAGGACAGCGACAAGGCCCGCGCCTTCGCCGAGGCGTCCGGAATCGCAGAGGCCAAGATCCCCGACTTCCTGCGCGGCCTGACCCCCGTCGTGCTGCGCGCCGACACCCGCGTCACCAACCACGGCTTCCGCGGGGGCCGCGCCGAGGGCTACCAGTCCGTCCTCCAGGCCGGCACCGCCGTCCTGGTCGACGAGCACGGCATGCCCCGCGTCCGGTGCGGCTGCGGAAACCCGCTCGGCTCCCCGCGCGCGGCCAAGGGCAGCCCGGTGCACAAGGGCGACCCGTGGAACGGCTACCACGCCAACCAGGTCGTCGTGATCGAACCCACCACCCACGTGATCAACAACCTGGTGATCGTCAACATCGCGAACAACACCTGGATCGAGCGCAAGCGCGGCGACGACGGCGCCCAGGACCGGACCCCGCAGGCCCTGCCCCCCTACGACCCGGCCGACGGCATTCCCAGCGGCCCCGCCGCCTCCGGCGCCGCCTCGGCCGCCCCCTGCCCGAGCACCCCGGGATCCGGGGCGGCGGACTGCCCGGCGGACCCCTCGGCCCCGCAGAGCTCACCGGGCACGAACGCCCAGCAGAGCCCCGCCGTCCCGCTGAACCCCTCCACCCGGCCGCGACAGCCGCAGCAGCCCCAGAAGCGGCCGCCGTCCGAGGTCCCGACCGACCCGCTCACGCAGGACCCCGCCGATCCCGCGCTCCCGCCGTACCCCGACGGGTCGACCACGCAGCCCGGCGATCCCCAGGACCCGTACGCCGATCCCTACGCCGACCCCTACGCGGACCCCTATACGGATCCGTACGCGGACCCCTACTCCGACCCGTACGCGAACCCCTCCACGGATCCCTACGCCGACCCCGACCTCCAGCCGGCGCCGTCCGACGGGAGCCAGTCGCTGGAGAGCGCCTGACCGGCCCGTGTGTCATGGTGGACCGGTGCCGACCACCGTATCGCTGCCGGACGACTGGCCCGCACACCCGGACCGGTCGCTCTCGCTCAACCGCATGGGAAGTTTCGACTGGGACCTGGTCACCGGTCTCATGCACATGGACGAAGCCGCCCTCGACGTCTTCGACCTGACCTCCGACGAGTACGACGGCCGGCCCGATTCGCTCTCCCCGCGCGTCCCGCCGGCCGAATCGGCCCGGCTCGACGCCATGGTCTCCGCCGCGCTCAAGAGCGAGGTCGACAGCTACGGCGCCTACTTCCGCATCCGCTGCCGCGACGGGCGCCTGCGCTGGACGCACACCCAGGGCCGCGTCATGCGCGGCCCCGAAGGGCGGCCGCACCGGATCATCGGCATCGTCCGGGACGCGACCGAGGAGCTGAGCCACTCGGCCGAACGGCTCGGACTCGACGAGGAGCGGCGCCGGCAGACCTCGGTGGTGGAGAGCACGACCGCGGCCCTCGCGCACGCCCGGACCGTGCAGGACGTCATCGACGCGCTCGGCGACGCCCACGGCCTGGAACGGCTGGGCTCGATGGGCATGGTGATGGGCCTCGTCGAGGCCGGGCGGATCCACCTCGTCGCCGAAGGCCCGGAGGGCAGCTTCGTCCCCGGGACCCGCTACACCCGCATCGACGAGCAGTACCCGATGAGCGAGGTCGTCCGCTCCCTCCAGCCCCGCTTCCTCGACACCGCGGAGGAGTTCGCCCGGGACTACCCCGCGCTCTGGACGAAGATCTCGTACATGCAGATCTCGGCCGCCGCCTACCTGCCGCTGATCGCCCAGGCCCGCCCGATCGGCGCCATCGGCCTGCTCTACCAGGACAAGGACGGCTTCACCCAGGAGGAGCGCAACCTGCTCGTCGCCCTCGGCAGCAGCATCGCCCAGAGCCTCCAGCGGGCCATGCTCCTGGAGCAGGAGCACGACCTGGCCGAGGGCCTCCAGCAGGCCATGCTGCCCCGGCGGATCCCCGCGGTGCCCGGCGGGGAGATCGCCGTACGGTACCGCTCCGCCCGGATGGGCCAGGACATCGGCGGAGACTGGTACGACGTCATCCCGCTGCCCGGCGGCCGCGTCGGCGCCGTCATCGGCGACGTCCAGGGCCACGACACCCACGCGGCCGCCGTCATGGGCCAGCTGCGGATCGTCCTGCGCGCGTACGCCGCCGAGGGACACTCGCCCGGCACCGTCATGGCCAGGGCGTCCGTCTTCCTGCACGAGCTGGACACCGAGCGCTTCGCCACGTGCACGTACGTGGAGGCCGACCTCTCCACGGGGGTGCTCCAGATGGTCCGGGCGGGCCACATCGACCCGCTGCTGCGCACCCGCGACGGCGACTGCCACCGGCTCCCGGTGGGCGGCGGCATGCCGCTCGGCCTCTCCGCGGAGTTCGGCCGGCTGGAGTACCCGGTGACCACTGTGGAACTCGACCCGGGAGAAACGCTCCTGCTGTGCACCGACGGCCTCGTCGAACACCCCGGGGCCGACCTCGACGACGGGATCCACGTCCTGACCTCCCACATCCGCAGCGGCCCCGCCGACCTGCAGCTCCTCGCCGACCGGCTGTGCGAGATCGTCACCGACCGCGGCGGCAACGACGACATGGCCCTCCTGCTGCTGCGCCGCCGGCCCGCCCCCGCCCCGCCCGGCGGCGGCCGGCTCCAGCAGCACGTGGCACCGGGAGACCCGGAGGCCCTCGTCGCCGCCCGCCACATGATCGGGGCGGCGGTCCGCGCCTGGGGCGCGCGGGAGCGGGCCGACGAGATCGAACTGGTCGCGGACGAGCTGATCGTGAACGCCCTCATGCACACCGACGGCCCCGCGATCGTCACCCTGCGCATCCTGGCGGGCCACGAACACCGGCTGCGCGTGGAGGTCGCCGACCGCTCCAGCGCGCTCCCGCGGCGACGGGAGGCCGGTGAATCGGGGGTCTCCGGCCGAGGGCTGATGCTGGTGGACCGGCTGGCGGACGTATGGGGCGTGGAGCCGCGCGGCAGCGGCAAGTGCGTGTGGTGCGAGTTCGTCGTGGGCTGAGGGCGGTCCCGCGGCCGGGCTCCGGGAGAAAGTCCGTTGCGGGGCGGCGGGGGGTCGTCGAGGATCAGCGGCGATGACCCACACCATGGACGAAGTACGCCGTCTGCTGAAGCAGGACGATCTGCCCGGAGCGGTCCGGTCCCTGCGGCCGCACGCCGAGACGGCACCGATCGCCGAACTCGCCAAGGCCGTCAGGGCCCTGGCCGACAAGGCCGGGTTCAAGGACCTGGCCGACGCCGCCCGCAAGGCCGCCAAGCGGCCCCGCGAACCCCAGGCCCTCTACGACTTCGGGTACGCCTGCGTCGAGCGCGGCATCTCCTTCCTCGCCGTCGCACCGCTGCGCGAGGCCCTCGGTCTGCTCCCCGACTCGCGCACGCTCCTCGCCGAACTGGTGTCCGCCCTGGAGGACGAGCGCCGGCACGCGGAGGCCGCCGCACTGCTCGCCGGCCGGGGGGACCGGCTGCCCGCCTGGCCCGAGACCTACCTCCTCGTGCACAACACCCTGTTCGCCGGGGACCTGGACACCGCCGAGCGGCTGGTGACCGGCCTGCCCGAGCCCGAGGACCCGCAGTGGGCGCCCGCACGGGACCGCCAGGCCCGCCAGGTCCTGCGCAGCGGGCAGTCCCGCCGCGTCCAGCGCGGCGCCGGCCACCCCGACCCGTTCGGCCCCGCCGACCTGCGCGGCTGGCACTACGGCCTCACGGGCGGACTGCTCGCCACCCTGTCCCCGTACGGCTGGGACGCCGGGATGACCGGCCGGTACGCCTACCTCGGCGACACCCACGAACAGTGCCGCCACGGCCTGGCCCGCCTCGGGCTCGCCCTGGAGGCCGCGGGGACCAGCCCCGCCACCGTCTCGCTGCTGCCCGGCCGGTCCGACCGGATCCTCGGCCTCGCCGCCGCCGCGGTGCTCGGGCTGCCCGCCGTCCCGTACGACCCGGACCGCACCGACACCCTCGTCGTCGCCTACGACCTGAACCAGGCCGACCCGGACCTCGTCCGCACGCTGCACACGCGCACGCCCGGCCAGATCCTGGCCGAGCACGCCACCTGCTGGACCGATCCGCCCGCGGTGAGCGCCGACTTCAGCACGCTGCTGTGCCAGTACGCGGTTCCGCCCTGGCGGGAGGACGAGCGGCCCGAGGAGGAGATCGCCCGGGACGTCGCCGCGGCGGACCCGGCTCCGGACGGCGGCGACGGGGCGACCCCGCCCGATCCGGACGGGGCCTTCCGCACCTTCGCCGCAGGCGTCGCCCCCGGCTGGCTCACCGGACCCCGGGACCGCGTCGCCTCGCCCGGCCCCGTGTCCAGCTCGCGCTTCGCCTGAGGCGGCGGCAGGCTGGGACCATGCCGGAGCTGCCCGAGGTCGAGGCCCTGCGCGAGTACCTCGACGAACACCTCGCCGGGCGGGTGGTCGCGCGCGTCCTCCCGCTCGCGGTGAGCGTGCTCAAGACCTACGACCCGCCGCCCACCGCCCTCGAAGGGCAGCCCGCCGGCGCCGTCGCCCGCCACGGGAAGTTCCTCGACCTGCGGATCGGTGAGCTCCACCTCGTCACCCACCTGGCCCGGGCCGGCTGGCTGCGCTGGCAGGACACCCTGCCGGAGCAGCCGCCGCGGCCCGGCAAGGGGCCGCTGGCCCTGCGCGTCGCACTCGAGGGCGGGGGCGGCTTCGACCTGACCGAGGCCGGCACCCAGAAGCGGCTCGCCGTGTACGTGGTCCACGACCCCCGGGAGGTGCCCGGCATCGCCCGCCTCGGCCCCGATCCGCTCGCCGAGGACTTCGACCGGGACGCCTTCGCCGCGCTCCTCGCGGGGGAGCGGCGCCAGATCAAGGGCGTCCTGCGCGACCAGAGCGTGATCGCGGGCATCGGCAACGCCTACAGCGACGAGATCCTGCACGCCGCCCGGGTGTCGCCGTTCAAGCTCGCCTCCTCCTTCGGGGAGGAGCAGATCACGCAGCTCCACACCGCGGTCCGGGACACCCTGCGCGAGGCGGTCGGCCGGGCGCACGGGGTCGCCGCCGGGAAGCTCAAGGCCGAGAAGAAGAGCGGGCTGCGCGTGCACGGCCGGGCGGGCGAGCCGTGCCCGGTGTGCGGGGACACCATCCGCTCGGTGTCCTTCGCGGACTCCTCACTGGAGTACTGCCCCACCTGCCAGACCGGCGGGAAGCCGCTCGCCGACCGGCGGCTCTCACGCCTCCTCAAATAGCGGGGCCCTGCGTAGACTCCGGCACCATGGCCCAGCAGCCGACGCCGCCGCCACGGCGCGAGATCGTCACCGGGGTGCCCCGGGGGGCCCGCCGCCGGGCGCCCGCCCACACCCCCGCCCGCTCGGAGATCTCCGAGCAGACCACCCTCGGGGCCACCTACGTACGGGCCCTCATGCGCAGTCAGCTGCGCGCGGGCCTCGGGGCGCTGGCGGCTCTGGCGGCCCTGGTCGGTTCGCTGCCGCTGGTGTTCGTGGTGCCGCGGGCCCGGTCGGGCCCGCTCGTCTGGCTGGTGCTCGGCCTGCTCGTGTACCCGGTGATGTGGCTGATCGCCCGGTGGTACGTCCGCCGGGCGGAGCGCAACGAGGCCGCTTTCACGGGCCTGGTGATGGATCCGGCCGACAGGTCCTCCTAGCGGCGGGTCTCCCGCCGGTCAGAAGAGGTGCATCGCCAGGTGGCCCAGGGGCAGGCCGAGCTGCCAGGCCGGGGTCCACACGCGCGCGTTCTCGTCGAGTCCCGGCGGGGAGTCCTCGTGCCCGTGCCGCCCGGGGTCGAGATTGGTCGCGAACAGTTCGGTGCCGTCCAGCCAGCGCCACGCCGCCCGGGCCAGTTCCAGGTCGGGGTCCTCGCCGCGGCCGCGTTCCCGGGCCGCCTCGCCCAGGTCGAGGAAGCGGGTGTGGACCCAGTCGCGCCAGGGGTGCCCGTACGCCGTCAGCGAGAGCCACTCGTCGAGCTGTGAGACCACGCGGATCCCGGACAGCTCGCCGGCCGCGTCGGAGAGGTAGATGGTCAGGGCCAGCGTGTCCCGTCCGGCGCGGAACTCCAGGGTGCTGACCGGGATCAGCCTGCCCGTGCGCAGCAGTTCGTCGGCGATGTACTCGGCGTAGAGCCAGGCCATGGGCACCGCGAGCCCACCGTCACTGGTGCCGTTCGTACTCTCGGGCTGCACCGTTCCACCTTCTCCCGCGCGTCGAGCGTCCCGTCGTCAGCACCGAGCCTTCACCGAGCGGCTGTCGGAGCGGGGGATGTTTACTCAACTTGGACGGTCTTATGTCGAATTCGCGGCGGTTTTTGTCCGGTCCGCATCCGTTCGCGGCGTTCCGGGACGCGTTCCTCAGGCGCCGAGACCGTAGCCGTAGCCCTGGAGGCCCTTCTTCAGGGCGCGCAGGGCGTAGTAGGTGCGGGACTTGACGGTTCCGGCCGGGATGCCGAGTTCGGCGGCCGCCTCCGCCACCGACCGGTCCCGGAAGTAGACCTGCAGCAGCACCTCGCGGTGCTCCGGACCGAGCGACCCCACGGCCCGCCGGACGTCGATCGCGGTGACCGACCCGGCCACGGCGTCCACGGGCGCGGGGGCGTGCTCCAGCCCCTCGGGGTCCACTTCCAGCGGCCGTGACAGCCGGGCCCGCCGGGCGTCGATCGCGAGCCGGCGGGCCACCGTGAACAGCCAGGGACGCATGGAGTCGTGCCCGCTGGCCAGGGCCTCCGGGTGCTGCCAGACCCGTACGAGGGTCTCCTGCACGAGGTCCTCCGCGCGCTGGGCGTCGCCGGCGGTGAGGCCGACCAGGAATCCGAACAGGGCCCGCCCGTGGTCGCGCTGGAGTTCGGCCAGCGCCTCGGGATCCGTACGCGGGAGGGTGGGGGAGAGCGGCACGAGTGGCTCCTTCCGGGGTGCGTGGGGGTCCTTGGGGCGCTGTCCCGTCCACCCTGACCTGCGACGGGCCGACCCGGAACCGTCAGACCCCGGCGTTGCGCCCAAGCACCCGGGTGGTCCGACGGGCGGCCGCGCCGGTCGGTGAACGGTCGAACGGCGCGGCGAACGGCAGACGGCACGGCCGTGTCCGCCGTCGGAGTGGGCTCGCCGGCCCGCTGCGGAGCCGGTCCTTGACTTACTGCGTGTTGTTATATGGATTGCAGATGATGACATGTCAGATAGTCATACAAATGGGAGCCGATTGATGACCACGCGCACCCGGCCGAGGGCGGCCGCCCTCCTGTCCGCCCTCCTGCTGTCCGCGGCGGCGGCGGGCTGTTCGGCCGCCGGGGACACCGCCCCCGCCCGCCTCGGGGAATCCGGCCCGCCGGCCCCCTCCAGCGCGGCGGGGGCGCCCGCCGCCAAGGGCTTCACCCTGGTCGCGAGCGGCGACGTACTGCCGCACAACTCGGTCATCCATCGGGCGGCGGACGACGCGCAGGACGACGGTTACGACTTCAGGCCCATGTTCGCCGGGGTCAAGGCCCTGGTCTCGGGGGCCGACCTGGCCCTCTGCCACATGGAGACGATCTACGGCGAGGAGGGCGGGCCCTTCTCCGGCTACCCGGCCTTCAAGTCCCCGCCGGAAGTCGCCGACGGCCTGAAGGACGCCGGCTACGACGGCTGCTCGACCGCCTCGAACCACACCCTCGACGACGGCGAGGCCGGGCTGCGCCGCACGCTGGACCGTTTCGACAAGGTCGGCCTGAAACACGCAGGCTCGGCCCGCACGGCGGCCGAGGCGGCCACGGTGACCACGTACACGGCGGGCTCGGCCAAGGTGGCGCACCTCGCGTACACCTACGACACCAACGGCTACCCCATGCCGGACGGCCGGCCGTGGGCGGTCAACCTGATGAAGCAGGACAAGATCATCGCCGATGCCCGGGCCGCCCGGAAGACGGGCGCGGACGTGGTGCTGGTGAGCGTCCACTGGGGAACGGAGTGGCAGACCGAGCCGGACGAGACCCAGCTGTCCCTGGGCCGGGCACTGACCGCCTCGCAGACCGCCGGGCGGCCCGACATCGACATGATCCTCGGCACCCACGCACACATCCCGCAGCCCTACGAGAAGGTCAACGGGACCTGGATCGTCTACGGCATGGGCGACCAGGTGGCGGGCGAGATGTTCAACCACTCGGGCGCCCGCGACATGCGCGGCAACTACGGCTCGATCGGCCGCTTCACCTTCGCCCCGCCGGCCGCGGCCGGACAGCGCTGGCAGGTCACCAAGGCCGAGTTCGTGCCGCAGATGATGGACCTGTCCGCCGGCCGGGTCGTCCACCTGCCCGACGCCCTCGCGAAGAACCCCGGCCGGGAGGACTACGAGGCCGCCCGCGACGAGATCACCGAGGCGGTCCTCAGCCGCGGCGCGGCCAAGGACGGCCTCACGTCCGCTTCATAGGGGTCCGAGCCGGCCCCGCGGGGATCCGAGCCCGCCCCGCGGGGATCCGAGTCCGCTCCCGGGGCGGCCGCAGCCGCCCGTGCCCGGGCGGCCGGCCCGGTCAGGGGACCACCGTCACCGGCCAGCGGCCCGCCTTGACCAGGCGGACCGCCACCGAGCCGACGATGCGGTGGCCCGCCTGCTCCGAGGCACCGACCACCACCGCGTCCGCCATCAGCTCCTGCGCCGCGCTCACCAGGCCGGCGTAGGGGTCGCCGCGGAAGGTGTGGAACTCCCAGCGCACCGCGTAGATGCCCTTCAGCCGCTCCGCCGACGCGCGGATCTCGGCCACCAGGCCCTCCGCGATCTCCCCCGTGGTGTCGGCCACGGGCGCGCCCAGCGCGGCTCCGGCCGCCACCACCGGCTGGACGTACACCAGCGCCAGCAGCGCGTTCTGCCGCCGGGCCAGTCCGGCGGCATAGGCCGCCGCCCGCAGGGAGGACTCCGAACCGTCCACCCCGGCCAGGATCACCTTCGGGCCGTCGGTACCGCGTTCGAATCCCGTGTTCACGTGCTCCGTCACCCTGCGAGGATAGGCGGTGGCGTGCGGGACCCTCCCACCCGCTCGGCGCGCGCACCGGCGCACCCCTCCCTACAGTGCGAACCATGAGTGCCACCGCGCAGGAGACGCAACGCACCCGCAGCCGCTTCCTGAACCGGGTGCCGGACGGGTTCGGCGCGTTCTTCGGGGCGATCGGCCTGCTGTGCGCGCTGCTCTCGCTCTCCCCGACGCTCCGGCGCCTCCTGCGGCACGTCGTGCGCTTCCTCGACCTGATCGTCGTACCGGTCAGCGCCAACCTCGCCTACGCCGTCTTCCTCTTCCTCTTCGCGGCCGCCCTCGGCACCCGCAAGAAGGTCGCCTGGTGGATGGTCATCACCTATCTGGCCCTGCTGATCGTCGACGACCTGCTGGACATCGCCGTCGGCGACTACTGGATCGGCATCTCGTCCATGGCCCTGGCCGTCGCCGCCATGGCCGTACTGATCGCCGCCCGCAAGGAGTTCTACGCCGCGTCCCGTCCCGGGGCGCTGTGGCACGCCCTGATCGTGCTCGGCCTCGGCATGCTCGCCGCCGTCCTCCTCGGCTGGGCCCTCGTCGCCCTCTTCCCCGGCACCCTGCCCCGCGGCCAGTGGCTGGACTGGGCCGCCAAGCAGGTCTTCGGCGGCCTCTTCTCGGCCCGGGAGTTCGACGGCCGCCCGCCCCGGCCGCTGTACTTCCTCCTCGGCCTCTTCGGCGCGGTCGCCCTGCTCAACGCGGCCGCGACCCTCTTCCGCTCCCAGCGGCTCACCGCCGCCCTGCACGGCGACGAGGAGCCCCGGATCCGGGCCCTGCTGGGCGCGTACGGGCGGGCCGACTCCCTCGGCTACTTCGCCACCCGGCGCGACAAGGCCGTCGTCTTCGCCCCCAACGGCCGGGCCGGCGTCACCTACCGCGTCGAAGCCGGCGTCTGCCTCGCCAGCGGCGACCCGGTGGGCGACCCGGCCGCCTGGTCCGCTGCCATCGACGCCTGGCTGGCCGTCGCCGGCCGCCACGGCTGGCAGCCCGCCGTGATGGGCGCCTCCGAGGACGGCGCCACCGCCTTCGCCCGCTCCGGACTGAGCGCCCTCCAGCTGGGCGACGAGGCCATCCTGCACGTCGCCCACTTCGACCTCGACGGCCGCGACATGCGCGTCACCCGCCAGGCCGTCAACCGCGTCAGGCGCGCCGGTGCGAGCACCGTGATCCGCCGCCACTCGGCCCTCTCCGAGGACGAGATGCGGACCATCGTCGACCGGGCGGACCGCTGGCGGGACACCGAGACCGAACGCGGCTTCTCCATGGCCCTGGACCGCCTCGGCGATCCGGCCGACGGGGACTGCCTGCTGGTCGAGGCCTTCGACGCCGACGGCGAGCTGATCGCCCTGCTCTCCTTCGTGCCCTGGGGCCGGGACGGCATCTCCCTCGACCTGATGCGCCGCGACCGCACCGCGCCCAACGGGGTCATGGAGTTCATGGTCGCCGAACTGTGCGCCGCGGCCCCCGGCCTCGGGGTGCGCCGGATCTCCCTCAACTTCGCCGTCTTCCGCTCCGCCTTCGAGGAGGGCGGCCGCATCGGCGCCGGTCCCGTCCTGAAGGTCTGGCGCCGGCTGCTGCTCTTCTTCTCCCGCTGGTGGCAGCTGGAGGCGCTGTACCGCTCGAACGTCAAGTACGGCCCCGAGTGGTACCCGCGGTTCCTCTGCTACCAGGACGCCGGCTCGCTCGCCCGGGTCAGCCTCGCCTCCGGCATCGCCGAGGGCTTCGTCTCCGTACCCAGCCTGCGCACCCTGTGGGGCAACGCCCACCCCAAGGGCGTCACCGCGCCCGCCACCACCGAGGGCCTGCCCCCGATCGACTCCCTGGGCCTGGACGCCGTGGGGGAGGAGCTCCCCGGCGTGCCCGAGGAGCGGCTGCCCGAACAAGTACGGGTCCGCCACGCCAAACTGGACCGCATCCGGGCCTCCGGCACCGACCCCTACCCGGTGGGGATCCGCCTGCGCACCCACACCGCCGCCCAGCTCAGGGCGGCCCACCCGAGCCACCCGCCCGGCGCCCGCACCGCCGAACAGGCCACCCTCGCCGGACGCGTGATGGTCGTACGCGACCTCGGCGGAGTGGTCTTCGCCGTGCTGCGCGACTGGTCCGGGGACATACAGCTGATGCTCACCCGCGACGAGACCGGTGCCGAGGTGCTCGACTCCTTCACCTCCCAGGTCGACTTCGGCGACCACGTCCTCGTGACCGGCGAACCCGGCGCCAGCCGGACCGGCGAGCTCTCCCTCGTGGTCCGGTCCTGGCAGCTCACGGGCAAGTGCCTGCGCCCCCTCCCCGACAAGCGCAAGGGTCTCGCCGACCCCGAGGCCCGCGTCCGGCGCCGCTACCTCGACCTCGTCGCCAGCCCCGAGGCGCGCGACGTCGTACGGGCCCGCTCCAGCGCGGTCCAGGCCCTGCGCCAGGGGCTGCTCGACCGCGGATACCTGGAGGTCGAGACCCCGATGCTCCAGCAGATCCACGGAGGCGCCAACGCCCGGCCCTTCCGCACCCACATCAACGCCTACGACCTCGACCTGTACCTGCGCATCGCTCCCGAGCTGTACCTCAAGCGGCTCTGCGTCGGCGGCATGGAGAAGGTCTTCGAGATGGGCCGCACCTTCCGCAACGAGGGGGTCTCCTACAAGCACAACCCCGAGTTCACGATGCTGGAGGCCTACCAGGCCTTCGCCGACTACGACGTCATGCTCGACCTCACCCGCGAGCTGATCCAGGGGGCCGCGACCGCCGCCTTCGGCTCGCCCGTCGCCCACAAGGCGGGCGCCGACGGGAAGCTCGTCGTCCACGACATCTCCGGGACCTGGCCGGTGAAGACCATGTACGGGGCGATCAGCGAGGCCCTCGGCGAGGAGGTCGACGCCGACACCGAGGAGAACGTGCTGCGCAGGCTGTGCGACCGCGCCAAGGTGCCGCACGGACCGGAGGACACCCGCGGTGACGTGGTCCTGGAGATGTACGAGCGGCTGGTGGAGGAGCGGACGAAACTGCCCACCTTCTACAAGGACTTCCCCACCGACGTCTCCCCGCTCACCCGCCAGCACCGCAGGGACCCCCGGCTCGCCGAGCGCTGGGACCTGGTCGCCTTCGGCACCGAGCTCGGCACCGCCTACTCGGAGCTGACCGACCCGGTGGAACAGCGGCGCAGGCTGACCGCCCAGTCCCTGCTCGCGGCCGGCGGCGACCCGGAGGCCATGGAACTCGACAACGACTTCCTGGACGCCCTCGAATACGCGATGCCGCCGACGGGCGGCCTCGGCATCGGAGTGGACCGGCTCGTCATGTTCCTCACGGGCCTGACGATCCGAGAGACCCTCCCCTTCCCCCTGGTGCGGCGCGGCTGACGCGTCGCACGACCGGCCCGCACGACCGGTCCGCGGCTGGTGCGACTGGTCCGCACGGGTGAGCGAAACGGGGCGCGTCCGTGCCTCTCGACATCCGCGGGGATGTCGTTGATACGTAGTAATAATGAAAAATGACGAGCCGACAGTAGGGCGGCGCGTGCTCCTGCGCACCGCCGTCCTCCTCGGAGTCGCGGCCGCCGGAATGATCACCACGGGCAACGGCATCGAGGGCGGTACGCCCGTGACGCCCGGTGCTCCGGGCGCGGGCGGTGCACCGGGGCCCGCCGCCGGGCCCGGCCCCAACCTCGCCGCGGGCCCCGGGGGACTCCCCGGGGCGCTGCCCGAGAAGGCCTACCGGCTGCGCCCCATGACGGCGGAGGCCCCAGCCCGGGCGCGCGCCGTGAAACCCGCCGTGCGGGCCCGGCCCATCCTGGAACTCCCGGCCGACGCGGGCACGGACAGCTCCATGGTGCTCACCTTCGACGACGGTCCGGACCCCCGCTACACCCCGGCCATCCTCGACACCCTCGGCCGCCACGGCGTGCGCGCGATGTTCTTCGTCTGCGGTGAAATGGCCGTGGAGAACCGGGACCTGCTGCGCCGGATGGTCGCCGAGGGGCACGTCATCGGCAACCACACCTGGACCCACCCGCTCATCCCCAAGCTGAGCCGACCCGCCCTCGCCGCCGAGATCGGCCGCACGAGCGAGGTCGTGCAGAAGGCCGTCGGGGAGCCGCCGCAGTGGTTCCGGGCGCCCTACGGAGCGTGGAACCGGGCCGCCTTCGAGATCGGGGCCGAGCTGGGGATGGAGCCGCTCGCCTGGACCGTGGACAGCCTGGACTGGGAGGAGCCCGGCACCACCACGATCGTCTCCCGGGTCCTGCGCGGCGCCGGACCCCGGGCGATCGTCCTGTCGCACGACGCGGGCGGCAACCGGACGCAGAGCGTCCAGGCCATCGCCTCCTACCTGCCCCAACTGCTCGCGCGGGGCTACCGGATGACGCTGCCGACGCTGTCCTCGGTGGCGTCGAGCTGAGGCGGGGCCGGGGTTCCCCCGGCCCCGGCCCCGCCCCCGCTCAGCGGGACTCCACCATCCGTGCGAAGACGACCACGTTGCCGTCGTACCCGCGCGCCTTGGAGTAGCCGCCGCCGCAGGTGATCACCCGGAGTTCCGCGTGCCCGGTGTCCCCGTACACACGCGCCCCGGGGAAGGCCTCCTTGGAGAAGACCTCCACCCCGTACACCTCGAACACCGCCGTGCGCCCGTCGTAGCGCTCCACCTCGATCTGGTTGCCCGGCTTGACCGAGCCCAGGCCGTAGAAGACCGCGGGGCCCTGCGCGTTGTCCACGTGGCCCACGATCACCGCGGAGCCCCGCTGGCCGGGCGAGATGCCGTTGAGGTACCAGCCCGCGAGGTTGCGGTCCTGCGGCGGCGGGGCGTCGATCCAGCCCTCCGCGTCCAGCCCGACCGTCATCACCGGCGCGTCCACGCCGATCGTGGGGATCCGGATGCGCTGCACGGACGAGTGCTCCAGCAACTCCATGTCCGGCGGCGGCTTCGGCGGATTCGCCGGCAACTGGTCGGCCGTCACCGCGACGGCCGAGGCCGCGGTGGGCTGGGGCGGTCCGTCGTCGATGTTCACGCCGTTCCGCACCATGGCGAGCCCGGTGAGCATGACCAGGGCGATCGCGCCCCACGGTGAGCGCCTGCGCGAGTGCCCTGTCTCGTCCTCGCCCATCGTTCTCCCTTCCCGACGCGGGGGTCCCGACCCGCGTTCCTGTCCCACCCCTGTACGCCCTACTTCACGCACGCTAAGGGCGGCGCCGCAGGACGGCGACAGGGGAGGGGCGAACGGGTGGCCGGGGCCGCGGAGGGGGCCGTCCTGGGCCGGAAGGGGCCGGAAGGGATGCGCCCATCCAGGTAATCGTCACATAAATGCCTGACGGGTCGTGACCTGCGGATCCGTCAGCCCGAGCGTCCGCGCTCCGGCGTGTCGCTCAACCGGGCGGCCCAAAGCCGGAAATGCGGAGGTTGCGGGTCGACCGGAGGGTTCGACGTGGGAGGCGTTCTCGTCGATCATCCGGGGCCGACGCTCCGGGGCGCTTCCCGCTGGAGGTTCCACCATGCGTGTCTTGCGCGCTCTTACCGTGACGGCGGCAGCCTGTGCCGCCCTCGGCCTCAGTGCCCCGCTCGCCTCCGCGAACCAGGACCCCGGTGGCCGGGGCGGGAATGGGGGCGGCAACGGCCCCAGCAACATCTCGGTGAACCCGTACGCCGTGCACCAGGGCTCGACGATGCAGGTGAGCGCAGCGGGCTGCGGTCACGGCGGTACCGTCACCTCGCACGGGAACTTTCCGCCGGCCAACCTGTCCGCCGGATCCATCGGCTTCGCGACCGTGCGGGTCTTCAACCACGCCTCTCCCGGCACCCACACGCTGTCGGTCAAGTGCAACGACAGCAACCTCATCGCCACGGCCCGCTTCCGGATCCTCGAGGGCAACCCCTCTCAGGGCGGCATCGGCGGATCCTTCGGCCCGTCCACCGCCGAGACCGCCATCGGCGCGGGCCTGGTCGGCGCTTCCGCCCTGGGCGCGGGTGCCCACGTGATGCGTCGTCGCCGTCCGCTGCGGAGCCGGAGCTGACCGTTCGGCCCCTTCGGTCAGGTACCGCCCGCTCCCGCCGGTCGCCCCGCGTCCTCCCCGAGGACCCGGGGCGACCGGCGGTGGAGGTGCGGTCGCGCCGAGTTCAATGACCGCGGCCGGACGCCCTGCGGCGCAGGGCGTAGGCGGTGGCGCCGGCGGCGGCGAGGAAGAGACCGGCGCCCGCACCGAGTTCCACCGGGTCCATCCCGGCGATGCTGCCGCCCAGGCCGCCGCGGACACCGCGGGCGGAGGTGGTGGTGGGGGCCGTGGCCGGGTTCGTCGCGGCGGCGGTGGCCGTGGCGGTCCGCGTGGACGTGGAACTCGTCGTGGGCCTGGCAGTGCCGCCGGCGATCGTCAGATCGGCCGATCCGGTCTCCCCGTTGCACGTGAAGGAGACGGAGTACACGGCTCCGGGCCGGGCGTCCCGGTCGACGGTGGCGCGGACGCTCTGGCCGCGCGCGATGCTCACGGTGTCGAAGACACCGGAGGAGGCGGTGGAGTAGGCGGCGTTGCAGCCGCTGACCGCGAGCACCACCTGGCCGCCGGCGGCGACGGTCGAGGGGGTGAGGGTGAAACCGAACGAAGTGACGTGCGGGGCCCGCGGTTCGGCCCGTGTCCCGGCCGGGGGCCCTGCCTGGGCCTCGGCCCGGGTCCCGGCCGTGGCGGGGGTGCCGAGGGCTGCGAGTGCGAGTACGGCGAACGTGGCGCCGGCACTCAGCAGGGCGGTGGCGGAGGTACGTATCGCACCCATGGTTGATTCTCCGGATCCCCGAGGAGCATCCGCGGAACGGTTTCCGCACGGTGGGGTTCGTGCGCCTCGATGTCCGCCACGCTAGGTCCGGGTGCCGGGGCCCGCGATCAGGAACGGGCGAATGGGGCACGGCCGTGGGCCGAACCGGGGACGGGAGGCCCGTCCCCGGTTTGCCGGGCGGGCTCAGCCGCCGAGGTCGAGATGGGAGAACTGGGTGAGGAACGGCTCGGCGGTTGCCGAGATGCCCCGACCGAACGGCGCGTCGAAGTCCCAGATCAGGAACAGCAGGAACGCGATCAGCGCGCTGAACAGCCCGGCCAGCAGCATCTCCCGGAACGAACGCCTGATCTGCAGGGTGAAGATCAGGCCGACCGTGACCAGGGCTCCCGTGATCAGCCCGAACCAGACCACGCCCGGCATGGTGGCCCCGGCGCTCGCGCCGCGTGCGCTGCGGGCGTCGTCGGCCACCGCCACCTGGTCGACGAGGGGCTGGTAGGCCTGGCCCTCGTGGTCGGTCTGCGGCTCGTAGTCGGTGACGTCGCGGCGGATACGTTCCAGCAGCTCCCCGCCGCGGTCCGTGAGTTCGCCCTCGTCGGCCATGGCCTTCCACTCGGTGTCGACCACGTAGGTCACGTACGCGTCCACGTCGGAGCGGATCCTCGCCCGGACCTCGGCCGGGTAGACCTGCGAGCGGACGCTGATCTCGTGCAGGGCCTGTGCTTCCTGGCGCACGTATTCCTGAGCGGCTCCACGGCCCTCCCAGACGCCCGCGATCGCCAGGCCCAGCACGATCGCGTAGATCACCCCGATCATCATCGTCATGTACTCGATGACGTCCGGGGTCTCGTTCGGATCGTCGTCCTCGCCGATCCTGCGGTGATTGAAGAAGGCGATGGACAGCACCACGGCACAGGCCGCGGCCATCGCGAGGGACAGGACGAGCCATTCCGACAAGATGACTCCAGATCGTTCGACGTCGGGCGGATTACCGGGGGCGCAGCGCGACGATCGCGAGCACCGCGGGAGCCGCGGTCAGCAGGGTGAAGGTCACCGGCGAGATGTGGTGCTCGTCCGGTTTACGGGTCGCCGCGCGGTACGCCGGGCGGGCCACCGGTTTCGGGGTGGGCGCGGCCGTGACGGGGGCCGGCGGCGGTGGCGGGGGCGCCTTCGCCGCACGGGGCGGTGCGGGGGCCGGCTTCGGCGGCGCCGGTGGGGGCAGGACGGGTTTCGGTACGGGCCTGGGCGCCGCCTTGGGTGGCGCGGGCTTCGGGGGTGGGGGCGCGGGCGGAGGCGGTGGGGTCGGCACCGGGCTCGGCGTGGGCTTCGGCGGTGGCGGAGGTGGCGGCGGAGGCGGCGGCGTGGGTTTCGGCGGCGGCTTCGGAGGACACGGCGGGGGTGGCGGCGGCGGGCAGTGGGGGCGGCCGTGATGCCCTCCGCCCCGGCCGTCACCACGGTGTCTTGCGTGGTCGGAGGGGTGGTCGTCACCGTGATGTCCACCACCCGGTCCGCGTCCGCGGCCGTCGCCGGAGGCCACCGCGACCACCGCGGCGGCGCTCGCGCCGTCGCCGGAGTCGGTCGTCGGGTAGGCGCTGCTATCAGCCACGGCCGGCGTGACGGACAGGGCCGCCCACAGCAGGACCGGGACCGCCAGCAGGCGCCTGGCACAGGCTCTGTTCACCCGGGGAGCATGGGCCCGCGCGCCCCCGCGCACGCGAGGCTCGGCCTCGGTTCGCCTGAACGGGTGGAGTGGGGACCGGAAAGGTTTGAGCCAGCCCCGGAGCGGTCGCAACCGAGTCCGATCACTCTCCGGTCAATTCTCAAAAGGGATTTGTCGGTACCGGTCATTTGCCCCGGGGGCGCCGCCGGGCGCCTTTGGTGTGTGACGAAGAACGGATCACCAATTTCCGCTTTTGCTCGCCCTGTTGGTCAATGATCAGTACATTCGGCTCGGACAGGAGTCCGACCCCGCGCGGACCGCCGCAGGAACAACGCTTGGAGATCCCGATGGAGCGACCCGCCTGGGCCCCGCCAGGCATCGACATATCGGTGCCGAGCGTGTCCCGCATCTACGATTACTACCTTGGCGGGTCCCACAATTTCGAGGTCGACCGCCAGGCGGCCCGACGGGCCATGGAATTCATGCCGGGACTGCCCAAGATCATGCAGGCGAACCGGGCGTTCATGCGCCGCGCCGTCCGGCACGCCGTCGCCGAGGGCGTCACGCAGTTCCTCGACATCGGCTCCGGTATCCCGACCTTCGGCAACGTGCACGAGATCGCCCGGGCCGCCAGCCCCGGGGCCCGCGTGGTCTACGTCGACCACGACCCGGTGGCCGTGGCGCACAGCCATGCCGTCCTGCTGGACGACGAGCAGACCGGCGTCGTCGCCGCGGACCTGCGCAGGCCCAAGGAGATCCTGGCCGCACCCGAGGTCGGACGGCTCCTGGACTTCGACCGGCCGGTCGCCCTGCTCCTCGTGGCCGTCCTGCACTTCCTCGAGGACACCGACCGCCCGTACGAGGCCGTGGCCGAACTGCGCGACGCGCTGGCCCCCGGCAGCCTGCTGATCCTCACGCACGCCTCCTACGAGGGCATCCCGCTCACGGAGGAGGTCGCGGGCGGCGCCGTCGGCGTCTACCGGGACATCCGCAATCCCCTCGTCATGCGCACCGGTGAGCAGATCAGCGGTTTCTTCGAAGGGTTCGAGATGGTGCAGCCCGGCCTGGTCTCCATGCCCGACTGGCGTCCGGACCGCGCCGAACGCGGCGAGGGCGGCGAGGACGGCGAGACCCCGGAGGACCCCTACGCCTTCTCGGGCTACGCAGGCGTGGGACGCAAGGCGTGAGACTTCCGGCACAGACGGCGGGCGGGCCGAACACCGTCGCGGGGCCCTCAGCCGCACCCGCACCCGCACCCGCACCGGGCGCGGGCACGGCGGCCGCGCCCGACGGCGGCATCGAGGACCGGATCTCCCGGTTCGCGACGATCTGGGGGCGGGCCATCTTCCCCGTCACCGCGACCTCGCTGACCCGGCCCGAGTTCGAACGGCACCTCGTGCCGCTCACCCGCACCCTCACCGAGGCCCTGCACGCGAGGCCCTTCGACGCAACCGTCGCCCAGCGGGTGGGGGCGGACCTCGTCGCCGTGCACTGCACCGACCCCGAGGCCCTGGCCGGCACCCTCGGCGTGATCGAGTCCTACCTCGTCCTCTACTGCGGACCGGACGGACTCGAAGGCTCCGGCGTGGAGGCCACGGCCGAGTACCACGCGCGCTGCGCCCGGCTCCAGCACGCCATCGCGGCCGGGTACGCCCGGGCGCTGCGCGAGCGCACCCTCAGCGAGCAGGAGGCCATCGCCCGCTCCGCGCTCACCGCCCGCACCGACGCCCAGCAGGCCCTGCACGCGAGCGAGGAACGCTTCCGGGCCGTCTTCGAGGGCGCGGCCGTCGGCATCGGCATCGCCGATCTCGACGGCAACGTCCTGGAGGTCAACGACACGCTGCTGCAGATGTTCGGCGGCCTGGAGGGGCACGTCCGCAGCCGCAACGTCAGCGAGTGGGGCCACCCCGACGACACCCCGCACGTCTGGCGGATGTACGGCGAGCTGGTGCGCGGCGAGCGCGAGAGCTACCGCGTGGAGAAGCCGTACTACCGCCACGACGGGACCGTGCTCTGGACCAACCTGACGGTGTCGCTGCTGCGCGACGCCGAAGGTAAGCCGCAGTACCAGCTGGCCCTGATGGAGGACACCACCGAGCGCCGGCTGCTGAACCTGCGCCTGCGCTACGAGGCCACCCACGACGCCCTCACCGGTCTGCCCAACCGGACGCTGTTCTTCGAACGCCTGGAGAAGGCCCTCAGCGGGTCCGGCGGCGACCGCTACGGCCTGTGCTACCTGGACCTCGACGGCTTCAAGGCGGTCAACGACAGCCTCGGGCACTCGGCGGGGGACCGGCTGCTGGTGGAGGTCGCCGACCGGCTGCAGAGCTGCGCGACGGGTCCCGGCGAGGTCGTCGCCCGGCTCGGCGGCGACGAGTTCGTCGCGCTGACCACCGGCCCGGACACCCAGGAGCAGGTGACCGAGCTCGCCGTCCGCATCCTGACGGCCCTGTCGACGCCGATCCGGCTGGAGGGCCGGGAGCTGACGGTCCGGGGCAGCATCGGCATCGTCGAGGGACGGGCCAAGGAGCGCACCCCGGCCGAGGTGCTGCGCAGCGCCGACATCACCATGTACCGGGCCAAGGCGGCCGGCGGCAACCGCTTCGAGTTCGCCGACGCCGAGGCCGACGCCCGCGCGATCACCCGGCACGGACTGACCAACGCCCTGCCGGCGGCCCTGGAACGCGGCGAGTTCTTCATCGAGTACCAGCCGCTGGTCCACATGCGCGACGGCACCGTGCACGGTGCCGAGGCGCTGGTGCGCTGGTCCCACCCGCAGTACGGGGTCCTCGGCCCCGACCGCTTCATCCCGCTCGCCGAACGGACCGGGCTGATCGTCCCCCTCGGCCGGTGGGTCCTGGAGGAGGCCGTCCGCCAGGCCCGCGTCTGGCAGCGCGAGCACGGGGGCTCCGCCCTGCGGATCAACGTCAACCTCTCGCCGACCCAGCTGCACCATCCCGGCCTGGTCGCCGACACCGTGGCGGTGCTGGAGAAGTCCGGGCTCGCTCCGGGCGCGCTGTGCCTGGAAGTCACCGAATCGGCCCTGATAGGCGCGGACGACGAACTCCTGGAGCCGCTGCGCCGCCTGGCCGAACTCGGCGTGGACATCGCCCTCGACGACTTCGGCACGGGCTACTCCAACCTGGCCAATCTGCGGCGTCTGCCGGTCAGCGTGCTCAAGCTGGACCGCTCCTTCACCCGCGGGATGCAGCAGCAGCCCGCCGACCCGGTCGACGTCAAGATCGTGGAGGGGATCGTCGCCCTGGCCCACAGCCTCGAACTCGCCGTCACCGTCGAGGGCGTGGAGACCGGTGCCCAGGCCGCCCAGCTGCGCGCGCTCGGCTGCGACACCGCCCAGGGCTGGTACTACGCCCGCCCCGGGGCCCCCGACCGGATCCACACCCTGTCCCTCTCGGACGCGGTGCCCACGCTCTCCTGACCGCCGCCCGGGCCCGTGGCGGCCCGGGCGGGCGGCCCCGGTGGGCCCGGTGCGCGGCGCCCCGTCAGTCCATTCCGACCTCCGTCCCGCGGCCGGGGGTCCGGACGGCTTCCACGACCCGCTCGTACCGCTCGGCGGTGTCGGCCAGGACCCCCGCGGCCACTGCCAGCCGCTCCGTCTCGTACGCGTCGAGCGCCGCGTCCCGATCCGGCCCGGCGAGAGCGGCGGACAGCGCCCGGCCGAGCGCCGCCGCGTCCGCGATGCCGGTGTTCATGCCGAGCCCCCCTGCTATCGGGTGCACGTGCGCGGCGTCCCCGGCGAGCAGGACCCGGCCCTCCCGGATCCGGGTGGCCATGCGGACATTGACCCGCCAGGAGGAGAGCCATGTGGGATCCTCCAGCCGGATCCCCGGGATCCCGGCGCACCGGTCGAAGATCCGCTGGAAGCTCTCCAGGGAGGGCGGCAGCGGTTCGCCGTGCTCGTCCTGCTCGGGCGAGGCCTGCAGCTGGAAGGAGTCCGTTCCCGGTATCGGGCAGAGCATCATCCCGCCGCCTTCCGAGGTGAACCACTGGTGCCAGGCGTCCCGGCCGAGCCCGGGAGCCCTGACATCGCCGATGACCATCGCGGGATCCGTCTCGCCGTTCCCCTCGAAGGGGATGCCGAGCAGCTTGCGGGTGGTGCTGCGCCCGCCGTCGCACCCGGCGAGATAGCGGGCCGCGATCACGCTGCCGTCCGCCAGCTCGGCGCGCACCCCGGCCCCGTCCTGCGTGATGCCGGCGAGCTCCGCCCCGTACTCGACGTGCACGCCCAGTCCTGCGAGCCGGTCGCGCAGCGCCTCCTCGGTCTGCCACTGCCCGATCAGCAGGCCGGCGTCCGCCGGGGTGGGGGTGTCATTGATGTGCTCACCGTCGAAGTACTTGCGCAGGACCACCCCCGCGGCCCCGGTGGCGATCAGCGGTTCGGCCATGCCGAGCTCCTGGAAGATCGCGAGACTGCTGGCCCGGAGCCCCTTGGCCCGGGACTCGCGGTGCGGTCCCGTGCGCCGCTCGATGACGCGGACGGCGAATCCGCGCAGGGCGAGGTCACAGGCGAGCGTCAGCCCGGTGGGCCCGGAGCCGGCGATCAGTACATCGGTGTGCTTCATCGGAAGTCCCTCTCCTCGTCGATGACTCAAGGAAAGCGGCTCCCGACAGAAAAAGCAACCCGGTTACAAAAATTACTCGGTCTCTCATTCGTGCTACGCTGTGCGCATGGAGAACACGACGGGTCTGCGCGAGAGCAAAAAGCTGCGTACGCGCCGCCAGCTGGCGGCCACGGCGCTGGAACTCTTCCTGGAGCGGGGCTTCGACGCCGTGTCGGTGGCGGATGTCGCCGCGGCAGCCGAGGTCTCCAAGCCCACCCTCTTCCGGTACTTCCCGACGAAGGAGGACCTGCTCCTCGACCGGTTCGCCGACCACCAGGACGAGCTGGCGCGCATCGTCCGCGAGCGGCCCGCGGGCCGCTCGCCGGTGGGGGCCGTGCACGCCCACTTCCTGACGGCCCTCCAGGAGCGGGACCCGATCACCGGACTCTGCGACCACCCGGAGATCCTCGCCTTCCAGCGGCTGCTCTACTCCACCGCCAGCCTGGAATCCCGCCTGTCCCACTACGCCGACCGCGAGGTCGAACTGCTCGCCGCAGCCCTGGAGGCGGAGCCGGTGCCGCCGCTCGCCGCCCGGCTGGCGGCGGTCCACCTGGTGGCGGTCCGCCACGAGCTGGGGCGGGGGAACTGGCGGCGGCTCGATGCCGGGCAGAGTGCCGATGAGGCCCACCCGGCCGCCGTGGCCGACGCCGAACTGGCCTTCGGCATGCTCGCCGGCGGTCTGGACCGGGTCCTGCCCGCGGCTGCGCCCACCCCCGCCTGAGGGACCGGGCCCTGCCCGCGGCCACGCCCGCCCCCGCCCGAGGGCCCCGGCCACGGGCTCCCCGCCGGGGTCAGGCCATCAGCATGCGCTTCAGCTCGCGAGCCGCCCGCGGGGGAGCCACGTCGGTGCGGTGGGCCAGCGCGATCGTCCGCCGCAGGGGCGAGCCGGCCAGCGGCGTCGTCCGCAGCCCCGTGCCCGCGCCCGCCACCACCATCGCCGGGACCACCGCCACGCCCAGCCCCGCCCGCGCGAAGCCCAGTACCGCGTCCATCTCGCCGCCCTCCACGGTGAAGACCGGCTCGAAGCCCTCCGCCCGGCAGGCCGCCACGGTCAGCTCCCGCAGGTCGTAGCCGTGCCGGAACATCACCATCGGCTCGTCGCGCAACGCCGCGATGGTCAGCTCCCTGCCCCCGCCGGGCGCCGGAAGCTTCGTCGAGGACACCACCACCAGGTCCTCCGTCAGCAGCTCCACCGTCGTCAGGGCCGGCGCCGACGGCGGCAGCGGCAGGGCGATCAGCGCCAGGTCCAGCGCCCCGCGCGCCAGCTCCCGTACGAGGTCGAGCGAACCGCTCTCCTCGATCAGCAGCTCGATCCCCGGATGCGCCGTGTGGAAGGCGCGCAGCACACCCGGCAGCAGGCCCGTGCACACGCTCGGGGTCGCCCCCAGCCGGATGCGCCCGCGCCGCAGCTGCGCCAGTTCCTGCACCTCCAACCGCGCCGTGTCCGCGTCCGCCAGGATCCGGCGCGCCAGCGGCAGCAGCGCCTCGCCCGCGTCCGTGAGCGTGATGTTGCCCCGGGCGCGGCTGAAGAGCTCCGCCCCCAGCTCCCGCTCCAGCGCCTTGATCTGCTGGGAGAGCGACGGCTGGGCCACGTGCACCCGTTCCGCGGCCCGGGTGAAGTGCCGGGTCTCGGCGACGGCGACGAAGTAGAGGAGCTGCTGGAACTGCATAGGACATGTCTATCAAGATGACCGACATCATGTCTTGGACCTTTCGGGTCCTCCGTCCCTACCGTCGAAGGCATGGCTCTGGCAACGCGGACCCGGACGAGCGCCCCCTCGCTCTGGGGCTCCACCATCGGAAAGAAGACCGTCATGGCGGTCTCCGGGCTGATCATGCTCGGCTACCTCGTCGTGCACATGCTCGGCAACCTCAAGATCTTCTTCGGGGCGGACGAGTTCAACGGCTACGCCCACTGGCTGCGCACCCTCGGCTCGCCCTTCCTCCACCACGAGTGGGCCCTGTGGATCGTCCGCGTGGTGCTCCTCGCCGCCGTCCTCGCGCACGCCGTGTCCGCCTACCAGCTCAGCCGGCTCGACATCAAAGCCCGTCCGGTCAAGTACGTCCACAAGCGCCGCCGCGCGAGCTACGCCACCCGCACGATGCGCTGGGGCGGCATCATCCTCGGCCTGTTCATCGTCTGGCACCTGCTCGACCTGACCACGCTCACCGTCAACGAGCGCGCATGGGCGGGCCACCCGTACGAGAACGTCCTCGCCACCTTCTCCACCTGGTACGGGAACACGATCTACATCGTGGCGATGGCCGCGCTCGGCCTCCACGTCCGGCACGGCTTCTGGAGCGCGGCCCAGACCCTCGGCGCGGGCCGGGCCCGGCGCGAGCGGACGCTGAAGGCCCTCGCCAACAGCCTGGCCGTCGTCCTCTTCGCGGGCTTCGTGTCCGTCCCCGTCGCCGTCATGACCGGAATGGTGAACTGACCGTGAGCAGCTACGCAGACCACACCACGGGCGAGCCCATCGCCGACACCAAGGCCCCCGAAGGCCCCATCGCGGACCGCTGGGACCGGCGCCGCTTCGAGGCCAGGCTCGTCAACCCCGCCAACCGCCGCAAGCACACCGTCATCGTCGTCGGCACCGGCCTGGCGGGCGGATCGGCCGGCGCGACCCTCGCCGAGCAGGGCTACCACGTCGTCCAGTTCTGCTTCTCCGACTCCCCGCGCCGGGCCCACTCCATCGCCGCGCAGGGCGGCATCAACGCCGCCAAGAACTACCGCAACGACGGCGACTCGGTGCACCGCCTCTTCTACGACACCGTCAAGGGCGGCGACTTCCGCGCCCGCGAATCGAACGTGCACCGCCTCGCCCAGATCTCGGTGGAGATCATCGACCAGTGCGTGGCCCAGGGCGTCCCCTTCGCCCGCGAGTACGGCGGCCTCCTCGACACCCGCTCCTTCGGCGGCGTCCAGGTCTCCCGCACCTTCTACGCCCGCGGCCAGACCGGACAGCAGCTCCTCCTCGGCGCCTACCAGGCCCTCTCCCGGCAGATCGCCGCCGGCAACGTCGAGATGCACGCCCGCACCGAGATGCTCGACCTGATCGTCGTCGACGGCGTGGCCCGCGGCATCGTCGCCCGCGACCTGGTCACCGGCGAGATCTCCACCCACTACGCCGACGCCGTGGTCCTGGCGAGCGGCGGCTACGGCAACGTCTTCTACCTCTCCACCAACGCCATGAACTCCAACGCGACCGCCGTCTGGCGGGCGCACCGGCGCGGCGCGTACTTCGCCAACCCCTGCTTCACCCAGATCCACCCCACCTGCATCCCGCGCACCGGCGACCACCAGTCCAAGCTCACCCTCATGAGCGAGTCCCTGCGCAACGACGGCCGGATCTGGGTCCCCAGGGCCAAGGGCGACAACCGCCCCGCCGCCGACATCCCCGAGGACGAGCGCGACTACTACCTGGAGCGGATCTACCCCTCCTTCGGCAACCTCGTGCCCCGCGACATCGCCTCCCGGGCCGCCAAGAACGTCTGCGACGAGGGACGCGGCGTGGGCCCCGTCGGGCAGGGCGTCTACCTCGACTTCGCCGACGCCATCCGCCGCATGGGCCGCGACAAGGTCGCCGAGAAGTACGGCAACCTCTTCGAGATGTACGAGCGGATCACCGCCGAGAACCCGTACGAGGTCCCCATGCGGATCTACCCCGCCGTGCACTACACGATGGGCGGCCTGTGGGTCGACTACGACCTCCAGACCACCGTCCCCGGCCTGTTCGCGATCGGCGAGGCCAACTTCTCCGACCACGGCGCCAACCGCCTCGGGGCCTCCGCCCTGATGCAGGGCCTCGCCGACGGCTACTTCGTGCTCCCCTCCACCATCAACGACTACCTCGCCCGCCACCCCCACCAGGACACCGTCGACGACACCCACCCCGAGGCCGCAGCCGCCGTACGGGAGGTCCGCGACTGCCTCGCCCAGCTGCTGGCCGTCGACGGCGACCGCACCCCGGACTCCTTCCACCGCGAGATCGGCGAGCTCATGTGGGAGTACTGCGGCATGTCCCGCACCGCGGAGGGGCTGCGCAAGGCCCTGGCGCGGATCCCGGAGATCCGCGAGGAGTTCTGGCGGCGCATCAAGGTCCCCGGCAGCGGCGAGGAGTTCAACCAGTCGCTGGAGAAGGCCAACCGCATCGTCGACTACCTCGAACTCGCCGAGCTGATGTGCCTCGACGCCCTCGACCGCGCCGAGTCCTGCGGCGGCCACTTCCGCGAGGAGTCCCAGACCCCGGACGGCGAGGCCGCCCGCCGCGACGAGGAGTTCGCCTACGCCGCCGCCTGGGAGTACCAGGGCACCGGCGCCGCCCCCGTCCTGCACAAGGAAGACCTCGTCTTCGAGTACGTCCACCCCACCCAGCGGAGCTACGCATGAAGCTCACCCTGCGCGTCTGGCGCCAGCGCGGCGCCGACGCCCCCGGCCACATGGCCTCGTACGAGGTCGACGGCATCTCCGAGGACATGTCCTTCCTGGAAATGCTCGACACCCTCAACGAGGACCTCATCCTGCGCGGCGAGGACCCGGTCGCCTTCGACCACGACTGCCGCGAGGGCATCTGCGGCGCCTGCAGCCTCGTCATCAACGGCGACGCCCACGGTCCCGAGCGGACCACCACCTGCCAGCTCCACATGCGGTCCTTCACCGACGGCGACACCATCGACGTCGAACCCTGGCGGGCCGCCGCCTTCCCCGTGGTCAAGGACCTGGTCGTCGACCGGGGCGCCTTCGACCGGATCATCCAGGCCGGCGGCTACATCACCGCGCCCACCGGCGCGGCCCCCGAGGCGCACGCCACCGCCGTGCCCAAGGTCGACGCCGACTTCGCCTTCGAGCACGCCGAGTGCATCGGCTGCGGGGCGTGCGTCGCCGCCTGCCCCAACGGCTCGGCGATGCTGTTCACCTCCGCCAAGGTCAACCACCTGAACGTCCTCCCGCAGGGCTCGCCGGAGCGCGAGACCCGCGTGCTGGACATGGTGGCCCGCATGGACGAGGAGGGCTTCGGCGGCTGCACCCTGACCGGCGAGTGCGCCACGGCCTGCCCGAAGGGCATCCCGCTCCCGTCGATCGCCGCCATGAACAAGGAATGGCTGAGGGCGGTCCGCAAGGGCCCTCGCTGATCCCCGCAGCCCGGCGCAGGACCCCGCCGTCCCGGGGCCCTGCGCCGATCGGCTGACCGGGCGGGCGGCCGCCGTGCCGTGCCCCGGCGGCGTACGGGGCATGGGAGACAGTGGGCCCATGCCAGAAGCCCCCGCCGGGACCGGACCACGCCGCAGAGCCGTACTGGCCGCCGCCCTCGTGCCGCTGGCCACGGCCGGCTGCTCCGGTGAGGAAGCCCCCCGCACCCCGGCGTCCGGGCAGCAGCCCGCCCCCAAGGACGCCGTGATCATGGTGATCCGGCACGGGGAGAAGCCGTACGCCGGGGACTCCGGCTGGGACGAGGACGGCGAGGACGACACCGGCTCGCTGGCCGGGCGCGGCTGGCGCCGGGCCGAGGAACTGCCGCGGCTCTTCCCGCCGGCCAAGGGCGCCCCGCTGCCCCGCCCCGCCGCGGTCTTCGCCGCCGGCGGCAAGGGCGCCCCCGCCCGGTGCCGGCAGACCGTGACCGCCCTGGCCACCGCCCTGCGCACCCCGGTACGCGCCGAGTTCGCGGTCGGCGCCGAACCCGCCCTGGCACACGCCGTGCTGGCCGGGCCCATGCCCGCACTCGTCTGCTGGGAGCACACCGGGATCCCCCGCCTGGTGCGCGCCCTCGGCGCCCACCAGGTCCTCGGACTCCCCGCGTCCTGGCCCGACCGCTACGACCTGGTCTGGCAGTTCACCCGCCGCAGCGGGCAGTGGAGCTTCCGCGAACTGCCCCAGCAGCTCCTGGCCGGCGACGCCTGACCGCCCGGCCCGCCCCCCTGCGCGGGGCGTCCTGGCGGCCGGAGCCGAGGAGGCACCCGCCTCAGGCACCGGGGAGGACACGGCGCGTTTCGTAGGCCCACATCGCGATCTCGACCCGGTTGCGGGCACCGAGTTTGCCCATGAGGCTCGCCAGATGCGTCTTCACCGTGCTGAGGCTGATGTGCAGTGCATCGGCGATCTCTGTGTTGGTCAGCCCGCGGGCGACGGCGAGGAGCACCTGCTCCTCGCGGGCGGTGACGGGGGAGACCGGCTGGGCCACGGGCCGGCCGGCGGGCAGGTCCGCGAATGCCTGGAGCAGACGTACGGTGACGCTGGGCGCGATGAGCGCCTCACCGCCGGACGCCGACCGTACGGCCTGCGCCAGAAGGTCCGGCCCCGTGTCCTTGAGGAGGAATCCGCGGGCGCCGGCACGCAGCGCGCCGTAGACGTACTCGTCGAGGTCGAAGGTGGTGATGACGACCACGGCCAGCGGGTCGGCGACGCCCGGGCCGGCGACCAGCCGGGTGGCCTCGAGCCCGTCGAGTACGGGCATGCGGATGTCGAACAGGCAGACATCGGGGCGCAGTTCACGTGCCAGGCGCACCGCTTCCCGCCCGTCGGCCGCCTCGCCGACCACCTCGATGCCACTCTGGGCGTCCAGCATGATCCGCAGCCCGGTGCGGACGATCGTCTGGTCGTCAGCGACGAGGACGCGAATGGACACTCCCGCTCCTCGCTCTCGGCAGTTCGGCCTCGACGTTCCAGCCCCGGTCGACACCCGGTCCGGCTCGTAGTGTGCCTCCGAGCAGGGTCGCACGCTCGCGCAGTCCGGCAAGTCCGTATCCGTCGCGGCCCCGGCCGGTGCGCCGGCCGTCGTCGCGCACGCTCACCCGTACCGAGTGCCGCTCCGCGGCGACCCGGACGACGAGCTCGGTCGCGTCGACCGCATGACGCAGCGCGTTGGTCACCGACTCCTGCACGATCCGGTAGACGGCCGCGTCCACGGCCGGGGGCAGCGCGTCCAGTTCGCCGTCGAGCCCCAGATCGACCCTGAGGCGCCCGCCCGGGGTGCGCACCAGGCGCTCCAGATCCGCGACTCCGGCAGGGGGCGCCAGCTCGGCGCCGACCCCTCGGTCGCGGAGTGCGGCGACCATGGCGCGCATCTCCTCCAGCGTCCGCGCCCCTTCCTCCTCGACCCCCTCCAGCGCCTCGACGGCCGCGGACGGGTCGGTGTCCGCGAGCACCCGGCCCGCCTGGGCGATGATCACCATGGCGGACACGTGGTGGGCCACCGTGTCGTGCAGTTCCCGGGCGAGCTGCTCGCGCTCCCGGGAGCGCACCTGCTCCAACAGCCTCTCGCGAGCGGTCACCCGGAACCGCACGGCAGCCCCGACCACACCGGGCAGCAGCAGGAAGACGAGGCCCACGAGGTTCTCGACGACCGGGGTCTCGTCCGTGGCCGAACACAGCGTGCAGGTCGCGAGGACCACCACGCCGCCCAGCACGATCTCGCGTCCCGATCCCCATCGGAGCAGCGCGTACACGAGCACGAGCACGACCGCACCGGTGTACAGGCCGACGGGCTCGCGGGCAGCGGCCACGAGCGAGGCCGCCTGAAGCAGGATCACCGAGCCGAACGCCAGCGCCACCGTCGCCAGCGGGCGGGTGCGGCGCCACAGGGGCAGCAGACACAGCCATACGGCGAACACCACCGCCACCGGCCGCCACGCGACGTTCTCGCGCAGGGCGGCCTCCAGCACCACACCGGCAAGCCCCGCGGCGAGCAGCACCCAGTCCCGCCACATCCGGGCGGGCGCGTCGGGCGGCCGGGGTTCGGTCCACAGGGTTCGCAGGTCGTCTCGCAGCACGGTCATCAGCCTAGAGACCGTGCCGCGGCGCGCATCGGCCGAAAGGACGGGTCGTCACTCCACCCCGGGGCCCACGCAGCCGCGGCCCGCGGGCCGATGCCGCGGAACGCCGTGGCGACGAACCTCGGCATCGGCGGCCGTACAAGGACGGCCGACGAGGTGGTTGGAGGACCCCGATGCTCTCGAAAGCCCTGTTGCGCCTGGGCGGCGGCGCCGCCCGCCATCCCTGGCGGGTGATCGCGGCATGGCTGATCGCCGCCACGCTCGCCGTCCTCGCCGCGATCGCCGTCGGCGGGCGGACCGCGGACTCGATGACCGCTCCGGGACTGGATTCCGGGCGGGCCGCGGAACTGATCGAGCGGGCCGGCACCGGCCAGGAGGGGATGACCGCCCAAGTGGTCGTCACCCCGCTCGACGACGGTGCGACGTTCCTCGGCCACGGCAGCGCGCGCACCGCTCTCACACGGCTGCAGACCGAGGTGGCGCGGCTGCCGCACGTGCTCGGCACGAGCGACCCGGCGGGGGCACTCGACGCGGGCGGGGACACCGCCGTGCGCGGCGGCCTCGTCTCGGCCGACGGGCGGATCGCGGTCGTCCGGGTGCAGTACCCCGATCAGAGCCGGCTGTCGGCCGAAGACCTCGACGCCCTCGTCGATCTCGGCGACCGGCTGCGCGCCGAGCTGCCCCTGCGCATCGAGATGGGCGGGAACCTCTTCTACGCCTTCTCCGACGCCGACGGCGGCGCGAGCGAGCTGATCGGCCTCCTCGCCGCGACCGCGATCCTGTTCCTGGCCTTCGGTTCGCTCGTCGCCGCCGCGCTGCCGATCGGCATGGCGGTCTTCGGGCTGACCGTCGGGGTCGCCACGATGACCGTACTGGCGGGGGTGACGGACGTCCCGACCTTCGCCCCCGTCCTGGGCAGCATGGTCGGGCTCGGAGTGGGCATCGACTACGCGCTGTTCGTGCTCGCCAGGCACCGGGAGTACCTCGCGCGCGGGCTCGCCCCCCACGAGGCGGCGGGGCGTGCGGTGGCCACGGCGGGGAGGCCCGTGATCTTCGCGGGCGGCACCGTCGTCGTGTCGATCCTCGGCCTGGCCGTCGCGAACGTGCCGTTCATGACGGTGGGCGGGCTCGCCGTCTCGATCGTCGTTCTCATCATGGTGGTCGCGTCGGTGACCCTGCTGCCGGCCTTCCTCGGCGCCGCCGGCCCACGCCTGGGCCGAGCCGGCCGGATCGGCCGGGCCCTGCGGACCGGGAGGACGGCCCGACCCGCACGGCGGCGGGACCCGGCGGCGGCGGGCGCCGCCCACGCCGCCGGGTGGCGTCGCTGGATCGCACACGTCAGCCGGCACCCGGTGCCGTACGCGGTCGGCGCGGCGGGGCTGCTGCTGACCGCGACGCTGCCCGTGCTCGGCCTGCGCGTGGGCCTGCCCGACGACGGATCACTGCCCGACAGCCGTACCGAGCGCCGGGCCTACGACCTCGTCGCCGAGGGGTTCGGCCCCGGCACCAACGGCCCCCTGGTCATCGCCGCGGACCCCACCGGTGATCCGGGAGTCCTGGACCGACTCGTCGGGGCGGTCGCGGCGGATCCGGGCATCGCATCCGTCGCGCCGGCCCACATCGACCGTGCCACCGGCATCGCGACCCTCGTGGTGTTCCCGACCACCAGCCCCCAGGACAAGGCCACGGCCGACACCATCGCCCGGCTGCGCACCGACGTGCTGCCCACGGCGATCGGGCCCGGCCCGGCCAGGGCCCACGTCGGCGGCGCCGCCGCGAGCCTGTCCGACGTGGGCGAACGCACCAGCCGGCGCCTGCCCGTGCTCGTCGCCACCGTGCTGGCGATGTCGTTCCTGCTGCTGGTCCTGGTCTTCCGCTCGATACTCGTCCCGCTCAAGGCGGTCCTGCTGAACCTGCTGAGCATCGGCGCGGCCTACGGCGTCATGGTCGCGGTCTTCCAGTGGGGCTGGGGAGGCGCGCTCATCGGGCTGGAGGCGACGGTTCCGATCGTGTCGTTCATCCCGATGTTCCTCTTCGCCATCCTGTTCGGCCTGTCAATGGACTACGAGGTGTTCCTCCTGTCCCGGGTACGCGAGGAGTACCTGCGCACCGGCGACAACGGCACGGCGATCGTCGAGGGCGTTTCGCGCACCGCCCGGATCATCACCTCGGCCGCACTCATCATGGTGGCGGTCTTCCTGTCCTTCGCCGTCGCCGAGGACCCCTCCACCAAGATGTTCGGGCTCGGCCTGGCCACCGCGATCTTCATCGACGCCACGGTCGTACGCATGGTGCTGGTACCGGCCACCATGACGCTCCTCGGCCGGACCAACTGGTGGCTGCCGAAGTGGCTCGACGGGATCCTCCCCCGAGGCCCGGTCGGCACCGACGGCACCGACGTCACGGACTGCAGCGACGCGCGCGTCACCCAGGGGCATCTCGAATCGTGATCACCCGGTGCCGAGTTCGTTCGCCGCCGTCTCGATGAGGTCGGTGACCTCGCCGGGGCGGGAGGCCAGGGAGGCGTGGCCCGCGTCCAGTTCGACGGTCTTGCGGGGGTTCATCCGCTGGGCCATCCGGCGTTCGTTGTCGGGGTGGATCATGCGGTCCTGGCCGGAGACCTGGTACCAGACCGGCTTCTTCTTCCACGCCGGCGAGGTCACGGCGTCACCGAAGGTCGAGCCCAGCGGCGCCTTCTGGGTCACCGCCATGACCAGGGCCTCGTCGGCGTCCAGGTCCTGGCAGAAGCTCTCGTGGAACTTCTCCTGCCTGATCCACAGGTAGCCGTCGGAGTCGGGGGCGATGTTCTCGAACGCCGCCGGCGGCATTTCCTGGCTGATCTGTCCCGGGCTCTCGCCCGCGTCCGGGGCGAAGGCCGCGATGTACACCAGACCCGCGACGTTGGGCAGGTCGCCCGCCTCGGTGATCACCGCTCCGCCGTACGAGTGACCGACCAGCAGGACCGGGCCGTCCACCTGCCGCACCATCTTCCGGGTGCGCTCGGCGTCGTCCGCCAGCGAGGTCAGCGGGTTCTCCACGGCGTGCAGGTCGGTGAAACCGCGCCGGTGGAGCTCGACGACGACCTTCGACCAGTGGGCGGCTCCGCCCCAGAAGCCGTGGACCAGGACGACAGCGGGCTTTTCTGACATGACGGCGTGCCGTTTCGCTCGGGAACACCCCCTGCGACCACGCTAGGCGGACCCCGCCCCCTCCGCGACCGCGCGCCCGTCCAGCGCCCGCGCCAGATAGGCCGCCGTCCGGCCCCGGCCCGCTGAAGCCACCTCGCGCGGGGTGCCCGCCGCGACGACCCGGCCGCCCTGCGCACCACCGCCCGGGCCCAGGTCGATCACCCAGTCCGCGCCCGCCACCACGTCCATGTCGTGCTCCACGACCACCACCGAGTGCCCGGCGTCCACCAGCCCGTGCAACTGCCGCAGCAGCACCCGCACATCGGCCGGGTGCAGCCCCGTCGTCGGCTCGTCCAGCAGGTACAGCGTGTGCTCCCGGCGCAGCCGCTGGAGCTCCGTGGCCAGCTTGATCCGCTGCGCCTCGCCGCCCGACAGCTCGGTCGCCGGCTGCCCCAGCCGCAGGTAGCCCAGCCCGATCTCCTCCAGCGCCCGCAGGCTGCGCGCCGCCGCCGGGACGTCCGCGAAGAACCGGGCCGCGGACTCCACCGTCAGCGCCAGCACCTGCGCGATGTCCAGGCCCTCGTACCGGACCTCCAGCGTCTCGGCGTTGTACCGTGCGCCGCCGCAGTCCGGGCACGGTGCGTACGTACTCGGCAGGAACAGCAGCTCCACCGAGACGAAGCCCTCGCCCTGGCACGTCTCGCACCGGCCGCCCGCCACGTTGAAGGAGAACCGGCCCGCCTTCCAGCCGCGCGCCCGTGCCTGCGGGGACTGCGTGAACAGCCTGCGCACCACGTCGAACAGCCCCGTGTACGTGGCCAGGTTGGACCGCGGGGTCCGGCCGATCGGCTTCTGGTCCACCTCCACCAGCCGCCGTACGGGGAAGCCGGGCCCGGCGGCGATCCGCTCGCCCACCTCCCGGGCCAGCGCCTGGCCGACCAGCGTGGACTTGCCCGAACCGGACACTCCGGTCACGGCGGTGAACACCCCGAGCGGGAACCGCGCTTCGAGGTCCCTCAGGTTGTGCCGGTCCACCCCGCTCAGCAGCACCTCCCCGGTCGGTCGGCGCACCTCCCGGACGGGCCCCGCCGGCTCCCGCGGCGCGAACAGGTGCCGGGCCGTCGCCGACTCCGCCACACCGGCCAGGTCGGCGGGCGGCCCGCTGTGCAGCACCCGCCCGCCCCGCTCCCCGGCGAGCGGCCCCACGTCCACCAGCCAGTCCGCGTGCCGCACCACGTCCAGATGGTGCTCGACGACGAAGACGGTGTTCCCGGCCTCCTTCAGCCGGTCCAGTACGCCGAGCAGCGCCTCGGTGTCGGCCGGATGCAGCCCCGCCGACGGCTCGTCGAGCACGTACACCACCCCGAACAGCCCCGACCGCAGCTGCGTCGCCAGCCGAAGCCGCTGCAGCTCGCCCGCGGACAGCGTCGGTGCGGTCCGGTCCAGGCTCAGGTAGCCGAGCCCCAGCTCCGTGACGGGCCCGATCCGCGCACGCAGGTCGTCGGCGAGGACCCGCGCCGCCTGACCGTCGAGGGGCGCGGAGGCGAGCACGGCGTCCAGCTCCGTCAGCGCCAGCGCCGCGAGCTCCGCGATCGTCCGTCCGGCGAAGGTGACGGCGAGGGCCTCCGGGCGCAGCCGGCGCCCCTCGCACACCGGACACGGCGAATCGGCGAGGAACTTCTCGGCGCGGGCCCGCAGCGTGGCGCTCTTGCTGTCGGAGAAGGTCCGCATGACGTACCGGTGCGCACTCATGTACGTGCCCTGGTAGGGCCGTTGGATCCGGTCCGCGTCCCGCACCGGGTGCACGGTCACCACCGGCTGCTCCTCGGTGAACAGGATCCACTCGCGGTCCTTCGCGGGCAGCTCCCGCCACGGCCGGTCCACGTCGTGGCCGAGGGTCTCCAGGATGTCCCGCAGGTTCTTGCCCTGCCAGGCGCCCGGCCAGGCGGCGACGGCGCCCTCGCGGATCGACAGACCGGGGTCGGGGACCAGGAGTTCCTCGCTGGTGCGGTGGATCCGGCCGAGTCCGTGACAGGAAGGGCAGGCTCCGGCGGCGGTGTTGGGCGAGAACGCATCGGAGTCCAGCCGCCCCGCGCCCGGCGGATACGTGCCCGCCCGAGAGAAGAGCATGCGCAGGGAGTTGGACAGCAGGGTCACCGTGCCGACCGAGGAGCGCGAGCCGGGGGAGGAGCGGCGCTGCTCCAGCGACACCGCGGGCGGCAGGCCCGTGACCGAGTCCACCGTGGGCGCGCCGACCTGGTGGATGAGGCGCCGGGCGTACGGGGCCACGGATTCGAAGTACCGGCGCTGTGCCTCGGCGTACAGCGTGCCGAAGGCGAGCGAGCTCTTCCCGGAACCGGACACCCCGGTGAACACGGTCAGCGCGTCGCGCGGGATGTCCACGTCGACGCCGCGCAGGTTGTGCTCCCGGGCGCCCCGCACCCGTACGTAGCGGTCGTGACCGTGTTCGGGGCCGGGGCCGGGGCCGGGGCCGAGGTCGGTCGGGGCTTCGCTGGACTGGTGCATTCGTCCCAGTTTACGGATCGGTGTTCACGGTTCCGTCCGGGCACCCCTCACGGCCGCAGGCCCGCGATCCGGGCCAGCCGCGCGTAGGAGTCCAGCAGGGCGGTGCGGTCGTGCGTCGAGGTGGTGACCAGCAGTTCGTCCGCGCCCGTCTCCTCCGCGACCTCCGACAGCCGCGCCGCCACCTGCTCCTGCGTGCCGTGGATGTGCCCGGTGAGGGCGCCTTCGTACAGTTCGCGCTCCTTGGCGGTCATCTCCAGGGCCTCGACCTCCTCGGCTGGGAGCAGCGGCGGGAAGCTGCCGCGGGTGCGCGAGTACGCGACGGACCAGGCCTCCGGGAGCAGGATGCGCCGGGCCTCCTCGGCGGTCGCCGCGACGGCCACCGTGCCCGAGACCACGACGTACGGCTGCGCACCCCGTGCGGAGGGCCGGAACTCCCCCCGGTACCTCTCCACGATTTCGGCGACCCGGCCCCGGTTGCGCAGGTCGCCCACCACCAGCGGCAGGCCCGCCCGGGCCGCGATCCCGGCGCCCTCGCCGGTGGCCAGCACGTACGCCGGGATCGGCAGGCCCTCGGCGGGGCGGGCGTGTACCTCGGGGTGCGCCCGCTGGGTGCCGTCGAGCCAGCCGAGGAGTTCGGTGAGCTGCTCCTCGAAGCGGTCGGCGTCCCCGGTGTCGCGCCCCAGGGCGCGCCGGATGCCGTTGGTGAAGCCGACCGAGCGGCCGAGCCCCATGTCGATCCGGCCGGGGAAGAGCGATTCCAGCACCCCGAACTGCTCCGCGACCACGAGGGGCTGGTGGTTGGGCAGCATGACCCCGCCCGTGCCGACCCGGATCCGGTCCGTCGCCCCGGCGACGGCCGCCGCCAGCACGGTGGGCGCCGAGCCCGCGACGCCGGGCACGCTGTGGTGCTCCGACACCCAGAAGCGGTGGTAGCCGAGCTCCTCGGCCGTCCGGGCGAGCGCCACGGTGTCGCGCAGGGCCTGCGGGGCCGGGTGGTCCCGGCGGGTGCGCGACCGGTCGAGTATCGAGAGTTTTCGGATCACACAGGAGTCAACGCCCCGAGGGCGGGAGGATTCCCGACCGGGCCCGGACCGGTGCCGGTGGCCGTGCCGGTGGCCCTGTCGGTGTCCGGCCCTAGGCTGGCCGGATGAGTGACAAGAGCGCCTCGCGGCCGCCCCTGGCCGTCTTCGACATCGACAACACCCTGGCCGACACCGCCCACCGCCAGCACTTCCTGGAGCGCCGCCCCAGGGACTGGGCCGGCTTCTTCGGCGCGGCGCCGGCCGATCCGCCGCTCGCCCGCGGGATCGCGCTGGCGGTGGAGAGTGCGGCCGACTGCGAGGTGGTGTACCTGACCGGACGGCCCGAGCGGTGCCGCGCCGACACGCAGGAGTGGCTCACCCGGCACGGCCTGCCGGAGGGGCGGCTGTGGATGCGCGGCAACCAGGACCGGCGGCCGGCCCGGACGACCAAGCTGGAGGTGCTGGGCAGGATCGCGCGGGGCCGCCAGGTGCGCATGCTCGTCGACGACGACGAACTGGTCTGCCAGGCCGCGCGGGCGGCCGGATTCCGGGTCGTCGTCGCCGACTGGGCGCAGGACGCGCCCGAACTCACCTCCGGCCAGGAGGTCGAGGGCCGGACCTGATCGGTACGGGGCGCGCCGCAGGGGAGGGGTGGGGCGGGCGTGGGGCGGGCCCTCAGTCCTCGCCCTCGAGCCGGAAGCCCACCTTCAGCCCCACCTGGTAGTGGGCGATCTCCCCGTTCTCGATGTGGCCGCGGACCTGGACCACCTCGAACCAGTCCAGGTTCCGCACGGTCTGGCCCGCCCGGGCGATCCCGTTGCGAATGGCCTGATCGATGCCCTCTTGAGAGGTGCCGACGATCTCGGTCACCCGGTACGTGTGGTTGGACATGGGGTCTCCCGACAGTGGGTCGCTTTTGCCTGGTTCTACGGTGCCCCAGTAAGTCCGGCTCCGCGAACTTTGCGCCAAGAATCCCGAGCGAAAGACCCTTGACCGGCCTATTGGTCTATGCCAATTTCGAGCCATCTGAGATCGAGCCCCAGAAGGTGACCCTCTTGAAGATGCGCTTCCTCGCCGTGTGTACGGCCCTCGTGGCCGCGACCGCCCTGACGGGCTGTGGGCAGTCGGCCGATCAGGCCTCCGGCCGGCAGAAGGTGACGCTCTGGCTGATGAAGGGCAGCGCCTCCGAGGATTTCATCGACAAGTTCACCGCCTCCTTCGAGCTGGAGCACCCCGACCTCGACCTGGACGTCAGGATCCAGGAGTGGACGGGCATAGGCGACAAGGTCAACGCCGTCCTGGACGGCACGAGCAAGGAGCCCGCCGACGTCATCGAGGTCGGCAACACCCAGGTCGCGCAGTACATCGAGACCGGGGGACTCTCCGAACTCACCCTTGAGGGGCTGCGCGAGTGGGGCAGCAAGGACTGGCTCAAGGGCCTCGCCGAACCGGGAAGCATCAACGGCGCGCAGTACGGCGTCCCCTGGTACGCCGCCAACCGCGTGGTCGTCTACCACAAGGACCTCTTCGCGAACGCCGGCATCAAGACCCCGCCCAAGAACCGCCAGGAGTGGATCCAGGCCACCCAGAAGCTCGACAAGGGCGACCAGCAGGGCATCTACCTCGCGGGCCAGAACTGGTACGTCCTCGCCGGCTTCGTCTGGGACGAGGGCGGCGAGCTGGCCGTCGAGACGGGCGGCAAGTGGGTCGGCACCCTCGACGACGAGAAGGCCCTGGCCGGCATGGAGTTCTACAAGCAGCTCCAGGCCCTCGGGGACGGCCCCAAGACCGCCGACGAGGAGACGCCCCCGCAGTCGCAGGTCTTCGCGCGCGGCCAGGTCGCCCAGATCATCGCCCCGCCCGGCCAGGCCGCCGAGATCGAGGCGGCCAACCCGGCGCTCAAGGGCAAGCTCGGCTTCTTCCCGATCCCCGGCAAGACCTCCGACAAGGCGGGCTCCGTCTTCACCGGCGGCTCCGACCTGATCATCCCCGAGCGGACCGGGCACCGGAAGGGTGCCGTCGACGTGATCACGGCCCTGGTCAGCGAGAAGTGGCAGACCGAACTCGCCCGCACGATGAGCTACGTGCCCAACAAGACCACCCTCGCGCACGTGGTCGAGGGCAACGAGGGCGCCACCAACATGGCCCCCGGCGCAGCCCAGGGCCGGGCCACCCCCACCTCCGCCCGCTGGGCCGAGGTCGAGGCGAAGAACCCGATCAAGCCCTACATGACGGCCGTGCTCACGGGCGGGGACCCCAAGCAGGCCGCCCGGACGGCCTCCGCGGAGATCGGCAGGATCCTCAGCTCCGACCGCTGACCCCGGCGCCGCCGGGACGCGGTACCGGCGAGTTCGCCGTCCGCACACCCGCGGGCCGCAGAGCGGTCATGTCGAATCCAGCCGGTCACGGAAGAAGTAAAGGAGCCAGGCCACCACCTGCCGGCCTGGCCCTCCGTGTCCGGTTCAGGAGCCGCCATGACCATCGCACCCCTGTCCCCGTCCCTCTCCACGGCCCCCGCCCCCGCCGCCACCTCCCCCCTGCTCGCCCCCGCGCCCGCCCCGGCCAGGGCCGCCACCGCCGGCCCCCACTACACGGTGCGCCTGGCCCGCGACGAGGACGAGGTACGGGCCGCCCAGCGCCTGCGCCACCAGGTCTTCGCCGGCGAGCTCGGCGCCCGCCTCGACGGGCCCGAGCCGGGTCTCGACGCCGACGCCTTCGACGCCTACTGCGACCACCTCCTCGTGGTCGACGAGGAGGCCGAGCAGGTCGTCGGCACCTACCGGCTGCTGCCCCCGGAGCGCGCCGCCGTCGCGGGCCGCCTCTACTCCGAGGGCGAGTTCGACCTCTCCGCGCTCGCGCCCATCCGCCCCGACCTCGTCGAGGTCGGCCGCTCCTGCGTCCACCCCGACCACCGCAACGGCGCCGTCATCGCCCTGATCTGGGCCGGCCTCGCCCACTATATGGACCGCACCGGCCACAACTTCCTCGCCGGCTGCTGCTCGATACCGCTCGCCGACGGAGGCGTCCTGGCCGCCGCCACCCGCGAGAGCGCCCTGACCCGCAGCCCCGCACCCGAGGAGTACCGGGTCACCCCCCACATCCCCTGGAACCCGGAGGGCATCGCCTTCCCCGACCGCATGGAACTGCCCCCGCTGCTGCGCGGCTACCTGCGCCTGGGCGCCTGGGTCTGCGGCGAGCCCGCCCTCGACGCCGAGTTCGGCTGCGCGGACCTGTACGTGCTGCTCTCCCTGCGCCGGACCAACCCGCGCTACCTCAAGCACTTCCGTTCGCTCATCCCGGGCGCATGAGCGTCTGGCTGCCCGCCTCGCCCTGCACCCCCGAGGCCTGCGCCGGCCACGAGGGGCGCACCGCGAGCGTCCCGCACGCGGTGCTGCGGCTCACCGGCGCCGTGGCCCTGATCCTGCTGGGGATCCTGGGCGCCCCGCCGGTCCGGCTGCTGCCGGCCGGCCCCCGGCACGCGCTGGTACGGGCCTGGTCGGCCGCACTCGTGCGGGCCTTCGGCCTGCGGATCACCGTGCACGGCAGCCCGGGCCGGCGCGGCGGCCGCCTGCTCGTCGCCAACCACGTCTCCTGGCTCGACATCCCGCTCGTCGCCGCCGTCCTGCCCAGCCGGATGCTGGCCAAGAGCGACATCCGGGCCTGGCCCGTCCTCGGCCGCCTCGCCGCGCAGGCCGGGACCCTGTTCATCGAACGCGACCGGATCCGCGCCCTGCCCGCCACCGTCACCACGATGACCCGCGCCCTGCTCGCCGGCGACCGCGTCACCGTCTTCCCCGAGGGCTCCACCTGGTGCGGGCGCGCCCAGGGCGCCTTCCGCCGGGCCGCCTTCCAGTCCGCCCTGGACGCGGGCGTCCCCGTACAGCCCGTGCACCTCGCGTACCTGCACGCCGACGGGAGCCCGGCCGGGGCTCCCGCCTTCGTCGGGGACGACCCGCTCACCGCCTCGCTGTGGCGGATCGCCCGGGCCCGCGGGATCCGCGCCGAGGTCACGCTGCTGCCGCGGATCCCGCCGGGCCGGTACCCGGACCGGCGGGACCTCGCGGCCGCGGCCCAGCGGGCCGTGGCCGGCCGCGCGCCGCAGCGTCCGCGGCCGGCCCTGTCCGATCAGGACCGGCCCACCGGGTCCTCGGCCACCGACAGCGACAGCGCGAAGCGGCCCGCCGCGTCCGTCCACCACTGGGTGAGCTCCAGCCCGGCCGCGGCCAGCTCCTTGCGCACGCCCTCCTGACGGAACTTCGCGGAGACCTCCGTCAGGATCTCCTCACCCTCCGCGAACGGCACCACCAGGTCCAGCGCCCGGACCTTCACCGTCAGCTCGGACCGGGCGCGCAGCCGCATCTCGATCCACTCCTGCTCGCTGTTCCACACCGCCACGTGCTCGAAGTCGGCGGTGTGGAAGTCGGCGTCCAGCTCCCGGTTGATGACGGCCAGCACGTTCTTGTTGAACTCGGCCGTCACCCCCCGGGCGTCGTCGTACGCCGTCACCAGCACGGCCTCGTCCTTCACCAGGTCCGTGCCCATCAGCAGTGCGTCACCGGGCGACAGCATCGCCCGTACGGCCGCCAGGAACACCGCCCGCTCCGGCGGCAGCAGGTTCCCGATGGTGCCGCCCAGGAACACCACCAGCCGCGGACCGGGGGAGTCCGGCAGCTGCAGCGCGCTGGTGAAATCGGCCAGCAGGGCGTGCACCCGCAGCCCCGGATGGTCGGCGAGCAGCGCGGTGGCCGCTCCCCGCAGGGCGCTCTCGCTCACGTCCACCGGTACGTAGGTGTCCAGCGCGGGCATCGCCTCGATCAGGTGCCGGGTCTTCTCGGAGGAACCGGACCCCAGCTCCACCAGGGTGCGGGCGCCGCTCTCCGCGGCGATCTCCCGCGCCCGCTCCAGCAGGATCTCCCGCTCCGCGCGGGTCGGGTAGTACTCGGGCAGCCGGGTGATCTCCTCGAAGAGCTCACTGCCCCGCGCGTCGTAGAACCACTTGGGCGGCAGCACCTTCGGTGTGTGCGTCAGCCCGTGCAGCACGTCCGCACGCAGTGCGGTCTCCGCCGCGTCCTCGTCGAGGGTCCGGGTCAACTGGAAGCTGTTCACGTGCGGTTCTCCTTGAGCGGGGTCAGGCGGACCCGCGAACGGGTGGCGGTCAGCAGGGTCCGGTCGGGCACTTCGCACCACCGGGTGTCGTCGTCGTACGGCTCGGACGCCACCACGGTGCGCCCGCCCGCCGGATCGGCCAGGTACCAGAGCGAATCGCCCCAGGCCGTCGCGGCGATCGCCGCGCCGTCCGTGAGCAGCAGGTTCAGCCGGGAGCCGGGCGCGGCCGAGGACAGCTCGCGCACCGGCTCGGCGAGCGCGGTGCCCAGGTCGTCCCCGGCCCGCAGCCGGCGCCGCACCAGGGCCCAGACCAGTGCCGAATCGGTACGGGCTGCCAGCTGCAGCAGTTCCTCGGGCGGCAGCGCCGCCGCGAGCGGGGCCGCCGCCGCGGGCCAGTCGCGCACCGCGCCGTTGTGGCTGAACAGCCACGGCCCGTCGGTGAACGGCGCGGCCGCGGCCTCCCCGTCCGCCCCGGCCAGGGTGGCGTCCCGTACGGCGGCCAGCACGGCCCCGCTGCGCACCACCCGGGCCAGGTCCGTGAAGGCCAGGTCGCCCCAGATCGGCCCGGCGCGGCGGTAGCGGGCGGGGACCGGGTCGCCCTCCGCGTACCAGCCGACGCCGAAGCCGTCGGCGTTGACCGTGCCGTTCTTCTGGCGGCGCGGCTCCCAGGACTGGCGCACCAGCGAGTGCCCGGGCTCGCTCAGCAGCCTCCCGAGCGTGATCACCGGCCCCACGTAAGCGATGTGGCGGCACATCAGACGTCCCTCGCGGTGCGGAATCCGGAGAAGATCTGCCGCCGAACCGGGAGGTCCCAGTTGCGGAAGGTGCCCCGGCAGGCCACCGGGTCCACGGCGAAGGAGCCGCCCCGCAGCACCTTGTGCTCCGGGCCGAAGAACACCTCCGAGTACTCCCGGTAGGGGAAGGCCCGGAAGCCCGGGTACGGCAGGAAGTCGGACGCCGTCCACTCCCACACGTCGCCGATCAGCTGGCGCACCCCGAGCGGGGACGCCCCGGCCGGATAGCTGCCCGCGCGGGACGGGCGAAGGTGGCGCTGCCCCAGATTGGCGTGGGCGGGGGTCGGGTCCGCGTCGCCCCACGGGTAGCGGGCCGAGCGGCCGGTCGCGGGGTCGAAGCGGGCCGCCTTCTCCCACTCCGTCTCCGTGGGCAGCCGCCGCCCCGCCCAGCGCGCGTAGGCGTCCGCCTCGTACCAGCTCACGTGCAGAACCGGTTCTTCATCGGGGACGGGCTCGGTCACCCCGAAGCGGCGGCGCAGCCACTGCCCGCCCTCCCGGTGCCAGAACAGCGGCGCCCCGATGGAGTGCCGGCGGATCTGGTCCCAGCCGGCCGCAGCCCACCAGCGGGGTTCGTCGTATCCGCCGTCCGCGATGAAGGCGCGGTACGCGGCGTTCGTCACCGGCAGCGTGTCCATCCAGAACGCCGCGGTCTCCCGCTCGTGCGCCGGACGTTCGTTGTCCAGCGACCACGGCTCGGCGGAGGTGCCCATCGTGAACGGGCCGGCGGGTATGAGGACCTCGGCGGCGGCCGGAGGGTCGTAGGGGCCGTCCGGGTCCGGGGCGGTCAGCACGGGCGCGCCCTGCCGCAGCTGGTGGGTGATCAGCATGGTCTCGTCGTGCTGCTGCTCGTGCTGGGCGATCATCCCGAAGGCGAAGCCGTCGTCGAGGAGCGCGCTGCCCTCCAGCGGGGTGCTCTCCAACAGGTCGAAGACCCGGCCGCGGATCTCGGCCGCGTACCGGCGGGCCTCCTCGGGCCCCAGCAGCGGCAGTTTCGGACGGTCGGCGCGGGGATGCTCGAAGGCGTCGTAGAGGGGGTCGATCTCAGGGCGCATCGACTCGCGTCCGGCGACCCTGCGCAGCAGCCAGAGTTCCTCCTGGTTCCCGATGTGCGCCAGGTCCCAGACCAGCGGCGACATCAGGGGGGAATGCTGGGCGGTGAGGTCGGCGTCGGTCACCGCGTCGGTGAGCGCCGCCGTACGGGCCCGTGCGGCCGTCAGCGAGGCGGCCGCCCGTTCCCGCAGCCCGGGGTGGGATTCCGTGGTCATCGCAGGGCCTCCTTCCCTTCGGGCCGCAGCCGTGACGGTTCGTCGCCCGGACATCGGCCCCGCAGGACGAAGCGCTCGTTGAACGCGCCGACGGTGTCCCGGACGCGGGCGTTCGCACCCAGCCGGGGGAGCGCTTCCGCGGCCGCGCGGAAACAGGTCTTGGCGGCCGCCCGCAGTTCGGGATCGGCCAGCCCGTGGCGGGCGGCGGACCGCCAGAGCGGATTGCGCGGCGCGGGCTGCGAGCCGTAGGAGTCGGCCAGCGCCTTGGTCACCCGGTAGGCGGTCTCGGCGGCCTCCGGGTCGTCGAACAGCGCATGCACGACGGCCACGGGGACCAGCCAGCCGTCGTCACCGGGCTGCGCGTCGATCATGCGCAACTCCATGTGGCCGCGCGGCCGTACCGGCGGGAACAGCGTGGTGAGGTGGTAGTCCAGGTCCTCGGCGGTGGGCGCCCGCAGGGCGTGCCCCTCGTCGCCCGCGCGCAGCCAGTCGCGGAAGGTCGTGCCGCGCGGGACGTCCCACGCACCGCCCTCGTACGACCGCACGCACATCACCTCGGTGTCCAGCGCCTGGCGCACCCAGCCGTCCCGTGGCCCCGCCTCCAGCGGCGGGGCGAGGGTGCGCCTGCTGTCCAGGTCGTTCCAGATCCCCTGGCGGGAGCAGCGCCAGCCCGCGTACGGGCCCTCGTCCGCGGGGGAGTTGGCGAAGGCGGCGACCAGGACCGCGCCCAGGAGGTGCGCGAGGCGCCAGCGCCGGCCGTGTCCGAGTACGCCCGGCTCCTCGTACCCGGCGTCCACACAGACCTGCACGGAGGCGGAGGCGCACATCATGGCGCGGCCGGCCGGGCCGGTGCGGTCGAAGTAGGCCTCCATCGCGTCGTAGCGCGGGCTGTTCAGCAGCCGGTGGTACGGGAGGCGGGGATCGCGGCCGAGGCCGTGCAGCACGAGTCCCTGCTCCCGCAGGGCGGCGCGGACGGCGGTGAGGTCGTCCTGGAGCCGGTCCACGCAGCCGGTGAGCGAGGTGGCGGGGGCCGAGCTGAGTTCGAGCTGGCCGCCCGGTTCGACGGTCACCCGGGAGTTCAGGGGCAGTGCGCGGGCCGCGGCGTGCGCCGCCCGGAGCCGCTCGGGGGTCACGCGCAGTCCGGGCCGCTCGGCGTCCAGGACCAGCCATTCGAGCTCGGCGCCGATCAGGCGGGGCGGGCCGGTCTTGAAACAGATCCCGTGGATCAGGTGCTCCGCGTCCGTCTCGCTGATCGCGGGGGGCGGGGGAGCGTCTGGCGCGGGTGGGGGAACGGGTGGGTCAAGGGGCATGACCGGGTCCTCTTCTCCTGTCGTCGGCCGTGACATCACCCGTGCCTACCCCTCCCTCGGGAACAAAATCCTTTGCCGCCGGGGAAAGGGAGTGCACAGGATGGCGGCGTGAGCAGCAGATTGCGCGAGATCGCGCGGGAGAACGCGGAAATCCTTGCGGCCGGCGGCTACCGGGCGCGGTCGGGGCGGCAGGTTCCGCTCGCCGCCGCCCTGGCGGACGCCAAGGCAGGAACCAGGATATATGGACCAGAACAGGTCATTCCAGGCGAGTCGCCCGTCGGTGGGGGCCGGGCGACAGCCGTCGAGGTCACGGGGGAGAGCAGCACGGTCGCTGCCCGTAGGCTCGCGCAGGACGCCGCGGCGGGTGCGGGGGCCGGGCCGGCGGGGGCGTCGGTGGCGGTCCTGAACTTCGCCTCGGCCCGCAATCCCGGGGGCGGCTACGTCCGCGGGGCCAAGGCCCAGGAGGAGGCGCTGTGCCGTGCGTCCGCGCTCTACGAGACGCTGCTGGAGGCCCCGGAGTACTACGCGGTGCACCGCGCGGAAGTCAGCACCTTCTACACCGACCGGGTGATTCACTCGCCGGGGGTGCCGGTCTTCCGTGACGACCGGGGCGAGCTGATGGAGTCGCCGTTCCTGGCCGGCTTCCTGACCTCACCCGCGCCCAACGCGGGCACGATCCTGCGGCAGGAGCCGGAGCGCGCCGCCGAGATCCCGGGGGCGCTGGTCCGGCGGGCGGAGCTCGTCCTGGAGGTGGCGGCGTCGCACGGGTACCGGCACCTGGTGCTGGGGGCCTGGGGCTGCGGAGTGTTCCGCAACGACCCGGCGGACGTGGCCGAGGCCTTCCGCGGGCTGCTGGCGGGCCGGTTCGCGGGGACCTTCGAACGGGTGGTGTTCGCGGTGCTGGACCGCAAACCGGACACCCGGGAGGCCTTCGAGCGGGCGTTTGCGGACGTCACGGCCTGAGCCGGGGGCTGCCCGCCCGGCCGAGCCGGATCTGCCGTGGCCGAGCCGCAAGCACCGGGCCGCCGGGCCGGAGGTACGGCCCGGCGGCTCGGCCTCCGCCGGCTAGCGCCAGCCGTAGCGCTCGCGGAGCCGGTCGACCACCAGTGCGAAGCGTCCCCGGTCCAGTGCGCAGGCCTCCCGCCGCATCCCCGACTCGTGCACCCGCAGCACCCGGTCGACGTCCACCCACGACTCCCGCCCGGCGCTGTCCCACGGGCCCGTCCCGATCGGCACCCACTCGCGGTCGTGGTCGTGCCGCTTGCTGGACAGCTGTACGGCGAGCAGCGTCGGGCCGCCCGGCTCGCGGGCCACGACCAGCACGGGCCGGTCCTTGCCGCGGCCGTCGTTCTCCTCGAAGGGGACCCAGGTCCACACGATCTCACCGGGGTCGGGGTCGCCGTCGGGATCCGGGGCGTACTCGGTCCGCACCGGCCCGATGGCGTGCGGGTCGGCCTCGGTGGTGGCCGTGGCGCCGTCGCGGCCGGGTTGCTCAGAGTAGCCGCTGCTGTGGTGCGAAAGTGCCGTCATTCCGGGGAGGTTACTGGGTTCCGGCTTCCAGTACATAGATCATGGGTCACGCTCCGCATTGGCAGACAGTTCCGCGCCGAGAGCAAGGCGTACACCTGTGGAGCCTGGGACGGCATCGGCATTGCTCCCGCATCCGCCCCGTCGAGACGCCAGATTGAACAGGGCGGGCTCACCTGTCCTTGGTCTTACTGATCCTTCCCCGGGATTCTGTCCCCCTGGTGTCCCCCGCCAGCCTCTACGCGGGGGAGCGTCGGATGGAGGAGTGCCTCGGGTGCCCTTGGGCCGCGGCCCGCATTCGACCGGCCGCCGCACTTGGTTCGCGATCCCCGGGTGATGGGGTGACGATCGGCGTCTTATCCGAGGAGGATCATGCGCTGCTGGCCGACGTGCCACACGCACTCGGCGTACAGGCGGTTGTAGTCGTGCTCGGCCCCGTCGTCGGTGGCGTTGCAGGGTTCGGCGCGGCCGGCCACGGCTCGGTAGAAGAAGCCGTACTCCTCGCACTCGTCGCTGCCGGGCCAGCGGCCGGTCCAGATGGTGAGGCAGGTGGTGCCGGGGTGGCAGTAGCCGCGCTGGAAGCCGGTGAGGGCGCAGCGGGCGACGTCGCAGAGGTTGGAGTGCAGAGTGCCGGGCTGGGCGTGACACACGGGGCACCCGGCGGGGTCCGGGTCGCTCTGTGGGGCGGCGAGTTCTCCGAGCCAGAGCGTCCTGAGCTGCTGGTCGAGTTCGTGGCCGTCGGCGATGGAGTGGAGGTTCAGGGTGCGGTGGAGGAGTTCGCGGAGGTGGAGGGTGGGGAGCTGGGCGAGGGCCCAGTGGAGGGCAAGGTCGCCGGTGGGGCGGCGGATGATCCAGCGCGCTTGGGTGCGGATGCGGGTTGTGACAGTGAGCCGCATGTGGGGGTTCGTGGTGAGTCGGGTGATTCGATCACCGTTCTCTTTCAGCCATTTGTTGGCTGCGTCTGCGTGCAGGTTGATGAGGGTTCGGCGTGCTTTGTCCAAGTCTGCTGCCGTTGCCGGATCGAGGTCGAGGTCGAGGACGTGGCCGTGTTCGGGGTCGTTGTGGGCTGCTGCGGCTTCGGTGGGGCGCCGGTGGTCGGTGAGGCGGAGGCTGTGCGGGTATGCCGAGGATCGTGAACTGCTCACCGTCTCGGAGGGTCCTGGTGGGGTTGGCCGGGGCCTGTTCGCAGAGCTTGGTCAGCTCCCGGTAGACCCAGTACTTGCGGCGGGTGACGAGCTCGCGGGCGTCGTCGTCGGTGAGGGTGTGCGGGCCGTGCACGGTGATGCCCTCGTGGGGGGTGACGCTGAGGTCTGTGGTGGTGCGGTCGCTGGTCTTGATCTTGATGGTGACGCCGCCGTGGCTGGCGGTGCGGGTGGCCTTGTTGGTCATGGCTGGTGGTCTTTCTGGTTGCCGGGGTGGCGGTGCGACCGGCACCCCGTATCTCAATTCTGCTATCCATGGGGGGTGGGTGCTGGGTGCGCACCCACCCCTTGGGGCGTCCTACTTCTTCTGTCGAGCGGGTCGGTACCGCTTCAGACCGGCGGCGAGAATTTCAGCTTCGACCTCGCTGAGGGTGTACCCCTGGCCCTGCAGGAAGCTCAGCCAGGTGACGCAGTCCTCATCGACGTTCCGCCAGGCGCCGTCGTGCATGTCCTCGCTCTCGAACATGGCCGCCACCTGTGCCAGCAGCAGCCGCCACCGTCGGGACTTCGGCGTGGTTGCGATGAGGTTGGCGTAGGGGTTCTTCACCCGGTTCCACTGGCTGCGGTCCTTGTTGGGATCCGGGACGCCGAGGAAGGCCGAGATGAGCTCGGTCTTCGGATGGCTGGCGTGGCGCCCGTAGCCGGTGGACGTGCCGGTGATCACGCTCAAGATCAGCGTCCAGGTGGCGTCGTCCGCCTCACCGTTCGCCGCGCACATCTTGGCGATGAACTCCTGGCGTACCCCCCTGGCCGTACGCCATGCCTTGTTGTAGCGGATGACCTTGCGTCGTGCGTCCAGCTCTTCGGGGGTGGACTTGTTCTTCTTGCTCGCCGCAGCGGCTTCGTCGGTCAGCTCGTGCCCGTACCGCTTCCAGTCGGTGCAGACCCATTCCACCTCGACCTCGCCGGGGACCAGGGCTGCGGCGTGCCCACGGCACTTGGCGTGGTGCTCCGCCGTCATGGGGTTGCCGATGTCGGTCACCAGGTCGGCCAAGAGGCGGGACTGGTCGTTCTCCCGGTGCGCCCGCCAGACCACGATCTGGATACCCTGCTCGGCCAGCTCCTTGACGATGCGCTCCCGTTCCTGCTGCTCCTGCTGGGTCTGCCGCAGCTCGGCCAGGGCGTGGGCCCAGCTGCCCCGCTTGTCGTCGCCCTCCTTGGTGTCGCGGGTCTTGGCGCGCTGGAGCTTGGACAGCGCGCCGGGGACCCCTTCGACGGTCTGGAAGTCAGCCATCTCCACCAGGTCGAAGTCAGCGGTGGTCGCCTCCCGAAGGGCCTTGTCGCTGAGCTTGGCGGCCTGCGGGGCGGCGGTGATCTCCTCGGGCGAGATGCCCAGGGCGCGGGCGGCCCGCTCGCGCCTGAGCTTGCCCACCGGCATCAGGGCCAGCTGTTCGGCAGCGTCGAGCACGTCGAGGGTCGTGACCTCTCGCCGGTGAACGTTCTCGATCACGGACAAGGCCAGCGCCTCGTCGTCAGCGTCGCGCAGGTCCTCGCGGACGATCGCGGGCACCATCCGCACGGGCTCGCCGGCCGCGAGCGACCTCTGTGCTGCGATCAGAGCGGCCTTCATTCGGCGCTGCCCGAAGACGACGCCGAGCAGCCCGTCCTGCGCGCCGGTCTGCGGGCGCAGCAGTAGCGGTGCGTGGACGCCGAACTCGAAGACGGACTCAACGAGCGCCGGGTCGGGTTCGGTGCCGTTGTCGTCGTCCCCACGCTTGCGGCGGTGGTTGTACGGGTCGATGAGGAGTTCGCGCGGGTCGATCCAGATGAACTGCCCGGCGAAGGAGGTGGTGGTCTCCTCCGCACCGTCGTGGACAGTGGTGGGCTCGATGGCGGTTGCGGTCATGTTCGGCTCCTCTGCAAGGTGGGGTGCGGGCGGTGGGTTCGCCCGCACCCCGGCGGTCTGGGTGGACTAGGCCGTGTATCGAAAGTGGATCTTGGGCTGTGAATGATCAAGGTTCATGGGTCGGGGAGATCTCACGGACGAGCAGTGGGCGGTGCTGGAGCCGCTGCTGCCGAAGGGCACGAAGGCGGGGCGACCGCCGGTCTGGCCTCGGCGGCAGCTGATCGACGGCATACGGTTCCGGGTCCGTACCGGTGTGCCATGGCGGGACATGCCCGTCGAGTACGGGCCGTGGAGCCGGGTCTATGACCTGTTCCGCCGGTGGCAGCGGGACGGCACCTGGCACCGGTTCCTCACCCGACTGCAGTCCCAGGCTGACGCCAAGGGTGCGATCGTGTGGGACCTGAGTGTTGACTCCACAGTGTGCCGCGCCCATCAGCATGCGGCCGGGGCCCGCAAGCAGGGTGACCTGCAAAAGGAACCGCCGGGTGGCGTGTTCACCGAGCCCGGAGATCACGGGCTCGGACGTTCACGCGGCGGGTTCACCACCAAGCTGCACCTGGCTGTCGAGCAGGGCCAAAAGCCCATGTCGATTGTGATCACGGCCGGTCAGCGCGGGGACTCACCACAGTTCGAGCCCGTGCTGGAGAAGGTCCGCGTGCCCCGCATCGGGCCGGGCCGGCCACGCGTCCGCCCCGACCGGGTGCGGGCGGACAAAGCGTATGCCTCCCGTAGGAACCGCGCCTACCTGCGCCGCCGGGGGATCCGCTGCACCATCCCGGACAAGGCCGACCAGGCACGCAACCGCCAGAAGCTCGGCTCCCGCGGCGGACGGCCGCCACGCTTCGACCCGGCCGACTACCGCGAGCGCCATGCGGTCGAGTGCGGGATCAACCGGCTCAAGAGACACCGGGCGGTCGCCACCCGATTCGACAAACTCGCCGTCCGCTTTGAAGCCACCGTCCTTGTCGCCGCGATCGGGGAATGGCTGTGACGGACGGAGCTGCCGGTACTGCCTGCTCGCGTCCGCCATACCCTCGCGGTGATCACAGCCAGCCGGCCCAGCCGAAAGTCAAGAGGTAAGCGCGCTTGACTGCGGCCCACCCGCGGCGACCGCCACTGGCAACTGCGATAAGGGCGACGGCGAACCAGAATGCAACCGCTCCGCCGACGATCAGAGCCCATACGGTGCCGCCAATGATGGCGAACAAGGCCACGATGAAGACCGTTATGGCGAGCCCGGCATGGGCACCGCCGATGCTCACGCGGAACATATCGCGCACGACGCGACGGTCCTCTGCAAGAACCCTCTCGTAAGCGTTCAGCCCTCGCCCCGGACCGTCCTGCTTCCCCTTACCCCGCTCCACAAGCCCCCCTCAACACACCCTGGCCAAGCCGAGTCCGGCAATCCCATAGACGCTCCAGCCCGCCACAACGTTGCCTCTCGGCAACTTTCGACACACGGCCTAGTTTTGGGGGCGGGAGACCACCACGTGCGTGCTTCCGCCCCCGAGGGCCCCCTGCCCTGCGGCTGGTCAGGCCCCCGCCGCGCGTCGCTCGTTCTCGCCGTGTGGGATCCGTGGGCCAAAGGCCGCCTCTGGCCCCGTCGCGGCGGTAGCGTCGCGTCAGACGTGAGGTTGCGGATCGGGCGGCGGGTGTGAGCGGGTACATCGAGGAACAAGAGCGGTTCGGGCAGCGGGTCCGACGGCAGCGGCTCTCTCTCGGGATGACGCAGGCCGACCTCGCAGCCGCACTGGGCCGGACCCAGGGCTGGGTGTCGAAGCTGGAGAAGGGCCGGATCGAGCCGGACCGGGCCGGGCTGATCAACGCGGTGGCCGCCGCCCTCCACTGCCACCCGAACACCCTGATCGAGCGTCCGTACACAAGGGGCGGCGGCGAGACCAAATGGCAGGTGTCCGCGGCCTCCATCCTGCGGGAGCTGCGCCGCTACGACCCGGCCCCGGTCTTCGACGGCACTCCGCGCTCGTCCGCGCTGTGTGGCATGACAAGAAGCGTCTTCTGCGGCTGCGTGACGCGGCGGCGAACGGGGCCGTGCTGAGCGAGCTGCCGGACATGCTACGGGAGGCCCGCGCTCTTGCCGAGGTGTCCGACGGCCACGAGCGTGAAGAGGCGTTCGCGATCTACGCGGTGGCCTGCAGTTGGCCCACACCGCCGCCCACGCCCTCGGGCACCCCGAGCTTGTCGCGATGGCCTGCGAACGGGCCACCTGGTCGGCACAGTTGTCCGGTGACCCGGTGACCCGGTGACCCGGTGACCCGGTGACCCGGTGACCCGGTGACCCGGTGATGCCCGCGATGGCGTTGTGGATGCGGATGTGGGACACGTGGGCCTCCGCCGACTGGAACGACGCTCTCGCCCTCGGCGACAAGGCACTCGCCGGCATCGAGGCGGAGTACGAGGCCGGGGATCCGCTGGCCCTGTGCATGTGGGGCGCCCTGCACCTGCAGGCCGCGATCTCGTACGTGCGGGGCGCGAACGCGGCCGGATCGGACGAGCGCCCGGCCCTGGCCCGTGCGGCCAGCGAGCGGGTCAATGCCTACGTCGGGCCCGAGATCCACGACCGGCACTCGGTCACCTTCAGCCTCGGCAACGTCATCCTCCACAGCGTCAGCGCCGCCTTGAGCGACCGACGAAGGCGCTCCGCCTCAACCGGGAGGCGGACCCCGCGCACATCGCGGTCCTGCCGAATTCCCGCCTCGGGCACCACCACATGGACCCTGCCCGCGCGTGGCTGTGGGACGGGAACCGCGACCAGGCCCTGACGAGCTGGAGACCGCCGAACGCATCGCTCCGCAGCTGGTCCGCAACCACCCTGTCGCGCGGGCGACTTTGCGGAAGATCATCTATCCAGAGTGGGTCGCGACCCGCCAGCGTCTGCGCGGCATGACCGGACGCTTGTCGCTGGACTAATCTGCGGGTACTCCACGAGTTCATATTCGGCGGTGGCCGACTGCATACGTTCCGCTACATGACCTCTGTGCGTCGCACCGACCATGACCGCGTACGACATGAAGCGGATGATCCTGACCCGCGCTGGCCTTTGCACGGCGATCTTGCCTACGACACCGCCACCTCCCGTACTGTTGTCGTCATAGACATCCGGCAGACACCGGCACCACGGTCTATCGTCTGTGCCCCGAGGGTGGAGGCGAAGACGGCTGGAACGCCACGCTCGACACCCTCATGCCCGTTGATGACGCACCCGCCCCGCCTCCCCATCCAAACCGGGGCGGCGCGCTGCAGCAGGAGCCCGAATACGCGCCGGGGGACGACACCCCCGGCGGCCCTGATCCCAGCCCCTTCCTGCGGGCACGTGCCGAGCGAGGCGTGGAGCGATTCCTGTGGGGCGCAGACCGGGGCGGGCCATCGTGAGCAGCTGCCCTTCCTGGCTTTGGGGGGAGCCCGAATCTACGACCCGGCCAGGGGGTGCGAAGCGGTCGTGCAGTTCGTCGGTGAGTTGGGAAGACACTCACACCAGCCGCGTCATCTCCGAAGCGGTGTTCCTGGGCCCCGAGGGCGGCGGCGTGGAATGAGTCGTGGCCGACCCCTAGCCACTCCGCCAAGCCCTTGGATCCCACCCGCTCGCGGGGTCGAGATGACGTCTTGCAACGCCGTACACAATAGATCCCTCCTCGATGGCGCCGAGGAGGGATCAGCCTTACGTGTCCATTTGTTGCAAACTTCCGCTACTGCAGAAGTTTCAGAACAATCCGGAACGGAAGCCCCTGATCTTCATGCTTGAGCGCAACCATTACATGGAGATCAGAAAGGCTCCAGGAGGCGAGCATCACTGCGTCACAATCAACCGGAAATCCTCCGTCGTCATACTTTCCAATGAATGCAGGATCCCCGCGGGTCGACCGAACTTCCGCAGTCACCTCTTCGAATTTTCGAGAGAACTCGGTCAGCATCACCTCCTCACTGGAAAGATCATCATCGTTGGGAAACGAGACGCTAATCTCAACCTCTAGCGTCGAATTTGACCCATACTGACGCGCAGAAGTATCTCCACTCACCCAAATTCTACGCAGCCCCAGCTTCTCCAGCGCCCACCCGTCAGACTCCAGCCTATCCGCAAAATGCAGGTCCCGGGTGACGCAGGAGAAGAAACTTGGGAGAAGCGAGCAAGAATGCCCGGAATGCACTCGGTCGCATTCGCACCCCCATCTCCGGGAACATGGAACGCCTTCAATTTTCCACTCCCAATCTGATCGGGGAGCCATTCCCGGAATGCCTCCGGAAGAAATTCACTCCCGCCGGATTGAATATCGCATATCGAACGCCTGACCCGCCGAGGGTGTTATCTAGCATCGGCAGACGACGCGCTTGATCGACAACCTTCGACTCGTCGAAGTAGTTACTCGGATGGTATGGAGATGACTCAGAAGTGGCATCGTTCTTCCCCAGTCACTTCGCTTCCACGACCCGTCCCCCTGTCCCTCCTTCATCCGCTGACGTTGCGTCAATTGCTGCCTCGCTCCACGCAGAAGCCCCGCCAGGACGCGCCTGGCGAGGCTTCGATTTACTGCCGTGAATTCAGTGAGGCCATGGTTCTAGCCCTGGGTCGGAGTACAGACATACTAGGGGGCGATCTGCGCAAATCGCCAACCCCAAAGCATCTTCTAAGGTGGAGCCCATCTCCCAGATCCATCCGAGCCCAGCGGCTACCACCTTCCCATCGGCTTCTATGAAAACGCTCGAATAACTGAGCCATTCGCCGATCGGAAAGTAGTGCCCGCCCAGGACTCCCTCAATCTCCGACGCCAGGCCCCGCTGGCCCGACCCAGCCGAGATGGGGTCGAAATTGAATGGTTCATCGTTGCTGAAGTTTGGGCCAGACTGATTTACTGGCTCAACGGCCAGCCCACCCAGCGCGGCAAGGATTTCCTCGGCCTGCGGATTGGGCGGATAGCCTTCCTGCTGCAAGGTGTCGAGCCAAGGGCTGACGCTAACCCTCCTTTGAGGGTGCCAGCCAGCGTCACGAAGAGCTCGCAGTAGATCGGGGCGCAAAGAATCAAATCTGATCATGACGGCTATCCAATACCAAGGTAATCCAGCAGTCGGGCGCAGCGACCACAAGGGCTGGCTGGTTCACCGTGTCCCGTTGTATTTGACGTCGGCATGGAGTTGTTTCTCGATTGCACCGTACGCATTGTGCCTCCCCTGATTGCAGCAGGACCCTCAGCTGCCTGAGCCTGAATGAGGCAATGAACCTCGGCGCAACCTCCATGATGGCCAACCTCGTCCAGAGCCGTCTGCAGGGGGCCGCTCGCCTGCTGGCCATGCTTGTTGCGTCCGTAGTAAATCTGACCCGAAGGAGACGTGTACTCCGATACGAACTTCACACCCGTTTGATTGCGAATTTGATCGGCGTGCTCAACCAACGGATCGCCAGTGCTGCAGTTGTGAACCAGGACTGGCATGGCGCCTGCCAGCACATAATACGTGTGCTACGCGGCACCCCTCTACCTGCTTCTTCGCAGGTCAGCACGTGATTTGCGTTCCGCTGGTGTCCGTGGTTGTGCGGGGAAATCCGTGGGTGTTGCCGTCGCTACTGCCGTCAACAGCTCAGGGCGCACGATTTCGCTGCCGCTGCCGCTGCCGCTGCCTGGTGTCGGTGCAGCGGGGCTCTACTGCCACGCGCCGGGCTCGGCGCGGACGAGGGCGCGGACGGTCTGCTCGTACAGCTCGTGGCCGCTCTGGGCGCAGTGTCCGGCGATCCAACGGGTCAGCTCGTCCGAGGTGTGCAGCGTGCCTGAGGTGGCGCCGCAGTTGCGCTCTTCGCCGGTGACGCAGACCGCCTCGAACGCTGGCAGGGCCATGGGGTCGGGGACGGTGGTCACGTGGTACTCGCGGAAGCGGTAGCGCCCCCGAGAGGCATCGCGCACTGGTGCGCCGGCGTTCGGAGAGTCAGGCATCCTCGGTCGCCTCTTCGTGATCCGGGATGCGCTGCCCGCGTGAGTCCGCGACCCGGAGCACGTCCGCCAGGGCTTCTGTCAACCGGCGGGCCAGCCAGCGGTATTCGGTCGCCGACAGGGTTTTCGCGCCGGGTGCTGTGGCGTCTCGGGCGTACTCCAACAGTTCCTCGCCCATGCTGAGCTGTACCGTCTCGATGCTGTCGGCGAGGGCGGAGAGGTAGCCCCGGCCATCGGTGCTCAGGTAACAGGCCTTCCCCTCCGGGCTGGTCCACGGCAGTAAGCGGGGGCCTCCCCCACCCGACGCGGCGTCGTACAACTCTCTGCGGCGCATGCAGTCGGCATCGCTCCTGGGCTGGCTCACTGGGCACCCCCGGCCTGGGTCACTGATCGTGGACACACCGACCGTAGGCACTGACTGATCGTCACCCCAGGCTGTAGCCATGGCAGTTCGCGACCCTTGGTTCACGAACTCCCACGCTGCGTGGCAGCTACCCGACAACGCCCAGGTAGTCGGCCATTTCGCGCATCTCCGTTGTGAGGGTGCGCTTACGCTTGCCCAGGATCTCCTGCATGGTCTCGGCGGCCCCGTTCTGGTGCCGCAGCCACTGCGGGGCGGCTTCCCTGGCACGGGTCAACTCGTCCATGGCGGCGGACAGGTCGCCGGTTCGGGTGTGGGCGCGCGCCACGTCGAGGGTGAAGCGGTTCCCGTCGTTGGTGCTGGGCCTGCCCAGACGCTTCCACGCCTTGGGCGACAACTCCTCCTGCTCGCCTGCCTTGCGCACCACCGCGCGGGCGTCGCCGATGACCAGGGAGTCTTCGAGTGCCTTGACCGCGGCGGTGACCGGCCCAAAGACGGACCAGTGGCGGGAGACGTTGCGATGCGCCGTCCCAACCGCGGTTGCCGCGACCCGGGCGGCTTGACGGTACTCCTTCGCCTCGTCGGGACGGTTGTTCCTCGCGGCTGCGGCGGCGGCCTCCATCGCCAGGCCGCCCCACACCGCGTAGTGGTCCGGCTCGGCACCGGTGATCTTCGGCTCCACCGCGTCCATGCTCCGGGCGGCGACCTGTTCCGCCTCGTCCAACCGGCCCTGACGCACCAGCAGCCAGCACATGCAGCCGACCCCGGAGCCCGCCGCAAGCATGTCCTTGGCCTGACGGGCGTCCATGACGGCGCCGCGCACAGCGGCGTACGCGATGTCGTACTGCCGCACCTGGGTGAGGTAGGTGCCGGCCAGACGCAGCGCCTCGGCGCGGGCCAGCAGGGCCTGCCGGTGCTCGTCCCCGCTGTCGTAGTAGGCGACAGCCCTCGCGGCATCACGCAGCAGGCCCGGCAGTTGAGCCGCGACACTCTTGTAGCTGTCGGAGAAGTACAGCACCCGTGCGTCTTGCAGCGTCCGCCGGAAGGTACGCAGGTTCGGTTCCTCGCCCACGGCTTCGGCGTCCTGGTCCACGAGCCCGACGGCTGGGGTGAGGGCGGCGCGGAGCTGAATCAGGTTGACGCGGTTCGGCTCCTCGCTCCGCCCGACGGGCTCCGGGGCATCGGACGCCATCAAGGCGGCGGTGGTCACCCCCAGCGCTCGGGCGAGCATGTGCAGGGTCTCCATGCGGAGAGTGCCGCCCTGCTCGGCCTTGCGTACCGTGCCCGGCGATACGCCTGCGGCGTGGGCCAGTTCCTCCTGGCTCATCCCCGCGCGGCGCCGGTACTTGCGGACGTTGTCGGCCAGCTCCGTAGTCATCAACTCACCACCTCCCACTCCACGGTACGCCCGGCCGCCACATCAACCGGGGGCGATCCGGCAGACACCCGCCCACAGGGGTGCCCCACCACGTGACGGGCCGGAACTCCGGCAGGATCGGGGCCTGAGCGGGAGGGGGTCCCTCGTCGGTCGGGCAGCTTCGCCGTGCCAGGGTTCCTCGGGGGCCGCCAAGGCTCACTTCGTGACGCGTGCGCTCGGCCTTGGCGGCCCCCGAGGGTTCCTGGTACGCCTCCGGTGACCGGGCGGCGAGGGACCCCCTCCCGCGACCCCCGAACCCCACACCACGACCAAGCCGCACCCGCCATACTCGCCCCCTCGGAGGGAGGGCCGGGGTCTGGGGCGGAGCCCCTGGAAAGGCTTTGCTGTGTGGGTTGTTGCGTGCCCGGTCCGGCGGGGTCGTCGGCGAGCGGGGCGGAGACAGGAGCGGGCGGCGGCCCCGAGGGGCCGGGCACGCGCGGGCCGCGCCAGCGGGCCGCCTTGATCAAGTAAAGAAACTCTGAACAGCTCACCCCGTGCTGCGTCTGTCCGGTCCCGGGAGATGCTTGACACTTCGATCCCAGCTGATGGTTGACGGTGGCCGTGATCGGCTTTTCTGTGCACGTCGTTGCGGCGTGTGGCGGGAGGCCGGGATTGGCTCTGGTGGAGTTGTCGGTTGTCGAGCAGAGATACCGGGCTGTGCTCGCGGTGCTGGCGGGTGCGACGGTGACGGAGATCGCCGCGTCGCTGGGGGTGTCGCGGCAGACGGTGAGCGGGTGGAAGTCGAGGTATGCGGCTGCGGGCCTGGCGGGGCTGGTGGACCGGTCGCGTAGGCCTGCGTCGTGTCCTCATCAGGCTTCTGCCGAGGTGGAAGCGGCCGTGTGTGAGCTGCGGCGCAAGCATCCGAGGTGGGGTCCGCGGCGGATCGCTCATGTGCTGGAGCGGTCCGGGACGGTGAGCCCGGTGCCGTCGCGGATGACCGTGTATCGGATCCTCGTGCGCCATGGGCTGGTCGAGCCGGGGGTTCGGCGGCGGAAGCGGTCGGATTACAAGCGCTGGCAGCGCGAGCGTGCGATGCAGCTGTGGCAGATGGACATCGTCGGCGGCGTGATGCTGGTCGACCCGGTGACCGGCGAGCTGACCGAGGCGAAGATCGTGACCGGGGTGGATGACCATTCCCGGTACTGCGTGATCGCGTCGGTGGTCGAGCGGGCGACGGGTCGGGCGGTCTGCGCGGCCTTCGCCCGGGCCCTGCAGACGTTCGGGGTGCCGGAAGAGGTGCTCACCGACAACGGCAAGCAGTTCACCGCCCGGTTCGGCCGTGGTGGTGAGGTGCTGTTCGACCGGATCTGCCGGGAGAACGGCATCAAGCACCGGCTCACGCAGCCGACGTCGCCGACCACGACGGGCAAGGTCGAGCGGTTCCATCAGACCCTGCGGCGTGAACTCCTCGACGACTGCGGCGTGTTCGAGAGCATCGGGGAGGCTCAGGCGGCGCTGGATCGTTGGGTGCAGGAGTACAACTCCGATCGCCCGCATCAGGCCCTGGACATGCAGTCTCCGGGCGACCGGTTCACCCCGGTTCCCGAGCAGGAGCGGGACGTACTGGGCCTGCGGTTGCCCGCCGTGCTCGCCCTGGTCCCGCAGCAGCGGGCGGCTCCCGTTGCGGTGCCGGATCCGGTCGGGGCGGTACCTGCTCGTGTCCCTCTTCCTGAGGTGGTGCAGGTGGACGAGGGTGGGCCGGTGGAGTTCGAGCGGGTGGTGCCTGCGAGTGGGAATCTGCAGGTCGCGGGCAAGCAGTTCTGGCTCGGTCCGGCCCGCTCAGGCCTGACGGTGACGCTCTGGGCGGACACTTCGGTGATCCATCTGCTGGTCGCCGGGACGCGGATCAAGAGCGTGCGTTCGCACCTGTCGGTGGCGGACCTCGCGCAGCTGGCCGCCCGGGGTGGACGTGCGGCCGGGCCGCCGCCGCTGCCTGCCGGGGACGGGGCCGCGTTCGAGGTGGACCGGGCGGTGAACGACAGCGGCCTGGTGGGCCTGGCCGGGCATCAGGTGCTGGCGGCAGAGATCCTGGGCGGCCGACAGGTGGGCATCCGGATCGACGACGAGACGCTGTCGTTCTTCGATCCGGCCTCGCGGGAGCTGCTGCGGGTGCGGCCCAACCCGCTGACCAGCGAGGAAGTCAGCCGGCTGCGTGGTCTGCGTCCGGCCGGCCCGCCGCCACGGGCCCGCGTGGAGCCGGTCAGCGTGCAGCGGCGGATCAGCACGGTCGGCACGATCATGGTCTGCCGACAGACCGTCCCGCTCGGCCGTCCCTATGCCGGCCAGACCGTGACCGTGCACGTGTCGGACACGACGATCACCGTCGAGCTGGACGGCCAGATCCGCGTGATCCGCCGCACGACCGACGTCCCCGTCCGTAACGTGAAAGCGAACAAGCCCCACGGGGCTTCTCATGTTTCCTAGGCCTACCGTCAAGCCTCAGGTGGGACCAGAACGTCGTGCATCAGCTGGGACCCGACAACCCCGTGCTGCGTCTCCTGCTGCTCCGTCTGGTGCGGCCGGTTCAGCGTCGGCGTCTGCCTTCGTTCAGCCGGTCGTGCAGGCGCTGGACGCTGGCGGCCTGTTCTTCGGGCGTGTAGTTGCCGCTGAGGCGCTTGCGTTGCTCCATGACGGCGCGCATGGCGTCGCGGTGGGCGGTAGCGGCTTCGAACTCGGTGCTGGCCTTGGTGAACCGCTCCTCGGCGGCGGCGAGTTCGGCGGCCACCTCGTCATCGCTCTTTCCGCTGAGCCGTGCCGCTTCCTCGTCCGCTCGACGCTGCGCCGCCATTTCCTCCAGCCCCTCGTTGTAGCGCTTGAGGAACTGATCGCGCGGGCTGAGCTGTCGGACGAAGACGCCCCGGCCCTGCACGGAGTAGATCAGCCCCTCCTCCTTGAGGACGCGCAGGGCGTTCTGCGCGGTGGAGTTGGCGATGCCGTACTGGGCTTGCAGGTCGCGGGCGGAGGGGAGCTTGGCCCCGGGTGCTAGCTGGCCGTCCTGGATCTGCTTGCGGAGTTCGTCCGCGGTCCGCACGTACGGGGGGCGGGGATCGTCAGCGGGGCTGTCGGCGGTCTGCCAACCGCGCCGGAGGTCACCGAGACCGGTGTACTCAGGATCGGACTCGCCGAGATCGACTTCGTCTTCTGCTGCGGCCACCTCCGCTTCGGTGGTCACCACCGGCTTTGGCGCGCGTACGTAGCTGCCCCGGCCGAGGACGGAGTAGATCAGCCCCTCCTCCTTGAGGACCCGCAGGGCGTTTTGGACCGTGGAGCTGGCGATGCCGAAGCGTCGTTGCAGCTCGCGCGCGGCGGGGAGGCGCTCGCCGGGGCGCAGCTCGCCGTCATGGATGGCGGTGCGCAGGACGTCGGCGGCCTGGACGTACGGCGGCCGGGGGTCCTCTCCCAGGGGCAGCTTCATGGCACGAGGGTAGCGGCGTCGGCACTCGCGGCACACCCGGGCGTCCTCGGCGTTCCAGTCGTATCGGTGTAGCGATACGAATCGAGTGTTGCGGGTGTAGCGAGTGTGCCGCTATGGTCATGGTGAGTCGATCAAGCGACTCCATCGAACGAGGATGTGATGGCATGGCCATGACTCGAATCCGTGTTGCCCTGCTGCCGTCGGCGGTCTGCATCGCGGGCACCGATCCGGTGCTGAAGATCAAGGACCAGCAGACCGGGGAGGTCGCCACCGACCGGGAGACTGGCGCGTCGCTGTACACGGTGACCGTGATGCTCATGGAGGACGGCCGCGCCGAGGTCCTGAAGATCACCGTGCCGGAGACCGGCCTTGCGGCCGGGCTCAAGCCCGGGGCGATGGTGCGGCCGGTGGAGCTGTTCGCCACCCCGTGGGCGCGGATCTTCAACGGGCAGCTCTCCGACGGCGTCGCCTACCGGGCTTCCCGCCTGGAGCTGGTGACGGCGGAGGCCGCCCAGTGACCTGCTTCGAACACCCCGCGTCGGAGCGGGCGTTGTCCCCGCTCCGCCCCCTGCCGAACACGGAAGGCAAGGCCACCTTCGCCGCCTCGGCTGCCGTGCTCGATCTGCTCGGCCTGAGCCCGGAACAGGCGGCCCGCCTCGACCTGGGCGACATGTTCCGCCTGATACGCGAAGAGGGGGCCTGACATGGAAGCCGTCACGGGATACGCGTCGTACGCGCTGCCGATCGCTACGGCGTTGGTCGGTGTGTGGCTGCTGGTGACGGTGGTTTGCTACGTGCGGGCCGACCGGGGCACGCGGGCCAGCATGCGGCAGGCCGTCCGGGTCCGCTGGGGTTGGGTACGGCTCGCCCGGATGGCCGGACTGACGGTCACCGACAAGACCCCGGGCCTGCTCGCGCAGATCACCGCGCAGAAGGACGGTGCCACCCCCGCTCCCCGGATCCTGACGCCGAAGATCAAGGTGAAGCCGGACCAGTTCGGAGTCATCGTGCAGGCCAGGACGCTGCCGCAGGTCGGACTGGAGGAATACCAGAAGTCGGCCCGGTTCCTGGCCGACGCCTGGCGGTGCACGCGCGTGTCCGTACTCCCGGACGGCCCCGGCAAGGTGGTCATCCGGGGCGTGCGCTCCGACCCGCTGACCACTCCGACCACCCACCGGCCCACCGGCCGACCACTCACGGACCTGACACGCTGGGAGCTGGGCGTGGACGAGTACGCCGCGAAGGTGTGGGTGTCCCTGGCCAACGTGCCCGGGGTGACCGTGGCCGGCTTCCCGGGCGCGGGCAAGACCTCAGGGGTCAACAAGTTCGTCTGCGACTTCGCACCCTCCGCCGCCGTGCAGATCGCGGGCGCGGACGGGAAGGTGTCACGGGCCTCGGAAGGCGACTACGCCGACCTGGTCAAGCGGATGTTCGCGTTCTGCGGGGACGACCTCGATGAGGCGAACGCGCTGTTCAAACGCCTTGTCGAGCTGCGCAAGCGGCGCTCGGCGACCATCCGGGACGTGCTGGGCGTGAAGAACATGTGGCACGTCGGCCCCTCCCCTGAGTGGCCGCTCACGGTCCTGATCATCGATGAGGCGCACACGTACTTCCGCGAGTACAAGGGCAGCGACGCCACCACCAAGCGCCTTGCCGCGCTGACGGCGGAGAACGCCCGGCTGGTGGAGGACCTGGTCAAGAAGGGCCGCAGCGTCGGCATCCTGGTGATCCTGATCAGCCAGAAGACCACCGGCGACGCCATCCCGACCTTCATCCGTGACGTGTGCCCCATCGGGCTCTCCTTCGCGCAGAAGACCGTAGAAGCCGCGGTGGCCGCTCTGGGTGAGGACATCCGCAACTGGCCCGACGCCAGCCCGGTCACCTTGCAGGACCCCGCCTACGTCGGCGTCGCTGTGATGGCGATGCAGGGCCGCCCCGGCTACACCCGCATCCGCACCCCCTACGTCTCCGACACCGACGCCGCCCGCGTCGCCGAGGACACCTCGCACCTGACCGCCGACCCGGACCTGTGCCTGGACGCCCTGCTCCGTACGACCGGCCGGACGGCAACACCCGCACCCTCGCTCACCAAGTGATCCCGAACTCACCATGCCAGCAAGGAGGTTGAGATCATGGCGGAGGAACGGTTCACCCGGCGCACCGTGACCGTGGTCATGGCGGTCATTGCGGCCCTGGCGTTCGTCTTCTCCTTCGGTAACGTCTGGGCACTCGCCCTGCGCCTCGGCGTCCCCCACCCGATCGCGCCGCTGATCGCCCCCATGGTCGACCTGTCCGTCGTCGGGCTCCTGGTCGCACTGCGGTTCCTGGCCCTGCGCGGCGTGTCCAAGGCGGAGTTGCGGTCCGGTACCCGGCTGCTGCACCTGTGCGGGCTGCTCACCCTCGCTCTGAACACCGCCGAACCCCTGCTGGCCGGACGCTACGGCCGGGCCTGCCTGGACACCGTCGCCCCGCTCCTACTCCTCGGCTGGGGCCACGTCGGCCCCGCCTTCCTCGCCCAGTTCCACACCCTCACCCACCCCACTCCGCACTTGGAGGAAACCGCCGCTGCTCTCTCTGAGCCGGTGCACGACGAAGCACCCGCACCCGAATCAGCACCCCCGACCCTCATCCCGGACGTCGTTGCCGCCTCGGCCGAGGAACCGCAGCCCGCCCCGGCTCCGGCCGCCGTTCTTCCCGCCACCGTCGCCAAGACGGCTCGACCCGCCTCCGGCCCGGCTCTGCCGGCTGCCCTGCTGGACGCGGCCCGGCGCATCGCGGACACCCACCGCACCGAGCACGAAGCGCCGATCACAGCGGTCCAGTTGGGAACTCGCATGGGCGTTGCCCTGCCGGTGGCCACCGCCGCACTCGCTCAGCTCTGAGCCCGGCCCCCACCGGCCGCATCCCCTCGCTGAACCCCACGCCCGCCCCTGGGCCTGGTTCCCATGCCCCGAGCAGCACCAACACGCTTCCCTGACGGGCTGGTTGCTGCTCGGGGCCACCCACCCGACAGAAGGGACACGCCCCGAATGGTCACCCTGGACCTGCGCCACGTGGCAAGCCCCGCCGTACGGGACCTGCTCCACCTCGTCAACCACCCCGACTTCGACCGCGCACAGCAGCAGATCGAACACCTCGGCGGCTGCACCGAACCCGTCCGCCTCACCGGCCACACCACCACCCTCGACGCCACGACCGGTGAAGTCCTGCATCGCTACTCCACCGACACCGAGCCCACCGGCAGCCTGCTCACCACCTGCGGCAACCGCCGCGCCTCCCGCTGCCCGGCCTGCTCCCGCCTCTACGCCACCGACACCTACCACCTCATCCGCGCCGGCCTCTCCGGCGGCAAGACCGTCCCCGACACCGTCTGCACCCACCCCCGCGTCTTCGCCACCCTCACCGCACCCTCCTTCGGCCCCGTCCACAACCGCCCCGACACCCGGCCCTGCCGCTGCGGCACCCGCCACGACCCCACAGACCCACTACTCGGCACTCCGCTCAACCCGACGACGTACGACTACGCGGGCACCGTCCTCTTCAACGCCCACGCCGGAGCCCTGTGGGCCCGCTTCACCATCTACCTGCGCCGCGAACTCGCCACCCGGCTCGGCCTGACCCAGAAGGCCGCCCGCGCCGTCCTGCGGGTCTCCTTCGCCAAGGTCGCCGAGTACCAGAAGCGCGGCCTGGTCCACTTCCACGCCGTGATCCGACTCGACGGCCCCGACGGCAGCACACAGCCCCCGCTCCCGTACGCCACGGTCGCCGTGCTCACCGACGCCATCCGCGCCGCCGCACCACGCGCCCGCATCTCCATCTCCTCGGACGCCATAGGGGAACGCGAACTCGGCTGGGGCCAGCAGCTCGACGTGCGCGAGATCGCCGCCTTCGGCACCGACGCCGAATTCACCGACCAGGCCGTCGCCGCCTACGTGGCGAAGTACGCCACCAAGTCCGCCGACGCCTCCGGCACCCTCGACCGCTCCCTGTTCTGCCGCCCCTGCCAGGGCCGCGGCGCAACCGTCCTACCTCACGGGACCCCGCTCCCCTGCACCGCCTGTGACGGCACCGGGCAGTCCCGGCCGCTGCCCCGGCTCGCCGTCGCCCGCCACGTCCGGCAGATGATCCGCACCTGCTGGGAGCTCGGCCGCCTGCCGGAGTTCGCCGACCTCAAGCTCTGGAAGTGGGCGCACATGCTCGGTTTCCGGGGCCACTTCTCCACCAAATCCCGCTCCTACTCCGTCACGCTCGGCGCGCTGCGCGACGCCCGCCGCGCCTGGCGCACCGAACAGGCCCACGCCCACTCCGGCCTGCCCGAGTCCGAACCGACGACCACGCTCGTCGTCGGCCACTGGGACTACCTCGGCTCGGGCTACAGCCCCGGCGCGAACCTCCTCGCCGCCGACGTCTGGCACCGCAGGGAACTGGAACGACGGTTCATCGCGGAAGGCGGCAGTTGATGACCTCGCCCCCGCCGACCGCCCTCCGCGCAGAAGCGGTCCCGGTGCTGGATCTGCTGACGGTGCCCCAGGTGATGGCCCGCCTCCAGCTCGGCCGCTCCGCCGTCTACGACCTGCTCCGCACCGGCCAGCTCGCCTCGATCACCCTCGGCCGCGCCCGCCGTATCCCTGCCCACGCCCTCACCGACTTCATCCGCACCCGCCTCGAACAGGACGCCGCCTGATGACCACACCTCGCCCTGCCTCCTCCCGCCGCGTCCGCGCCAACGGCGACGGAACCGTCTACCAGCGCAAGGACAGCCGCTGGGAAGCCGCCGGATACGTACTGGCCCCCGGCAACACCCGCAAGCGCGTCCGCGTCTACGGCACCACCAGGAAGGAGGCCCTGGCGAAGCTCACGGAGAAGATCGCCGCTAGCAACCGTGGCGTCCCCGTCCCGTCTGCGCAGGGCAGCGTGGCCGCGTACCTGACGTACTGGCTCGACGCTGTCGCCGTCCACCAGCTCCGCGAAAACACCCACACCCGCTACACCGCCGTCGCCCGGCTCTACCTCATCCCCGGCCTCGGTCGGAAGAAGCTCGCCAAGCTCACCGCCAAGGACGTACGCACCTGGCTCAACCAGCTCCGCACCACCTGCCAGTGCTGCACACGCGGCCTCGACGCGGCCCGCGACCAGACCCTCTGCTGTGCCGCCGGAAAGTGCTGCTCCAAGCGGCTCTCGCCCCTGACCCTGGCCTACGTGCACTCCGTCCTCAAGTCCGCCCTGGAGCACGCCGTGCGCGAGGAGGAGATCCCACGTAACGTCGCCCGCAACGTCCGCACCGGCACACCCCGCCCCTGCCGCTTCGAACCCCTCACCGCCGACGAAGCCCGCAAGTTTCTGGCCGCCGCCAACGGTCACCGGTTGCAGGCGCTGTTCGAACTCGCCCTGCACACCGGGCTCCGCAAGGGCGAACTCCTCGGCCTGCGCTGGGAAGACCTCGACCTGGCCGGCGGAACTGCCAACATCCGACGCACCCTCCAGCGCACCAACTCCGGCGGCCTGACCCCCCTCCCGACCAAAACCAAGAGCTCCGAACGACGCATCGCCCTGCCGACGCCGTGCCTGCGCTCCCTCGAACAGCACCGCGACCGACAGCGCAAGGAACGCGAGGCGGCGGGGACGGACTGGAAGGACAGCGGTTACGTCTTCACCCGCCCCGACGGCGCCCCGATCGAAGGATCCACCCTCACCCGGCACTTCACCACCCTGCTCCGCCAGGCCAGACTCCGCCGCATCCGGTTCCACGACCTCCGACACTCGGCGGCCACCCTCCTCCTGGAGCAAGGAGTGGAACTCATCGTGATCAAGGAGCTGTTGGGGCACGCCCACATCGGCGTCACCGCCACCGTCTACGCCCACGTCCGACTCCGCCTCCAACGCGACGCCATCGACCTCCTCGGCCACGCCCTCCGCAACCCCGCCGAGATCACCGGCAAGCCCGACGACGGCGACGAACCACCGCTCTGCGCGGCCCTCGTCCGCTGACGTTGCCGTCAACTACTGCCGTCACGGCACGCTGAAGCCCCACCAGGCACTGCCTGGCGGGGCTTCAGATTTGCGTGTGTACCTGAGCTACTGGCCCCCGATGGACTCGCGGAACCGCCGCACCTCAGAGATGGTCGTCGACCACTCAGAAATTTGGTTCCCGTCCTCGTCAACCAAACTTCGAGCCTCCACATATCGCCAAGGCTCTTGCGGATTGAACTCTTCTTCGAGGCCATCCAGGAAGATGATCGAATTTTGCACGTGGACAGATTCCCCTTCCCGGTAAATGGGCCAGCAGAAGATGAAGTTAGCGGTCTCCGGGTCCGTGATCGAAGAGATGAGGCACGAGGTCGAACTGTCGCTCGCCTCAAGCTCCCTCAGGGCTCTCTCCCAACTTCGAGAGTAGTCAGCCACCGTCCAGAAGCTCAGGTCCATCGGGAATGATTCTGAGAAATCCCCGACCGTGACCCTACCGGCGGCCTCGGAAGGCGACGAGACGCCACCCTCCGAGGCGGGATCACCGATCACTTCGATCGCGAATCGGTCATTCCTTGAGATAGTTGAGGTCTGGGTCATAAGTACCGATCCGTTGGCCCTTGCGGTTGAACATCTTCCAGCCGTCCGACACATTATGCCCGTCAACATCTGGCGTGATGTAGTTCTTCCCGTTCGAGAAGACCACCTGTCCGTGCGAATTGAACGGAGCCTTCTGCGCAGGGATTCTCGTCCTGTACCCAAGGGCCCCCGCCCTGTCCCCTACGGTTCCGGCGTACAACTCCCGGTTCTGCGCACTTCGCGCGGCTACCGAGTCCGGATGATACGGATCACCCTTGAGCGCCGGGGAAGACGTGTACCCCTCAGGAAGATCACAGTTGCTGTTGTGAACGAGAACCGGCGTCTGACCAGCGAGCACATAGTACGTGTGCAGGTCGGCGACGGTGAGGTTGTAGGTCGTATGAAGCGCCTGGTACACACGGACCGCCGCGACTGCCACCGCCGCTCCGTCGTCGGTCTGGAGGGCATCACCCGGCTGGAGGTCTCCAGCCTCCTTCCAGGCCTCCTCAGTCTTGGACCAGAAGGGATGATGATCAGTCGTCGTGATGGTCTTCACGCCGTCTGCTGTCTGAATGGTTACATCGGCGTATTCCTTGTCATCCTCGGTGTAGATGGTGGCAGTGACCGCCTTGGTGCCACTTTCACCCGTTTCGGGGTCGGTGGCATGCACTTCATCGCCGACGGCAAGTTTCTCGATCGGTTTGCTGGTTCCGTCTGCCAGCTGGACTTTTGTTCCCGGCACAAAGCTGTCACATTTGCCGAATATGCGCTTGAGGAATCCGCCAACCTTCTCAGCCAAACCTGACTTTCCTGCCACCTTGGCTGCTACGGCTGCCTTTCCTCCTGGAACTGGCGCAAAGGCTTCGCCGACCATAGATTCCGCAGAATCTTCCTCGCTGCTAATTCCCATCTTCTGGAAAAGCCAGTTCACCTGACCGCGGTTGGTGGTTAGTTTCCACCCAAGCGCTTCTTGCAAGCGACCGAAGGGGTTTACTGCATCTCCAGTGCTGACCACACCCCGGATTACGCCCGTGAAGACTTTGGTCATGCTGAAGGTCCACGGCTTTTTCCAACGGTTGTCGTGACCGCCTTGTCGGCAGTCCGGGTCCCAGGAGCAGGACTTTCGCCAGGAGGCACGTGCCGCGCGTTGCGTGATGCGCTTTTTGGCGACGGTCACCACCTTGGAAGCCTCGGCCTGGAAGCCGGGGTCGCTGTCGCCTTCAAAGTACTTGAGGCCGTCGGGGTCCAGGTTGGTGATGGGGTTGCCGTTGGCGTAGGTGTACCCGTTCATCTGGAGCGGGTCAGTGATATCGATGATGGGGTCGACCGTGATGAAGCGGCCGGTGCTGGGTTCGTATTCGCGGGCGCCTATGTGTGTCAGGCCGGTGGTGTTGTCGTCGTTTCCGGTACCGAGGAAGGTGCGGTCGCCGGGCCAGTTGGAGGGCTGGCTGCCGCGGGGGTTGCCGTAGGGGTCGGATCGGCGGCGGGTGACCGGTTGGCCGTCCTTCTGGTCGACGCTGGTGGTTGCGGTGCCGTGGTGATCGGTGAGGAGCTGCGAGAGGGTGTGGCCTGTGGTCTTGCCGTTGGTGCGGCGGACCGTGATGGGGGCTCCGGGGCTGTTGTAGTAGCGGACGGCGTCGATGGCTTTGCCGGCCTTGTCGACGGTGATCTCGGTTTCGCCGAGGTAGAGGGTGCGGGAGCTGCCGGTTTCCTGGATGACGCGGTTTCCGGAGGCGTCATAGAGGTAGCTGGTGAGGTTGCCGAAGCTCCACTGCTGTGCGGGCGTGACGGGGCTGGCGCAGGTGTAGAGGTCGAGGTCGTTGCCTTCGGCGGCGTTGTCGTTGGGGACGGTGAGGCACTGGTTGGTGCCGGTGAACAGGGCCTTGTCCGAGGCTCGGTAGGTGAACTTCTGGTTGGAGTCTCCGTTGCAGGTTTTCAGAACTGCGTCGCCGCCTTGCGCAGTGAGGCATTTGCCGAGTGCCTGGACGGTTCCTGCGGTGAAGCGCCACTGCTGGGGCTTGGTCTCGTTGCAGGACAGCAGTTGGACGGCGGTGCCGTCGGCGGTCTTGCCGTTCTCGACGTCGATGCATTTGCCCGAGAGGCCGGTCACGGCCACGGAGCCGATTCCTGGGCTGGTGGCGCTCTGGAGCTTGTTGCGGTGGTCCCAGGTCAGGTCCTGCGTGTCACCGTCGATGGTGCGGCTTTTGGTGTTTCCGGCCGCGTCGTAGGTATAGGTGGAGGCGGACTGGACGGTGGACCCGGCGGTCTTGACCGTCTTGTTGATCTTAGTGAGGGCGTGGGGCTGCTTTTTCGGGGCGGGCTGGGCGCCTCCCGTGATTTCCACGCCGTACTGGTAGGTGGTTACGTCGTCGAGGGCACTGTCGGTCGGGTCGTGGTCGGTCAGCTTGGTGCGATTGCCGATCGCGTCGAACGAGTATTCCTGCCAGTAGGCGTCGTCCGGAGTGCTTGAGGCAACCTCGCTGAGGGACGGCCCCGTGGCACCGGTGGGGCAGCCGCTGCTGCTGCCGGTCCACGCCTGTGTGAGCTGGCCGATGGCGTCGTAGGTGAAGCATTGCCGGTCGACGAGCGGGGATGAGGCTTCGGTGGCGGTGGGACGGGGGTCGGGGTAGGTGTCGGTGATGGAGGTCGGGTTGCCGGCCGTGTCGTAGGCGTATTCGAGGGCGGACAGGAGGTTGGACTTGGAGTAGGTGTCAGCCGTTTCGCGGTGGCTGGCCGCTCTGGCGAGCCGGCCTGTGTGGGGGTCGTAGTTGTTGCTGGTCCACACGCGGTGTGGGGCGTTGCCGGATGCGGTGCGCAGGACTTCGCCGTAGGGGCTGTAGATGGTGTCGGCGGTGTACCAGGACAGGCCGGACATGGTTTGGACCATGCCGTCGGCGTTGTAGCGGGTGACGAGCTTTTCGGCTGCCAGGCCGCCGACGGTTGCCGGGAGGGTCGTGGATTGGACCTTTCCCGTGGGGGTGTAGGTGGTGCTGTAGGCGTAGGTGCCGGCGAGGCCTGTGGTGGAGGGCAGGTCGGGGATGGTGATCCTCGAACCGGTGGGCCGGTACTCGCTGTCGTAGCCGGTTACTTCGGTCTTGTAGTGCTTCCCGTCAGCCCATTTACGGGTGACGGCAACGGGCTGGCCCTTGCCACCGGGCAGGGTGTCGTAGGTCCAGGTGGCGGTGGGATCTGGTTCGGTTCCGTCGCGCAGGGCGGTTTTGCGGCCGAGTGCGTCGTACGTGGTGTACTGCGTGACGTTGTGGGCGCTGGTTGCTGATATCTGCTGGTCGAGATTGTTGTAGGTGAAGGTCGACTTGCCCATGTCGGGGTCGTCGGAGGCGGTCATGCGCCCGCGGGCGTCGTAGGTGTAGGTCCAGTTGTTGAGGGCAGCGTCGGTGACCTTGGCGAGCTTGCCGCGTATGTCGTAGGTGTACCTGGTCTTGTTGGTGTGGGGGTTGTCCACCAGGGTCGGGTTGACGGCCGTGGCGGTCGTTGCGGTGTAGTGCTCGATCAGGCTGGTGCGGCCGAGTGCGTCGGTGCTGGTCTTGACGGCACGGCTGCCCGGGAGTGCCTCATTTCCCGTCGGGGACATTGCGGTGCGGGTGAGGGTCCAGTCGCCGCCGTACTGGGTGGTGGTGGCGTGCTTGGGGTCGCCCTTGTCCAGGGTGGTGCTCCGTACGGGGCGGCCAAGGCCGTCGTAGGCGGTCTGGGTGGCGTTGGGGATGAGGGTGTCCGACACCGGAACGAAGAGTTCTGTGTCGAGCTTGGTTTCGGCGAGATAGCCGTTGTTCGCCCGGCTGACGGTTCCGTTCGCGCTGTGGAGGGTGTCGGTGACCAGAACGGCGCCGCCCGGGCCCTCGGTCTTCGTCTGGCGCGGTCGCAGCAGCCCGTCGTAGATCGCGATGGAGGTGCTGTAGGTGCCGTTGTCCTTCAGGCGGCGGGTGGTGACAGCCGGCTCTTTGAGCGCCTCGATCTGGTACTCGAAGCTGTAGGCGGGCTTATCGGTGGGCTTCTGCGAGGGGGTCCGGACCTCTGTGGTGCGTCCGAGTTCGTCGTAGGTGGTGGTGGTCGTCCGGCCGTTGGCATCGGTCGCTTCCAGCACACTGCCGCGTGCCGGGTCGACCTTGGTGGTCACCGTGTGCCCGAGGGCGTTGGTCGTGGTGACGGCGAACGCAGGTCCGGTCGGAGGGTTGAACGTAACGGCCGCCGGGTTGCCGACAGCGTCGTAGACCTTGATGACGCGGCCGAGCTTGTCGTATTCGGTACGGCCGGAGGGCGCCCAACCCGTGCCGGCCCCGTCGAGGGTCTCTACCTGGAACGGCATGCCCTTGGTGGGGGCCGCGCCGAACGCGTTCAGGGCGTCGTAGGAGGTGCGAGTCGCGGAGAGGGTGGTGCCTGGCTCGATGCCGCCGCCGGAGCAGTCGCCTGTGGTTTCGCGGACTTCTGCCGGCAGGCCGATCAGGTTGCTGGCGGGATTGTGGACGTAGGTGGGTACGGTGCAGGACTGCTTGACGGTGGTCCAGCCGGTGCCGCTGCTTTCCATGGCATCGGTCTGGGTCGCCTTGAGGAGGCCGTAGGGGCCCTCGTAGGTGTGGGTGCTGCGCTCCTTGCGGGCCTTTCCGCCGCTGATGGACTGAATGTTCTCGGTGAAGTCCAGGCCCATGCGGTAGGCGATCAGATCGCTGGTGTCGGGTCGCTTACGCCGAGCGGTTTCGGTGCTTTGCGGCCGCGTGAGTTCGCGGGACTCTACGTCTTCGCCGGGCGCGTGGGTGCCAGCCTTGGTGTACGTGATGGTCTCGGCGGGCATCCCCTGGTACTGGGGCTTGTCCTCGCCGAGTTCTGTCGTGCCGGTGGAGTCCTTGATGATGATCGGCGATGTTCCCGTGGACAGGCCGCGGAAGTACCGGGTGCTGGTCTGGGACTGCACGGTCGCGGTGGCAGTCCCGGTGTTCTCGGTCGCGCCGGTGGTGGTGACGACTTCGGCGTAGCCACGCCATTGGCTGTAGGTGCGTCGTTCGGGCTTGGTGAACTCGTCGTCCTCCTTGGCCCAGGCAGCCCCGCCCTTGTACTCGTAGGAGGTGGTGACGGGGGGCCGCTTGGCGACGCGGTCTCTCTCGACCACGCTTTCGACGACGTACTTGTTGAACAGCTCCAGTGGTGGGGTCTTGTCCGGGTCGAGTCCTGTGTCCGCGGACCAGTGGGCCGGGAAGCAACGGGTGGTGTTCTTCGCCTGATCGGCGACGGTGGTGCCGGTCGCACACGGGCCAGAGTAGTTGACTTCGATCTCGCCGCCGGTCTCGGTGAGGATCGTCTGCAGACGCAGCCTGTCGAAGTCCGGAGCCCGGTCCGGCTTGCCATCGGCGCCGGGGGCTTTGAGGACACGATTGGGCATGTCCACCTTGTTGGCCTTGAACGAGACCGCCGGCAACGGCACACCGATAGTGCTGTTCTTCGAGCCGTAGCCGGTACGTGTGATCGACTCCAGCCACAGGGGCGGGCTGGTGTCCGTACGCGAACCCGGCAGGGACTGCTTGAGCGCCCACTGGTCGACCTTGGTCAGCTGTGTGGAGCCCTCGGTGCGCTGCGCCGAGGTGATAACGCGGTCCAGGCGCATCCGGGACCAGAAGGTCGGCGAGAAGTTCACGCACGTCGCGGCGTTCATCTTGCAGTTCAGGGAGGCGGGGGTGTCCCACCACCCGACCGTCTTCTGGGTCCCGAAGAGCGCGTCGTCACACGAGACATCCCTCTCGGCGAAGCAGCGCTGCTTCACCTCGAACTCGACCTTGGCTGCAGGGGCGCCGGCGAGGTTCTCGGCACGAAGGCCGTAGAGGATGCGTACGGGATAGCCACCCCGGGTGTACCCGACAGCGTCAGGGTTCTTCTCGTTCGCCTTCTCGTTCTTCGCGTAGCGGTTCTCTTCCTTCGCCCAGTCAATGATCATGGCGTTGCCGTGGATGTCCTCGACGTAGTCGAGGTTCCAGCGCCAGGCCTGGCGGCAGGAGGAGTCCTTGTATGCCGTTGCATGGCACGGCTCGCCGGGATGGTTGCCGAAGACCGGGACCGTGAAGACGGACTCCGTGACGTTCTTGGGGTCAGTGCCGTCGCCGTGAGTGCCGACATTGTGGCGGCCGTAGTGGTAGCGGGTACCGTCGCGAGTGGTGACGACCCAATACTCGCCGTTCCTCACCCGGCTGTCGCCACCGGTCTTGAGCTCGACGACGGAACCGTCATCGGTCGCCGGCACCCACTTACCGGTCGCCTCGTCGTGGACGAGTTCGGTCGTTGACCCGCCGAGGGACAGAATCACACTGTCCCCGGCCCAGCAGAGGTCGCCCTTCTTCTTGTCCGTGGTGTTGTCGTTGTTGGCCTTGCCACCGGTAGGCGAGGGCTTCCGGTCCTCCGAGCACGTGCGGTAGCGGCGCTCGATGAAACCCGGGTGGTAGTCCCAGCCGTCACCGATCCACGAGGCCTGGCTGTTGGTTACGGACGTTTTGCCGTCCACTGCCTGCGAGGAGTACGAGAACGCGATGGAGGGAGTCGGTCCGGCGGGTGCCGGCGGCACCGCCAGTGGGTAGGTCCACGAGAAGCCGCCGCCGCTGGCACCCGCAGTCCACGAGCCGGAGGGAGACAAGGAGGTTGCTCTGTAGGTGCCGCCCGCTCCCGCCCCGCTGTCCGAGGCCACCACTGCCATAGCGCTGGCGGAACCGCCGGTCATCGCCGTCATACCGGACGCAGGGGTGGCCGTGGGGTCGACCGTCGCGATGACCTTCTTGTCCCCTGCAACGTTGGTGGTGGGTACCTCGGTGGAGACGGCGCAGTCGGGGTCTTCGGGATGGTCGATGAAGCAAGCGGGATACTGCCTCAGCTTCAGGCGTGCGGACCAGTCGGTGCCGTAGAGATCTTCGAACTTCGAGTAGTCCAGGGCAATATCGACCGGATTCACCGCGTCGACAGGCGGGGTGATCTTGATGACGGCACCGTCAACACCCGCAGCCTCCACTGTGGCCGGAGCCTGTACGCCTGCCGTCCAGGTACCCGTAGGTGCGGCTCCTGTGCCTGCGGCTTTGCCGAGGCTGACGGGCAGCTCTCCGACCTGGAGGAAATCGGTGCCCGTTGGCGGCGGGAGGGTCACTGGAATGTCGGGGCTGCCGTCCGGCACGCTCACCGCGGTCGGCTTGTATCCCTCGGGCTCAGCCGGAGGATCACCGGTCCAACCGTCGAGCTGCGCCATGGCGATCTGGTCGGCCTTGGCGGGTCGATCATCCTGAAGTGTCGGCAACTTGACGCCACTGCGGTCGCCCGGTGGCGCCGCCCAGGCCTGAGATGGCAAGAGTGTCGCCACCAGCACCACGGAGAGTGTGATGCCGGCGCGCCCGGCCAGGCGCGCGCGTGCTGCGCGCGCCTTTCTGTTTCCGGGCAGGCGGAAATTGTGCGCCGAGAACGGCGACATGTAGACCCCCCACGCTCTGCCGCCGCGGCGATGGCACACGGCCGGCAGGGAACTGACAATTAGCCAGCTGATTCTCAGCTGCACTGCACGGAAAAGCCATGGTTCCAATATTCGGTGTGCTGATTATCACTTTGCCGCCTGTATACCTTGGGGCAATCGATATAAATCGCCCTGAAGCCCTGGCCAGCGACCTTGGCGGGGTGGTGACGATGTCGGACGGATGGTTCATGCTCGGCACGCGAGTCATCTGCCTGAAGGGCAGTCGAGCGGCCGATAGGAACCTCTCGCTGCCGGCTCGGTGACCGGAGTCAGTGTGAGTACCGAGGGCCGCTTAAGCCTGCCCGAGGGGGGAGAGGTACAGCTGTGTCTGTCAGTGAATCCGTGGACGAAAGACCGCCAACAGCGGCCATCGGACCAGCCGCCGGTGCGCCAGGCCGTCCGTGGTTCAGACGCCGTCGAGCCCTGGGCGGCCTCGCCGCCCTCCTGGCCGGAGCGGTCGCGATACCCGTCGGCGTCCACGTCACCGGCAGCGGGACGGATCCCCGGCCGGACAAGGATCTGCCCATCGCCGCGAACGAAGCGCGGCGCATGGCGCAGGAGACGGGTAAGGAGGTCGAGGCCACTGCGGAGCGCAGTGCGAACACCACGACCTTCGCCCGGCCTGATGGCAAGTTCCGCAAGCAGATTTTCAGCTCGGCCGTCCGTGCCAAGGTCGACGGCGGGTGGAAGCCCGTCGACACCAGCCTGCAGCGCGTGAAGGACGGGTACGCGGCGAAGGCGGTCAACGGTCGCGTCGTCTTCAGTGCGGGTTCCCAGCAGGCAGGCAAGGGCGAACGTGCTTCGCGCTCCGTGACCCGGGTCTCCTTGCGGCAGGACACGCCTACCGAGGTGTGGACCGAGCTGGTCCGGCTGAACACCGCCGGCCATGACGTGGTCGTCAGCTGGCCGGGCCTGCTCCCTCAGCCCGTCATCGACGGCCCTCGTGCCCTCTACGAGAACGTCCGCCCGGGTATCGACCTGCTGATGACCGCACAGGACGGCGGCTATTCGCACCTCCTCGTCGTCAAGGACAAGCAGGCGGCGACCGATCCGCTTCTCGGGCAGCTGAAGTACCGTCTCGCCTCGCCCGACCTCACCTTCCACCTGGATGGCCAGTCCAGTGCGGTCAGCGCCCGCGACGGTGAGGGTGAGGAGGTCGTCGGCTCGCCGACCCCGATGATGTGGGACTCCAGCGGCAAGGTCGCCACCACCGACAACGAGCCGGCCTGGAAGCCGACCGACACCGCGCAGCAGCACCCGACCCTCGCGCTGCCCGGCCTCGCCGGCGCCGAAGGCGCACGGCTGAAGCCCGCCACAGCGGCCCTCGCCGACAACACCCTCTCCGTCACCCCCGACGCGTCCTTTCTGAATGCCGCGGAGACGGTGTACCCGGTGTTCGTCGACCCCTCGTTCAAGGGGCGCAAGCACGCCTGGAGCCTGCTCTACAAGACCGAGGGCAACTCGAGCTTCTACAACGGGCAGAACTACAACGCGAGCGGCACCAACGAGGCCCGCGTCGGCTACGAGTCCACCACCGGCGGCACTTCCCGCTCCATCTTCAACTTCGACTTCGGCGGCCAGTTGCACGGCGTCGGGATCGACTCGGCCGTCGTCCGCGCCCTGCAGACCTACTCGTGGTCCTGCACCCAGAAGCCGACGGACATCTACTCCACCCCGTACGTCACCTCCTCCAGCACGTGGAACAACACCACCGGATGGTGGACCTGGAAGGTCGCCACCGAGATGGCGGGGTACGGCTACAACAGCTCCTGCCCCGACAACTGGATCGCGCCCGACATCAAGGGCCTGGTCGCCCACGCCGCCAACAGCGGCTGGGGGGCACTGTCCCTCGGCTTCGCTGCCCCCAACGAGTCGGACTCGTACTACTGGAAGAAGTTCATCGCCAACGGCGAGACCGCCCCGTACATCGAGGTCGTCTACCACACGCCGCCGGACGTCCCCCTCGCGATGAACATGCAGACCTACCCAGGCGGCCCGTGCTTGACCAGCGGTGCCGGCACCGGCATCGGCAAGACGGACGTGACGTTCCAGGTCAAGGGTGTCGACCGTGACGACCTGCCCCAGCAGCAGAACCTCGCCGATGTCCAGATCGAGGTGTGGAACGCCGGTACCGGCGCGCAGGTCTACAACAAGTGGCTGCCTGTCAACAGCGAAGGCGTTGTCACCGCGACCGTGCCCCTGGGCGACTTCACCGACGGCCAGAAGTACTACTGGCTCGCCCGCGCCAGGGACAAGGACCAGCAGTACTCGCCCGGCAGCGGCCCGCTCGACTCCGGAGGCGGCGGCTGGTGCACCCTCACCGTCAGCCACACGATCCCCCCGAACCCCGCCGTCAGCTCCGCCGCGTTCCCTCCGCACGGTGACAACTACACCGAGTGGAGCGTCAATGAGGCCAGCACGCCCGGACAGAAGGTCACGTTCAAGGGCAACGGAGCCAAGCCCGAGGACATCCGCGAGTACCAGTGGAGCCTGAACCGACCGCTCTTCGACCAGAAGGCCACCCCCAACGCGGCGGGTGAGGCCGAAGCCTCCCTCCGGGTCGACACGGCCGGCCCGAACGTCCTCTACGTCCGCACCGTCAGCAAGTTCGGCAACATCTCCAACCCGACCCTCTACAAATTCCTTGTCAAGCCGCAGCCGGGCCAGGACAAGCCCGGTGACGTCACCGGTGACGGGCACCCCGACATCCTCGCCATCGACGGAGACGGGAACCTGCTCACCTACGGCGGCGACCAGATGGGCGACACCGACCACTACATGCTGAGCGCCGTTCAGAACGGGCTGCCGGCCACCGGGTACTGGAAGACCCAGAACGGGGTGCCCGCACTCATCGGCCACTCCACCGACTGGTTCCCCGGCGACGGACTCACCGACCTCATCGCCCGCATGCCCGACGGCAAGCTGTACATCTACCCCGGCCTCGGCAACAGCGCCGGCCAGTTCGACGTCGACCGCCGCATCGAGATCCTGCTTCCGGCAAGCGCGCCCAGCCCGGCCACCTTCCGGCAGATCGTCGTCAGCGAAGACGTCGACGGCGACAAGTTCGCAGACCTGTTCGCCATCGACACCGAAGGCGGATTCTGGATCTTCTCCGGCTACACCGGCGGCAGCTTCACCTCATACAAGAAGCTGGCCGGCGTCGTCTGGGGTCCGCGTGACCTCATCGGTGTCCGCGACGTCACCGGAGACAAGGTCCCCGACCTCCTCTTCCGGGACAACGCCAACGCCGGCCGCGGCCTGCTCCTGCGCAAGGGCAAGCCCGGCGCCAACGGCGGAGTCGACCTCCAGTCCATCGCCGCCTCCGTCGACTCCGACGGAGGCCAGGACTACACCTACGCCACCACCGGCTGGGGACGCACCGCCATCCCCAAGATCCTGGGCACCGCCGACGCCACCGGCGACGGAATCCCCGACATCTGGGCCGTAGACGCCGCCGGCAAGCAATGGCTCTACCAAGGCCGGGCAGGAGCAATCGGCCCCGCGTCCGGCGTCGACGAAGACAAATGGAACACCTTCCTCACCATCGGCTGACCGATCACGTCAGCTAAAGCCCGGCCGAGCTCGAGTGTCCTGCCAGGAACACAGTCCTGGCAGGACACCGGCGTATTCACGACGGCACTCCCGGCTTGGTCACCAGCTCAGAGACATCGAACTCGTACTGCTGGGCAAAGGTGATGACTTCGCTACCCGGAGCAACCTCAGCCTGGTCTGCCGCAAGGTACCTCCTCCACACATCGACCCCCGGGATCGCTAGCTCGCACTCCCACGCGCCCGAAGGAGTACGACGAAGGAAGGCGCGCCGCACGCGATCGGCCAGCCACTCGGCTTGGTCGACGCGGGCGGCGACGACGGTCACCTGATAGGTGAGGTGTGCGTCCTCAGCAGTGTCTGCGAAGGGCGCCCCGCTCACAGACCCGCCCAGCGGGTAGAGCACGGTGTACGGCAGCGACGCAGGCCGCCCGTCCACCAGGGGCAGGGAACCGAGCCCGCACGGCCTCCCGGTTGCCGTGACCAGCATGGCCCGGACCGCAGTCGTGATCGGGCCGCGGTCGATCACTCCGGACCTCCGGAGAAGTGGGAGGCGGCCGGGCCCTCGATCGAGAGGACGCCGTACCGGCACAGGCCGAGAGCGTCCCATTCGGTGACGCCCGGCGTAGTGATGATGGAAAGGGCCCGATCGCCGTCGCTGTCCAGCAGCTCGGCGACGATCACGGCACGGGACAGGATGCCCCGCTCGTGCCCGCCCAAGACCTCGGTCAGCGCCAGCTCGACGTCAGCGGACAGCTCGCTCACAATGCACGCCCCACAGCTGCACCGAGGAGGCGCACGACCGTCGGCGCGGTCGCCTCCAATGCGGGCCCGGCGTGCGGGAACGGCGGCTGCGCGTACCGGCGGCCGAGCGAGTCCGTGCCGACGAAGCCGTACTCCAGTCTCCGGGCCTGCGGGGCGCTGGTACCGACCTCCGCGACCCACACCGGGCCACCACCGTGGACCTCGGAGCGCCACGATGCCCGGTACTGGCCCGTGATCACCCGCGGGCCCGGGCGCCCGGACGCGCGGGCCCGGACCGCAGCGACGATCGCCGCCGCGCTGAACCGCACCGCCGCCTCCGACTCCCCGCGCAGCACCAACGCCCCCTGATCGAGAGCAACCGCCAAGGCCGCGGGGTGATTGAAGGAGCCCTTCTTCCTGCTCACGATGCGCTCCGGTCGTGCTGCTCCAGCCACACCGTCCGCAGCATGGGGAAGGACGACACCTCGCCCAGAGTGGTCACCTCGTACGTCCGGCCCACGGCCTGCGCGTCGCGGGCCTCGACCACCAGCACCTCGTCGTGTTCCTCCAACTCGGCCGCATCGACCGGCAGCAACAGCCGATACCCGGCCCGGACTTCTTCCGTCCACGCCCCGTCCCGGCCCCGGGAGCGGATCTTCTCCTGCTGCGGATACAGCCCGGCCTTCCCCTCGAACACAACGAGCGGGACGGCAGGGACCAGCTCCCCCGTCTCCGGGTCCAAGACCTCTTCCCCGCCGGCCCGAGTCACACGGACCTTGTCCGGCATCATGTGCCGATCAGCGAAGCGGGCGATGCCGCGAACGTTAAGCACTGGCCGCCCACTCCCGTAGCTGGGCCAACAGCCCGCGGGTCAGCTCCCCAGGCTGGCCGTCCAGGTCATCGCGGTTCAGTACGGCCTGGTCGAGTTTCTGCCACTCCACCGCGTCGAGGAATCCGATCACCACGTGCCGCAGGTCCGCCGGCTCCGCCATCACCTCCGCGAGCCCGTCGAAGCCGAAGCCCTGCCACTCGGTGTTGACGTACAGGGTGATCTCCGGGGCTTCGCCCGGGGCCTGCATGACCCGGTAGACCTCCACGGCGGCGGAAACGTCCTGGCCGTCGAGCTCGATTACCGGAGGCTCATTGTGGGGCGCGGTGATCCGAATGCGACGGGGCTGATCAAACTTGCTCATGCTCTGGACAGTAGGTGTGCGAAGCGCACGCCAACCCGAGGCTTCTCCCCGTACTCCACCCCGGCGGTCGACATCCTGGCCGCGTGAAACCGGAACACCTCATCGCCCTGTGGGGCTGGCCCGTAGCCCTCATGACCACGCTCGCAGCGACCGCTCTCGGTGCGCGCCTCAACGCCCGAGCCACCCGGCTTCGAGATGACCAGAAGGCCCGCGAGGAACTGGAAACGCTGGCGGACGAGTTCGCCAGCGCGGCTCTGGCCGTACGGGTCACCGGCTACACGAACGACTACCTCTGGAACGGCAGGACGCCCGTCCTGAAGGCCGCGATGATGGCCGGAGCGCAGTTCGCCGCCGGCATGCTGGACCCACGGAGATCCGGCGCATCAGCCACATGGGAGGCCGCAGCTCGCGCATCGGCTCTCCTGGCCTACCTGGACCGGGCGCGCAACCGGGCAGCGGCGGACGTCAGCGATTCCCTCAAGCACGCCCTCCGCGTCGCCATGCCCCTGGCCCGGCACGCTGACTCTGCTGTCGAGTCCGCCACCGGCGCCGTGCTTGACGCTCTGCTTCAGCACAGGAGCCAAGCGGAGCTCGACCGGCGGCTTCGTGCCTTTCGGGAGGCGGTACGGAACGCGGCGACCACGCCCATCCCGCGCTGGCGCCGGGTTTGTCGATCGGCTGCATCACTGCCTGGGCGAATGCTCAGCGCCACCCGTGCCCGCCTTCGCCGAACCGCTCCCGCGGCGCCCTGAAGCGGCTTGCCGGGGACGCTCGCGTTCCCGAGGCGCGGGCCGGCTCAAGGTGAGCCCCGGGCAAGTCCTAGCCCGGGTTCCCACACCGTTCTCCTGCTAGAACAGCAGCCGGACGTGACAGAGTCCGACCGAGGTGACTACGGGCTCGGCCGGACTCTGCGTGCGTGGGTACCGCTGCTCAGAAGTCGTCTTCGCGCAGGTCCCGCTCGTCTCGAAGCAGGTCCTCCTCGCGGCGGCGCTCGCGCTCCGTCTCCTCGCCGCCCCGGCCACGAGAAGGCTGGGCCGTGTCGGGGTGGACCGGGGCCTGGCCCGGGCGCTGCGAGCGCATCTGCTCCTCGCGGCCCTTGCCGGGTTCCTGGCGCTTGTTCTGCACACCGCCCGTGACGGGTGTCTCCTCCGGTGCGCGGACGATGCGTGATGTCCGTTCCCTTCACGCTGGCACGCCTCGTGATCCTCTGCATCCTTTCGGTAGTCAATATTGCCCTTCCAGGCTGGAGCGCAAGCCGCGCAAGGACCGCACCGAGGTCACCTTCGTCCTGCTCGCCGACATCCCACCCGGGCCGGTGAGCGTGGTCGGCGACTTCAAGGCTGGCAGCCCGGCATCCACAGACTGACGGCCCGCAAGGACAGCACCCGTGCGGTGACCGTGGCGCTGCCCGGCAAAGCCAACGAGGAGAGCGCCGACGGCCACGACGGCATCAACAATCGCCTGCTTACCTGAACGGCCGAACCCACGTGACCGGGGGACCCAGCGAAGCGTTGGAGGTAGCGACACGTGCCCGCGGCCCCACCATCTGGAGCCGGACCCGTGTGACGGTCCTGCTACCCCGCCCGGCCGCAGGACCGTCGTCCCCTCCCCGCGCAACACCAGGCCCCATACGGGCAGCTTCTCCGCCAGCCCGCAGACGGGCAGGAACGGCGTCCCCGCGCGCCAAGGTCGCGACCCCCTCCGCCGGACTGGCCGGAATACCGGGGCGAGCGGCACCCTGGACACATGGAGAGCGCGCCCATCCTCGTGCACGAGCCGTCTCCGACCGGCGGGCGCCTGGTGACGCTGCGCCACCAGGACCGCGAAAGGGTCCTTGGCACGGCCTTCTCCGATCACGACCTGGTGGTCTTCCTCGAGGCCGCCGGGGTGGTCTCGCCGGCCAACGTCCTCGACGATCCGCAGCTGGTTCAGTGGAGTGGAGCCGGGGCGCACGAATGGCACGCCGCCTGAGGATCGAGGAGAGGGGCGGGGCCAGACCTCGCCCCGCCAGGCGCCGCTCTCGCTACCACGCTCCTCAACGAACTTCTTGAACCGCTGAAGGTCCCCGGTGACCTGGCGGTCGATGAAGCCGAACTTGTCCGCGATGGTCTCCGCCAGCCCGTCGGGGTCGAATGCCAGCCGCAAGGTCACCTCGGTGCGGTTCGGGTCGACAGGGTGGAAGGTGACGACGCCCGACTGCTCAGCCTCCCCGCCCACAGTGACCCAGGCGATCCGCTCGTTGGGGACCTGCTCGGTGATCTCGGCATCGAACTCCCGGTCCACCCCGCCGATCTTGGTCACCCAGTGCGTGAGGGTCTCGTCGACCTGCTCGACGCGGCGCACCCCGTCCATGAACAGTGGGAACGTCTCGAACTGGGTCCACTGGTTGTAGGCGGTGCGGACGGGGACGTCGACCTCGATGGATTCCTTGACTTCCGACACGACAGGCGGTTCCTTCGGGCGGGGGGCCACACAGTGGCCCGCTCATCTGGGACGGGTGGATCTTTGCCCACTGGGCCGCGGCTACCTGACCGCCGGACCTGCGAACCCCTCGGACGGCCGCTCGAATCGACGACCCGGGCGCACCGCTCATCGCTCCGCCTCGGATGCCTGGGGCTGGCTGCCTGACGGTGTTCAGTGTGGGAGGAGGTGCCAGTGCTGGGCGCGCACCACGTACGGTGCCAGGGTGCGGGCCCGCCGCCACATGCTGGAGAGTTGCTCAGCCGGGCGCTGTTGCTCGCCCTGCAGTGCGTTGAGAACGATCAGCCCGCAAGTCAGAGCCGGCACGGACCACTGGGCGTAGGACAGCAGGCGTTCGGCCTGCCCAGCGTCGACGGCGAGACGGTCCGCCTCCTCAGCGTCCTGGGGATCGCCGGAGGAGGCCAGCTCGATCTTCTTGCCCAGCACGCGGGTGTAGGCGGTGGCGACCAGGGCGGCGCCGGTCAGCAGCGTCTTGGCCAGGGCAGAGGCCGCCACACCCTGCTGGGTGACCACGCGGGTCGCGTTGACTGCGAGCAGACCGGTTGAGCCAACGAGGTGCACCCCGATCGCAGCGGCGCCCACAGGAGCCCACATAGCCCAACCCGAACTCGCGATCCTGGCACCTTCCTCCCAGGTCTTCCCTTGGGCTTTCGCGGCGCCGTTCAGGGCGACCGCGCCCATAAGGGAGCCGCCAAACCAGGCGGCCAGTCCCACGTCGTGCAGGCTGCGCAGGACGGTGTTGCGTTCCGACATGGGGGACGACTCCTCGCGCGCGGGAGTGCCGACAGGCCGCCGACACTCCTGCCACCGTCACCCCGAGGGCCTTGCCGTGCCATTACGGCTGGTCCGAACGGCCCCCGCAGGTGCCGAGTTCTTACGGGAGCGGCGAAGGGGTCGCCTCAGTGGTGTGAGCAGCACACAGATGCGCTTCGTACAGCTGCTGACGAAGGTGCAGGAGAGCTTGGGCGTCGGCCACCGCCGCCAGTTCGACGAGCAGGTCCCGGATCCGCGGATCGTCGCCTAGGCATACGGCCCGGACGATCTGGTCGACGAGTTCGCGGACGCTCTGGCCGACAGCAGAGGGGCCGGCCGTGGCCCAACCAAGACCGGCCGGCCCCGCCGCACAGTTACGCTCAATGGCTTTGATGAGGGACGGCGGTGTCGCTTCGCTCCGAGCGGAGGGTCGGGACACCGCTGTTTCCGGTCCCGTCATCCTTGAAGCAGCCGCCGCCGTCTGGCCTCTTCATCGGAGTCAGGCAGAGCCGCCGTGCTGGCAGAAGCCGGAGCCGTCCGCTCAGAAAGCCGAAGGGACACCCGGTACGCCTCAGCAGATTCGAGGACAGAAGCATCTGGGTCCTGCCGACGGCCGCGGGCTTCGACTCCCAGCTCGTACCACCCTGGGCCAGACGTCGACAGAATCGGAAGATCTAGCTGCGGCCCGCTGACGACCGACTCGATCCGCAGGTTGCCGGTAGGGGACCAAACCAGCACCGTCGCCTCCTCCTCCCATTCCCCCGGCGAGTCTGACGAGTCACCTGTGCGCACCTCCACCTGTACGTTGCCGGTATTGATACCGGTGCGCACGATGGCCCCTGCGGACATGGGGGCGATCAAGCTCCCGGACCAGTCCGTGCTCTCGATGGGTACCTGTCCGTCGTCGAAGATCCCGAAGATGCCTTCGTTGATGAAGACTGGGGCCTGGTGGTATGTCATCACGGCTCCTCATGTCGTACGGCGCAGCTGCCGCCAGGCGAGGTAATCACCGGCGTGGCCGCCATGCAACGGCCAGGCCCCGGGTGCGCTGGCGACAGCGTAGCCATCTACTGGACGACCACGTTGAAGGGGTCGTCCTGCAGGACGCGTTCGCGGCGGAAGAACTGTGTGTTGGTGCCTCCCTGTGAGTTGTTGTCCGCTACGGCGATCATGCACACGCTGACGCCGACAGGGCCTGTCCCCGCCGGAACGCCGTTGAACCCGCAGCCCGGGTGGGTTCGCCGTGTCCCTCCGGCGTTCAGCCCCTGCTGCGACGACGCAATCGGGTACTCGTCGCAGGACTTGCCGGGAACGCTCGGCGCGGACCCGCATGCCTTCGTGCGGTTGGAGTCGATGACGGTCTGGTCCTCGGTCCGGGTCAGCCGCGACGGCAGCCCGCTGGCCTGAGCCTTGGACACGTGGTCGGCGAGCTCGGGAGCCGCGGTGCGGGTGTAGACGAGGTTGGAGGCAGCCCACGGGATGACGCATCCGATGCCCGGCCGGCCGGCGGTGGCGTTGTCGCAGCGGACCTCGTTCATCGAGTAGTCGACGACGGCGGGGTCATAGCCGGCGTTGTTGAAGGTGAGATACCACTGCGTCTTGCACTTGCCCTTCGTCGCGGGACCCACGAGCGAGCTGTCGAAGAAGGACTCGCCGGTGTTCCAGCTGTTGACGGGCGAGAGGGGCTTGGCCGGGAACGTGGCGCTGTTTCGAGTGCAGGGCCCCGACAGCGTTGCCTGCCCGTCGATCGTCGCCTTGGTGGCGTCTCCCCAGCCGCCGTACATCGACGTGTCGATCTGGTGCGCGTAGCGGCCCTGACCGGTGTCGGTGTAGTTGTACTGCATCACGATGAGGTTGGCCTGACCGGTCGTCGTCCGCTGCCCGTTGGTGACGCGGTACGTGGTGTAGGTGACCGTCTGCCAGATGCAGGCCTGGGTACGGGTGGCCCACACCTGGTTGTTGGCCTGGTCGCACCACTGCGGCGGTGTGACGCTCGCGGCGAGACTGGGTGAACGCCTCAACGCGTCGTTGGAGGGCGTGTCCTTGGTTGTGACCTCGACGCAGCTGTGGCGGCCGTCGGACGTGGGTGTCGAGCATGCGTTGTTGGTGGCCGCCAGCGACGCGGGACCGCTTTCGGGCTTCGGCTCCGGCTTTCGGGCCGTGTCCCTGTCGGGTGTCAGCGGCCTGATGGTCGAGCCTGCCTGGGTTGCAGCGGTGGTCTGGGCAGGGGCTGCGGCCGTCGATCCCACGACGGCGGTGAGCGTGGCAGCCAGGGCGGTCGCAACTCGTAACACAGTTTTGCGGGCGGAGGTTTGGCGCACAGCGGTGTCCCTTCTGTGGGTCGGAAGGGGCGACAATAGCCCGACGATGCGGACATGTGTGCGATGAATTCGGTGTGTGAGATGTCAAGAGGGACGTTTCGGCTCAGCGTGTTGCTGGGATTGCCAGGGCTTCACGAAGAGACCGGAATCTTGTGGATTCTCCGCTTCCACAGGAGATCGGTCATTCGAGCTCCTTCGCCCGGGAACTCGGTCGGGGCGCCCGCCGAACCCGTGTTCCGCCTGTGTACTGGCGACTGGGTCAAGTGCTGCTGGAGGCGTGACGTCTGACCCACACAGATTGTCCGATCAACGCGGTTGAGCGACGTAACCGGAGCAAGCGCCCTCGGACCCACAGGCCCACACCTGGCCCACCGGCAACCCACCGTGTGAGGCGCCCTCGTTGAGCACCGGTGCGTCGCCGGCACCCATCTCGGCATCCAAGCCCCCGGGCTGACCCGCCCTGAACCGTCAGCCGGGCCGATGAGCCGCGGACCGGAGGGCGTCCCGCTCGCTGCCGTAGCGTGAGGCTTGTCCACTAACCAGAGCTGGCTGCTGTGCTTATCGGACCCAAGTGCCCCGTCCTCCCCAACGAGGACGGGGCACCGCTGCGTCTGCTCCGGTGCGCCCCGGCGTTGACCGTTTTCTCTTCTGCCCGTTTCGGGCCACCTGGGGTAGAAGTTCTAAGTGCGCGATATCGCGCGTACGGTGAGGCGTTCTACGACCTGGGAGAGCACGTGCACCATCCTCGCCCCGCGTACTCGTTATGCGCGGAGAAGGCGTTCCGCGACCGTCTTGCGGAAGCCGGAGCGCAGCTCCTTGAGATGACCTGGTTGGGTAACTCCGCTCCGCACGCGATCCGCTGCGCTGCCGGACATGTTGTTGCTCCGCGCCCCGGCAATCTTCAGCAGGGACAGGGAATCTGCCGGGTCTGCGCCCGACGGTCCCGGGAGGCCGCGGAAGCAGCCTTTCGGGAGCGCCTTGCTGCGGCCGGCGCCACACTGCTGGAAGTGTCCTGGTTCGGGGTCCATACCCCGCACCGCATCAGGTGCGCCGCAGGGCACGAATCCTGGCGCCGACCATCAGCGGTCCGCCGATCAGGCTGGGTATGCAGATCGTGCCCCCGCTCTCTGCCTATCTGACCCTGCTGTCCTTCACCGGCGCGGGCGAGCCACCAGGGGAATGCTGGCGAGGGACACGAACGCGACCTTCTCAGCGTCGTCGGGCGCAGTCTGATCAGCAACATGCGTGAGTCGGCGTTCGAGCGCCGCAACGTTGCTGGTCTGGTCGATCGTGGCGATGCCGTTGATGCTGACGCGCAGCGGTTCAGCCAGCAGGGAGGCGATCCGCTCCTGAAGCACCTCCTGCGCCACGGCCCGCGCCGAGCGGAGCCGTTCGTACCTCTGTCCCAGGTCAGCCGGATCGGAATCCGGTCCGAGCTGCGCCATCAGCCACCGCAGCACCTCGCTGTTCATGATGGTCCCTTCCACACACGGAGCTGGGGAGGAGCAGGTGCTCCTCCCCAGCCGGTCTACGTCGTCTTGCGGGGCGCCTTGGCCTTCGGCGGCGGCTCGCCCTCCCAGCAGGCAGGGTTGGTGATCTGCTCGGCGATGGCCGGGTCCGTCACCTCCGTGCCGGCCGTCAGCACCACAGGGACGCGCTCCTCAGGGTCAAGGACGTGCACCGTGGCCGCGAGAACACCTACGGCCTTCACAGCGGCGCTCACAGGACAGTGGCCGTGATGTGGCAGTCCGGCGACGCCAGGACCGGCATGGCGACGGCGGCCCCCTTTGTCCAAATCTGCACCGGGTCATCCTGAGCGTCCCGTGTGATCACGATGCCCGGGGCCTCCTGCCGCTCGATCTGCGGGTCGGTGCCCCGCGACAGGGCCAGGGACTCGGCTGTGGTGCCGTACTGGGTCTGGCCCCACCGCTTGCGGTCCGGCGGGAGGAGGATCCACTTGTCCTCGGGCAGGACACGCTTGGACACGTCGTCCTGCCAGACCTGAGCCTTGTACAGGGTGATCGGCGGCAGTCCGTACGTGCCGCGTACGGAGTTCACCTGCTCCGGGGTGAGCGCGGACGTCGGGGTCTGGCCGCCGGCCGGGGTGCCGTAGTACGCGGCCCGGTAGGCGCCGTTGCCGGCCAGGTGGGACGCCGCCCTACGGGAGGTGACGACCATCTCGGGGGCCGGGGCGCCGATGGAGTCGAGGTAGTCGATCCAACGAAGCTCGTCCGCGAGTGGGTCCGCGTCCGGTGCGCTCCACGGCTTGGGGGCGGTCGGCATGTTCGCCGCGGGGACTCCGTAGTCCACTTCGACGGTCAGGCCGTTCTCCCCGGCCAGAGTGAAGCGGCCGTCCACGAGGACATCGCCCGCGGAGAGCTCCAGGCGGGAGCGGATCGCTTCTACGTGTCGCTCGACATCGTCGTAGAGCAGTTCGATCAGCCGGTCCTCATCCGCGCCGCGTGTCGCGTCGAGGAGCAGCTGCTCCATTTCGCCGACGAGGAGCTTCTGACCCAGGGCGGGCAGGGTGCCCTCCGTGGTCGTCTGCTCCGCCTGCCGGCGGGCGATCGGCACGGACGCGTCGTAGGCACGGTAGGAGGCCGTGTTCACGCGCCGCTTGGTGTTGCGGATGCGCCACTTCACGTCCTGCACCTGCGTCTCCGCGAAGACGGTCTGCGTGAGCAGGAAGTCCTTCGGGTTCGGGATGGAGCGGGCGTAGACGGTGAGGTCCGCGACGGACACGTTCTTCAGCAGGTCGGCGATGCTCATCAGCTCACCGCCAGGAAGCGAATCTGCGCAGCCGTCGGGTTTGCGGCGATCTTCGTGACGTCGATGCCACCTGGGACCTTCGCGGTCTTCACAGTGCCGTGCCAGAACAGCGCGGCCGGGATCTTGGTCTGGCCACTGGTGAATGCGGCCTCAGCGAACACCAGGCCAGCGAGGACCTGGCGGCCGTCGGTCGCGGCCGGGTCGTACGCCCCGTACAGGCCGGAGGCGGTGATGCGGCCTACGGGCACACCGGAACGCACGAAGCCGTGCGGGCCGGCGGCCGTGGGTTCGACGTAGTGGGTGCTCTTGGTGAGCTTGGTCAGATCGAGGGTGATTGTCTCGGTGGAATCGGTGCCGTGCCGGGAGGCGAGCCAGTCCCGGTCAGCGGCGAGGGTGACGGTGGTGGTCGGCTGGATCAAGCCGCTTCTCCTATGTGCAGGAGCGGCCTGCTCTCACCTGATGGTGGAGCGGTCCACGAGGAGTGCGGGGCGTGGTCCCCGAAGGCGCGCGGTCGGTCAGGAGCTCGGCGGCAGCAGGCCACGGCGCCGAGCCATCGCGAGACCGCCCTCACCCGGCTTGGGAGCCGAACCTCCGGGGCGCGGCGGAGGCGCGGAAGCCGGGGCGCCACCTGGAGCAGGCGGAACGTGACCGGCGCCCGGAGCGGCTACCCGGAACAGCTCCGGCCGGCGGCTCTGAAGGTCGGTGACAGCCTCCTCGAGAGCCGTGGCGTCCGCGTCGTCCGCAAGCCGGAGCAGCGCCACCGCATCCTCCAGGTTGTCGCCGACCGCACCGCGACCAGCGAGCGCGGACCGGCGGACGGCGCTGCGCTCCCTCGCGGCAGCAGCAGCCTCACGCTGTGCTGCGGCCGTCTCCCGTGCCGAAAGGTCCTGCTCACGGCGCTGCGCGTCGGTGAGCTGCTCCTGCTCTGCGTCACGCTGCTGCGTGACCCACTGCTCCAGCTCGGCCGCGGAGGTGAACCCCAGCTTCTCGACCAGGTCGCGGCGGCCAGCTCGGGAACCCTGATCCTTCTCGCGGGCCATCATCTGCTGAAGCTGCTGCTGCCCCAGGGTGACCTGCGGCTCACCCCCGTTGGAAGGGTCTTCCGAAATCGATCGGCTGAAATGCGTTGCCGACCGGACCCTAGGCACTCCCACCTGCGGAAAGCAACTTCAGTTCCCCGGAGAGCATCCCCAGTTGACAGGAGTTGCGGGGGCAAGGCAAGATCCAGACATCGCCGGATTGCTCCCAATGGGTGCAGTCGTGCTGACTGTGTGTTCACCGACGGGTGTGCGCACACGGGCGCGGAGCGAGGCCGCGGAGCACCGGGTCGGCGTTCCTCAGCTCAGACCCGTGCGCCACTCGATCCGGATGCGGCCGTGCGGATCATGGCCGCGGCCACCGCCCGAGGGCAGGACATGGACCTTGGTCACCGCGAGGTGAACGAGGGCGCGCTGTGAAGCGCGGGGTGCAGACATCCACCAGGCGACGATCTCGTGCACGTCCGCGATCGGGACGCTTGTAATCTGCTCAAGGAAGCGGATGCGTGCCTGGCATGCCTTGAGGTCGTCCCTTGTGGCCGCCTCCGCCGCCTTGTACGCCTGGGGCAGCATGGACTTCCGCATCGACTTGAGTGTGGCGAACCGCTCCTCGGCGCCTTCGACATGGGCGCGCAGTCTCACGACTTCCTTGGCAGCGTCGAGCTGAAGCCTCAACAGTTTCTCGTGAACCCCTGGGCGCAGGATGTCGGCGAGGACTTCTTCGGCCAGGGCGGATTCCAGGCGGTCTGCATTCATGCGGACCTTGCCGCACGACTTCCGCGTCTGGGTGGGAGGCAGGCAGCGGTAGCCCGGGCCGGCATCGGCGTTGACGCGGGCTCCGGACATGTCGTAGCCGCAAGACCCGCAGTCCGCGATCCCCTGTGTAGCCAGGTACTCGTAGGCGACGCGCGGCGCCGCCGCTGCCGTTGCGCCGTCGGTGAAGATCCGCAGCAACCTGAGGAACTCGTCCGGCGTCAGGACGGTTTCCCCGAACCCTTCAATCGGCTCACCGTCGGAGTCCAGGCCGGCCATCCTCGGGTTCGACAGGGTTCGAGCGAGGGTTTCGCCGCGCCAGAGTCCGCCCAGCGCAGTGCGGTGCCCTTGATCGTTCAGCCAGTTCGCGATCCCGTTCCGCGACTCCGGCGGGTCGGCGATGAGGAACCGGGACGCCGCTCGACGCAGGAACGCCGCTTCTGCGTGGACGAGCCCACCCCCACCGTTGGCGTATCCGCACAGCCTTGCCATGTCCCGCTGATCTCCGATCGGTGCCGCCCTGATCGACTGTCGATGAGGGCCTGATCTCTATCTAATAGGCCAACGCTTGTGATGCATAACTCGCAGCACGTCTGCAACTTTCCCGCTACGGCATATAGCCAGGTGAGCGCGCCACAAGGGTTGCATGACAGTGACGGAGGTCACAAGCGTGCGGAGTGTGGAGTGGCGCCTTCCGGTCTGCCGTCCGGGGAAATGCCTGATGGCCCGACCCGTGCAGGGCCGAGCCATCAGATATAGGCCAGCGTGTATCTCAGGATCGGACTCCGAGGACCTCCCACAGGGAAGCCGTTGCGACGCGGCATGTCGCCCCGAGTGTGATGACCCGAGCCGGAAACAGCTCTGCCTTGATCAGCTCGTACGCCTTGTCCTTGCCGATCCCCAAGGCCCTGGCTGCAGTCGTCACGCTCACCGCCGGCGGCAGCGCCACTAGCTCCGCCATCGTCATCGGGGCCGAACGCGCCCCAGCCGTCGGTCGCTCCGCGTGCTCACGGACAGAAGAGGGCATAGGTGATCAAATCCTTCGCCCCCGCGCCACCTGACCAGAAGCCTACGGTGCCCGGAGAGGCGTCCCGCTCGCTACAGAAGGATGAGGAAAGACAAGGACAACCAAGGCCTCGTGGGGGACCGCCATGTTCAGCGGCAGCATCTACAAGCGGTGCAAGTGCACCGAACCCAAACTCGACGACGTCGGCCAGCCTGTCCTGGATCCGAACGGAATCGCCAAGACTCGTGAGCTGGGGACCCGCTGCCCCGAACTGAAAAGGCGCGAGCACGGAAGCTGGTACTACTACGTCAACCTTCCGGACGGCCCCCGCGGCGAACGCCGCCGACCCCGCAAGGGAGGGTTCCTCACTCGGGCGGCAGCTCAGCAAGCAGCCCTAAAGCTCTGGAGCGAGGCCAACCATGGCATCAAAGTCGAATCCCGCGAGACTGTCGAACAGTTCCTGCGGCGTTGGCTGAAAAACCGAGTCGATCTCAAGCGAAAGACTCGCTGCGACTACGCCGACTTCATCGAGCGGCTCTATGTCCCAGCTCTGGGGCGGCTGACGATGCGCGAGCTCAGGACCCGGCACATCCAGGCGATGTTCGAGGACATCTGGGCCTACAACAAGGTCAAGGAGGCCAACCGTAAGCGTGCAGAGCAGGCTCGGAACGCCTGCGAAGCCGCCCGTCAGGCATGGCGGGCGGCCCCAGCTCCGAGGCCGCCTGACCTGCGCCGACGATGGGACGAGGCCAAGGCGACCCTCAAGGAAACCAGGGCTCAGCCCCGCCAGGACACTGGGCCGGGGACGCAGAAGCGCATCCTCGACGCACTCTCATCCGCCCTCAAGGCCGCCGTAATGGAAAAGCTCATCGCCGAGAACTGGGCCGATGAGGTCGTGATCCCCAAGTACGAAAAGCCGCGAGCCCTTGTGTGGACGGAGGAACGGATAGCGCGCTGGCGCGAGACCGGAGAAAGGCCCAGCTCCGTCATGGTGTGGACCCCAGAACTCACCGGACGGTTCCTGGACGCGGCCGCCGGCCACCGCATGTACGTGATGTGGCACCTGCAGGTATTCCGAGGCCCTCGCCGAGGCGAGGCGGCGGGCCTTATGTGGGCCGAGGTCGACATGGCGAAGGGAGCAGTCAACATCGTTCAGCAGCTCGTCTCTGACACATCACACAGGCTCTTCGAGGAGACCCCTAAGAGCCGAAGCGGTCGACGTACCATCGCCCTGGACTCTGCAACCCACGAGCTGCTGCGAGCTTGGCGCAAGGTGCAGGAGGCCAAGCGAGTCGAGTGGGAGACGAAGCATAGGGAGAACCCCGAGAAGTACGGCCCGTACGTGGACAGCGGCTACGTGTTCACCCAGGACAACGGGACGCCATGGCACCCTGACAACGTCTCGAAGGTCTTCGACCGGCTCCTGAAGCGCCTGGACATGCCCCCGATTCGGCTCCACGACCTCCGTCACTGCGCGGCATCCCTGAGCCTCGCTGCCGGCTTGTCCATGAAGGCGATCCAAGCCCTCCTCGGGCACGCAACCTTCACGCTGACGGCGGACACCTATTCGAGTCTGATGCCGCAGTTCGAGAAGGAAGCCGCTGACGCTCCCGTGGCCTTGGTGCCGCGTGCGCAGGTGCAGACACATCCAGAGCTGGTGCCCGCATCCCCAACCGATGTGAAAGTGGAGATCACGCTCATCAAGGGAACGGGGGATGGTGACAAGGCCAGGACGGCTGCCTAGCCTTGCGTCCCCCGTTTGTCCCCCGGATGTGAAAAAGGGGCCTCCCGGAGATCGTTTCGGGAGGCCCCTTCTGCGTGTATGTGCTGGTCAGCAGCCGTGGAGGCGAAGGTTCGCGAATCGGTTGAGGGCCGTTCTCCTCGAAGGGGACCCAGGTCCACACGATCTCACCGGGATCGGGGTCGCCGTCGGGATCCGGGGCGTACTCGGTCCGCACCGGCCCGATGGCGTGCGGGTCGGCCTCCGTGGTGGCCGTGGCGCCGTCGCGGCCCGGCTGGTCGGCGCGGCCGTTGCTGTGGTGTGAAAGTGCCGTCATCCGGGCGAGAGTACTGCCTGCCCGCCGTGCGGGCGTGGTGCCCGGTGATCGGGGGCGGCGTCAGTCCGTGACCAGGGCCATGACGAAACCGTCGTACCCCTTGCCGCCGACGGTCTGCAGGGCGGTGGCGCTGAGCCGGGGGTGCTCGGCGATGAGTTCGGTGAAGCGGCGCACGCCCCGTACCCGGGGGTCGGTGCTGGCCGGGTCGACCACGGCGCCGTCGCGCACGACGTTGTCGCCGATGATGATGCTGCCGGGCCGGGTGAGCCGGAGGGCCCACTCCAGGTACTCGGGATTGGACGGCTTGTCCGCGTCGATGAACACGAGGTCGAAGGGGGCCAGGCCGGTGAGTCCCGGCAGGAGGTCGACGGCCCGGCCCCGGCGGATCTCGACCCGGTCCGCCAGCCCGGCGCGGGCGATGTTGGCGGCGGCGGTGTCGGCGCACCGCTCGTCCACCTCCAGCGTGACCAGCCGACCGCCCTCGGGGAGCGCCCTGGCCAGCCAGATGGTGCTGTACCCGCCCAGGGTGCCGATCTCCAGGATGGTGCGGGCGCCGCGGATCCTGGCCAGGAGGTTCAGCAACTTGCCCTGGTTCGGGGCGACCTGATGGGCGGGAAGTCCCGCTGCCTCGCTGTCCGCGGCCGCGGCGGTCAGTGCCTCGTCCTCCCCGACCAGCAATCCGTCGAAGTACGCGTCGACCGCCGTCCAGGTCTGCTGGCTCACGGCATCCCCCTCATGTAGGTTCCCAAAGGGAACTTACACCAACCGGGGGCGCGTTCGTGGCTCAGGTCCGGTCAGGTCCGGTCAGGTCGGGTCAGGTCAGGTCCGCCTCGTGGTGCGCGCCCGTGCACAGCGCCCAGACGACGAGGATGTTGACGGCGATGAGCACCAGCGCCCACAACGGGTAGTACGGCAGCCACAGGAAGTTGGCGAACGCCCCCAGGCCGGCGACCGTGATGCCGAAGTAGCGCGCCCACAGGGCCCCGCTGAACAGGACGGCGCAGCCGGCCGCGACGAGGGCGATGCCCAGGATGAGGTGCACCCAGCCCCAGCCGGTCAGGCTGAACTCGAACAGGTAGTGGCGGGTCACGACGAACAGGTCGTCGCTGGCGACGGCGGCGAGCCCCTCGAAGAACGCCATCGCCCCGCCGAAGATCATCAGGACGGCCGCCAGGACGGTTCTGCCCGACGTGGCCGCGTTCCACGGGTCCGGATGCGTGCGGGCCGCCTGCGGCCTGCCGGCGTCAGTGGCCATGTCGAACTCCTCGGGTGGCAGGGCCGACCGGGCGGGGCCGAGGCCGGCGAGATCCCCCCTTCAGCGTGTCACGGGGGCTCCCCCTCGGCATTCCGGACCGCCCGGCACCCTGTCGCGGCCGGCCTCTCAGCCCGGACGCCGCGCCGCCCAGTCCTCCGCCGCCTCCACCTGCGCCGCCAGCCCCAGCAGCAGCGGTTCCGAATCGGCCGGGCCCAGCAACTGGGCACCGACCGGCAGGCCGTCGTCCGTCAGCCCGGCCGGGATGTTCACCCCGGGCCAGCCCAGGACGTTCCACGTCCAGGCGTACGGGCAGGCGGCGATCATCGCCCGGTCCGTGGCCATGGCGCCCATCCCGGCCAGCGCCCCGATCCGCAGCGGGGGAGTGGCCGTCGTCGGCGTCAGGACCACGTCGAAGCGCCCGAAGATCTCACCGACCCGCCTGCGCAGCAGGGCCTCCGCCCGGCGGGAGACCCGCAGCGGCAGGCCCCCCAGCAGCCGGCCGGTCCGTACGGCCTCGTGCGTACGCGGGTCCAGCAGCGCCGGATCCGGCATCCGCGCCGCCCAGTCCCGTACGCCGCTGGTCGCGCGGGGTACGAAGGTCAGGCCGATCGGGCCGTAGCGGGGGTCCTCGGGGACCACCTCATGGCCCAGCGACTCCAGCCGCGCGGCCAGCCGCTCCACTGCCGAGCGCACCTCCGGGTCCAGCGACTTGGGCGTCGCCGTGAAGGCCATCCCGAAGGACAGGGCGATCCGCAGCCGACGCGGGGTGCGCCGGGCCGCCTCGACCGCGCGGATGCGCGCCGGGCGGTGCAGGTCCTCGGGGTGCGGTCCGCTCGCGGCGTCCAGCAGCAGGGCCGCGTCCGCGACCGTGCGGGCCAGTACCCCGTTGACCGTGAGTCCGTTGAAGGACTCCGGCTCCGGCCAGGTGGAGATGCGCCCGCGCTGGGGTTTCACGCCGACCAGGTGGGTCCAGGCGGCGGGGATGCGCACCGACCCGGCCCCGTCCGAACCGAGCGCGGCCGGAACCAGGCCCGCCGCCACGGCGGCCGCCGAACCGCCCGAGGAACCGCCCGGCGTGTAGGACCGGTTCCACGGATTGCGGGTCGCGCCGAAGGCCCCGCCCTCGGTGAAGGGCCACTGGCCCAGCTCCGGCGTCTGGGTCTTGCCGACGATGACCGCACCGGCCGCCCGCAGCCGGCGTACCGCCTCGCTGTCGGCGGTCTTCGGGGCGAAGGACCCGGCGCAGCCGAAGGCTGTCGCCTCGCCCGCCACGTCCATGTCGTCCTTCACCGCGAGCGGCACGCCCAGCAACGGCAGCCGTTCGCCCGCGGCGAGCCTGCGGTCGGCCGCGTCCGCCTCGGCGAGGGCGGCTTCGGCGCGCACGGTCCGGAAGGCGTTGAGCTCCGGCTGCGCCGCCGCGATCCGGCGCAGGGCCTGCTCGGTCAACTGCCGTGCCGAGACGCTCCCTTCGGCGAGCGCGGCGGCCATCGCGACCAGCCCGCGGTCCGCCGCGGCAGCAGCCGCCGACGGCGCCGCCGACCGCTCCGAGGCCGCTGCCGTGGCAGCACCCGAGGACTCCGACATCGTGAACCACTCCCCCCATTACCGACCGGTAGGTAGACGGTAACGGCGGGGCGCGGCCGCGTCACCCGTCAGAGCAGGTGCGTTACTTCCTCACCCCAGGACGAGAGGGCGTCGACGGCCCGCAGCCGGTGCGGCCCGTCGCGGAGGGCCGTGGCGCGGACGAGGTCGCGGTGGTCCGGTATCCGGTCGGCGAGGGAGGGCAGCCGGAGCACGGCCAGCAGGAGTCCCAGGGCCGCCTCGCGGACCTCCGGCGGCGCGGCGGCGCCGCCTTCGAGGAAGGGCCGCGCGGCCGCGTGGAACTCCGGGGCGAGATCGAGGAACGCCTCCAGGTCCTCCTCGTCGCCGCAGGGCCGCTCCCGCTGGGCGATCGCCTCCACGACGGAGTCCCCCAGCCAGTCGAGCAGACCGGCCCGCAGGAGGAACGGGGCCCGCGGGCCGTGTTCCACCTCCTCCTGCGCGACGCGGTCGGTGACCGGCCGCAGGGTCCGGGGATCTCCCAGGACGGCGGCCACGAACCGGGCCGCGGGGGCCGTGGCCGTGTAGAAGACCTGCTGGCGGGTGTGGGCCTCGACGAGGGCCCGGAAGGCCCAGCCCTGGACACCGGGATCGTCGTCCAGGAGCTCCAGCAGCAGCACCGGCGTGGCCGGCGCCACGTCGGGGCAGCAGTGCTCCACCGCGTTCCAGTCGGTCCGCAGGAGGAGGTCCCGCGGGTCGACACGACCTTCGTACTCACCGTCGTCGTTCATCGGACCAGTCTCGCAACCGCCTCTGACACCGGGCCTGCCGTGCCGCAGCCCGGAGAAGGCGGCTCGTGGTCCGGCAGCCCCCGAACAGCCCCCGGAACTCGCCCGCGTACACCGAATGGTGCAGGCCGCCCGATGACCGCACCGTCGGGTGCAGGACCGGATGACCGCATCCGGAGGTCGTGGGCGCTCCTGATCCCTCCGTAGGTTCTGGATCACCGGAACGACACACAGGAGGACGGGATGGCAACGACGAAGGGGGACCGCGCCCAACTGGTGATCCTCGCCTACGAGACGGGTCTCGTCCGAGTGGGCAGCTGAGCCGTGCCCGCACGGGGCGCGGGGCCGCCACCGGGATCGGTGGCGGCCCCGCCGGCCTGCGGTTGCGCGAGGTGGCGGCGGGTCAGGCGCCGGCGGCGCGGGCCGAGCCGGTGCTCGCCCCGCTGCTGTCGCCCAGGAAGCAGGTGACCTCGCGGTCGCCGAGGGCCCAGGTGGTGGACTGCGGGAAGTAGTAGTAGACCTCCAGCTTCTCCGCGAGCCCCGGATCCTTGCCCACGTAGTCGGTCAGCAGCGTGCCGCCGCACTTCTCCTTGGCGAGCGCGGTGACCTTCTCCGTACCCGGGTACGTGCCGTTGTCCAGGTTGAAGACGGCGTACGCCTCACCCTCGTGCGGCTGGTCGCAGGGGACCACGCGCACCGAGAAGGAGGCCTCGCCGCCGTCCTCGTCCTGGTACTCCGCCAGATCGCCGTTCGTGTTGAAGCAGTCCCCCTTGCGGATGTCGCTCACCTTGACCGAACCCGAGCCGGTGACCTGGCCGGTGGTGTCGCGCTTCGGCGAGGCGCCGCTCTCCAGAGCTCCGGAGAGGCCGAGCACGAGCAGGATCCCGTAGAAGGCGATGGTCACCCCGTGGATGACGATGGCCGCCACGGCGAAGCCCTTGCCCTTCTCGCCGCGCCCCCGGATCTGGGACAGGGCCACGATGCCGAGGATCAGGGGGACCAGCGGGATGGCGCACACGAGCGACATGACGAACGCGACGATGGCCAGCGCGTTGGTCTTCTGCGGAGCCTGCGGCGCATACCAGCCCTGCTGGCCGCCGTACGGTGCGGGCGCGGGGTGGCCCGGCTGCCCGTACGGTCCCTGCTGCGGGTACGGCTCGGGGGACGGCGGGGGACCCGGAGGTATGGACATGCGCGGGGAGCTCCTTGCTCAGAGGGTGGACGCGGCCGACGGGGCGGCGGAGGTCGGCCGCCCCGTGAAGGCAGGCTCGATGGTCGCACGGGCCTCGGACATCACGCGCCCCGGTGTCCCCGCCGGCCGGCGCCTCCTACCGCGACGGTGCCTGCCGGACCCATCCCTCCAGGGAGGCCATGAACCCGTCGAAGTCGTCACGGTGGATGGTGTGGCCGGCGCCCGCGACCGAACGGACCTCGAAGCCGCGGGACTTCAGCGTCCTCGCCCGCTCCGGCGTGATCAGGGTGCTGGGGTCGGCCAGCTGCACCAGGGAGGGGACCACGGGCGCCGCCGGCATCAGGTCGGCGCCGAGCAGCGGGGCGAGGCTCAGCGCCGTGCCCTCGTCCCACGACGCCAGGGTCTCCAGCTCGATGTCGACGTCCACCTCCTCCCAGCGCGGGTTCATCGCCCGGATCTCCTCCCTGGTCGCCGTCTTGAACTGCGCCAGCAGCTCCGGGCCGAAGCCCTCCACGGGGGCCGCCAGGTGCCAGGCCGGGTCGGAGAACACCGCCCGCCGCGGCTTCAGCCGGTCCACCGCCAGCGACAGCGTCAGGCCGCCGAGGGAGTGGCCGATGGCGAGTTCGGCGCCGGCCGGCAGGGTCTCGACCACGTCGTCGGCGTAGTGCCGCGGGCTGTACTCGCCGCGGCCGCTGGCCCCGTGACCGCGCAGGTCCACGGCGATGACGTGGTAGCCGAGGTCGGCGAGGGCCGGTCCGACCCGGCGCCAGGTCCGGTGGTCGGCCATGATGCCGTGGATCAGGAGGGCGAAACGGTCGCCCTCGCCCCAGGTCTGCGTGTGCAGCTGCACGGTGGTGCCTTTCTCGGCGGCGTTCGGTGAACGGTGAGCAGGTGAGTATCGGTCGAAGAGGGGTGGAGAGGGGCTCAGCGCACGCCGCGGATCGGCTTGACGGCCAGGGCCCCGGCCACGGCGAGGACGGCCGCGACGACGAACAGCGCGGTGTAGCCGCCGCTGACGGAGACGACGACCGAGGCGACGAAGGGCGCGATGATCTGCGGGCCGGCGTTGGCGATGTTGAGCACGCCCATGTCGCGGGCGGCGTCCTCGGCGCTCGGGAGCACCATCGTCACGAGCGCGGTGTCCACCGCCATGTAACAGCCGAACGCCAGCCCGTTGACCGCGGCGAAGGCCAGCATCGCGGCCCAGCTCGTGGAGACGGCGGGGATGACGAGCGCGACCGCCGACAGCAGGGCGGAGGCGCCGACGAACAGCTTGCGGCGGTCGAAACGGTCCGAGAGGTACCCGCCGAGGACCGTGGAGACCACCATCGCCACGCTGGTCAGCGGCATCAGCAGCGCCACTGCCGCCTCGGGCTTCATATCACCGGGGAGCACGGTGTGGTCCTGCAGGATGTAGAGCTGGTAGCCGCTCACCGCGAAGTAGCCGAGGACCAGCAGGGCCCGGCCGATGAAGGCCCACCGGAAGTCGTGGTCCCGCAGCGCGCTCGCGAAGGCGGCGAGCTGCTCCCGGACGGGCAGCGGGGCACGGGCCGGGAGCCGTTCCTCCCGGCCGCAGGCGGTGAACAGGACGGCGGCGCCCGCCACGAGCGCGCCGAGGACGAGGTACCCGGTCCGGTAGTCCTCCGAGAAGGCCGCCCCGATCAGCGCGCCGAGGGTCGAGCCGAAGGGCAGGCCGAGGCCGACCGCCGCGGAGGCCTTGCCGCGGGCGTTCACGGGGACCCGGTCGGGCACCACGGAGGTGATGGCCGCCTGGTAGACGTTCATGACGGCCTGTCCGAGGCACCAGGCGATGGTGATCAGCAGGATCGTGTCGGCGAAGCCGAGCAGGAGCATCGCCGGTACGGCGGCCAGCCCGCCGCCGAGGATCCAGGGGTTGCGTCGTCCGCTGCGGTCGGACAGGGCGCCGGCGAGGGGGTTGAAGACCGTGGCGAAGACCGCCGAGATGCCCGCTATCAGGCCGAAGTTCGCCACCTTGTCCGCCGGGTCGACGTCCTCCACCTGAAGCGCGAGCAGGACCCCGGCCACCCCGACGTACAACGCGTACATGGCGCTGTTTCCGACGAGCAGCAGGGGGAGCAGGCCCCGCGGGGCGGGACCGGCGGGACCGGCGGGATCGGCGCCGGCGCGGGTCACGGGGGTTTCGGCGGTGCGGCCGGCGGCGGCGTCGGAGCCGGTGCCGGGGGAGGAAAGGGCCACGGTGCCCTCCTGGGCAGGTGCGAACGGACAGGGGGAGGAAGGGGATTGAGAAGGCCGGAGCCGAGGGGAGGGGCGCGCCGACGCCGGGGCGGGCCGGCGCGGGCGGGGGTGAGGGGTGCGCGCCGCCCTGTCGCGACGGCGGGGGTGCGACGGAGCGCGACAGGACGGCGGCACGACGGGGCACGCGCCACGTGCGGTGACGCATGGGGCGAGGGGTGCGACGAGGATGCAATGCGTTGGTTACACGTGTCAATGACTCGTGTAATCACTGTGTAGCACTCGTTTCCGGCCATCCGCCAGACCCGGGGCCCGTCCGTTCTGGAAAGATGCCACGGCAATGTCTCAGTCATCGAAGTCGCCGGAGCCGCCGGCCCCCGTTCCCACCAGCGCCGACGTGGCCCGACGCGCGGGCGTGTCGCGCGCGACGGTCTCGTACGTGCTGAACAACGCCGAGGCCGTCCGGATCAGCGAGCCCACCCGGCGCAGGGTCCGCGAGGCGGCCGAGGAACTCGGCTACGTCCCGCACGCCGCCGCCCGCAGCCTGCGCGCCGGACGCACCCGGATCGTGCTGCTGCCCACCCCGCACGTGCCGATCGGTCCGCTCTACAGCACCTTCCTCAACGAACTGCAGTGGGCGCTGCGCAGGCTCGACTACACCGTCGTGCAGTACGGGAGCCTCGGCCTCGGCGGGGACGAGGCCGTCCGGGCGTGGGCGGAGCTGCGTCCGGTGGCGGTCATATCCCTCGGCGAGATCACGCTCTCCGCCCACAACGTCGCCACCCTCAAACGGGCCGGTGCCCGCGCGGTGATCACGATGGGCCCGGTCGGCGTGCCCGGGGCGCACGCCCTGGTCATGGACCAGCAGGAGGTCGGCGCCCGGGCCGCCGCGCACCTGGTCGAGCGGGGCCGCCGGCGTATCGGCGTGGTGGTCCCGCGGGAGGAGGGGCTGGAGCTGTTCTCGGCGCCCCGGCTGGCGGGAGCCCGCGGCGTGGCGGGCGCGGAGGTCGAGGCCCTGCCGATGGCGTACTCGGAGGAGTCCGCCGCGGAACTCGCCGCCCGGTGGCGCGGGCTGCGGCTGGACGCGGCGTTCGCGTACAACGACGAGTACGCGATGCTGCTGATGCGGGCCCTGCAGGACGAGGGGCTGCGCGTCCCCGGGGACGTGGCCGTGATCGGCGCCGACGACCTGCTCATCGGACGGCTCCTGCGGCCCCGGCTGAGCACGGTGCGGATCGAGATGCCGACCGGGGACCACCTGGCGTCGCTCGTGGACCACGCGGTGCGCGAGCCGTCGGAGGTCACGCAGCGCCACGACCTCATGGCCGCGGAGGCCGTCCACCGCGAGTCGACCTGACGGCGCCGCCGCCGCCCGTCCCGGAGGGGGCGTTGACAGGCGGTGACCTGCGGACGGAGACTGCGGGCGCGCCCCACCGGGCGTGCCCGGCGGCGTGCCCCGGTGCCCACACCGGCACCGATGCGCCGGCGACCGTACGGATCCGCCCAGGAGAGCCCCCATGAGCATCCGCACCGTCCGCGACGTCTACGTCGTCGACGCCGTCCGCACCCCGATCGGCAAGTTCGGCGGCGCCCTCGCCGGGGTCCGCCCGGACGACCTGGCCGCGCACGTGGTGCGCGCGCTGGTGGACCGTACGCCCGACCTCGATCCGGCCCGCATCGACGACGTCGTCTTCGGCGACGCCAACGGCGCGGGCGAGGACAACCGCGACGTGGCCCGCATGGCGGTGCTGCTGGCCGGCCTGCCCGTCACCGTCCCCGGTGTCACCGTCAACCGGCTCTGCGGATCCGGTCTGGAGGCCGTGATCCAGGCCGCCCGGGCCATCGCGGTCGGCGACGCCTCCGTGGCGATCGCGGGCGGCGTCGAGTCGATGAGCCGCGCCCCCTGGGTGGTCCAGAAGCCCGAACGGGCCTTCCCGGCCGGACACCAGCAGATGTGGTCCACCACGCTGGGCTGGCGGATGACGAACCCGCGGATGCCCGCCGAGTGGACAGGCTCCCTCGGCGAGGGCGCCGAACTGATCGCCGACAAGTACGCCGTCACCCGCGAGGCACAGGACGCCTTCGCGCTGGAGAGCCACCGCAAGGCCGCGGCCGCCTGGGCCGCCGGCCTGTACGACGGCGAGGTCGTGCCCTACGAGGGCGTGGACCTCGCGCGGGACGAGTGCATCCGCGAAGGCTCGACCCCCGAGGCGCTGGCCAAGCTCAAGCCCGCGTTCCGGACCGACGGCCGGGGCACGGTCACGGCCGGCAACGCCTCCCCGCTCAACGACGGCGCGGCCGCCCTGCTGCTGACCGACGAGGCCGGCCTGGCCGCCACCGGCCGGGAACCCCTCGCGCGGATCAGCGCCTCCGCCGTCACCGGGATCGAGCCCCAGCTGTTCGGCCTCGGTCCGGTGGACGCCGTGCAGCGCGCGCTCGGCAAGGCCGGCCGCGGATTCGGCGACCTCTCCGTCCTCGAACTCAACGAGGCCTTCGCGGCGCAGGCCCTGGGCTGCCTGGCGGCCTGGCCCGAGCTGGATCCGGCCGTGGTCAACCCGCGCGGCGGTGCCATCGCGATCGGTCACCCGCTGGGTGCCTCGGGCGCCCGGCTGGCCGGCTCGGTCGCGCACCAGCTGGCCGCGGCGGGCTCCGGCACCGGCATGGCGGCGCTGTGCATCGGCGTGGGCCAGGGCATCGCGCTCGTCCTGGAGCGCTGACCCCCGCGACCACGGCGTCGATCGTTTCCGGTCAGCCCGCATCGTCAACTGCCCAATAACTGAACAGAAGTGGCGCCTCCGGTCTGGCACGATGGCGCGTGCTGCCGCCCCCCTCGTCCGGCATCCCGCCCATCCCCACCCGGAGGCCCCGCGCCATGCCGCTCCTCGACCCGACGCTCTGGCAGGACGGACCCACACTCACCGGCGGCGCCGCCCCGGTCGTCGAACCCGCGACCGGCCGCACCCTCGCCACCCTCGACCTCGCCGCCCCCGCCGACGTGGCGGAGGCCGCCGTACGCGCCCGGGCGGCGCAGCGCGACTGGGCGCGCACCACCCACCCGCAGCGGGCGGCCGTGCTCCGCCGCGCCGGGGACCTCTTCACCGCCCACGCCGACGAGCTGCGGCAGTGGCTGGTGCGCGAGTCCGGGTCGATACCCGGCAAGGCCGACTTCGAGCTGCACGTCGCCGCGCAGGAGTGCTACGAGGCCGCGGCGCTGGCCTCGCGGCCGACCGGGCAGGTACTGCCCAGCGAGGCCCCCCGGCTGTCCTTCACCCGCCGGGTCCCGGCCGGTGTGGTCGGGGTCGTGGCCCCCTTCAACGCCCCGCTGATCCTCGCGATCCGGTCGGTCGCACCGGCCCTGGCCCTGGGCAACGCGGTGCTGCTCAAGCCCGACCGGCGCACGGCCGTCTGCGGCGGGCTCGCGCTCGCCGCGGTCCTCGCCGCCGCGGGACTGCCGGACGGGCTGCTGCACGTCCTGCCCGGCGGCGCGGAGACGGGCGCCGCGGTGGTCGCCGACCCGCGGGTGCGGGTGGTGTCCTTCACCGGATCCACCGCCGCCGGCCGCACCGTCGGCGAGCTGGCGGGCCGTCACCTCAAGCGCACCCACCTGGAGCTGGGCGGGAACTCCGCCCTCGTCGTGCTCCGCGACGCGGACGTCGAAGCGGCTGTCGCCCAGGCCTCCTGGGGGTCCTTCTTCCACCAGGGCCAGATCTGCATGACGGCCGGCCGCCACCTCGTGCACGCCTCGCTCTACGACGAGTACGTCGAGCGGCTCGCCGCGCGCGCCGAAGAACTGGCCGTGGGGGACCCGTACCGCGAGCAGGTCCACCTGGGCCCGCTGATCGACCGCGCCCAGCTGGACCGCGTGCACGCGCTGGTGGAGGCCAGCACCGCGGCGGGGGCCAAGCTCGTCGCCGGCGGCACCCACCGCGACCTCTTCTACCGCCCGACCGTCCTGGCGGGCGTCGCCGACGACACCCCCGCCTACGCCGAGGAGGTCTTCGGCCCGGTCGCGCCCGTACGGTCCTTCGCGACGGAGGACGAGGCGGTGGAACTGGCCTCGGCCGGACCGTACGGCCTGTCCCTGGGGATCGTGACCCGCGACGCGGGGCGCGGCCTCGACCTGGCCGAGCGCATCCCGACCGGGATCGCCCACGTCAACGACCAGACCGTGAACGACGAGGCCGTCGCACCGTTCGGCGGTGTCGGCGCCTCCGGCACCGGCGCCCGCTTCGGCGGCGAGGCGAACCTGGACGCCTTCACGGAACTGCGCTGGACCACGGCCCGCACCACCCCCGCGGGCCACCCCTTCTAGGCCGTGGGCCCCCTCCTAGGCCGTGTCCGCAGCGGGGGTGGGCGCCGCCCCGGTGAGGCCGAGGAGGTCCGCCGCGTTCGTGTCGAGGATCATCGTGGCCTCCTGCGGGGTCAGCCCCGACTCGGAGACGTACTCCACGGCCTTCACGAAGACCTCCCCGTCCTCGTAGGGGAAGTCCGTGCCGAGCACGAGGCGGTCCGCGCCGAACGTCGCCGCCGCGGCGACCAGGGCCGGGCCGTGCACATGGCTGACCGTGTCGTACCAGAGCCGGCCGACGGCCACGGAGGGGAGTTCGGGCGTCCCGGGGGCCTCGAACGCCACGTGGTCGTCGAGCCGGCGCGGCAGCAGCGGGAGGGCCCCGCCCAGGTGCGAGGCCAGGATGCGCAGGCGCGGGTGGCGTGCCGGGATGCCCGCGAAGACCAGGTGCATGATCGCCACCGTGTCCTCGACCGGTGCCCCGACCATCCACGTCATGCCGTGCTCGTTGATCAGCGGGCTGCGGGCGCCCTCGCCGGCCGGGTGGATGCACAGGACGGCGCCGCGCCGGTCGAGCTCCTGGAGGACCGGACGGAACAGCGGATCGGCCAGGGTGTGCCCGAGGACGGTCGTGGTCACGCCGACGCCGACCGCTCCGAGTTCGTCGAAGGCACGCTCCGTCTCGCGCAGCGCGGCGTCCGCGTGGGGGAGGGGCAGCGCGGCGAAGAACCGGAACCGACCGGGGAAACGGGCCACCAGCTCCGCGTACGCGTCGTTCGCCGCCCGTGCCACCGCCACCGCGTCGGGTTCCGCGGCCAGGTGCGGGGACTGCGGGGCGACGGAGAGCACCTGGAGGTCCACGCCCGCCCGGTCCATCAGCGCGAACCGCCGGTCCAGGTCGGCCGCGGTCGCCTCGGCGCCGATCCCGCGCTGGGTTCCCGTATCGCTCTTCCCCAGCCGTTCGAGGCGGTCGAGGTACTCCGCGGTCCACAGGTGGGCGTGCACGTCGATGCGCAAACGGGGCACCCTTCGATGGAACGCCCCCGGCGGGCGGCGGGCCATTCGGCGGGTCCGGCGGGTGGCGGACGCGCCGGCCCGTCCGATGCGAGGAATGCCTGGGGCGGCTCGTTCGTTCCACGTGCAGACGGCTCTATCAGGAGGTCTGGACACCGTGGCTACAGTCGAGCTCACCAAGGAAAACTTCGACCAGACGGTCAGCGAGAACCCGTTCGTGCTGATCGACTTCTGGGCGGGCTGGTGCCGGCCGTGCCTGCAGTTCGCACCGGTCTACGAGAGGGCTTCGGAGGCCCACCCCGACCTGGTCTTCGCCAAGGTGGACACCGAGGCCCAGCAGGAGCTGGCCGGTGCCTTCCAGATCACCTCGATCCCGACCCTGATGATCGTCCGGGACCAGGTGGCCATCTTCGCGCAGCCCGGCGCCCTGCCCGAGGCGGCGCTGACCGACCTCATCGGGCAGGCCCGCGCCCTCGACATGGACGAGGTGCGCGCCAAGATCGCCGCCTCCCAGCCGGACGCGCAGGACTCCGGCGGCCAGGGGTCCGGCACGCCGGAGGCCTGAGTGCGTGACGCGGCCACCGATCACCGGTGAGACTGGCCCGCATGACTGAAGCGGTGGAGTACGACGTCGTGGTGATCGGCGCGGGTCCGGTGGGCGAGAACATCGTCGACCGGACCCGCGCCGCCGGGCTGAGCACGGCCCTGGTGGAGAGCGAACTGGTCGGCGGGGAATGCTCCTACTGGGCCTGCGTGCCGAGCAAGGCGCTGCTGCGCCCGGTGCTGGCGCGGGCCGACGCCCGCCGGGTACCGGGCCTGGCGGCGGCCGTCGCCGGGCCCCTGGACACCGCGGCGGTGTTCGCGCACCGCGACTACTGGACCGGCGACTGGAAGGACCAGGGCCAGGTCGACTGGCTCGAATCGATCGGCGTCGTCCTCCACCGCGGCCACGGCCGCCTCGTCGGGGTCCGCCAGGTGTCCGTCACCGGCCCGGACGGGGAGCAGCGCGTGCTGTCGGCCCGGCACGCGGTGGTCGTCGCGACCGGGACCCGGGCGCTGGTGCCCGACCTCCCGGGCATGGCCGCGGCCCGCCCCTGGACCAGCCGGGAGGCGACGTCCGCGCGCCAGGTGCCCGGCCGGCTGGTCATCGTCGGCGGCTCCGTGGTGGCGTCGGAGATGGCCACCGCCTGGCAGGGGCTCGGATCGCAGGTGACGGTCCTCGTCCGCGGTTCCGGTCTGCTGCCGCGGATGGAGCCCTTCGCGGGGGAGCTCGTCGCCGACGCCCTGCGCGAGGCCGGGGCGGAGGTCCGTACGGGCGTGGCCGTCGAGTCCGTCGAACGGGAGGGCTCCACCGGGCCCGTGCGCGTGGTGCTGGCGGGCGGGGAGGTCGTGGAGGGCGACGAACTGCTCATGGCGACGGGCCGCGCGCCGCGGACCGAGGACATCGGGCTGGACACGGTCGGGCTGACCCCCGGCGGCTGGATCGCGGTCGACGAGAGCTGTCAGGTGCCCGGCTCCGACTGGCTGTACGCCGTCGGAGACGTCAACCACCGGGCGCTCCTGACCCACCAGGGCAAGTACCAGGCCCGGATCGCGGGAGCCGCCATCGTCGCCCGCGCGGCGGGCAGCCCGCTGGACACCGCACCCTGGGGCGCCCACACGGCCACCGCCGACACCCGCGCCCTCCCGCAGGCCGTCTTCACCGACCCGGAGGCCGCCGCGGTGGGCCTGACCCTGGCCGAGGCCGAACAGGCGGGCCACCGGGTGCGCGCCGTCGACTACGACCTGGGCAGGGTCTCCGGTGCCGGGCTGTACGCAGACGGCTACCGCGGCCGGGCCCGGATGGTCGTCGACCTCGACCGGGAGGTCCTGCTGGGGGCCACCTTCGTCGGCCCGGGCGCCGCCGAGCTGGTGCACGCGGCGACCATCGCCGTGGCCGGGGAGGTCCCGATCGCGCGCCTGTGGCACGCGGTACCGGCCTTCCCGACCCTCAGCGAGATCTGGCTGCGGCTGCTGGAGACCTATCGCGGCTAGGCCGTCTCCTTCGGATCACAGTGCGGACCAGATGAAGATGGCGGCGAGGTGGAGTCCGGCGAGGTAGATGGTGGCGGTTTTGTCGTATCTGGTGGCCTGGCCGCGCCATTGCTTGAGCTTGTTGATGCAGCGTTCGACTGTGTTCCGCTGCCTGTAGATCTCTCGGTCGAAGGCCGGCGGGCGGCCGAGCCGCTTTCGGTTCGCGGCCTGATCCGCGGGCTGCGGGATCACTGACCGGATCCCCCGTCGCCGCAGATGGCTGCGGATCGTCCGGGACGAGTACGCCTTGTCGGCCAGCACCGTCGCGGGTGTCGTCCGGGGCCTGCCGATCGGGCGCGGCACCCGGATCTGGGCCATGACCTGCTCGAAGGCGGGTGCGTCTCCGGCCTGCCCTGGCGTGAGCACGAACGCCAGCGGGCGGCAGCGACTGTCTGCGGCGAGGTGGACCTTCGTGGTCAGTCCGCCGCGGGAACGCCCGAGCGCATGATCGGCCGGCTCGTCGGCCGGGGCCCCTTTTGACGGGCCCCGGCGGCGTGCTGGTGAGCGCGGACGATCGTGGAGTCGACGGCGGCGACCCAGTCGAGGTCGCCGTCGGCGTCGGCCTGGGCGAGCAGCGCGGTGAGGACCTTCTCCCAGGTTCCGTCGGTCGCCCACTTCCGCAGCCGGTTGTGGGCGCCCTTCCACGACCCGAAGTGCTCAGGCAAGTCCATCCAGGGCGTGACCGTGCGGTACTTGAACGCGATCGCGTCGATCACCTGTCGGTGATGACGCGACCGCCCACCCCGCAGACGAGCGAGATCCGAGCCTTCCAGTTCTCGCACCATCTGATCTACCGCCTCACCGCGCAGCGTGGTGTCCCCGTAGGGATCAACGCGGGCCAGACTCGGAAGTCGGTGTCGGCCGAGCCGTTCAACGGCCATCGAGAACTCAATCGTTGTCATCGACCGAACGCTCCAGCAGCCCTGCTGGTGGCCGGGTCCCAGGCTTTCGGCCCGTCCGGGATGCAGAGACCCCTTGACGAAGTTCCATGACGAGCGCCATCCCTGCCCCCTCACTTGCTCGCGCCTCACAACACGCAGGCCAATTCTCCGTGATCCGAAGGAAACGGCCTAGGCCCACGCCTCCGGAACCGGAGTAGGCCCCGCCCGGAACGTATCGGCCGAGGCCGTCGGCAAAGACAACGCGCAGAGGACCGCCGGTGCCAGCCGGCTGTGGGGACAAAGTGAGCACCTCGCGGCAGTCCGCAGACCGGCCGCCGTCATGCCTTCGGTGGCTGTGGCGCAGCGTCCACATGTACACGTCCGTCGGCGACCAGGCGGCGAGGCTTCTTCGGATGGCGAGGCACGCAGCCGAGGGTACGTGGCCTGATCCGCGAGACACGCAGCGGTGACCAAGCCTCAAGAGGTCGAACAGGGTCGTCATCGAACTTCGGTGAGACCCCGCTGATGGGAGGGTCGGACAGGGATGAACTGGCTGTCCCGTCGGACGGCTCCGCCCAGAGAGTTGCACGGCCGTAAAACCGACGGTGGACCACCAAACTCCCCCACCTACAGCAGCATCGGCCGCCGATAGTGTCTGGCGACATGGAGCTACCGATCGTTACAGCCAGGACCCGCCGAAACATCCTCAGGGGAGTGGCACGCAATGAGGCCACCCCGGAGCACCTCCTGCACCGCCTCATGCGAACCCCTTGGACAGCGATGGAAATCGCAGGCCGCCGTGAACAGATGACCGTGCAGCTCGCCACCGCTCTCATGGAAACAGGCACCAGCGAAGTGGCGGCCGCGCTCGGTAGAAACAGGCACCTCCCGGCCTCCACCCGGTGGCAACTCGCCGACCACACCGAAACCGAGGTCCGCAAGTCGGCAGTCCGACGGTTCGCGTGGCCTCCGACCACACCAGGCTGCGAGGTACCCCTCGCGCTGCTCACCCATCTCGCCGCCGACCCCGACCCTCACGTGCGGTCTGAGGTTGCCGCCCACGGTGAGACACCGGACGACGTGCGCACACGGTTGGCCTCTGATCCCGTCGTTGAGGTACGGAGCGCCGTGGCGGCCTGGTGGACGAGGCCGACAGCAGACGCTCATCGGGCTCTTCTGTCGGACCCGGAGTCCTCAGTGCGCAAGGCCGCCGCATCCCCCTTGCATCCCGTCCCGCCGGCGGACCTTCACATGGCATTGCTGGCCGACCCGGCGACGCGGTCGCTCGTGGCTGCCCACGTCAGGCTCACCGCCGAGCTTGCGGTGGAGCTGGCCCGGGATCCGGACGAGGATGTTCGGGCTGCCGTGGCAGGCAATCCTCATCTGCCCCAGGCACTGCGCGACGAGCTCGCCACCGAACACAGCGCCCTGGTCCGGTTCTCGCTCCTGGTCTCGCCGCACACCCCGGCCGAGACCCGAACACGTCTTTACGAGGAAGTCCTCGCCGCGGCGGAGGAGGACGATGAATGGTTCATAGCTGACAGCCTCCTCTCCACGGCATGTATGAGCCATCAGCTCCGCTGGCTGGCGCAGGCAGCTGTCGAGGAGAAGCTGACTCTGGTCGACTCCCCCTTGGCCTTCCTGCGGTACGGCGTGGCGTCCTGCGCCGGGAGCCTGCCTGAGGACGCCGCCGAGCGTCTGCTCAACGATCCGGACCCGTACGTACAGAAGATCGCTGCCCTGTACGCGAACTCCCCGTCGGCGGCAGACCTCGAGCGGATCGTCTGGGAGCACGGAGACCATCGCAAAATCCACCCCGGAATCCTGGGACGGCCCGACTTCCCAACGCAGGCGTACGTGAGGTTCGCGACGTCGGAGAACCCACAGCTGCGAGCGGCGGCCGCGGCCGCCACCCTGCCGGCGGACATTCTGGGGAGGCTCGCCGTCGACGATGCCCCCGTGGTTCGTGCTGCGGCGGCCAGCAACCCTTCCCTGCCCTTGCACTGCCTTCCGTCTCTCCTCGCCGACGAACAACGCAACGTGGCCGAGGAGGCCGGCACCTCACCCCGAATGCCGGTGGAATGGATGGAAGCCATGCTGGGTGCAGAGGGCCTTGCCTAGTCGGGGTATCGCCTCGTTCGTTCAGGCCGCGTCAAACAAGCGAGTCCGCAACGCCAGGTGTGCGACCTCAGAGACTCTGCAGCACCGGGGGAGTGTCCCGTCCCATCGCAGGTTGCCCGATCGCATCGAACATTGACCGCCCGAGCAGGCCGCGCGAAGCATCGTGCTGCCTATGGTCGTGAGATGACATGGTTACCCCTCGTCGGAACACTCCTGGGCGCGGTCATCGCGCTCAGCTCGGCACTCCTTGTCGAGCAACGCCGAGCCCGCAGGGAAGATCTCAGAGAGCGGCGCAAGATGAATCAGGAGGTGTATGCGCGCTACCTCGCTGCCCACGCGGAGACCCGCACCAAGCTCCGTGTCCTCTCTGTAGCCCCAGGGCTCACCGACGAAGAACGCGGGCATCAGGCATTCACCGCATACGCGCTCTGCTACGCCCCGCGGTACGAACTCGCGGTCCTGGCACCGCAAGCAGTGCTGACGCTGGCCCGGGACTTCGACCGGTGCGCTCGTGACCTTCGAGACCTCATCATCGACGGTACGAGCGTCACCTCCCATGGTCGGGAGCGCATGCAGGAGTACCTCGACGCGCTAGCCCTCGCGCACACGGTGATGCGGGCCGACCTGGGCGCAGACACAGAACGGTGACACGTCTGCCAGCTGCGGCCGGTTCAAGGCGCGGTGAGACCGCCAAGGCCCAACGCGACAAAGCACCAGCGCGAGCGAGGCACCGGTCCCATCGGCACCTGCCGCCGGGGCGAGTTTTACGGCCGTAAAACTCGCCCGCCCTGGGAATTGGCTACCGCATCGACTCCCGACAAGGCGAGACTCGCACCCAGCAACAAGACCTCGGATCGATTTCGTGGTGCTGGCTGATCACCACCGCCATTGCCCTCCGCCGCGCTCGGGGCCCAAGGCGGTAGCGGGGATACCCAAACCGCCTCGCCAGGCTCAAGTAGAGGCAGGCCATCGCGTCTTCACGAACGTCTCCACGAACCCCCCACGAAGGCAGTGCCCGTTAACCAGCATCGGAGCCTGCCGAGACCCGTTGCGTGGGGTCACCCACCCGGCGAGTCTTACGGCCGTAAACCGCCCAGGAGCTCACTGCTCCAGGGACCCTAAAGGGGGCGTAATCCGCCTGGCACCTCGACACCCCACCCAATCCTGTCAAAAGGGCTTGCGAGACACCGGCTCCTGCCCCGAACACGTCCGCTCCGAGTCGGAACCTGCTCCATACCGCACGGCCGAAAGTGGAAGATCGTGCCGGGGGAGGTGTATCCAGCCTTCGACCGCAGCCATGGCGCGCTCCTCATCCGTTGTCGGCAGATAGGTCAGCCCACACGCGACAGCCCGTGCGACGACCGCCGATATCAGGGCGTCCAGGTCGTGGTCGCTGCGCGTGCACCGCTCGCGCGCGCGTGCATCGATCCCGAGGCCCAAGCCATCCGCGAGGCCGGCGAGGATCTCGGCCCTCGCATGGAGCACGGCCGGCTTGGAGCCCTTGTAGCTCTCTCTGCGCGCAAGCCCCCACTGGATCAGCGCGAACGCCGGGTAGACCTCGGCGACCGAACCGGAGCCGTCACGGGGCAGGGCACGGCCCTCGTCGGCAAGACGTTCCAGGAGGTCCACCGCGCGCATGGCAACGACGCCCAGCTTGTCGGCGGCAACCGAGAGGGGACGCTGTTTCCCCGCGCCCGTACGCTTCCACGCCAAGTCGTCGGTCAGGCGATGAGTGACTCTTCGCAGCCCGTCGCGGCCGTCGGAGTGCGGCAGGTATCGCGACCGTCCGGGCAGCTCCGCGCCAGCCTGATGGGCGGTGAGCAGCGCGACAAACTCCACCGGCCAGCCGATGGGCGAATCCAGACCGGTCTTGTCGGCAGTCCGCACAGCCGCCAACAGGTCCTCGTCGTTCCCGGCATCGAGGAACTCGACAAGCGGCTGGTGCGCCCAGGTGACGCGGCAGACCCCGGTCGTTCCGGAGTATCCAGCCAGGTCGATGCCGACCGTCACCATGGGCGGGCCCTGCACAGCGCTCTCCGCCCGCTCCTCCGCTGTCACCTCTCCCGCACCAACCTGGGCACCGTCACCAACATCTCCTCGAATTCCGGGCCCCGACCGGAACGGCGGGAACACCTCGCCCACCCTAGGGCCATGACGCTAAGGTCCCGTGCGGTGAACAACCATGAACCCGGACTGACCTCGGCCGTCACCCACGCGCTCGGCACAAGTCGTATCGCCGCCCTAACGGAACTCGCCGACCGTGTCGCCGAACTGCACCGCACAAGCGAGGACGCGGGAACCACCGAAGTGCTCCTGACCCCCCTGAGCGGCAGCGCCGCGGAAAAGTGGGAACGACTCGCTCAGCGACATCCCGGAGACTGGGCGTTCGTCCGCACCGGCGACGGTGCGACCGTCCTCGCCATGGACGAGGTGACCGAGGCCGGTACCCGCGACCCGGCGGCAGCCGTGATCTACCCCGAGCTCCACACACGCCTGGTCAGCTGGTGGCTCGTCCACGCCTGGCGCGGCGCCGACCTCCTCACCGACACCCTGGAAAACCTGGCCCGGTGGCGCATCACCTCGGGCGCCGTCACCGCGCGGGCCGTCATCGAAGAAGCGGGATCACTGGTTGAGGAACAGAACGCCATCACCGAGGCATGGCGAACCGGCAAAGCCACCACCGCACACCCAGTGAAACGTCCCGCCCTGGTTCGCGAGGTACTCAGTCCCCTCCTCCTCAAGGCCGAGTTCGGCTCCAGGATGAAGGGCAGCCACGAGAAGCTTCAGGCCACCAACGTCCTGACGCTCGTGAAGAAACTGACCAAGGCCACGGGCGAGGACAGGTTCACGCAGTGGTACGACCTGCTCTCCGACGCCGCACACCCCGCCTTCGGAGCCAGGATTGCCTTCGCCACTCCTCCGCTCCAACACGATTCACGCGCCGTCACAGTACGCAGCTACGCCCGATCCCCGATGTCGCTCAGCGACGCACGGTCCGTCCGGGCTCTGGAGCCGACCGTCGCGTTCGCGGTCGCCGACTCCCTGATCGCCGCCGGCACGCACATGCTGGACCTCCTCGACGACGGCCTGGCCCTCGTGGACGACTTCGGCCTGACCACCTCGGCAGCTACGCTCACCCGCCGTGGGTACTGGCGCGACTTCCACCCCACACGCGGCAGCCGTGCCTGCCCTTGCGGCCGCGGCAAGTGGTCCGCCTGCGGTCACCACTGGGGGAGCAGGGTCCCCACGCCCCGCACCCGCTGATCAGCGCCGGAGTCCCGGGCCGACCAGGGAGTCGAAACCGGCATCGCCCGCCCCGTCGACGTCGTTGCGCCGCGCGAGGACGATGCGGTCGGTTCCCAGGCCGACCTCCGTAACTCGGTCTCCTACGGAGGGATGCGAACCGTCACGCCAGCGCCCCAACGGCAGGATTTCGAGACCGAAGTAGTGGTCAACGTCAGGCTCCTCGCCACCCTGACTATCACGATTCCCCCCAGGGGCCGCCGGCCTCTGGCGGTGCACGCGACAACTGCCGGAGTGCCGCCGAGGCGATCTGGCACCCGACTGGCCACGAGGAAAACCCGTTGGCTGTCGGTGTTTTCTGCTGGAACGATCCTGGGATGACCGACCACCGCGACGCTGTCCTCCGCCTGTGGGGTCGCCAGCTCTACGAGCGTCAGGATGAGCCACTCGCCTGGGCGGAGGCGGTCCTGAAGGCCACCGGCCGCCAGCCGACCGCCGTCACCGCGGCGATGTCCGGCCGACTCGACGCCTTCCCTGATTCTCCATCGGACCGCGCACGGCTGCTGTTCCGTACGGTTGCCAAGCTGGCCGCGAACCTACGGGGCGACGGCCGCTACGACGCAGACGTCGGTACCCGAATCGGCCCACTGGCCCTGCGGTTGGGCGAACTCGAACCACCACTCGCCGGCCCCCTCGGGGACGCACTCGGCCACCCACCGGACGGGCCGACATCCCTCGTCACCGTCCACGCCGCCGAGCTGACCAGCAACCGCACGATCCGGCTGCGGGCGATCGACGCCCTGCTGGAGTGGGCCGAGCTCGGCCATCCGCAGGCCCAAGCGGCCCTGTCCGAGGTCGCCTCCGACCACCGGGCGCATGATGTCACCGTCTGGTCCAAGGCACTCAACCGGATAGCTCTCTTCGGCGACGCGAGCGTCGAACCGGGTCTCCTGCGCGCGCTCGCCGACACCGGGCACCGTGGGGTGCGGTGGTCGGCGCTCGCCTGCGCCGAACTCGGCTTCCGCCGGGCCGTGCCGCTGATCACCGCCCTGCTGGAGCATCCCGATCCGATGGTCCGCGAGGGAGCCTGCGAGGCGCTCGGCCTCTTCGAGGAACCGGCCGCCGTGCCCGCCCTGACAGCCCGGCTGAACGACGAGACCGACTGGGTACGCAGCAGAGCCGCCCAGGCGCTCGGCCAAATCGGCGGCGACCGGGCACTCGCCGTGCTCTGGAAGGCCATGATCGAACGCCGGAACCCGAAGGCCAATCACCTCGCCTCAGCGATCGCTGCCTTCGGTCCGCCGGTGGTGGACGACCTGATCACCCTCACCACCGATCCCGACCCGGACCTCCGAGCACTGGCCTGCCGCGCTCTCGGCTCCACCGCCGACGAACGGGCCCTGCCGACACTGGAACGCCTCGCCGCCCACGACCTCGCCAGAACCACCCTCGGCGGCCTCGTGGCAACCGCCGCCAAGCACGGACTGCGGACCGCGCACCGCATTCGTATGCGGACCGCATCGACCTGCGCTCGACGCTCGCCTCGAGCGGCCGGGATCGCCGTCGCGAGCAGGTCCCGAAGGACTTCGCTCAGGTGGTGACGGCGGTCAGCCGGACGATGCCGATGACCGCGCCGGTCGGCAGGTCGCAGCCGCGGATCGTGCGGGCGAACAGAGGCAGGCGCGGGGCAGGCCGGCCGCTCTGCAGGCCCGCGTGCAGCAGCACCAGGCCGCGCCAGAACCACGACTGCGGGCGTTCTCGATCGTCTGGGCCCCGGCGACGACGACAGTGGCCCACGGTCGCTTGACGCTGATACCAAGGATCCTGTCGCCTCCGGCGGAACGGTTCCAGTGTGGATGCTCAAGCCGCTCGCCCCAGACTGCTGTACCCAACCGCCCGGCCGGACGAACGTTGACGGAGGGCAGTGTGGTGGGTGCGGCTGTGGCCAAGTGGGCGCGGCCCGACTGCTTGCCGTCGTACAGGGCGGCGCCCTCGGCCCGCTGCAACAGGCCCAGGTCGCGGGAGCCGACCACGTGCGGGATAGCCACCCCGACGGAGGCGGCGACGTTGAGAAAGGCGGTGACGTCGACGGTGCGGCCGTCGTCCAGGACGACGGGGGAGTGCGGCATCCGGACCAGCTCCGCGAGGCGCTGCTCCAGGAGGCCGGCGGGCACCTGGACGATGGCGGCGAGGAAGGCGCCCGCGGGCGGGTGCCCGAAGTCGTCGTTCACGGCCCTGAAGTGGTCGGCTTCAACTATGACCACGGCCAGGTCGTCGCGGCGGGCAACTCCAGTTGCCAACAGGGCAGGAGCCCGGCCACTCCCCGCTGCTCCGGCTGCCTGTCGGGGATCTCGAGTCCGGCCGAGTGTGCGGCGAGCGCGGCGTCGTACACCTCGTGCGCGCGGCGCAGAACCGCGGCGACGCCGGTGAGGACGTGCACACCTGTGACTGGTTCTCAATCGTCGCTGTCAAGCAGTCGGGGTGTGGTGCGGGAGGGCGAGATCGTGTTCAGAGACGTGTGTCGTAGTGGTCCTCTGTGTCGACGCCGAGAGCTGCTCGGGCATCAGCCAGACGTTTCCTGGACTCGGCTATCCACTCTTCGCTCATATCGAGCGGCACTGACACAACGATCTGGGTGCTGGGCCCGTCATGGACTTCGACCGTGTAGGGGTCGTCGGCAATGATTCGGAGGTAGGCCGTGCGGCCGGATCGGGGCCAGTCCGCCGTGAACGGGTCGTCGAAGTCGGCCTCCTGCTCGTTCTCCTCGATGGCGTCCAGAAGCCGGCCCCAGTCTGAGAGATCCTCGGAGTCAAACCCGAGATAGACGGTTCCGTTCACGAAGCCGCTTGTGACGACGGCTTCCGCGTCGTAGTACCGGACGCCCAGGCTTTCGAGGGTGGGCTCGGGTGAACGCAAACGAACGGTGACGCTCTGACTGGGGTCGGCCAGCCGGATCAGTTCAATCGCGGCGGGCAGTGTGCTCGTGTCCATGGCCGGGAACCTACGGCAGCCGCTCAGGAACGACTCCGACGGGTGTGCGTTCCGCGTCCGCTGACAAGCACGTGATCGTCCCGGACAGGGACCACATCGAAGTGACGTACAACGTCGAGTGCCTGTTCTGTAGCGCTTCCTTCAACAAGGTCGAGGCTGCACACGAGTACAACGCCATCATCCGGGGCCGGTACTCGCAGGCCGAAAAGTACGACGGCCCGGAAGACAGCGGTGCCGTTTCGCTATGTGCCAGACGACAGCCGGCCCGCGGCCTGCTCCCATGGCTGAGGCTCGACCAGGTCGTCCCTGTCAAAGGCGTCCTCCTCGAACCAGCCCGTGCCCGCGAGCCATGTCTCCAGCCACGCTTCGAGGCTGGCGGAGTCGAGGAACCAACACACATCCCATGATCCGCCGCTATACGGGTTCGGCTCGAAGAGCAGGACCTGCCCGTCTTCACTAAGACAATCAACGCCTGCATACATGGCACAGCCCCAGGTCAGGATTGGTACGACGCCTTCGGGCCACTCTGGATGCTCCACTCCAACGGACGCCTCACGTCTCGTCAGGTATTCGCCAGTGACGCTGGAGCTCGGACCAAACAGTGGCAGCAGCCGGTAGTCAGGGCCGAAGCCGCCGTCAGCAACATCGCGATACAGGCGCGCAAGTAGGGGATGCAGCGTGAAGCCCAGTTGTGCCTCGGCCTTCGCGATCTGGGCATCGTCGACAGGCGCGGGAAGGTCCTTGCTGTCCGATGCGGCTCGGGTGGCAACGCGTTGCACGAGGTCATCAATATCGGTCACGACCGTGATGCTGTCAGAGCCCACTGACACGTCGACGGACAGGACCGCCGGGCGGACAGCTGGGCGACGGCACGTTCGCCGAGCTGCTTGAAGCTGCCAAGGCCGTCATGGGGACCAACCGTGGGAAGACTGCGGTGTCTGGGAGACCGGTCGGGCAGTGGTTCTCCTGGACTCCGCTGTAGCCGGAGCGGACCTGGCCGTGGAGTACCCGGATCAGGGAGGCTTGCCGGAACAGGCCCAAGTTTCCGTGCCGACAGGACGCTGGAGCGTGCGCGCATTTCACGAGACGGGCGACTTTCCGTGAGTGGGGATCGTCCAACTCCTTCCTGCGTAATCGCTCTCAGCCGTCTGACCGGCGGGCCACCTCGGCTGCGTATGCGACCCTGGCGGCCCAGCGTTCGGCAGCTGTGGGGTTGATACCGAGCAGACGCTGAAGGACTGCCTGCGGCCGCAGGCGCGGAGTTCGGTGAGTCGGGATGCCCTTTCCGGGAGAATGATCTTTCGCCCATGCTGCATCGAGTCTCTGGAGCGACGGTGCAGGCGAAAACGTTCGGATGGTCGTGGATAGTGCGTGCGTTAGGCGTGGGTGATGCTCGTGCTCATCGCTGCCGTGCTCTTCCCCTTGCCCTGTGACGGCGGCTACGGCTCGCGGTGTCGGATGTGGCCACCACCGTCCTGGCCGTCGCGGCCGAGCTCCTCCGGGGGCTCGCGACGCTGGCAACCCGGCTCGTCGCGCAGAAGCCATACGAACACCGTGCCCGCACCTGCCGGCCCCGGCAAGGGTACTGAGTCGTGTTACGCACCGCCGGTGGCGCCGTTCGGGCCGGCGCCCGTCGGCGCGGCCGGGCGCAGGGCATGGGCGGTCGCCTCGGCGAACGCGTCCAGGTTGTCCAGCATGATGTTGTGCCCGCAGTCCGGGACCGGCACCAGCTCGACGCCCGCCTCGACGAGTTCCCCCGCACCGGCGAGTGGCCCGTCGGCGGCAGGCAGCAGGCAGGTGCGCGGGATCGGCAGGGCCCTCAGTACGTCGCGGACTGCCGGTTCGGTGCCGCGGGCCCGGTGCGTCGCGCTGCGGTGGAGCGCGACGCGGCCGGCCAGGCGCATGGTGGACCACCAGTGCGGTCCGACGTTCTCACGGACTTGCCGCCACCCTTCGGTGAGGAACTCCTCCTTGGCCGTAGCTTCCGGCTTGAGCATGGGGAGTGCGACCGCGAGCGCATTGAGGGCTTTGACTACGACATCGGCGCAGCCGTCATCAGGTGTGCTGACGCCTTGGACGAGTCTGAGCTGGCCACCGTGCTCAACGCATGGAGCATCCGGCCCGACATGTTCGTCTATCCCTGGGGCAGTGACGATCCCAGGTGGGCGGAGAGATCCTGGGCGACACCGATGGCTTCACCGACTGGCTGCACTGGTACAACTACCACCGACCCCACACCGGCATCGCAGGCCAAACACCCACCAGCCGCGTCACCAACCTGCCCGGACAACACACCTAGGTCGTCTCTTTCGGGTCGGTGTACCGCGCCCTGGTGAAGTCCGTACCGCGCCCCGGGTTCTCCGGGGCGCGGTTTTCGGTCTCGTGGGGCGATCGCGGGCCCGTTCGGGATGACCCGGCGCTGCCGGAGGGGCGCCCGTCCGCATCGGGTGGGCCGCCGCCGAGAGGGCCGCTCAGGAAAGGGCCGTTCCGGGAAGGGCCGCTCGGGAAAAGGCCGTTCGGGCTGCGCGTGACCCGTTCCGACGGGCCGTCACGTGGCGTGAATCAGCCGTACACGCTTGATCGAGATTAGGTTAGCCTTACCTCAATTCCGCTGATTCTCGCACCCGAAAGGTGTTCCCGTGATGCGTGCTGCCTCCGCCGCCTCCCTGCCCCGAATCGCCGCCCGCGCGGCCGTCGCCGCCTCCGCCGCCGTCGCGCTCGCCGTCGGCGCGGCTGGCTCCGCCTCGGCCGCCACCTCGACGCGTACGGTCACCGACGGCTCGGCCACCTACAACCTCAGTGTCACGGCGCCCTCTTCGGCCGCCGCGGCCGGGCAGAACGTCACCGTCACCGGCAGCGGTTTCAACACCGGCAAGGGCATATACGTGGGCCTCTGCGCCGTGAACGGCGCGCAGGGCGCGGCCAAGCCCACCCCCTGTCTCGGCGGTTCGGACCAGTCCGGCACCACCGGGGCCTCGCACTGGATCAACAACATTTTCGGCGGCACCCTCGCCAACACCTCCAAGTACGGTCCGGGCGGCACCTTCAGCGTCACCATCCACGTCAAGGCCGACCTGGGCGGCGGCCAGATCTGCGGCGAGACGGTCGAGTGCGCCATCGTCACGCGTGCCGACCACTTCAACTCCTCGAACCGCAAGTACGACGTCCACGTCCCGGTGACCTTCAACTAACGGGATTCAGAGCCCCGTTCCGCCGTACCCGGTCCGCCTGTCGACGAGGAAGCCATGACACCCCGACACCCCCTCACCCCCGGCCGCGCCTGCACCGCCTCCGCGGCGCTCGCGCTGATCCTCGCCTCGGCCGCCGCCGGCAGCCCCGTCTCGGCGGCCGGGGGTGAGGGGGGCGACGTGCCGCCGGGCACCGTCGTGTACCGGGCGACCGCGCAGTTCACGACCGCCGGCCGGGCCCGCGACCTGCTCCTGCACCCCGACTCGAAGAAGCTGTACGTCGGTTCGGACGACCTGCCCGAGACCGCGGAGGCCAACGAGAGCGGTCTGCACGTCCTGGAACCCGCCGACGGCAAGGTCCGCAGTACGGTCGGCCAGGCCCCGGGGCCGACGGGCACGCTCGGCCGGCGGGCCGTGCGGCAGCTCGTCGCGCCCCTGCCCGGTGACGGGGCCGTCTTCGTCTATCCGCTGCGCGGCATCGGCACGGCCAAGGACGGGGACGCCGCCGCGGCGGGGGCATGGGTGGCCGGCGGAACCGTCACCGACGCCGCCCCCGGACCCACCTCCTCGACGGTGCTGGTGGCGCAGGGCTCCGTGCTGTCGGAGGTCGACATCGCCACCGCGGCCGTCAGGCGCACCCTCACCCTGGAGGGCGGCGAGCGGTTCGCCCACGACCGGGCGCGCGGCACGGTGTGGTTCACCGACTTCGGCAACCGCCGGATGTACCGCGTGGACCTCGCCTCCTTCACCGTCGCCGCGACCGTCGAACTCCCGGCGGGAGAAAGCTCGGCGGGCTTCACCGAGGTCGACCCCGAGACCGGCGCCGTCTGGGTCGGACTGGACACCTCCGTCGTGGTCCACGACGCGGCCGGCAAGCCGATCGGCACCGTCAAGGGCGGCACCGTCAAGGGTGGCGCCGGGACGGACATGCCCCGCGCGGCCGGGTTCGACGCCGCCACCCACGAGGCCTTCGTGGTGTGGCAGGACACGGGGGACACCTCCCAGCCGGGCAGCGACGGCGACGGCGCGCTCACGGTCCACCGCACCCGGGACCTGGGGGAGGCCGCCGGGCCCGTCGTACTCCCGGGCAACCACGCCCAGTCGGGCAGCGCGGCCGTCGCCGTCCAGCCCGGCGGCGCCACCCTCTTCGTGTCGGACCCGGCCGCCGGCCGGATCACCCGGCTGGAGCGATCCACGTCCCCCAGGATCACCCGCGGCCCCGAGGACCGGACCGTCGCCGCCGGGGCCGAGGTCTCCCTGACCGCGCAGGCCGAGGGGACCCCGGCGCCCACCGTCGTCTGGCAGGTCAGCACGGACGCGGGCCGGACCTGGCGGGCCGTGCCGGGCGCCACCTCCGCCACGTACTCCTTCACGGCCGCGGCCGCCGACAACGGCCGCCGCTACCGGGCCGAGTTCGCAAACGACGCGGGCGTGAGCCGGACGGCCCCGGCCACGCTCACCGTGACCGCCGCGGACACCACGACGGGCGGCGGCGGTACCGCGCCCACCACCGGCGGTACGGCCGGCGGCACGACGGGCGGCTCCGGCGGCCCGGCGGCCTCGACCGGCACGGACGGTACGGCGGCCACCGCCGGCGGGACCGGTTCGTCAGGCGCTTCGTCAGGCGGTTCGGCCGGAGGCTCGGCCGGAGGAGCGTCCGGCGCCACGGTCGGCGGCGGTACGGGTGCCACCCCCGCCGGCGGCGCCCTCGCCTCCACCGGGACGGCCGTGGCCTCCCTCGCCGGCGGCGCGCTCGTGCTCACGGCGGCCGGCTGGGTGCTGGTGCGTCGCACCCGGCCGCGCCGCACCACCGGCTGAGGCCGCGCGACGGGGTGGACAGGGCGGACGGGGCGGACGAGCCGGGCGGGGCGGTCGGCCGCGCGGGGAACGGAGCGGCCCGTGCGCCCCGTTGGACGTGTCGACCGCATCTCCCGACCAGGGATTCAGGAGACACCGCACGTGATCGTGATCGCCCACCTCAGCGACGTCCACCTCGACGGTGACCGGCGCGCCGCCGACCGCACCCGCGCCGTCATGGAGTACCTCGACGGCCTGCCCCACGACCTGGACGCCGTACTCGTGAGCGGGGACATAGCCGACCGCGGGGAGGACGCGGAGTACGAGGAAGCCGCCAAGCTGCTCCGCTCGCGCCACCCCCTGGTCGTCTGTCCCGGCAACCACGACGAGCGCGGCGCTTTCCGCCGCGGGCTGCTGGGGGAGGAGACGGGGTCCGCGCTGCCCGTCGACCAGGTGCTGCGCGGCGAAGGCTTCGTGCTCGCCGTGTGCGACTCCTCCGTCCCCGGCGCGCACCACGGCTTCCTGGAGGAGTCGACGCTCGCCTGGCTGGAGGGCGTACTGGCCGACACCCCTCGGGACACTCCGGTCCTGGTGGCCTTCCACCACCCGCCGCTCGAACTGCACACCCCGTACGTCGACGAGATCCGCCAGTTCGGCGAGGAGCGGCTCGCCGCGCTCGCCGGGCGGCACCCGCACCTGACGGCCTTCCTGTGCGGGCACGCCCACACCGCGGCCGCCACCACCTTCGCCGGCCGGCCGCTCCTGGTGGCGCCCGGGGTCGTGTCCACCCTCCGGCTGCCGTGGGAGGGGCGCACGGGATCCTCCGAGCACGTGCACCTCGACGAGCCCCCGGCCGTCGCTTTCCACGTACTGGGTGACGACGGGCGGCTGACGACCCACTACAGGGTGGTCGTGGACCGCCGGTAGCTGCGGCCGTCGCGGGTCCGCGTCAGCAGACCCGCGGTGATCAGGTAGCGCCGCAGCGCCGAGCAGTCCTCGTGCACGGTGCGCAGCGCGTCGTTCACCTCGGGCTCCGTGTAGGTGCGTTCCACCGAGAAGAGGGTCTCGGCCAGGTGGACGAGCAGTTGCTCCCGGCGGGCGGCCCTGCGCGGGATCGCGATGAGGCGGCCGCCCGAGAACAGGTCGGACACGTCCCGGTGGGCCGGGCGCGCGGCGGACTGCTGCGGGGGTTGGGTGCTCTGTGACATGCCGTCGACCCTCTCGCGGCCCGCACGGCGCGGCAACGCAATTTCCCGCCCGGGAGGCCCGCCCGGGAGGCCCGTCCGGTCGGCCGCCGGGCGGGCCCGGGCGGGCGGCCCGCCGGACGGCGGTCGGGCCCGCCCGCCTCCGGACGGAACCGGAGCCGGACGGGCCCGCCCTCGTACCGCGGCCGATCAGGGGCCGATCAGGGGCCGACGGTGATGTTCTGCGCCGGGTCGGTGACGTCGGAGACCTTGTAGACCGCGTTGAAAATGGACGCGGTCGCGCTCGTCGGGCAGCCGAACCCGCCGGTGACCTTGACCGGTACGGAGGCGTTGGTGAAGGTCAGGCTGGACGGACTGCCGTTGGCCCAGGTGCCAGCGACGTTCGCCGGGGCCGTGGGCGCGGCCGTGACCGTACAGGAGGCGAGCCCGGTCGTCTTGAGGACGAGCCCGCCGGTCGGGACGGTCATGGTGGCGGTGATCGGGGCGCCGTCCTGCATGGACACCGCCCACGCACCGCTGGTGGTGACCGTCGGGGTCACCCCCGGCATGCTGGAGGTGCAGGAGCTGTACGTCGGCGGCGAGATCGGCGAGGACACCGGCCCGGCCGGGTTGCTGTTGCCGGGGGCGGCCGGCACCGTTCCGGTGGAGACGGAGACCGTGCAGGTCACCGTCACCGAACCGGCCTTGAGGGTGGCCTTCCCGCTGAGGACGGCCTTGAAGTCGTGGCCTGCCGGGGTGACGGTGGTCGACCCGGCCACGGGCGCGGGAGCGGCGGAGGCGGTGACCGAGGCGAGCGCTATGGCTCCGGCGGCGGCCGTCCCGAGGGCGAGCGCGGTGCGCGTGCGGCTCATGGCTGTGCTCCTTGGGGATCGGAGTGCGGGGTGGGGGGAGGGGACGCGTCCCGGGGCGGGGCCGGATCCGGGCCCGGCGCCGCGCCCCCGGCGCGCTGGGCGGCGTACGGCTGCCATGCGAACATCAGGCCGCCGCCGACGATGCCGAGGAGGGTGCCGATCAGGAACCCGCCCAGGTTCGACAGGACCAGCGCGGCAGTGGCGATCAGGGTGGTGAGGACACCCGCGAGAGCGCGCTGGGACGGTGAGAACCAGGCGGTGAGGCCGAGCGCGACCATCACGATGCCCATCAGGACGGACGGGATCCCCGCCACGCCCTGCTGGAGCATCACCTTCAACGGCGCCAGCGGGAGGACGCAGATCCACGCCCCGGCCAGGATCGCGAACAGCCCGCCCCAGAAGGGCCTGCTGCGCCGCCACCGGCGCCACCGCTGACGGCGGCTCAGAAGCATTCCTTCTTGCCCTTGCTGACGTTCATACTGAGGCCGGAGAGCTTGAAGGTGCCGGCGTTCGTCGCCCACGCCGTCTGCTGGAGACCGGTGATGCGGACGGTGTCGGCCTGCTGGGCGAAGAGGTCCTGCATGCCCTGCGCGTCGGCCGGCCCCTTGTCGAGGGTGGAGGCGTCGCGCCCGATCTCGATGTTGCTGAAGACGGCGTCGCCGGAGAGCTGGGTCGCGTCGACGAACAGGTTGCTCGCCTCCACCGGGGTCTTCTTGCCCGCGGTGAGGTTGAGCGAGATGTCCCCGATCACCGGGAGCGTGGTGACCACGGACTGGCAGAGGTTGCTGAGCCTGGCCTCCCGGATGGCGGTGACGGCCACCGGGATGAGCTCCTCGCGGGCGTTGACGTCGACGCCGCCGTACTGGGCGAAGCCCTCGCCCTCCAGGCTGCTCGCCGACACCTTGAACTGCTGTCCCGACACGGCGAACGAGGCGGCCAGCGCGCCCTGGGCGAGGGCGATGCCGAGGCCGGCGGTCACCGCGACGGCGGGGACGGTCAGGACGGCGAACCGGCGCCAGCGGACGCGGCCGGAGTCGCTGTGATCGTCGGATAAATGGGGGGAACCGGTCATGGGAGCGTCCCTTATTTCGGCTGTGCACCGTTGTTACCGACGAGTTGAATGTAAGAGTGCCAATGGTGGTTGGCAAGGTTGTGCGAGCGCACCCTTTGAGCCGACTCCTACTGCTCCGTACGCAGCAGTTCGGCGACCTCCGCGTCCACCCGGCGGGCCATCGCCCGGGCGAACTCGGTGGCCACGACCTCGCCCGCCACCGGACGCAGGGCCGTCACCGCCGCCGTGATGTGCTGGAGCTGGGTGGCCGAAAGCAGCTCCAGCCCCTCCTTGCCGATCACATGCCGCCGGAACAGTCCGACGAACCGGTCCGCGAGCGCGGCCGCCTGTGCCTGGACGAACTCCCCGGCGTCCAGGATCTCCGCCAGCGGCACCCCCTGCCGCACCAGCGCCAGCGTCGCCTCCAGCAGCCGCCGGCTCGGGTAGGTGACCAGGTCCCCGTCGACCGTGACGTAGCCGAGCTCCGCGGCCCGCCGGGTGTCCTCGGCGGTGGCCGTCGGTCCGAACAGCTCGCGCAGCTCGGCCCGGGTCATCACCACCGGCTCCTCCTGCACCCAGTCGCGGGTCATCTCCCGCTCCAGGCCCAGCAGTTGCGACAGGCCGCCGCCCTCTTCCCAGGCGTTCAGCAGCTCCGCGATGCCGTTGACCGTGTAGCCGCGCCCCAGCAGGTCGCTGATCAGGCGCAGCCGGGTCAGGTGGTCGTCGGAGTACCAGGCGATCCGGCCCTCCCGGCGCGGCGGCGGGAGCAGCCCGCGCTCCTGGTAGTAGCGCAGGTTGCGCACCTTGACCCCGGCCGCCCGGGCCACGTCCTCCCGGCGGTAGCGCCCGCCGATGGCCGCCCCGTCACCGCTTCCGTCCCCCACCTGGCTGCTCACGCGCCAGAGTGTAGGACGTACCGGACGTACCGGCAGGTCACATGGGGCGCGTGCTGCGCGGGCGGTCCTCCTTGACCGCTCGCAGGACCACGAACTTCGGCTCGCTCGCGACGACTTCGCTGTTGCCGAAGAGCCGGCGCAGGTGGGTGTGGTAGCCCATGTGCCGGTTGGCGACGACCCACAGCTCGCCGCGCGTCCGCAGCGCCTTGCGCGACTGGGCGAACATGCGCAGCGCCGTCGCGTCCGTCGTGGCCTGGTGGGAGTGGAAGGGCGGGTTGCACAGGATCAGGTCGACCGAACCGGGGTCCAGCATGGCGACGCCGTCGCCCACGAGGAAGTCGGCCCGCTCGCGCTCGCGGTGCACGTTGGCGCGGAACGTGGCCTTCGCCGAGGCGACGGCCTGGTACGACTCGTCGGTGAAGACGACCTCCGCGCGCGGGTCCGCGACGGCGACGGCGGTACCGACGATGCCGTTGCCGCAGCCCAGGTCCACGACCCGGGCGCCGTCGGTGTTGGTCGGGATGCTCTGCAGGAAGAAGCGCGTGCCGATGTCGAGCCGGTCCGCGCAGAAGATCCCGGCGTGGTTGACGGCCGTCAGCCCGGCGCCCGAGCCCGCCTCCTGGTCCAGCTTGTACGTCACCGGCCACGGGTCGTCGCCCCGCGTCGCGGTCGCACCGGGCGTGCAGAAGATCAGCCGGGCCTTCTTCTCGGCGAGCGAGGTCCTGGTCGGGCCGAGGATCTTCTCGAAGAGGTTCAGCGTGGAGGTGTGGATCTCCTTGACCATGCCCGTGCCCACGACGACGGTGCCCGCGTGCACGTGCGGCGCCAGCCGGTACAGCTGGTCCTCCAGCAGCGCCAGGCTCTTGGGCACCCGTACGAGGAGTACGTCGATCCGCTCGGGCGGCGGGTCCTGCGTGGTCAGGAGCCGCACCGTGGACTTGGCGGTGCCGATGCCGGCCCGGTCCAGGTTCGCCGCGGTACCGGCCCGGGAGAGGTAGGAGTCGGTGATCTGCGTCGGACGGAACGCGGCCAGTGCCGTCGTCAGCGCTCCCCAGCGGTCACCGAGGATGGTGATCTGCCCGGCGCCGGCCAGGTCCACCGGACCGCGTTCCCCCGTACCGGAGTCGAGGTGGCGCAGCAGGTACTCGTCGGCGGCGTCCCAGGCGCGGAGCCGGTCGCGCGGGTCCTCGGGGAAGCGGGTGAGCTCGTAGGAGCCGAAAGGCGTGGTCAGACGGTTCATCGTGCCCCCAGGCTAACCGAGGAGGCCGCCCGGCCCCGCACGCACGGGCCGGGCCGTCCTTCGTACGGGCCGCTACTCGGGGAACTCGCCCGCCATCGCGGCGGCCATCCGCAGGTAGGGGCGCGCCTCGGCCGGCCGGCCCAGGCGCTCCAGGGTGCGACCGAGCATGAGCTGGGCGTAGTCCTCCACGGGCCAGCGCTCCAGCACCGCGCGCAGCTCGCGCTCGGCGCGGGTGAGCTGGGCGGAGTGGTAGTAGGCGCGGGCTAGCAGCAGCCGCGGAGCGAGCTGCTCGGGGGCCTCGCCGGTCAGCGGCTCCAGGATGCGGGCGGCCGTCGCGTACTCCCGCGCCTCGAAGAAGAGCTGGGCGCGCGCCCAGCGCTCGGCTGCCGTCCCGTGCCCGTAGTACTCCGTCGGCGCGTTCATCGCGTCCCTTCCGCCGTTCAGGTGGTTCGTCCGCTGCCTCCAACACGCCTGGCAGCCGGAACATTCCACTCAACACCGCCGCCCCCTCGGGGCTAGGTTGTGCCCATGAGCAATCTCGATCGCCAGCCCGCTCTCTCCGCCTGCGGCGGCCGCGGCTTCGTCGTGGCCGAACCGGTGCGCGAGCTCCTCAGCCCGCGCACGGTCAAGCTCGGGGAGTCCACCGAGGTCCGCCGACTCCTGCCGAACCTGGGGCGCCGCATGGTGGGCGCCTGGTGCTTCGTCGACCACTACGGTCCGGACGACATCGCCGACGAGCCCGGCATGCAGGTCGCGCCGCATCCGCACTCCGGGCTCCAGACGGTCAGCTGGCTCCACGAGGGAGAGGTGCTGCACCGCGACAGCGTCGGCAGCCTGGAGACGATCCGCCCGCGCGAGCTGGGCCTGATGACCTCGGGCCGCGGCATCAGCCACTCCGAGGAGAGCCCGCGGCCGCACGCGCGCCTCCTGCACGGCGCCCAGCTGTGGGTGGCCCTGCCGGACGCCCACCGCAACGTCGAACCGCACTTCCAGCACCACGCGGACCTGCCGACGGTCACGGCCCCGGGGCTGACGGCGACGGTCATCCTCGGCACCCTGGACACGGCGACCTCGCCCGGCACGGCGTACACCCCGATCGTGGGCGCGGACCTGACCCTGGCGGCCGGCACCGAGACCCGGCTCCCCCTCGACCCGGACTTCGAGTACGCGGTCCTGTCGATGTCCGGCGAAGCCCACGTCGACGGCGTCCCGGTCCTCCCGGGCTCGATGCTCTACCTCGGCTGCGGCCGCACGGAACTCCCCCTGCGCGCGGCCTCGGACGCGGGCCTGATGCTCCTGGGCGGCGAACCGTTCGAGGAGGAGATCGTGATGTTCTGGAACTGGATCGGCCGGTCCCACGAGGAGATCGCCCAGTTCCGCGAGGACTGGACGAACGGCACCCGCTACGGCGAGGTCAAGGGCTACGACGGCCCTCCGATTCCGGCTCCCGAACTCCCGTCGACGCACCTGAAGGCCAGGGGTAGGGTGCGTTGACCTGCTGCTTTATGTGGATGGGGGCTGGGGCGGGAATCGCACCCCAGCCCTCCGCTTCTCCTGATGGAAGAGAAGCGTCCGGGCATGGTCAGACAGCCGCTGGTACCGGTGGTCGAGTCTCATCTGTAGCAGGCTGTAATCAGCTCTGCTCAGACGAATGTTGACCTTTTGCTGACTTTACTGACGAGTAGTTAGATTTGCTCGCGGGCCGCACCCAGTCCCAGTGTCCGTAGCGGTCGGCGGGATCTGTCATTGCGGCGTCGGGGCCTGAGACCTTGTCGGCGGAGCAGCCAAGGGCTGCCATCCGTCACTGGGGTGCGTGCGTGGGCGCGTTCCAGTCCCTTGTGGACAGGTGACAACAGCCTCGCTGGTCAGGTCTCGACCGGGAGGCGGACCTGGAAGCCGGTGCTCGTGGAGACCCGACCAGCTTGGCGAGGGACCATCGCCGCGGGTGCGGGGAGTAGCGGGTCGGCGCCGCACGGCCGCCTCTTTCGATTCACGAACTCTTGCGCCTTCGCAGTTGGCGATGTGCGCGCCGCCGTACCTCCATCGCATGGAGGTACGGTGGCACCCTCAGCCTGCGACTGCACCCGACCGCCATGGTCTGGCGGACAGTGACCAGGGGCTTTCTCTTGTCGGCGCGATGAGGGGAGGTTCACTGGAACTCGTGATCGGAGATGCCGTGGCCGGTCGATCGAACGATTTGCAGTCTCCCGCTGCCGAGCAGTCTCACCGCCCGGCAGCGGAAACCGTCATGGAGTGATCAGCCCCTCCGGTCGGTCGCGCGGCGCTTCGTCGCCTTCTTGCGGCCGAGGACGATGCCGCCGGCGATCAGGGCGCTGCCGAGGGCGAGGATGATCGGGGTGCGGTCGGGCGTGCCGGTTTGGGCCAGGGGTTCGTTGTCGGTGTCCAGGTCGGCGCCGGTGTCCATCGGGATGTCGTCGGTGGATCCGGTGGCCGGGGCGGCTGCCGTCGAGCCGGTCGCGGAGGGGGAAGCGGTGGCCGACGCGGCGGGGGGTGAGGTCGGCGCCGTGGACGGAGCACAATCGGATCCCGCGTCTGGACCCCCAACCCCGCCCTGAGGTCCGCCTGGACGCTGGTTGTCGCTCCTGGCGACACGACGTCGACACGGCCCGCATCGAGTCCACCACGACCGACCCGCATTGAGCCGATCAGCCAGCTGTACACGCCCGTACTCCAGCCCAGGGAGACGGTTCCGAGCCTTCGTGGAGGCCTCCTGAACACCGTGCTGCCGTCCACCGCCGTGCCCTGTGGCTCTTCCCATCGGGATTTTCCATCACCGGCCCCGGCAGCATCCGGACGCCCCAGCGGGGCATCCTTGGCGCGTACCTCGGGCCACAGCGGACTCATCACACTTGTTGATCTACCTCGGGGGCGTGACGGCTTGAGCGTCTTCTATGCATGTCTGGGGCTTCCCGTTGCCGCACTAGTCGTATTCCTGCTGTGGAGCGACAGAGCCACGCGCTCATGGGTAACCCCAACTCTCTGGGGTCAGCCCTGGTCTTGGGCGTATTGAGCTGCGTGCCAGCTGGAGTCGATGGCGGGGTTGCGCAGGGTCCCCCAGAAGCGATCGTCAGGTATCGGTGGCAGTGGCGGGTTGCCCAGGTCCGCGTGCAGATCCATACGCCAGTCGACAGCGAGGCGGCCGCGGATGCTCGCGCTCTCGCACACGGACCTGTAGGGCGAGCCCCAGATCCCGTACACCATCTTCTCCGCGGCCCACCGGCGAGGAGAGTCCCGGCGAGTATCCGCCTGAACGATCACCGTGCGCAGGCGCAGTGCGAGCGGGCCGGTTTGTTCTGGAGGTGGCGGGGCTTCGCCCCGTTCCAGCGCGTCCAGGACCGTCTTGATCTCCGGGTACTTGTCCAGGCCCGTTTCGACGGCCACTCTACGCAGCTGCTTGCGTGCGGCTTCGGCCACCTGCTCACGTGGCAGGACCGCGAGGAGCGCCCCAAGCTCCTCCAGCCCATCCAGGGCTCCGACGTGGAGGACATCGGTGGGGCTGCAGGACAGGTCCAGCTCCGGCAACTGCTCATCCGGCCCCGGAAGGGGGTCGTCGGCACTGCCCCAGTCCGGGCCTGGAAGCACGGCCCACTCCCAGAACAGTCGGCCGTTGAACGTGACGGCACCCCCGACCTGGCCGCTCTCCAGCTGGTCGGCCAGCTCTTCCAGATACATACCCAGCGAGTCGGCCCGTCCGAAGTCGGTGCCGGTCTCGTCGAAGAACCGCCCGATGGCACCGTAGGAGCCCTGCCCACGGCGGCAATCGACCGTCAGACCGTCAGATGTCACCCCGTAGGAACCGAACTTCAGGTAGCCGTCGATCCAGTAGGACTCGGCGTTCTCCTCGTCCAGGTCCGCGGCGATGTCGCGCATCCACTGCGTGTCCTCGACGATCTCGCCGACTCCTAGCAGCCGGTCGTGCGTGCTGAAACAGAACGCGTCCGCCCCGTCCAGAGCCCCGTTGTGCCGAAGCAACGACGCGACCAGGTCGGGAGGAAAGGCGACGCCCAGAACCTCCTCCGCTGCGGCGATCTCCTCATGCCCGGCGGGCGGCCTCAACGTGGCGAAGGTGCGAGGCGCGTGCTCACGCAGCCAAGCATCGATGCGGTCCCATGATTCCTGGACCAGGTCATTTCTCATGGGCTGACCCTAGAGACAGCCACTGACAGTTTGATCGCGGCCCACCGGCCGCCACGGAGAGCGGGGGCACCCGTCGGGCCCTGTTCAGCGCCTGGCTTGCAAATCTGGCAGTCCACCCCCGCCAACTCTGCTCACGGGTCAGGTGATGGGCTCAATCTCACTCACGTGTTCGTCGATACCGGGCCCGCCAAGTACGTGGCCAGCCGCCACCAAGCGTGTCCAGTCACGAACCCGGAGGGGGGAGAGTTTCCCCCCCTCGGCGCCGGACTCGGTCCACAGGGCTCCGTTCGAGCGTCGGTTCGTGGCCGCCGTGAACCGCACGGCCGCCCGTACCGGAGGAGCCGCCATGCCCGATCCCACCGCCCTGCCGCTCACCCACCCCGATGACCCCGAACACGGCGATCAGCGCGTTCAGCTACCTCCGTGCCGTCCAGGCTCAGGACATCGAGGCCGCCCGCGAGTTCACCGGCGTCGAGCCGCGGATGGCCGAACTGCTCGTCGACGCCGTCGAACGGATCGTCGTCCCCGTCACCGCCCTGCCCGGCCCGTAGGTGCGTGTCACTGGTCCCGATGCGGTTCGGCCGGTGGGCCTCGTACCCCGGGCGTCGGGGATCGCAGCACCGCTCCGAGAGGATTCCGTTTGCCGTGGCGCCGGCGGTGCGAAGGCGCCGGCAGCGGCAGTTCTTCCCGCCCTCCTCCCGTACGCTGCGGACTTCACCTGCGGGGGCTGCCGCAGCCGAACCCACCCGGACCACAGAATTCTCAGAAGCAAAGTTGTGTAGTGCCCCCAGCAGAGCCGGGGTTGGTCAGATCCAGCCGTTGCGTGCCGCGTGGAGGGCCATCTGGAAGCGAGTCGTCGAGCCGGCGCGGGAGTTCATCACCTCGAGGTGGCGGGACAGCGTGCGGCGGCTCACGCCGAGGAGTTCGGCGATGGTGTCGTCGCTGACGCCGGTGGCCAGGAGCTCCAGGATGCGTCGGTGTACCGGTTGCAGGCTGCACGGGACGCGTTCGTTGAGGTGCATCGGCAGCGCGGAACGCCACGAGGTCTCGAAGAGGCCCGTCAGTGCCGACAGCAGGCTGGAGGGATGGACCATCAGCAGGTAGTCCTTTACCTCGGACTCGACGTACGACATCGAGACGATCGCCAGGCGCTGGTCGTAGACGGTCAGTTTCACCGGGACCGTCGGCAGGACCCTGGCCTGCTCACCCGCCGCGATGCAGGGCTTGATGTTGATGTTGTAGTAGTCCGCGTTCTGGACGGCGGACCTGGAGTAGACGACGCGGTATTCCACGCCGTTGCCGAGTTTCTCGATCTCTACTGGGTTGGCCGTGCAGTGTGTGTGGTACGGCGGGGAGTCGAAGCGGAGGACCTGTGACTCGGCGGCCTCCTCGATGTTCCAGATGCGTTCGGCGACGTGCGGGCCTCTGATCACTTCGATCAGGTCCTCCGTTCCCTGCGGGGTCACGGAGCGCCGGTAGTCGCGATAGGCCTGCTTGGCCGCCAGGTGCGCCTGCTGCACCTCGGCCGCGCGGGTGTGGGCCATGGCTTCCAGCGCAATCGACGGCTCTACGGGTGTGTGCTCGCCCCCGTCCGTTCCCGTGGTGGTGATCAGCCCCAGCCTGCGCAGGTGCGCCACGTCGCGGTCCAGCACCCGAGCCGCGAAGAGGAGGTGCCCGGTCTCGCGGCCGCCCCGGTGGCGGCCCATCCGCACTGTCAGGTCCTCCGTCCCACCGGGCCCCTCTGCGAGGAGGCAGGCGTAGATCTCCGCCTGCATGCGGGTCAGCCCCAGACGGCACAGCTGACCCCGTATGTCTTCGTCCCCCATCGAACCGCCCCGTGTGAGAAATAAAGCCATGATCATTTTGTCATGCTCAGTGATGCATTCGCAAAATGATCGGCAGGAGCATGTCCAAGGCCCGGCACCTGCACCGGAGGGCGCCGTCCCAGCACCGGCGACCGCTCCGGGGCAAGGATGACGGCGCAGTCCCCGACCAGAAGGACCGGGAAAGGGCATTCCGCTTATGGGCTCCTATGCTCTCCCACCTCTGCGGCTGTCTCGAACGGCTCGCCCGGCCACAGCGCTAGCGGCGGAAGCCCCTGCGGGGGTTCCTGGTTGAACGGGGGTCGAAGGGGGTGAACCAGGCGGTCCGGCCGAGGCCGGCCGGGCCCGTGCTGCCGGTGTGGAAGAGCATGAGGACGTCTTCGTTGCGGAAGGGCGGATGGGAGAGGTCGTAGTCGTCCCGGTGCTGCGGGAGCCTGTTGTGCTCGTCGTCCTCGCAGAGATCCTCCAGGTGGGCGGGAACGTCCTGGACGGCAAGGTGGAGGGCCACCTCCTCGGCGGTGCAGGTGGGCTCGGGCACATGCCCGTCCACGAGGTCGCCGGCCAAGTCGTCGAAGGCGCGCGCCATCCGCCGCCGCCAGCGGTGGTCGGCGCTCCAAGTGACCGGGGGCAGCCGGTCGAAGACCTCGGGTGACGCGGGGCCGGCGTCGGACAGGAGACGGTCCGCGAGGTACTGCGCGTCGTCATAGGCCTGGTCGGCGAGAACGGCCAGCGCTGTGTGGAGGAGGTCGGCGGTACGGGGAGTGAGCTGCCACCGGTGTTTCCCTGCTTGCCGGTCCGCGACCGTGCACGGGCGGTTGCGGGGGGCGAAGAGGGACGCGAAGTCCGGTGTCCGGCCGGCGGGGACGGATCCGGTCCGCTCGTCCGGCGGACGCGCGGCACCGCGGTGAGCCGGTCCGCCCGCACCGCCGGGGCCGGAACCGGAACCGGGACCGGGTGCGCGTACAGGTAGGAGCAGCGGGGCGGGAACGGGATTGAGGGTGTGGAGTTCTGCGGTGCTCCGGTGTTCCAGGGGCCGGGTACCGGCGACGTCGGGGTGCGCGGTGAGGGCGGTCATGGCCCCGATCAGGTCGCGTGGGTCGTCCTGGTCGCGTTCGGATGCCGGCAGCGGCCGCCATCCGCGTTCGGCCGCGGCGTGCAGGAGCGCGTCCTCGTCGGTGACGCGGTACTCGTAGGTGTGCGTGATCCGCAGGACCGCGCCCCGCTGTTTCCGTGGCCGTGAACGGGGCGGACTGGTGAGCGGCGAGGCCAGAAGAAGCTCCCGGCGTCGGGGGTCGGGGAGGTGCGGGTGGTGGACGGCCTGGGCCTGGTCGGAGTGCGGGAGGGAGTGCTGGTGCATGCTCGGTCTGTTCCTCACGGGCGGTTCGGCGGGGCCGCTGGGGTCGTCGCGGGGCCCGCCGTCAACGTGCGCTTGTCGTCATGGACGGGGAACTGCCCTCTGCCAGTTGCACCGGCTTTCCGGAACCGTCGGCGGGGACCGCGTAGACGAAGGACTTGCCCTGTTCCGTCCTGCCGTAGGCGACGGTGGTGTCGTCGAGCCAGGCGGCCTGGTCGTCGATGCCGGCGGGTGCGGCAAGCGGCGTGTCTTGACCCGTGCCCAGGTGCAGGACGTGGAGTTGCCAGTCGGCCCCGACGCGCTTCTTGTAGGCGATGCGGGTTTCGTCGGGTGACAGGGAGGGGCACTCCACGTTCGTGCGCAAGGCGGTGAGTTCGCGCGTGGTGAGGTCTCCGCGCATGAGGTGGGTGGAGCCGTTCGCGGACATGGTGGCGTAGAAGGTCCGGTCGTCGGCGGCGAAGGTGATGCCCCAGAAGTTGCGGTCCTCGGGTGGGGTGGGCTTGCCGTCGAGGAGGACGGTGAAGTCTTCCAGGGAGCCGTAGTGGTCACCGTTGCGGAGGTCGTAGATCCCGGCGGTGGTGGAGAACTGGCCGGAGGCGGCGTAGGAGTCGCCGGAGCGGAAGACGGTCCAGGCGACCAGGTGCCCGGTCGGGGAGACGCGGGCCCTGCTGGGGTTGCCCCAGACGGGCAGGGTGACCGCGGGTGCGGTCCGGCCGGGCCGGTAGATGCGCACTTCTGAGGAGAACGGGCCGGGCAGGCCCTGCAGGCAGACCAGGGTTCCGGCGGCGACGGCGGCGCGGCGGCAGGCCGGTCCGGTGCCGATGTCCGTGCCTTCGCGGGTCTTCTGGTGGACCCGGGTGCCGTGGGCGTCGACGACGACGAGGGTCCCCGGCCGGGTCAGCTGCAGGGTGGCGGTGTCCGGTGCGGCTGTGGCTCCCCGCCAGGCGACGGTGGCCGCGGCCGTGCCGAGCAGGGCGACGATGAGGGCGGTGGCGCTCACGGTGCGGGTGAGGTTCATGTGTCCTTCCCGGGTCGGTGGATCAGGCGGGCGGCGGCGACAGCGGCCATGAAGGCGCAGCCGAAGACGGCGAAGGCGGTGGTGAGTCCGCCTAGGGCAGCGGCGGTGCCGAAGGCGAGCGCTCCGGCAGCCCGGGCGAGGGACTGCGCGGTCTGGACGACGGCCAGGCCGGTGGTGCGTGTCTCCTGGGGGAGGAGGGGCGCGATGTGTGCCATGAGGACGCCGTCGGTGGCGGCGTAGAAGAGGCCGTACAGCAGGAGGGTGAGGGCGGTGGCGGGCCATCCGGTGAAGGGGGCCAGCCAGAGGAAGAGGTAGGCGGCCAGGGCGGCGAGGTGGCCGCAGAGGAACAGGGGCCAGCGGCCGATGCGGTCGGCGAGGACGCCGACCGGTACGGCCGCCGTCATGAAGACGAGTGCGGTGCCGATGGGCAGGAGCGGGAGGGTTTCGGCCGGCAGGTCCAGGCGGCGTTGCAGGCCGATGTAGAAGGACATGTCGCCCACGGTGAGCAGTCCCAGCAGTGCGGCTGCCAGGGTGCAGCGCCGGATGGCGGGGGTGCGCAGGGAGGCGAGGCGTTCGCGCAGGCCGAGGCCGCGTTCGCGGGGGGTGAGGAGCGGGCCGCGGCGGACGAAGGCCACGATGGCGACGACGCCTGCGGCGGCGAGGCAGAAACTGACCTGGAAGGCGGTGTCGTAGTCGCCCGGGACGGCGAGGAGCACGGCGAAGGCGATCAGAGGGCCCAGGAGGGCGCCGCAGGTGTCCAGGGCTCGGTGGACTCCGAAGGCACGGCCGAGGTCGGCCGCGGGGACGGCGGAGGTGATGAGCGCGTCGCGGGGTGCGGTGCGGATGCCTTTGCCGATGCGGTCGGCTGCCACCAGGGCGCCGACGGCGGGTGCCGATCCGACGGCGGGGAAGGCGAGTTTGGTCAGTGCGGAGAGGGCGTATCCGCAGGTGGCGACGGCTTTGGAGTGCCCGAACCGGTCGGCGGCGTATCCGCCGCCGATCCGGAACAGGGCGGTGGCACCGGTGTGGAGGCTGTCCAGTGCGCCGAGTTGCAGGTAGCCGATGCCCAGTCCGTACATCAGGTACATGGGCAGGATCGCGGTGACCATCTCCGCCGAAGCGTCGGTGAGGAGACTGACCAGGCCCAGGGTCACGACGGTGGCGGGCACCTTCGATTTCGTGGTGTCGCCGCGGGTCGCGGGGGTTGCGTGCGGCCCGGGGATGGTGTCGCGGCTGGGGTCGGTGGCTCTGGCCTGTGACAGATACATCGTGACGCTCCGGCGGAGGAGGTGGTCGGGGCGGGGTGGGCCTGCGGGTGGTGTCAGGGCGTCAGGTGGCGGTGTTGAACTTCCACTGCTGGCTGGCGCGCCCGTCGCAGGAGTTCTGGACGATGCGGGCTCCGTCGGACTTGGAGCTGCCCGTGACGTCCATGCACTTGCCGCTGTGCTGCGCGGTCGCCGTGAATCCGCTGCCGGAGGCGGTCATCTTCCACTTCTGGTCCGCTGCCGTACTGCAGGTGCGTTGCTGAACGGCTGTTCCGTCGCTGGTGGAGCCGGGGGCGCCGGCGACGCAGAGGCCGCTGCTCTTGACCTTGAGCTGGTAGGTGCCGTCGGAGTTCTTGGTGGCGGTGAACTTCTGGTTGTTGAAGTTGCCGCCGGTCCACTGCACCAGGTGGCCGCCGTCACCGTTGCCGGCGGGGCTGTCGAGTGCCTTGCCGGAGTTCGCGTTGACCAGCTGGTACGTCGTTCCCGATGTGGGTCCGCCCGGGCCAGGGGTGGGGGTGGGGCCGGTGGACGTCGGGGTCGGCGTGGGTGTCGGCGTGGGTGTCGGCGTGGGTGTCGGGGTGGGTGTCGGGGTGGGGCCGGGGCCGGGGCCGTTGCCCTTGGTGTGGCAGGTGCCGCTGACGGAGTCGGTGAAGGTGCGGCCGGCGACCGGCTTGAAGGCGAAGGAGTATCCGGTGGAGGTGAGGTCGAACTGTCCTACGCCGTAGGTGTTGTTGTTGAACACCTCGGAGGGTCCGGAGGAGGTGTTGCGGGCGCTGTAGAGGGCGCGGCCGCCGGTGCCGATCACGAAGGACCGTATGCCGTTGGCGGTGTCCTTGGTGCCGTTGGACAGGGCGGGGGCGAACCGCTCGTAGTGGTGGTCGTGGCCCCATACGGCGACATCGGCTTTGTAGTCGGTGAGTGCCTTCATCAGGGGGGCCGTGCCGCTGCTGTCGCCGTGGTCGCCGGAGGAGAAGCGGGCGTGGTGCCAGTAGGCCAGCGTGCACGGTTTGGTGCTGGCCGCCAGGTCGGCGCGCAGCCACTTCTCCTGGGCGCTGCCGGCGCTGGTGCTGATGTTGGAGTTGAGGGCGACCATGTGCCAGTCGCCTACGTCGACGCTGTAGTAGCCCTTGTCCCGGTCGCCGGTCTTGACTCCCTTGCCCTGGTAGTAGTCGAAGTAGCCGGCCGCACCGGTGGTCTTGTACTCGTGGTTGCCGGGCGAGGGGTGGACGATGGAGTTGAATTTGCCCCAGTTCTTGTCGTAGGCGCCGTTGAACTCGGAGAGCTTTCCGGATTCGTAGGCGTTGTCGCCGGCGGTGATCACGGCTGCGGGTGCCATGGCGGTCACCACGGGGGCGGTCTGGTTGCAGGCTTCGCCGCAGATGTCGCCTGCTGCGGCCACGCGGACGGAGGCGGCTGCCAGGGCCTGTCGGCCGGACTGGTGGGCGTCGATGGCGTAGCTGCTGCCGGCCTGGGTCAGCTTGGGGGTGATGGTGACGCAGTTGCCGTCGAAGGCGCGGGTGAAGAAGTCTTTGGCCGTTCCGTTGCTGGAGGTGAGGGTGTAGGTGCCGCCGGAGGAGCCGGTGAGGGTGATGGTGTCGTTGCCGCGGAGTGTCAGGTCGGTGAAGCGCAGTCGTAGCCAGCTCGCGCCTTCGGAGCACACCTTGCGTTCGGCGGTCGTGGCGGCTTTCGAGGTGTCGCCGCTGATCCTGGCGGTGGTGATGGTGGCGCCGGGCTCGGCGAGCTGGGCCACGGCGGTGCCTGGTGCGGGGTCCTCGGCAGGGGGCTGGCCGGCGGATGCGTTGACCATGAAGCCGCCGGCTATGAGGGCGGCGATGGAGGTCGCGATCAGCAGGTTCCTGCCGTGGTGGTGCTGCGCCGGTTCTCGTTCGTGCATGTTCTCTCCATGAGGGGTTGAGGGGCTGGGCCGGGTTGGGCCGCCGTGGGGGTGCGGGTCCGCCGGAGGGGCGTGGTGCCCGTCGCGGGGATCCGTACGGGCCGCCGGCGGCGCCGGTGGGGGGCGGGGCGGACCGGCCGGGAGGTGGGTGACAGGGATCGTGCGGACGGGTGGTGGTCCCGCTGTCCGCAGTCGGTTCTACCTTCAGGTGGTGGACGGCGGTGGCTCGTGGTTGCCACTGGCGCAGGTGGGCGAGGCTGCCGAGACTGCTCTGGGGGGCCTGCCGGTCCGGGCCCCGTGCGCGGCGGCCGCGGCTGGTGCTGCGGCGGCCGGGCGGGGCGGAGGACGATGCACGTGCGGGGCAGGAGCCTGGTGGGTGGGTGGGTGGGTGGGGCTTGGGCGCGGAGCGGAGGGCCCGGGATGTAGGGCTTCTAGAGGCCGCCGGTGAAGAGCAGCCGGTTGGGGGTGCCCTTGCCCGCGCTGCGCACCCTGCCCGTGGTAGCGGCGCCGACCAGTGCGCTGTGGACTTCGGCCGGCGTGGCAGTGGGGTGCGCCGACAGGTACAGGGCAGCGGCGCCCGTGACGTGAGGGGCGGCCATCGAGGTGCCGGACAGCCTACGGTCGGCGGTGTCGCTCTGGTGGCCGGCGGAGGTGATCGAGGTGCCGGGGGCGAACAGGTCCGTGCAGGGGCCGAAGTTGGAGTCCGAGCGGCGGACGTCGTCGGCCGTGGAGTTGTTGACGACCAGGGCGGCTCCGATGCGGGCGGGTGAGTTGTCGCAGGCATCGGTGTTGCCGTTGCCGGAGGAGACCACCCAGGTGACGCCTGATGCTATGGACCTCTTGATGGCCTGGTCCTCGGCGGAGTTTCCGCCGCCGTTGATGCTCATGTTCACCACGGCGGGCTTGACGGCGTGGGCGGTGATCCAGTCGGCCGCGGCGATGATCGCCGAGGTGGCGGCCCGGTCGCGGCAGTCGGTGACGCGGACGGCCACCAGCTTGACGCCCTTGGCCACGCCGAAGTCCTTGCCACCGACGGTGCCGGCGACGTGGGTGCCGTGGCCGGTGCAGTCGGCCCCGTTGCGGCCGTCGCCGACCTCGTCCACGCCGATCGAGGCGCGTCCCTGGAACTGGGCGTGGGTGGTGCGCAGACCGCTGTCGACGAGGTAGACGGTGACGTCGGCGGCGGGCCGGGCAGCCGTGTATGTGCGGTCCAGCGGGAGGTCGCGCTGGTCTACGCGGTCCAGGCCCCACGGCGGGTCGCTCTGGCCCGTCGCCGACACGGCGTGCAGACCGTCCTGCTGGACGTAGGAGACGGCGGGGTCGGCGGCCACGCGGGCTGCCTGGGCCTCGGTCATGTCGGCGGCGTAGCCGCGCAGGGCCGTGCTGAAGACGGTGCGGACGGTGCCACCGTGGGCGCGTGCGGTGCGCTCGGCCGCAGAGGCGGCGGCCTGATGGTCGCTGTCGGGGGCCGGCCCGCCGGAAACCGTGGCGGGGGCGGGGTCGGGGGTGGCGGGTGCCTCCTTGAAGACCACGAGGTAGCGGCCGGGTATGGGATCGGCGGCGCTGCGCACACGGCCGTGGGCGGGGCCCGCCTCGGCGGGATCGACGGTGATGGTGACGGCGATGACGGCCGTCGCCATGGCCACGGCGATGCTGAACGACCGGTAGGACGGGCGGGGATGGCGGAGCGGCAAAGGGGCCTCCGGGGGAAGCGGATCGGCCCCGGTGGTCCCGGGGCACCACCGGTGTACTCCCCCTCGCCCCGGTGTGGTGGCCGGTGGTGGCCGGTGGCGCCGATGGGCATGCGGGTGTGACCGGGGACGCCGGCGCTGTCGTGGGGGCGCGGGGAGCGAGACGGGGCCGCTCTGCGGAACCGGTGTGCCGCGCGGAGGGCAAGCGGTGAGGATGGCGCATGGATGACCGGCGACGGGGGCGCGGACCCCACGTCGTCAGGCCGGGCGACCAGGAGAATTCTTTGCTCCGCTTAGCCCAACGTGCAACGATGTCAGGCCAGTTCGCACGTACGGCCATGGCTGGGCCGCCTCGATGGGCGGCGCCGCCTTCTGGCGGAACGTGGTCGTGCCGTTCTCACGGGGGTGGTCCGATGCCCGAAGAAGACGTACGCGCGCACTTGTGCCGTCTCGGCCTGAGCCGGCTGCAGGCAGACATCTACGTGACCCTGCTCGGTACCGGGTCCTGCACCACGGAACGCTTGGCGGCGAGGATCGGCAGCCACCGCCGTGGCCACAGGAACGGCATGCCGTTCGAGAAGCACGTGCTGGACCGGCACCTGGCGCATCTGCGCAGGCTGGGCCTGATCACCGTCACGGGCGGCGACTCGGAATCGGACGCGGGCGAACACGTGCCGGTCGAGCCGACGATCGCCCTGGAGAGCCTGTCCCACACCCGGACGGCCGAGGTCCACCAAGCGCACCTCGCGGCACAGCAGGCGTACCGGCGGTATCGGCGATCGATGGCCCCGCAGGGAACGGACGACCTCATCGAGGTCGTCAGAGGGCCGCATGTCGCCGAACGGATCTGGAACTTCGAGAAGGCCGTGGAATCCGAGGTCCTGCGCTTCGACTCCCCGCCGTACCACACGCACGCCACCGCGAACCCGGTCGAGATCGAGAAGCTGGGCTGTGGTGTGGAGTACCGGGTGGTCTACTCCAGATCTGCCGTGCAGAACACGAACTACTACAGCATCAACATCCAGCCGTGCATCGCGGCGGGGGAACAGGCCCGGGTCCTGCCGACGGTTCCGGTGAAACTCACCATCTACGACCAGCGCCTGGCCATCGTGTCGATGTCGTTCGTCGAGTCCGAGGTCAAGGACTACCTGCTGGTGGTCCATCCCTCCAGCCTGCTGTCCGCGCTCGCAGGACTGTTCGAGACCTCGTGGCGGGCGGCGCTGCCGATGCACCTGAACGACCGCGCGCCTTGCGGCCTGCAGCCGGTCCACCGGCGCATCCTGGAACTGCTGGCCACGGGGGTCACCGACGACACCATCGCCGAGCTCCTCGGCATCAGCCGCCGGACGCTGTCCCGGCACGTGGAGGCGATCAACGCCCGTGCAGGATCGGTGACGCGCTTCCAGATGGCTCTTCACGCGGCGCGCAACGGCTGGATCTGACAGGGCTGCAACGAGCTCCGGCCGTCGCGGTACGGGGCAGCCGACGTTCCGTGAAGCCCCGCGGACGGTCTCCTGAGAGGATGCCGGCACCCTGCGGGCGTACTCCCGGTTTCACCCGGAGCGGTGAAGTGCGGTCAGCGCTGGAGGGCGTACAAGGCGCGCGTCAAGGAGCTTCCCGAGCACCAGCGCGCGGCGGTCGAGGCGATCGAGCGGTACCTGATGCACTTCGTGCCGACCGACGGCGAGAGCAACGCGTCGATGTTTCGAAGACCTAGCCGACCTGTTCGAGCAGGCGGCGGTGAGTGGTACACCGATCCGCGAGATCGTCGGTGAGGGCCCGGTTGAGTTCGCCGAGGCGTTCGTCCAGAACTACACCGACGGCGGTTACGTGCCCGCCCGCACGCGCAAGCAGCTGACGGACGACATCGAGCGTGCCGCCGCCAACGAGACCGGAAAGCAAGACAAGACGCTCTGACCGCGCCTCGGCACATCGCCCCAGGGGCCCGGGCATCGGCCTCACCGCCTCACCGCATCACGCGGCCACTGGGTCATGCCCGGTGGCCGCCCCGCGCCGCATGCCCGCGGCGCCGTCGCAACCGACCACTGCGTGCAAGGAGATCCATGACGGGAAACAGCAGCAAGGCCTTATCCGCAGCAGGACTGCGCCGACTGCGCGAGGTACTGGAAGCGCACGTCGAGTCCAAGGAGATCCCCGGACTCGTCGCCCTGATCGGCCGGGGCGACGAGACCCATGTCGAGGCGATCGGGACGATGCGCCATGACGGTGGCCCTCCGATGCGCCGCGACACCATCTTCCGGATGGCCTCGACGACCAGGCCGGTCGCGGTCGCCGCGACCATGGTCCTCCTGGACGAGTGCCGGCTGCGGCTCGACGACCCGATAGACCACTGGCTGCCTGAACTGGCCGACCGGCGAGTGCTCAAACGCCCCGACGGCCTCTTGGACGACACCGTCCCGGCACGCCTCCCGATCACCGTACGGGACCTGCTCACCTCCACCTGCGGGCTCGGGCTGGACATGACCGCGATGGGCTCCCCGATGATGAGCGCGTACTTCGAGCGGAAGGTCTACGGCGAGAACGGATGGATGCTGCCGGCGGTGGAGCCGGACGAGTGGATCCGGCGCCTGGGCGCGCTCCCGCTGACGTACCAGCCGGGGGAGCGGTGGCTGTACAACGTCAGCGACGACGTGCTCGGCGTGCTGGTGGCCAGGGTTACCGGCCAGTCGTTCGAGGCGTTCCTGCGCGAGCGCATCTTCGACCCGCTGGGCATGACGGACACCGGCTTCCACATGCCCGCCGACAAGCTCGACCGGCCGCCGCCCCTGTACGCCCCCGACCCGCAGACCGGCCAGTTCACCGTGGAGGACCCTGCCGAGGGTGGACACCACAGCAGGCCCCCGGCGTTCCAGTCCGGCGGCGGGCTCGACTCGACCGTCGACGACTACCACGCCTACTTCCGGATGCTACTCAACCACGGGATGCACGGCACCGAGCGGATCCTGTTCCGACCCGCCGTCGAGATGATGACCACCAACCGCCTCACCCCCGAGCAGCAGGCCGCCCTCCAGGCCTGGGCCCGAAGTGTCGTCCACCTGTCTCATGGTCAGGGACAGACCGGCGGCTGGAGCTTCGGGATGACGGTGCGCACATACCGGGGCGACTGCGCGCCCATCGGCCAGTTCGGCTGGGACAGCGGAGCCGGCACCACCACCTACGCCGACCCCCGCAACCAGCTCGTCGGCATCCTGCTCACCCAGACCGGGATGTCCAACCCGGACTCGGCGCGTGCCATGCAGGACTTCTGGACCACCTTCTACCAGGCGATCGACGACTGACGCTCGAAGCGAATCGCTCAGGTCGCGCGGCCGGCGAGGCGCCCCGATGCTGACTTTTGCTGACTTCGACGGACCCGTACGCCTCTGAACTGCGGAAACGTCGAGCAATCCAAGGGTTCTGGAACTGGATCGGCCGGTCCCACGAGGAGATCGCCCAGTTCCGCGAGGACTGGACGAACGGCACCCGCTACGGCGAGGTCAAGGGCTACGACGGCCCCCCGATCCCTGCACCGCAGCTCCCGTCGGGGCCGCTGAAGGCGCGCGGACGAGTGTGCTGACCTGCGCTCTTGTGAAACAGGTGGCCGGGAGAAGGCCTCCCGGGCGTTCGCACCGTGCTGCACGGCCTTCGGACGGGTTGCTCCCGGCCCCGTGGCGCTGTCGCCGCGGGCAGGCCCGGCTGCCGTCACACGTCGCCGGCACCGCCCCGGTCGGCAGCATCCACCAGGCCAGCCTCGGCCTGGTCCCATGCCCGCTCGCTACGCCGACGTTGCGTACATGGCCAGCTGACGGCACCACCGCCATTGCCCTCCCCTGACCGACGACGTCATCCGTTGCGCCGGTGCGGACCCTCCGGGCGCCGCACCGGCGGCGGTTGCCACGATCGAGTGTCCCTCGCAGTCGGCGGGCCGGCGTGCGCCGTCCGCTGTGTCGGAGACCGCGACGAGGTACCAGCTCGTGTTGTTGGGTAGGACGCCCGTCAGCCGCCGTCGGCGAAGCACCGCGCGGAGCGCGCCGTCGTCCGCCATCGTCCCGAGCGCGAGAACCAGAGCGGCCACACGGGGACAGCGCCCTCGGTCAGGAGCGCACCGACGTCGCCGGCGCCGAGCACTGCTGTGAGGGCCAGCAGGTGCGGCGGGGTGATCCGCAGGACCAACTCCCGGCGCACGGCCGGGTGCGACAAGCGCGCGGCCCTGCCCAGGATCCGGCCACCGTCTCCGGGCACGGCCATAGGCAGGTGTACGCCCGTCAGCGTTCGCAAAGTGAGGAAAGTGCCACAGGAAATCATGCCTCCGCGTAGGCTGCGGGAATTGCCGCAGGTGGATCGGGTCGTGCGCAGTGCGGTGGAGGTGTCATGGGTGGGGACCCTTACGTGTCGGCAACGGTCAGCGACAGCGGGCGGACGAGCTTGCTCGATCCGTACGGTGACGAGCCTCTGCTGACCACCTCCATGGCGCAGGGCCGCGCAGCTGTACCAGACCGTGAGCTGCAGCGGCTGGTGCGATACCTCGAAGCCGTGGTCGCAAGCCGCCGTGCACCAGTGCACACCGCGGTCGCCTTCAATGCCGTGTACTTCGGGTACGACCTCAACGGCGACGGCTACGGTGGCAGTCCGCTGCGCCTGGATGACTTCCCGGTCATTACCCTCGGGGAGCGCGCTCCCGTACTTCCGGTCGGTGCCATGGTGTGCGTGGCCACAGGATCGGATCCGCTCTACGCGGAGATCGTCTACCGCGAGGGCGCACACCCAGAGATCGGGCCGCTCGGGGATGTCCCGGCCTGGGTGTCGGGGGCACCCGCCGGCGCAGAGGGCCCGGGAAGGCCGGCGAGCGGCCCCACTCTTCGCCGCCGGGAGCGCATTGTCCCGGATCTCGATGCCTTCGGCCCAGCCCTGCGTCTCTCGCAAGCCCAGCTCCACCGCTTGCGCACGCGCCGGCGCTGGCTCAGCGGGGAAGGGCACGTCGTCGTCGACGTCAGCTATCCGTCCCCGGAGGCCGCCCGGCGGGATGACTTGACCGCCTACGCGGACTACCTCCTGACCACGGGGCGCGAGCAGCTGCTCAGCCCCTTCGTACCCGTGTCCCTCGCCGAACTCGTGGGCGGCGCGGGCGAGGAGCTGCTGCGGGCGGGGCTGCTCGACTTGCTGGACACGGTGCAGACCGCTCTGCTGTCCAGCGACTTGCTGCGCACATGGGGCCACTACGCCGTGCCCCGGACCTCTCTTGCGGAGTGCTGGGGCGATGCCGGCCCGCTCGGCGGCAACGACCTCAAGTCCCTCGCGGCCGCCGTGGAACACGCGGCCACGCCGGCGAAGCGGCGCCACGGTCTCACTGCGCCCGTCAACGTGTACACGGCGGTCGGACCGCGGCTGCGCCAGGTGCCCGGTGCTGCGGAACTGCTGAAGGGAGTGGGGTACGCCACGGCGGTGTGCAGGGCGAACCTGACGCTCGCCGATGTCGTTCGGCGGGACAGCGAGCAGGGCCTCTTCGAGAGCGGCTGCCTGGTTACGCTTGACGACGCCTTCGAGAGCGGGGGTGTCTGGAGGTCGCACTACCCTGGCGGTACCGAGCCGTCGGGCGACCCGCTGATCCCGTCAGGGCGCGGCTGGGCGTCTACGGCTCCCGCTCCGCCAGAGCAGGAGGCGGAGTCGGAAGCGGACGCCGATCCGGTCGATCAACCCCTCACCGACGCCGACCTCGGCGCCTGCGAACTCCTGCGGAACGATGCCGATGGGGTCGTGTGGCGATCGCCCCTGCGGCTTGCCCACCTGATGGACGGCTGGTTCCCCCTGCACCCTCATGTCCAGCGCGAACTCCGCCGGTCGCACGGCCCGCGGGTCAGGACACGTCTCGAACTCGACCACTCCGGCCGGACCGCGAACGCACACGAGGCGGGACAAGACGTCACCGCTGAACTCGGTGACGTATCGAGCCGGCTGACGGGCATCGCCTGGCCCCTCGACTTCTTCCCCGGCCTGTTCCTCGAACTGTGCTGGCCCCGCGGCGGAAGGGTGATCCGCGCGACCACGACGCCGCTCAAGGAGACTCTGGAGGTCGACGATCGTGTGATCGGTCACCGCTACGACCCCCGTGTCCTCACCAGAGAGGACCCCCCGGGCAGCGACCGCCACGGCGACAGCGCGGTCGGCCTCGGCCCGCGCCAGCTGGTGCTGCGCGCCGTGCGCCGGTGCGGGCTGCTGACCCTGGACGGCCATGCCCTGCTGGACCGCTCTGTGCTGCCGAGCGCAGCCTACGGGCGCCCGCCGGCACGGCCGCAGGCACTCGCGCTGGAGGCGGCGCTCGCCGAGCTCCTGTCGGAGCGCCGCCTGGAGTCCGCCCTCGGTAGCCGGGACGCCTGGGGCCAGCCGCACTACCCGGCCCGCGAGGGGCAGCCCGCCATCCCGCTCGTCGCCTACCGCCCGCTCCGGCACCGGGAGAAACGCCCTTGGGGCGACACGGAACCGGACGGCGCCGGGCAGCTCCCCCTCCAGCTCGTCGCTGGCCACCTGCGACGCCTGCGTCCGGGCTGCTCACCCAGCGCGGCGCAGCGGGCAGCCTTCCGCGACCACTGCCGCAGGCTCGGCAAGGCGGACGGCTGGGAACTGCCCTACGGCTACACCTTCGTCACCGAGCACACACGCGGCCGCTGAGTCGCGCATCCGTGCCCTCACCCATCCCGCCCCTCTCCTTCGGCTCGGAGCCCGCGTGAGCCGATCCCGCACCCGCACCACCAGCCGCAGAAATGGAGCAGGCGTATATGCACGACCGCTACCACGTCATAACGGGGCCGCCGCTGTCCCCGCCCACCGTCTCAGCCGAGGCCCTGCAGGGACTGGCCTCCGCGCTCAACGCCCTTGAAGATCCGGTCGGGGCCGCCGTGAACGAACTCACGGCCGACATGGTGGAACTGGCCTTCAACTCCCTTCCGCCGACACACCGGCAGAAACTGCTAGGCAACCTGGGCATCCGCATAGCGGCCCCACGGCGCGCGGGCAGGGCGCTGTGCCAAGACGTCCTCTCCCGGCTGCGTCGCGACGCCCGGCAGCACAAATGCCGCTGCGGCATCAGCGACCTCACGACCACGGTGATGAACCAGATCGGCGAGGCCGTCTTCGCACAGGACGACAACGGCGAGACCGTCTCCGATCCCGTCTCGCGATGGGGCGCAACGCTGATTCGAACCACGGTATTCGCCTGGTGCAACGCATCCGTCTTCCATGCACACGTCCTCGCCTGGACGGCCGACCGGGACTGGTTCACGGAGCTGGCCGACGAGGACCAGGCGGTACGCCTGGCCGCTGTGGCCGACGCGGCGCGGTCCGCCCGCGCGGCGTACCCGGACCTGGAGTTCCTCCGGAAGGGCCTTGAGCAGTCGTCCGCAGGTGACTCCGAAAGCGCTGTGTTGGCCGTGCCGGAGTCCGGCGTCCCCAGCGAGCTGCCCGCGGCCACAGGCGACGAAGCCTGGGACGAGGCCGGCGGCACGGAGGGGCTGGACCCGGAGGCGGCCTGCCGAGAGGTGCAGTCGGCCCTCGCGGCAGCCCGGCAGGCTGCGGAGAACGCGACCAGTGCGGTGGCGGACGGGTGCCCTCCGCACGAGGACGACCTGACCGCGCTGGGCACGCTCGGCGCCGCCTTCGACAGCGCCGACGCGGTGTTCCGGGCAGCGGGGATCACCAGGGTCCCCCGTCGTCTGGAGGACATGACGCGGGCCGCACGCGAGCACCGGACGACACGCGAGCGCGACCGCGAAGCACGGAAGGCTCTGCGGGAGTTGCACGGCGTGGCATCCCTGCCGGACAGCTCCCCCGCCGCCCTCGCCGCCCAGACCGTGCGTGCCGAGACCGCCCGTCTGCTCGACGCAGCGACATGGGAGCAGCCGCAACGGCAGGAAGCCGCCGCCCTCACCGACCTGGGACGCCTGCTCCGCAAGGGGCGACAAGCGTATGAGGCGGCGGAGATCCTGGCCTTGCAAGACCGCGTGGTACAGGTTCTGCCCGGCTGTGCCATGGCGGTGCTCGTCGCCGACCACCTTGTCCTGGCCCGACCGGAGGCAGCCGCAAAGCCGCCGGAGACCAAGGGACAGCCGACGGCGGACACCACCGAAGGCGCCGCCGGGGCGGCCGACGAGCCCCCCGTTGCCGACACGACGGCCGACCCAGTCCAGCTGCTCGCCGAGCAGACGGACGAGCGCCCGGTCAAGGCGCCGGTAGACCGCGCCTCCGAAGGACGCCGGCCCCGCGCCGACCACGCACCCCAAGCGCCCGTCGCGAAGCCGGAGGCTGACCCGGCCACCACCGACGACACGCCGACTGCGCAGGCCGCCGCCCATGAGCCGACGGCACTCGCCGCGGCCCCGGAGGCAACGACCCTGCCTGCCGCACCCGCGCTGTACGACGGGGAGGCCCTGCCGGTCGAGCCGGCCCGGCAGGCCCCCGCCGCAACCGGCACGGGCACCGCCACCGCCAACGCCACCGAGGTGGACGCCGACGCCGCGGCCACGGACCGCGTTCTGACGCACCTGGTCGTGGAACGACGTTTCGGACTGGCCCACCAAGTGGCGTTCGCTGCCGGCCACCCCGAGCCGCAGGTCGTGGCGCTCCGCCTTGCCGGCGCGGCCGGGCTGCTGACGCCCGGTGACAGCCAGGGCGCCCGGCTGACCGCCGATCTGCTCCAGCAGTACGGCGGGCACGCCGGCCGGGACGCGGAAGGCAGCGAACTCATCCTCCTGCCCGCCCTACTGCGCACGGCGCTGATCACCGGGGACCACATGGCAGGCGCCCAGCTGAAGGCCCTGGCGCCCCGGCTGCCGGAAAGGCTTGGGGAGGCAGCGACCGCCGTCGCCGACCGCGCACTCAGCGGGGCCCTTCTAACAGCCTCGCCGCTTGCGGTCAGCGCCGACATCTCCGGGGCGGAGGCCCGGCTGCGGGAGCTGCTCGAGCAGTGCCGTATCCACCTTCTGCCGCCGCGGCTCCGCTTCGCCAGGGCGACGGATATCGCCAAGCAGTGGCTGGCGGACGACGGGCTTCTCGGATCCATGTTGCGTACGGTCGCCGCCGACGACCGCGACGGAGCGGCCCGGGTCCGCGAGCAGGCCGAGCGTCTGTCGAAGCTGCCAGACATCAACAACGAGATCGACCGCATGGACCGCAAACACCGCTCGCCCAGCGGCAAGCCCCTCCAGGGTTCCGGACGGAAGGACCTGGTGCACCTCGTAGAGCGGGTCGCCGCACTGGCGAAGGAGTGGTGCCTGGTGGTCGACACCATCCGTCGAGGTGACCGCTCCGACAGCAACAGGGCGGTCAAGGAAATCTCCTCCCTGCGGCGATCCCTGCTGGACGGCCGGGAGGCGGCACTGGGCGAACTGCTGCAACTGGCCCAAAGCTCCGGTGCCGTCAACGGCGCGACCGCCTGGGCGGCCCACGCGTCGATGGATGAGCTGTTCAACCTGCTGGCCGGCAAGACAGCGGCCCCACTTGCCGAAAACCCGGTGGACCCGGAACTCGTATTGGATGTGGAACTGCTCAAAGTATGCGACCGCGTTGACGAACGCCCGCCGCTCGCCCGGCTGCTCACGGCGGTCGAACGGAGCTGGCAGGACGCCCTTGCCGAGCGGCTGGCCCTCGACGCGTTCGCCGCGGCGAGGACGCTCGTCGAACTGGCGGGACGGGGGCTGCTGCCTGGGCCGCAGCCCGGGGCGCTCACGCTAACCGCGGTGGCCGAGATCGATGCCCGGGCGGCCTCCCGACGCGCGGAGCTGCGTGAAAAGCACCGGGACCTCGTGGCTGAACTACACCGCGCCCAGGCCGACGGCGCCGTCACCGATGACCAGGACCTGAGCCTGCAGGAGCTCCTCGCCGACGCCGTCCGGCGGCTCGACGACTCCGACACGTACGACCTCGTGGACGTACGGCGCGCCCTCGACACCGTACGGGACGCCCTGCCCGAGTTCCGGAAGCAGGCCGCCGACCGGATCCGCGCCCGCCTCGACGCCCTGGACCCCGGCGAGGAGCTGCGCGCACAGGTCCTCAGGCACCTGGACACCGGGGGCCTGGCCACGGCAGCGGACCTCGTCTACTTCCTGGAGATCGGCGAGGAAGTCCCGGAGATCGATGCCGGCGAGTCCCACCTGACCGACTTCTTCCCGACCGTGCCCGACGGTCTACCCAAGGGCATCGACCAGGCTCTCGTCGACCTCGTCCGGTCCGGCGGTACGCACCCGGAGATTCCCGTCCTGGACTACAGCGCCCTCTCCACCGACGAGGCGGCGTTGGCGGCAGATGCCCTTCAGGAGTGGCGGGCACTGGGCGCCACCGAGCCGAAGGACCGGCTGGAGGTATCCGCCCGGAGGCAGCTGCTCCCTGCCCTGAAGCTCCTCGGCTACGACGCCAAGAGCGCCAAGCCGCTGGACGAGAGGTCTCACCGCCGACGTGAGTACCGCCTGTTCGAAGCGACGGAGGTGGAGATCAACGGCAGGGCTAAGGCGCCCGCGTTCGGCTCGCAGATTCGCGAACAGGGGGGCACCCTTCGCGTGCTGCTGGTCTGGGGCCGCCCTCCCGCCAAGGTCGTCATGAGCCTTGCCGAAAGCGACACAAGCGGTACGAGCCTCCTCGTCGCCTACTTCGGCACGCTGAGCCGCGGGGCGCGCATCGAACTCGCCGCCGGCTCCAGCCAGCTGCAGCCGATGCTGGTCGTGGACGACGCCGCCCTGGCCTACCTCGCGGCGCGCGGCAACCGCCAGGTCAGCACCGCCACGCAGACCCTGCTGCCGTTCTCCGGCGTCAACCCCTACATCAGGGAGAAGCGCGGCCGGATCGGCGGCGAGATGTTCTACGGCCGCGACGCCGAACGCAAGAGCGTTCTGGACCCGCTTGGCACGCAGGTCATCTTTGGCGGCCGCGGGCTCGGGAAGTCCGCCCTCCTCAGCGATGCGGGGGAGCGGTTCGAAGGGCAGCGCCCCGGCTACCAGCTGGCGGTGTACGTGAACCTGGACCAGGAGAACATCGGCAAGGGCAGCTCCCTGGGGCTTGAAGCGCTGTGGAGTGTCCTTGACCGGGAGCTCAGGAAGGCCGAGGTCCTGGTCGGGCAGCAGGGCCGCAAGTCCGTCAAGGACATGTCCGAACGGGTGCGCGCAGGCATCGGCGTCTGGCTCGACGGGGACTCCCGCCGCCGTCTGCTGATTCTGCTCGACGAGTGCGACCAGTTCTTCGAAGCCGACGCTCCCCGCTTCGACCAGACCAAGAAGCTCAAAGGCCTAGGAACCGACACCAAGGACCGCGCCAAGGTCGTTTTCGCCGGTCTGCACTCCGTGCAGCGCTTCACAAAGCTCGCCAGCAACGGGCCGTTCAGTCATCTCGCCCAGACGCCGAAGGTGATCGGCCCGCTCGCGCCCCAGTCCGCCGCCGAACTGCTGGTTGATCCGATGCGTGCGCTGGGCTTCGAGTTCCAGGACATGGACCTGGTCAACCGCGTGCTCGGCTACTGCTCCTACCAGCCGTTCCTGCTCCAGATGTTCGGCCACCGGCTGGTGGAGCTCATGCACCGCAAGCGGATGCGACGCGGGACCGAAGGACCCCCGTACGCGGTGGAGATCGCCGACATCGAGGGCGTGGAGTCAGACACTGGGCTGCGGGACAGCATTTCGGCTGCTTTCAAGGACACCCTCAGCCTCGACCACCGCTACGACGTGATCGCCAACGTTCTGGCCTACCACGCACGTCACCGAGGCCTGGAGGTCCGGCTGAGCGACGCCGAGCTGCGCGAGGAGTGCGAGACGTTCTGGCGCAGGGGCTTCGAGCAACTCGACACCGAGGGCTTCCGCGCCTACCTATCCGAGATGGTGGGCCTCGGCGTTCTCGCACCCAACCACGACGGCCAGGGCTGGCACCTGCGCGGCCCGAACGCACTGCGCATGATCGGCACCTCCCACGAGGTGGACGCCCGTCTGCTCAGGGCCGAGCAGGATTGCGAGCTCCAGGAGAGCATCGTTCAAGAGGGTCGCCCCGAGCTGCCCGACGGCCGACCGGCGCCGCTCACCATCACCCAGCTCGACGACCTCCTGGGAGAGCGGTCGAATCAGACGAGAATCGTGCTCGGCACCGCCGCGACCGGAGTCGGGGACGTGGGCGACACCCTTCGGGCGATCGCGGGACGCATCGCAGACTGGACCCTGCCGGCCATCGGCAAGCCCAGCGTCTACAAGCAGGAGCTAACTGGCGGCCGCCCCCGGGAGCGGCGGGTCGTCATCAGCGACTTCGCCCGCTACCCGGACGCCCGCCCCGAAGCACCCCGGCAGGCCGTCGACCAGGCCGAGACGATGCTGCCCACCACACCCGGCGTGACACGCGCCGTGGTTGTTGTGACCGACCCCAGCCAGCTCGGACTGTGGCGCCCCCTGCTGACGGGCACCGAACCCACATCGGCCGCTCCCGTCGTGTTGCGCCGGCACGACCGCGGCAGCCTGCGAGGCTGGGCCCAGCGCGTGGAGAAGTTCCACACGGAGGACCGCTTGGACCGACTCCACGAGCTCACGGGAGGCTGGCCGGTCCTGGTCGACAGGGCGCACCGCCTCCACGGCGAACTCAGCGACCCGGACGCGGCCCTGCATCGCCTGGCCGGCCTGCGTCGGGACCGGGTCGCCGCCCGGTCCTTCGTCGAAGCGACGGGGGTGTACGCGGGCCCTTTGCTCGCGACCGGCTACCGGGCTCTCGACGAGGAGTTCAAAGAGACCCTGTTCGACCTGGAGAGCGCGGTGGCCGCCATAGCGCTCCGGATCGAGGACGAGGACGAGGCCCGCTGGGTCGTCACCTGCCTCGACGCCCTCCAAGTCCTTGACCGGCAGGAGAACCACCTGCTGCGCCTGGAGCCCCTGCTTCGGGAGTGCGTGGCGCTGCTCGACTGACACCGATGCCCGCCCGACCTCGCCCCGGCCCCCGGTGGGGGCGAGGTTCGGTCTCGCGGCTGGTGCGCTCGCCGTCGAGAGGCTGTCCGTCCGGGATGAGATCGTTCCCGCATGGCCGACACAGACGAAGCAGAAGCCGACATCGAGCACGCCGTCATCGCTCACTATCGACTGGCTGATGATGGCCTTGGCGAGCCAGACCAACGAGAGGTTGTCCGCCAGTCCCAGTCCCTCCTGACCGAGGCGATCGAGCAAGCCGACGTCGGCGAGTTCGACGGAGACGAGTATGGTGGCGGCGAGGTCGTCCTCTACGCCTACGGACCGGACGCCGACGCACTCTTCGCCGTCATGGCACCCATCCTGAACGACCTGCCGTTCCGCCCGGCACACGTCGTTTTGCGCTACGGCTCCGTCGATGCCCCATTGGCTGCCGAGCTTCGCCTCGACCTCTGACGAGACGAATCACGAGCCCCGGCCAGACGGGCACCCGGGGAATTGCGTGAACTTACCCTGGGGAACGTGGGGAGCGAGAGCCGGCGTGACGTGGTTGCTCTTCGGGTGTCAGAGCTGTGGGGGATGATCGGGCCATGCTGCAAGCGAGAGACGAGCACGGTCGTCAGGTGAGGAATCCGGGGCCCACGGCCTTGAGCCGGATGGTGGCGAACCTCGGCCGGGGCAACGCCTTCTTGATCGTCGAGCGAGTCGACGATGCGGCCGCCGCTGATTGGTATGTGCAGGTGTGGCTGAGGGATGACAACACCTATCAACTGGAGTTCCGCGACGGGACGGCGGCAGAGCACTACCAGACCCGGACGATCTCCCAGGAAAAGGTGATCGTCGCCCTGAGCGGCTGGGCCAAGGGGCGCCCGGATTGGAAGGACGCTTTCATGTGGAACAACATCGGCGCCTGGTTCGAGAACGCCGGCTGACCCTGTCGCCGCCTGAGGGCGACAACATCAGTGACGTGCGGTTGCTCAACTGCGACGCATGGGGATGACGTCGGGACTTGCTGCTGGGATGGTGGGACGCGCGGCTTCGGGGGTGGCGAGAAGCGCCACGATGGTGACGGGCTGATCGCAGTGCGGGCAGTTGCGGATAGCTGTGGGTGTCAGGGGTGTGGGTGCCGGTGACTGCCGCGTGACCACGTCGGTCTCCGCTGTGTTGACGGCTTCATCGCGTTCACGGCGTCGTCGCCTGGCTGCTTCGGCCTTGCAGCGGGGGTGCAGTAGGTGTGGCGGGTTGCCTGGGGATTGACCTGGAACCGGGTCCAGCAGATGGGGCACGCCCGGAGTTCAACCAGCACGTCCGGTCACCCCTGTGCGGAGGTTGTCGGAGTGGGACTGGGGCGAGCGGAGACGGTAAGACGGTCCGTCGATGCCGACGGCGGCTCGGCGAAGCCGCCTGCCCAATCTGCAATACCGACATTGGTCGTGAGGATCGTGCTCGCCTCCAGATACCGCTGGTTGATCACCTTGAAGAGGCCCGAAACGCCGTCGCCCGGGAGCGGGCGCGCACCGTATGAGTTCCCGGTGGTGCTGCTCTTCGCCGCCGCCAACCGCGACTCCGCCCGCTTCCCCGACCCCAACGGGCTGCTCCTGGACCGCCGCGGCAACCGGCACCTCGGCTACGGCTGGGGCACCCACTCCTTCTTTCACGTATGTGTGGGCAGATAGCGGCTCCTGCCGATACGGCGCTGCTGGTCTCGATCAGCTGTTGGGCCAGCAGTCCGACCCGGTGAGGAGACGGCGGTACCCACTGGCTCCCACTCGGACGGTACGTCATGGGAGCGGCGGATCTTCCTGTGGAACCACGCACCTATGAACACCGAGGCCTCTGTGAACGGGCGGCCTTCGCCCTCAATCCATGTAAGCGACCTTCGACCGCGGAGTGTCTTGCGTATCCTTCAGGCACAAGACGCATTACAGGGGGGCAGCTGATGACGGTGTACCAGTTGACGGTGGAGGGGCCTGAGTCCGCAGGCCAGGCGAGCCTGCACCGGCTGGCCGACTGGCTTCGAGGGGACGAAGTCGTCGGGGACCAGGCCGAGGTCGAGCTGAGCCGGTCCCCACTGCGCAAGGGTGACATGGGAGTGGCTTTCGAGGCGGTCCAGATTGTCGTTGACAGCGGATTCCAGATGGCGAGCCTGATCGTGGCGGTCGCTGCATGGCGTCGCACACAGCCGGCGGAAGCCAAGGTCGTCATCGAGGGAAGCCGGGTACGCGTTACTCTCGACACCGATGATCCGGACAAGATCCGGCAGATTGCGCAGGCTCTCGAAGACCCGTCGTGACGGCTGCAGGCCTGACCAACCTGCCGGATCCACTCCGGTCACGTGTTGTCCTCATCGGATTCTCCCAGTACAGCGCTGCCGACCACCTACCAGCTGTCGCCAATAACCTCGACGGCCTGCGAGACTTCTTCACATCGCCTAACGGTTGGAATCTTCCCGCAGAACACTGCAAAGTTATCGAAGCGGCCCAGACCGCTTCGGAAATCATTGCGCCGCTGCGAGAGGCTGCGTCAGCAGCACGCGACACTCTCTTGATATATTATGCTGGTCACGGGATTCTTGACGAAGACTCGGAATTCTCCCTGTCGTTGTCGAATTCAAGGTTGGATGAGCCGTGGACTGGCGTGTCGTATTCATGGTTCAAGAAATTCACCGGACGGGCTCGCGCCAAAAGTAAGATCACGATAATCGACAGCTGCTTCAGCGGCAAGGCGCACGTTGCCATGGGTGGGACGTCCGAGTCTGTCAAAGCTCAGGCAGCGGCGGCAGGTGCGGTTGTCATCACCTCGGCCAGAGATGACCGTGTTGCTCTTGCGCCTGAAGGCGAGTTATACACCGCATTCACCGGCGAGCTTCTAGAGGTGCTCCGGGGTGGGGTCGAAGGCGGGCCATCGGTTCTCACGATTGACCAGGTCTACGAGAGCGTCAGAGACGCCCTCGCCGCGAAGGGCCGACCCCGACCGGACCGTACCGGCAATGACACCTCCGGCCGGATGGGCCTAGCGATCAACCCGGCATACACCCCTGATCTCGTGCCGCCAACAGCCCCTCTGGCGCCGCGGGAGTACCTCAGGCAACTCGTCGCGCGCCTTCAGCAGTCTGGATCCGTGGCCGAGAGCCTCAGGCTGTTTAGCATGGCCCGGAATACCGCCAAGACGTTTGGCCTCGCAGAATTCGGGGGGAAGTTTCAACCGGCGGTTGGTGGCTCGACTGTGATGGGAAGTCGGCGCTATATAAATGTGATCAAGTTGTCCAGTGGGGGGATGGGGTCGATCTTCCTTGCCGAGGACTCGAAATTAGGCCGGCCTGTTGTTCTGAAAAGTGTCCACTCAATCGAAGGGGATCGAGAAATCGACGGCCATCTTTTTGTGGAGGCGCGGGCCGGGGCCTCCCTGAATCATCCGTCCATTGGGGCTGTCTACGACTTCATTGACGACATGACGGGGCGTTTCATCGTCATGGAATATGTGCAGGGGTGGAATGTTGCGGAAGTGATTTCTACGACACACCTCACCGTTTTTGAGTCTATAGCTGTAATGCTGGATGTCCTTGACGGGCTTGACTGTTCCCATAGCGCTGGAATTATCCACTGTGATATCAAGCCCGGCAACCTCGTCTTATCGAAAAGCGGGCGAGTGAAGATTCTGGACTTCGGTGTCTCCAGCTTCAATTCTGAGATCCATAAGAATCAAAGCGTGGTCGGAACTCCCACCTACATGCCGCCTGATGCATTCCGTGAGGGCCATCGGCTGGAGGTGCCGCGAGACATCTACGGTGCAGGCGCCGTCCTGTATGAAATGATCACTAGGCAGCCACCCCACCCTGCAGACCGAACCTTGCACCAGATCGCGACCCTCCCGCCGGCCGTCAAGACCCGCGATCTCGTTCCCGACGTGCCGCTCGCCGTCGAAATCGTGCTGGAGACGGCTCTCGCGCCGCACCCTGATGCCCGGTATCAAAGTGCGGCACAGATGCGGGACGCACTCGCCGCCGCGCTTTAGAGGTCATCTCATTTGGTGCTGGATAGGTCTCTTGACGTGAGCACAGCAAGCTGGTGTAGCTGTTGGCAGTACTGTGTTCCCACAGGGTCGTTGAACTCGGGGATGACTCGGTCCAGGTCCTCGATGCGGCTCTGCAGGAGGATGCTGTTCTTCGAGTCGAGAGGGCCGCTGTTGTCGATCCAGCGAAGAACGCAGCCAGCGATGTCCAACTTGATAAGCCATACGTCTGTTCCCCCGAAGGTGAGACGTCGCAGGCTGTCGGGGAACGGTCTTTGGTGGAATTCCCGCCAGAGACGGTCTGTGGTTTGCACCTGCTCGGTCGATTCGCTCACTTGAGCCATTCTGCCGTAGCTCTTGAGTCGGTTTGGTGTTCGTCTCCAAGCGGCGGTACCAGATGAGGGCTGCAGCGATGCCTGCGAACGCCAGGAAGTGTTCGGCCTTGCGTTCATAGCGTCTGTGTAAGCGATGGCGGCCCGAAAGCCACGACATCGTTCGCTCTACGACCCATCGGTGCCGGCCGAGCCGGTTCGACGGCTTGATTCCTTTGCGAGCGATGCGGTGACGGATTTCGCGACTGCGCGGGGCGGCGGCGACGGGGTCCGCGGCGAGACCTGATCGGCGGGATACCCCGGATCAGAGGCTGGAGGGCCTGGCCATCGTGGAGGTTCGCCCCGGAGATTCCGACGGACAGGGGCAGACCTGTCCGCTCGGTGATCAAGTGGATCTTTGATCCGAACTTGCCCCTGTCGACAGGACTTGGACCCGCGAGGTGCCCCTTTCAGGGCCCGCATGTTGACGGAGTCGATCGCGCAGCGGGACCAGTTCAGCTCGCCCCGAGCGCCGAGTTCGTCGAGGACCAGGCGGTGAAGCTTGGCCCACACCCGGGCCACCCGGGCCTTCGTCCACTCGGAGAACCGCCGGTGGGCTGTCGCCCCCGACGGCCTGAACGACGCCGTGGGCAGCTGCTGCCAAGTACAAGCCCGACGTACCGACGAACAGAATCGCCGCCAGCACCTCCCGGTCACCATGCCGAGGTTGGCCACCGCCTTGAGGCCGGGATGGAGCCTCTGGCAGCACCTGCTGGAACAGGCTCCCACAACTCATCCGGCACCAGCCGCTCAACAATCCCCACCACGACCGGCGGCCTACCCAATCCGCCAAAGGAGATCAGCTCTAAGCGGGCGGAGGGGTGTTCGGGACGGTCGGCCAGAGGATGGTGCCTGTCGGGGTGCGGGCCGCCGACCCAATCGACATGTGTGGCGTGCCTCGGCGGGGCCGCCGCGGAAGTGCTTTGGGCGCGGCCGGTAAGGGTCGTGGCGCGAGGTCTGACGCTCGTCGACGGCCCGGGCGTGTTCGGCGGGGGTGAGGCCCTCTACCGGCCCATTCGTGTGGATGGTGGACTGGGGGTATGCAGGCCGTATGGGTAGCACTCATTGCTGTTATGGGTACTTTGGCAGGTTCTGTTGCGACTGGTGTGATACAGCGTTTCCACGCTGAACGGGCGTTGGTGAGGGACAGAGAGCATCAAAGGCAGCAGAGGCAGCTGGATGTCGTCTGCAGCTTTGTGGAGTCGATTGCTGAACTACGGCGGCGGCAGATCTGGAGGTGGAGCACCAGGCGCGACCGAGGGCGTGACAGTGATGAGTACCGTGAGTCGAAAGATGCCTGCTTCCAGGCTCGTACGGTCAGTAGGGCGTGTCTGCTTCGGTTACAGCTTGCTGGCCTTCCTGACGGCTTGGTGCAGCAGGGGAAGGCTGTGTTCGATGTGAGTATCACTATCGAGGAAGCTGGCGATGTGGACGAGTTGAACCGGACTGCTGAAGTGGCCCGAGAGGCACTGGAAGCGTTTGTTGGTGAGGCGGGACGATTCTGTTCCCATTTCTGATGGGGTGCCATGACTCGCTGCTGCGCTGCCCGCCACCTTCGCGGCCTTCGACCTCCTTGCACACCCCGACCCGGGCATCGGCGACGTCCGGGGGCGTCCGTACGTGGAGCTCGCAGCCTCATGCTGGAACTCTTCGAACACATTGGTCCGCCCATCCAGGCAGTGCCCGCGACGGACGACCCTGAGATCGCCATGACCTGGTACCAGGTACTTCAGGATCAAGGAATCGAGGGGATCGTCGCCAAGAGGGGGAGGTCCACATACCGCGGCGGCCAGCGGCTGTGGGAGAAGGTCCGGCACTCTGAGACCGTCGATGCCGATGCCGTCGGCTTCACCGGCTCCGCAGGCCGCCTCCCTCACCCCGTCGTTCGATTGCCGGACGGCAGGACAGCCGGGCCGTGCCAGTACTGCGGCTGCTGGTCGGGGCGGGAATCCAGATGCGCACCGTGGGCGGTCGGCCGGCAGGAGTTCGAGGGTGCGGAAGGTTGTCCCGGCCATGGGGGAGCCCCGGCCTGTGTCGCTTCGCGCGGTGGCCGGGGCTCCGGGTGGTAGTGCTGTCGGACCGTCAGTTCTGGGTGAAGTAGCCGAGGAGGTCGGTGATGACGTGGTTGCTGCCGCCCCAGCTGTTCCAGATCGCGATGCGGCCGCCCGCGACGGGCGTGGTGACGTGGTTGGCGATGGTGACGCCCGGCCGGGTGCTGAGGCTGCTGGCTCCGGGGCGTGCCGTGCCGTCGGCGTACGCGGTGAGGAAGCCGGGGCCGGTGGTGTCGGTGGCGGTGATGTTCACGGCGGCGCCGAGGGCGTTCGCGGGGATGCCGGCGACGGTGGTGGCGGCGCCGGGGGCGATCTTGCCGGTGGTGCGGGTGTCGGCGAGGCGGGTCGGCACGACCGGGGTGAAGAGGCCCTTGGCGTCCTTCGCGTAGTAGCCGACGGCGTCGAGGATCAGGTCGGTGTCACCGGCGTTGTTGTAGAGGGTGATGGTCCCGTTCGGGCCGACGGGGACGATGGCCTGGTTCGACTTGTCGACGCCGGGCTCGGGGTTGAGGTTCGACGTCGCGGTGCGCTTGGAGGGGTCCGGGTAGGCGATGACGTGGGTGTTCTGGGTGGTGCCGGTGCTGGTGAGGTTGAACGCGACGGCTGTGGCGTCCGCCGGGATGCCGGCCACGCCCGCGACCTTCACCGTACGGGTCTGGCCGCCACCGAGCTTCCCGCCGGCGGTACGGGTGTCCAGGACGCGGGCCGGGGTCTGCGGCGTGAACCGAAGGCCGATGTTGGGCTGGTAGTAGGCGACGAAGTCGACGATGAGGGCCGCTTTGCCCGAGTTGAGCTGGGCGAGGAGCTTCCCGTCGGCGCCGACGGGCACGGTGATGGTGTTGGAGGCGGTGCCGCCGGCCTTGATGTTGACGTTGGACGTGATCGGGCGGGGCTGGCCGGAGGGCCAGACGCTGAGGTGGGCGTCCTGGGTGGCGTCGGTGACGGTCACGTTGAGGACGGCCGCGGCCATGCTGCCCGACAGCGGGTGCTTGGGGTCCGTGGTGCCCACGGGCAGGATGACCGAAGTCGGGTTGCCGGCTTGGAGGGAGCCGCCCTGGCGGGTGTCGAGCACGCGGAACGGCTCGACCGCCGTGTAGCCGGAGGGGGCGTACTCGGCGCGGACGTCGCGGGTCACCGTGCTCACGGCGCCCTTCTTGTCCCTGAGAGTGAACGTCACCTTGTAGTCGCCGGGCCGGGCGTAGGTGTGGGTGTAGGCGCTATCCATGTGGTCGCCGTGGGCGTACGTGCCGTCGCCGAAGTCCACGTCGACGCGCTGTACGGGCCAGGGTGCCGCGGTGGCGGGCCGGGGGTCGAACTCGTAGGTCAGCGGGCGCGTGTAGCCGATCGGGTTGTCGGAGTCCGGCAGGACCGCGCGGGTGGTGAAGCCCGCGGTCAGCGGGCCGGTCGCCGTCACCTTGGTGGTGGCCTCCGCGGTGGCCGTCACGCCGACGCCGGTGGCCGCGGTGACCTTGACGGTGCACTCGCAGGGCTTCGCGTAGACGTGCGTGGCGGTGCGGTCCTTGGTGATGACCGGGTCCGATCCGTCACCGAAGTCGTAGGTGTAGGTCAGCCCGCCCCATCTGCTGTCGGTGCCGACCTTGGCCGTGACCGTGGTGCCGACCGGGGCCCAGTTCTCCTCGATCTCGACGGAGGCACGGGACAGCCAGTCCTGGGTCTCGCGGTTGCCGCGGTCGATGTACCCGCCGTCCTTGCCGGTGTTGGGCTGGCGCGGGTCGTCGGCGGTCGGGAAGCCGCGCTCGTCGGTGGGCAGGACACCCGGAGCCGTCGGGTCCCCTGAGTCGATGATGGGCGAGCCGTCGTTCCCGTCGACCACCAGCATCGGGGACGGGACCAGAAGGTCGTGCTCACCCTGGCCGGTCGCCGCCTTGAGCGCGGCGGCGGTCTCGTAGACGGCGCCGGCCCACTTGTAGGCCGTCAGCCAGCTGGTCTCGCCATCGACCAGCAGGTTGTAGTCGGCGCGGGTTCCGGATGCCGCGGTCGGTGCCACCTCGATGCCGGCGGCCGGCGCGCCGTCCGGGCACCCGGCTGCGGTCCTGTACGCGTAGACCACATTGTTGAACAGGGCGGATCCGGTCGAGGTCCCGATGACCGAGGCGGCTGCGAAGCAGTCGTTGACCAGCCTGTTGTTGGTGATGACGGTGCCGGGCGCGTCCTGCGCGGTGACCGGTGGTGCGTCATATCCCACGAGCTCGTTGCGGCCGAGCAGCGTGCGCTGGGAGCCGCCCTCGATCCGGACGTCGCTCGCGCGGCTGCGGGTGAGGCGTACGTCCGTGCTCGCCCCGCCGATGATGACGCCGGGCACGCTGCCGTCGGTAGTTCGCAGCCGGTCCAGCTCGATGTCGGCGGACCCGGAGACCCTGACGGTGGCGGGCTGGAGACCGCGGACCACCAGGTGCGAGGCACCGGTGATGGTGAGCGACGTGACGGAGATCGCGGGCATGCGGTCGGCGAGCTCGGCGTCGAAGACGATCGGCTTGCCCGGAGTGCCGGAGCGGTCGAGATTCAGGGCCTCGGGGTAGACACCCATCCCGATCTTGACCGTCTGTCCCGGCCCGGCGACCTTGGCCGCCGCCGAGATCGTGCAGTACGGAACCGCCTGCGAACCCGGGCCGGAGTCAGCGCAGTTCGACCCTTCCCGGCTGCTCACGTAGAGGGCGGACGGGGTCTCGGCGGCGGTGGCGGCCGGTGTCCCGAGAAGGGTGACGAGACCTGCGGTGAGCAGGACGGTCGCACGAGTGGGGCGCAACAGAGGGCATCCTTCGAACAGAGAATGACGTGGGTCTACTGGGTTCTACTGGGGTCAACGTGGAGACGTGGACGTGGACTTGGACGTGATCGTGTCGGTCACCTGCCGACTGCGGTTGCCCGGCCACGGCCCGTCCCGCCTCGGTGCGTCTCTCGGCGGTACGGCCGCCGTACCGTTTCACCGCTTCCGGGCCAGGCTTGAGTCTTTGCGGCTCGGTACTGTCAGAACCCCATTTCGCGCACACTGTACTCAGAGGGGAACATCGTGCGCAACTGATTACACGTCGCCCGCGCCGCCGATGCACGTCACCTGATCGGACAGTGGCCACACACCCGGTCGCATCGCGGAACCCGACCTCGGCCCATCAAGCTTGCCTCAGCGTTCTCCGGGGTCAATCCGTAGGAGTGCGCATCGATTCGGACCGTCAAGCCTGAGGCCTGAGGCGGGTGGAGAGTCCGTCGAGGACGATACCGAGCCCGGAGGCGAAGTGTTCGTCGCGGACGGCCGCAGGGTCCTGGACGAAGCGCAGGTCCTCGCTGCCGACACCAGGCTCGGGCCGAAGGGTTTGCGCAAGGAACTCCGCCTCGGACTGACCGGAACGCGCCACCGTGCTCAGCCAGGCGGACTCGGTGGTACTCATGCCAATGGCGTACGAGTACAGGGCGTTGATCGCGCTGGGCGGGTCGGGGTATCCGGCAGCGGCAAGCAGGGCGGTCAGTTGCGCGGTGAGGGCCGACAGGTTCGGCCCCAGGTACGCCATGCCCGCACGCCCCAGTTCTGCGCACAGCCACGGGTGGCGCAGAGCGGTGGCGCGGAATGCGTCGGCGAACGCGGTGACGTCCGACCGCCAGTCGTCGGGGGAGCCGCCCTGCGGTACCAGGACTTCCCCGAGGACCTCGTCCACGGCCAGCTCCAGCAGCTCGTCCCTGTTCGTCACATGCCGGTAGAACGAGGTGGCGCCGGCGTTCAGCCGGGCGCCGAGCTTGCGCATGGTCAGGGCCTCCGAACCAGCCTCGTCCAGCACCGCGATCGCCTCGCGGACGATCACGTCCCGGCTGAGTGCGGGCCGGAGCCGATGAGCGGGCGTGGGGCGCACCCACACGGACGGCACGAAGGCTGCGTTCGCCTTTTCGGTCACGAAATCCTCCTGGATGCGCACGACGTTCACCGAGAGAGTACAGCGCTCCCTGATGTGCACAGTGTCCCCCCGCACTGCACGGGAACCCCGTCCGGCGCCCCCTGAACGGCGGGCGGAAGCCCCCGTCCTGCACGGCAGAGGGGATGCCGATCCTTTGCGAGGCGTCCTCGCGCTCTCCGCCGCGCTCTGCGCCGCCCGGTACGAGCGGGCCGGGGGCGGACCGGTGACATGTGGACGACAGATCCCTGACATGGCCGTTTGAAAGCCTTCAGAAGTCGAGGCGGGGGACCCCCTCGCCGCGGATCAACGAGGAGCACAACATGAAGAGCATCGTCCGCCGTTTCGCCTCCAAGGCCGTCGGCGCCGTGCTGCCGCAGACCACCGCTGCGGCCGGCTGCGCCAAGGAGTGCTGGAAGGACTACAAGAAGAGCGGTGGCCAGGTCTACGGCATCACCTGCTGCATCTGGGAGGACTGCCGGGCGCGCTGCGCCTAGAACGGTCGGGGCCGACAAGCCCTCAGACCGTTCCCACCATTGAGTCTCCGGCTGCCGTGTCCGACAGCGGTGCGGCAGCCGGAGCCCGGACCCGGGCGGAACCATGACCAGTGCACTCGTATTCGGCCAGACAGCGCTCGCGGCGGTCTTCCTCATCTCGGCACTGCCAAAGGTGCGCCGGTTCGCCGCCTTCAGGTCTCACGTGCGTGCCACCGTACCTGTGCTGACCGGCAAACCGGGGGTGGTGGCCATCGGCGCCGTGGCAGCCGAACTGCTCACGGCGGCGGCCCTCTTGTATCCGGGTTCCGCCGGGTGGGGTTCCGCCATGGCCCTCGTCATGCTCATCACTTTCACCGCGTACCTCGCGCGGCTGATCGCCGGCGGCAGCTCGGCGGCCTGTGGTTGCGCCGGGAGCGGCGGACAGGCCGCCTCGTGGAGGCACCTGCTGCGCAACGCCATCCTGCTCGTTCTGGCGGCCGTTCTCCTCATCGTCCTGGCGGCCGGCGGCAGCGGGGCGCCACAGGTCATCCAGTACGTGGTGCTCGCCGCCCCCGCCGCGGCCACGGGTGCCGTTCTGCTGTACCTCCCTGAAGTCCTGCTGTTCTTCCGGTCTCCTCTGAGTCCGCGTTCCTGAAAGGTGCGTCCTGTGCTGACCTCTTTGTCCGTGCTTGCGCTGCTACTCGCCTCGGCGAGCTGCGCGTTGTCCCTGGCGGTGGCTCTGAGGGTGAAGAAGCTCCTGGACCCGATGGTCCAGGAGGGATTGTTGAGCCGGAGGCGGCCGGACACGGTGCCCGTCGGCGCCGTGATCGGAATGCGGCGGTCGCTGAGCGACCTGGATGGTGAGCGCGTGGAACTGCCGGCCGGCACTGACGGTTCCTGGCTGGTCAGTTTCCAGGCGGTCGGGTGTGCCGGCTGCAAGGAACAGCTGCCCGACTACCGCCGCTACCTGCAGGACCTGGGCCTGCCGCGGGACCGGGTGCTCGCGGTGATCCACGGTGACATGGCCGAGGCCGACCTGTACCGCCGGGAACTGGGTGACCTGGCCACCCTCGTGTCGGCAGACGGGCCTGGGCCCGGCGCCGACCTCGTCGCGGAGCTCGGTGTGAGCATCTTCCCCACGTATCTGGTCGTTTCTGCGGAGGGAACGGTGGTGCGTTCAGAGGTCAGCTCCGCCCGCCTGCGTCAGGCGGGCTCGCTTCAGGCCTCCCGCACGGCGCCCGCCCCCGTCGGCGGCTGAGTCCACATGTTCCGTCCGCACTCCGAAGCGGAGCACAGCGCCGGCACGCCGACCGGCCACGCCCCGGGATCCGGCCGTGCCCTCATGGCGGCGTTCGGGCTCGCCTTCGCGGCCGCGCCTGTGCTCGTTGCCCTGCACGTCGTCCTCGTGCTCCTGGTCAGTACCTTTCCCGTGGCTGTCGGCTGGGCGACGAAGTTGACCCTGGACGCGGTCACGGAGGGCGATGGCTTTGCTGCCGCCGCGGTGCCCGTCGCGTGCCTGGCTGTGGCAGGCATCGCACAGGCGGCTGCCCCGCACGCCCTCGCCTACCTCCGCGCCGAGCTCGACCGGTCCATCGGCATGCTCGCCCAGAACCGCCTGTTCCGCGCCGTGGGCACCATCGTCGGCCTCGGCCCCTTCGAGAACCCGGCCTTCCTCGACCGCCTCCGGCTGGCCAAGCAATCAGGGCGCCACGCTCCAGGCGCCGCCACTGACGGACTCCTCGGTGCGGTCGGCGCGCTGGTCACCCTGGTGGGCTTCATGGCCTCGCTGACCGTCGTCGCCCCCGCCATGACGGCGTTCGTTGCCCTCTTCAGTGTTCCCGTATTGGTGGCGGAGGTACTGCTTGCACGCCGCCGTGCCCGCGCCCTGTGGACCATCGGCCCGGCCGAACGGCGGGAACTGTTCTACGACCAACTACTGACCAGCGTGGCCGCAGCCAAGGAGATCCGCCTCCTGGGCATCGCCGGCCACTTCCTCGGCCGGATGCAGTGTGAGCGGAGGGCCGCCGACACCGTCATCCGGCGGGAGGACCGGCGGGAGGTGTTCGCCCAGTCCGCTCTTGCCGTCCTCGCCGCGTGCGTCGCAGCTGCCGGCCTGCTGTGGGCTGTGAGCTCCGCGGTCGCCGGAACGCTCTCCGCCGGAGACGTAGCGATCTTCGTAGCGGCTGTGGCAGGCGTCCAGAGTGCCTCCGCGCTCCTGGCGGCCGAAACGGGCCGGACTCACCAGGCACTGGAGCTCTTCGAGCACTACCGGGCAGTCACCGCGGCCGAACCGGATCTGCCTGCGCCTGCCACTCCCCGGATGCTGCCCGGTCTTTCGCGGGGCATCGAGTTCAGTGATGTCTCCTTCCGGTACGGGCCCGAGCATCCGTGGGTGCTGCGGCATGTCAGCTTCACCATCCCCTTCGGTCAGGCCGTGGCCCTCGTGGGGCTCAACGGCGCGGGGAAGTCGACGCTGGTGAAGCTGCTCTGCCGGTTCTACGACCCGACCGAAGGACAGATCCTCTGGGACGGAGTCGATATCCGGGAGGTGGACCCCGCGGCCCTACGGGACCGACTGGGAGCAGTCTTCCAAGACTTCATGCACTACGACCTGCCCGCCCGTGAAGCGATCGCGCTCGGCGACCTGTCCGCCGTGGACGACCTTCCAAGAATCGAGGAGGCCGCCCGCAGGGCCGGCGTGCACCGAACGCTCAGTGAACTCCCCCACGGCTATGAAACGCTGCTTTCCCGCACCTTTTTCGCAGGCCAGGACCTCGGCGAGGCGGATACCGAAGCAGGGGTCATGCTCTCGGGCGGCCAGAGCCAACGCCTGGCGCTCGCACGGGCCTTCCTGCGTGCCGACCGCGACCTCCTCATACTGGACGAGCCGTCGGCAGGACTCGACGCCGAAGCCGAGTACGAGATCCACACCGCTCTCACCCGGCTGCGCGGCGGCCGGACCAGCGTACTGATATCACACCGCCTGGGGTCCGTCAGGGAAGCCGACCACATCGTGGTCATGGCCGACGGAAGCGTTGCCGAGCAGGGCCGTCACCTCGATCTCATGGCCAAAGACGGTGTCTACGCACGCCTCTTCACCCTTCAGGCATCCGGATACCGTCAGGAGGAACTGCCCGTATGACGGCCCTCGGCACCACCCTCGCATGCGCGGTGACGGCATGTGCCGCCGCCGGCGCCGTGGCCGGCCTGCGCCGGCTGCGGCGGACACTCGTCGTGGTGACCGTCCACGGGCTGAGCATGCAGCCCGCCTACCAGCCCGGTGAACGGGTACTGGTGCGGCGCGGCCGGGTGCCCGGGCGCGGAGGCATCGTCGTCGTGGAACGCCCGGCCGCCGGCGAGCCGCACTGGGCCCGCACGGCCGCCGGGTTGGGCAGTCCGGCCGAAGGAGCCGACGGCCGGACCTGGCTGATCAAACGAGTGGCGGCCGTGCCGGGTGACGTCGTGCCGTCACCCGGCGGGACACCCGACGCCGGCACGACGTCACGCGTACCGAAGGACTCCCTCTACCTGCTCGGTGACCACGCTCGAGTCAGCTTCGACTCCCGGCAGTGCGGGTTCTTCCCCTACGAACGAGTGCTCGGCAGCGTCTTGCGCAAGCTATGACCCGGGTCAAGGCAGGACGCTGTGGATCACCGCGCTGAGGGCGGGATCGCGGCGCAGCACCAGATCGTGGAGATCGCGCAGGCCGACTCCGGGTTCCTGCCCGAGCTGATCGATGAGCGTCGCGCGGACGAGGCGGTACCGGTCGAGCGCGTCGCCCTGTCTGCCCGACAGGTAGAGCGCCCGGACCAGGGCATCGGCCACGGCCTCGTCCAGCGGGTGCCGGTCGGCGAGTTCCAGCAGAGCGGGCAGGACCTCGGCGGCTCTGCCCGACGCAATGGCCAGCCTCGCGTGCTGGAGACGAGTCGCCAGGAGTTCCAGCTCCAAGGACCAGCGGACACGGTCGGCCCACGAGGAGTTCAGGTCGGCCAGCGGTACACCGTCGGCGAATGCGAGCGCCCGTTCGAACAGTCGATAGGCCTCCTCCTGCCGACCCGCGTACTGTGCCGACCGGCCGGCACGTACAAGCTGCCGCATGCCGTGCAGGTCCACGTGCCCGGGCTCGGTGACGAGCATGTATCCGCCGTTTCGGCGCACAACCTCACAGGCCGGGGACTGCCGTTCCCGCACGCTGGTCCCCATCAGGCGGCGCAGGCGGCACGCCGACGTGTAGAGGGCTGCGCGAGGGTCCTTCGGGAGCTCCTCACCCCAGATCTGTGTGGCCGCGTCCTCGTCCGGGATGAAGGAGTTGGGCTGCCAGGCGAGAAGAGCCAGCAGGTGGCGCATCTTGGTGGAGGGGAGCAGGCGCAGTATTCCCGGCTTCCCCGCCGAGACCCGAACCGGCCCCAGGAGCTGGACGTGCAAGGTGTACCCCCATTTTTATGCGGTGGAGCTGTGATGGTGCGGGCGGAGAGAGGTCTGTAGCCGAGAACGAATGGTCAGTACCGTCCACGTACTCCGTCCGCTGCCGCCGTGCTGAAACACGCTGTGTGATCCACCGTGCCGACCCGGCGGCAGCTGCAGACTCGCTCCGCCAAGGCCCCCACTGTGAAGCGAACCCTGGACCGGCCCGCTGCCCCGTGATCACGGAGCGCACACCGTACGTACAGGCGAACGCCGTTCGCAACGTCGAATCGGAGGTTCCGGCCCGTCAAACAGGACCCAGCGGCGAGCCGCTTCTTTCCATGCGGGTACCCAGGTTCACGTCGGAGAAGGACGCCCGGCAGCCGACTGCCACGAACGGGCCCGCGCCTGACGGACGGCTGCGGCGGACCGCTTCTTTCTCCGCCGGCCTTGAGATTCTCCTGGACAGGGCCGGCAGCCCGGCCGGCCCGCGCCAAGGCTGTGCAAGTCCTCTGAAAGATCGATGACAGGAGACCCCACGGCCGTACCGAGGCCGGGGAACCGGCGTGGCGCTCGGACGGCCTTCCATCCGGACGGGGTGATCCACAGGTGGGCCTCTGTCAGCGGCTGACTGCCTGGTCACGGAGGAAGCGCCGCTCCTTGTGGCGGCGCACCACCTGCCACCGCTTCGCGGCGTACGACAGGTCCTCCCGGCAGGCGTCGAGGAATGCGCCCTGGGCCGCGACGACCGCCTCCGCCTGCCACTGGGAGCGGGCACCGTCCCTCTCGTTGAGCCCCGGGTCGCTGGTCGCGGCGACTGCAGCGCGGGAACTTCCGTTTCGTGGACAGGTCGGCGGCCTGCGCAAGTGTCTTGGCCGATCACCGGCCGGTTGCGTTGAGCCGGTCAACGCACGGCAGGGCTGCTGTCGTGACGCCGGACCCGGGGTCGGGTTGTTGGTTCAGAGGGTGACCAGGGTGATCTCGGTGGCCTTCACGCTGCACCACACGTGGGTTCCGTCGGCGAGGCCGAGTTCGGCGGCGGCGTGGGGGGTGATTTCGGCGACGACGTCGGCGATCTCGGGGGAGGTGACCAGTATCCGCAGCCGGCTGCCGGAGGCTGTGATCTCGCGGACGGTGCCGGGCCACACGTTGCGCGGACTGCCCGCCGGCTTCTGCCGGTGCAGGGCGACGGCTTCCGGGGCGACGATGGCGAGTGCCTCGGTGCCTTCGGCGACCGGATCGGCGACGACCACGGCGCCGCCGGCGGCGAGTTTGACGCCGTCGGTGGTGGTGGTGCCGGGCCAGGCGTTGCGGCCCAGCATGCGGGCCACCCAGGGCGAGCGCGGATTGCGGGTGACTTCGGTGGGCGGCGCGTCCTGGAGGGCGTGCCCGTGGGCGAGGACGAGGACGCGGTCGGCGAGGGAGACGGCTTCGACGGGGTCGTGGGTGACGATCAGGCACACCCCGCCGAAGGACGCGAGGTGGGTGCGCAGGGCGTGGCGCACGCGGGCGCGGGTGGTCTGGTCGAGGGCGGCCAGGGGTTCGTCGAGGAGGAGCAGCCGCGGTCGGGCGGCGAGGGCGCGGGCGAGGGCGACGCGTTGGGCTTGGCCGCCGGAGAGCTGGGCGGGTTTGCGTTCTGCGAGGTGGCCGACACCGAGCCGGTCCAGCCACACCCGCGCCTGGGTCTGCGCATCGGCCCGTTTGACGCCCTGGGCGCGTAGTCCGTAGGCGGTGTTGGCCAGGGCGGTCAGGTGGGGGAACAGGGCTCCGTTCTGCGGGACCCAGGCGACCTGGCGTCGGTGCACGGGCAGGGTGGTCACCTCCGTCCCGCCGAGCCGGAGTTCGGCGTGGGCGCGCGGGGTGAGGCCGAGCAGGGCGCGCAGCAGGGTGGTCTTCCCGGCGCCGTTCTCACCCACGACGGCGATGGTGGTGCCGGGTTCGGCGGCCAGGGTCAGCTGGTTGAAGCCGGTGACCTTGGCGTGCAGGGCCCAGCGGCCGTCCGGCGCGGGCAGGACTCCCGCGGCCGGTTCGGGGGTGTCGGCGACGGGGTCCTCGGTCGGCGCGCTGTAGTGGGCTTCGCGCACCGCGTGCCCGGACGTCCAGCGCCCCCGCAGTGCGATGAGGACGACCATGGCGATCGCGAGGAGGAGCAGGGACAGGGAGGTCGCCGCCTCGGGGGAGTCCTGGAGCAGCAGGTAGACCTGCAGGGGAAGGGTCTGGGTGACGCCGGGAAGGTTCCCGGCGAAGGTGATCGTCGCGCCGAACTCGCCCAGCGCCCGTGCCCACGTCAGCGCGGCCCCGGCGATCAGACCGGGTGCCACCATCGGCACGGTGACGGTGAAGAACACCCGCAGCGGGGACGCTCCGAGCGAGGCGGCGGTCTCCTCATAGCCCGGCGGCAGCCCACCGAGCGCGCCTTCGAGGCTGATGACGAGGAACGGCATCGCGACGAACGTGGCCGCGACCACGGCGCCGGAGGTGTGGAACGGCAGGGTGACTCCGAACGCCGAGTACAGGAAGGGTCCCAGCAGGCCGCGTCGGCCGAAGCCGAGCAGCAGCGCGACACCGCCGACGGTGGGCGGCAGCACCATCGGCAGCAGGACCAGCGACCGTACGAGGGTCTTGCCGGGGAACTCGACCCGGGCCAGCAGCCACGCCAGCGGCACTCCCAGCACCAGCGAGATCCCGAGCGCCCAGAAGGAGACGACGACGGAGAGTTTGAGGGCCTCGATGGAGCCGGGGGTGGTCAGGTGCGCGCCGAGCTCGCTCCACTGCGTCCGGGCGAGGATCCCCACGAGCGGGATCATCAGGAACGCGACCGCCAGCAGGGCGGGCGCGGCCAGCGCGAGGGGCGGGCGGGGCCCGGCGCCGCGGTGGGCCCTCATGGTTGCTGGAAGCCGGCCTGCCGGAGGATCTGCTGGGCCTCGGGGGCGGAGAGCCAGGTGACGAAGGCGTTGGCCGCGGTCTGGTTCTGGCTGTCCTTGAGGGGGGCGGCGGGGTAGGAGGCGATGGCGTTCTGGTCGTCGGGGATGCCGACGGCCGTCACCTTGTCCCCGGCGGCGGTGGTGTCGGTCTGGTAGACGATGCCGGCGTCGGCCTCGCCGAGTTCGACCTTGGACAGCACGGCTCGGACGTTGGGTTCCTGCGAGACCGGCTTGACGGTGACGCCGGCCTTGTCGAGGGCTTCCTGGCTGTAGCGCCCGACCGGTACTTCGGGTGCGGCGAGGACGACTTTCAGCTTGGGGTCGGCCAGGTCCTTCAGGGATCCGATCTTGTGGGGGTTTCCGGGGGTGGTGGCGATCACGAGCCGGTTCTTCGCGATCACCACCGGATCGTTCGTCTCCGCCCCCAGGCCGTCCATGGTCCTGGTGTCGGCCGTGACCAGGACGTCGGCGGGGGCTCCCTGACGGACCTGGGAGGCCAGTTCCTGGGAGCCGGCGAAGGAGAAGGTGACCTTGGTGCCGGGGTTGGCCTTCTCGTAGGCGGCGCCCGCGGTCTTGAAGACGTCGGTGAGGGAGGCGGCGGCGAGCACGGTCAGGTTCGCCGGCGGCACCCCCGACCCGGATGCCGACGGGGGCGCGGACGTCGAGCCGTCGTCGTTTCCGCACGCGGCCAGGACCGGGGCGAGCAGCGCGACGCCGATCAGACCCGTGAGGCTCCGGCGGCGTCGCGGCGTTGTGCTGAGAAGGAAGGCCATGGCGAAAAGTTTTCTCCCCGTCGGGATATCGGCGGTCGGCGCAAATGCAGTTCGGAACCGCGCGGCGATTGATGATTTGCTGCCACTGAACCATCGGAGGTGCCGCATCTGCACAACATGAGACGCCCGGGACCAGCAGGTGCTTGCGTGGCATGATCAGGGTCGAAAGGCCAGGTCGGAGTGGGTTTTAGTCCTGGGGAAGTGGGGTCCTTGGACCCGGCTGGAATCCGCCAGGCGGTTGCGGCCATTCGGTTGGCGAATGCGACGGGGGCACCTCGAATGGGTTTTCTCGTCCGGTACTGTCGACCATGACGCAGGTCACACCCGTGGCTGTTGTTTCGTTTCTGAATTTGTGAGGCGTTTTTCATGACCCTGTCCATCCGTAACCAGATCGCCGGCACCGTCACCTCCGTCACGGCCGGTGAGGCCATGGCCTCGGTGAAGGTGCGTTTGGAGGGCGGTCAGGACATCACCGCCGCGATCACCGCGGATGCGGCCAAGGAGCTGGGTCTCGCCGAGGGCTCCGCGGTCACGGCGCTGGTGAAGGCCACCGAGGTCTCCCTCGCCACCGCCGCGGTCTCCGGCGTCTCGATCCGCAACCAGATCCCCGGCACCGTCGTCGACGTCGCCTCCGGTCCGGCGATGGCCTCGGTGAAGGTCGACGTGGCCGGCGGAGGCCTGACCGCTGCGATCACCGCGGACGCCGCCAAGGACCTCGGCCTGGTCTCCGGCAGCTCCGTCGTCGCGCTGATCAAGGCGACCGAGATCTCCCTCTCCGCCGCCTGATCCACGCACCCTCCGGCCCGTGCGGCCGTCGAGGTTCCTCGGGCCCCGCACCGACCCCTTCCGGTGCGGGGCCCGCCCCGTGCCCGGGAAAGCGACGCCTCGGGCTGGGCGTCAGGGTGTGCCGAGGAGCTGCTTGAGGGACCCGCCGAAACCGCGGTAGGCGTCGACCAGGTGGATCTCCAGGATCCAGTGAGCCTCGCCGCCACCGCGGACGCTGCGTCGCAGTGGTTCGTCGTTCGCAGGGCAGACGAAGGGGGCGAGGTGAAGCCCGGGAACGTCCGTCCCCGGTGCCTCCCCCGTCAGGCGGCCGACGTGCCAGGTGCCCAGCGTCCAGCCCGCCCTGGCCGCGAGGGTCCGGACCGCGGCGTGCAGCTGTCGGCCCGTGACGCGCTCGTCGGCGAGGAAGGCGCCACGGGCGGCGTCGGACAGCGTCCACAGGTCCTCGACGAGCCGGTTCCGGCCCGTATCCCGGCCGAACGCGAAGGTCCGGGCGGCGTCGATCCCGTGCGGGGCGAGGAACGGGCCGAGATCGACGACGACGATGTCGTCCTGGCGGATCACCCTGTCCGGAGGCTCCTGGCCGCCCGGGAGAACGGTGTGCGGGCCGGAACGCACGATCCGCCGCGCAGGCTGTGGTGCGTGCCCGAAGACCTCCGTCGCCACCTCCGCGATGCGGGCCTCCACCTCGCATTCGGTGCGGCCCGGGCTGATCAGGTCCCGCGCAGCGACCTCGGCGAAAACGACATCTGCCGTCCGCGCGGCCTCCGCCGGCCCCCATGCCCGCAAGGACTCGTCCGTCCGCTCGGGTGCCACGGTCATGGCGGCCCTCCCTTCCTCCTGTCGTGGAACGTTCGCGAAACCGCGAGCGACCCCGGTGCATCGGGCAACCGGGCTGCACGTGATGTGCCGACCCGACTCCTCTCTCCATTGTGCATCTGCGGCACATATCCAGCAATGTCCTCGCAAATGCCTGTTCCATCTGCCAAAGGGCATGGCGGGTGCAGCCACCTTCTTGGAGGTATCGACGATGGCTTTTCCTGTGTCGCCGTGGGTGCGGCCACTCGGAACGGCTGCTCAGGAGCCGACTCTCTTGCGGCCGCGCCTCGGCGGCGGGACCTGGTGTGAGGGCGCCGCGGGCCGCCGTAGGCGCCCACACGCGCCGTGGTCGCATCTACTAGGTTCGTGGGGGTCAACCGGCAGCAGAAGCAAGGAGCATCACCCCATGACCGCCGATGCCAACCAGTTGCTGTTCTCCTACGGCACGCTGCAGTCCGAGCAGGTCCAACTGGCCCGCTTCGGACGGCTCCTCACGGGTACGCCCGATGCGCTGCCCGGGTATGCGACCAGCTATGTCACGATCACCGATCCGGACGTCATCGCGGCGAGCGGCACCGACCGGCATCCGTGCGTGCTCCCCTCGGCGCGGAAGGACGACGCTGTCGAGGGCACGCTGTTCCGTATCACGGACACCGAACTGGCCGCGGCGGACGACTATGAGGTCGACGACTACGCCCGGTCCGAAGTGGTGCTGCGGTCCGGTACGACGGCGTGGGCCTACCTCGACGCCGGGGCAGTCGCCTCCCTTTAGGTCGATCCCATAGGGCGAGGTCGCGCCCCTCGGCCGGTTTTCGGAGACGCAACCAGTCGTGGCCGTCCCCGCACGGTTGGTTCACTGGCTTTCGCCCGGGGCCGGGTGCCGGATCCCGCGGTCCCGGGCCGACACCCGCATCCGCACCCTGCCCTGCCGTCCGGCATCCGGCCCCCGGGCACGCCACCGACCGGCAGCGAACTGTGAGAGGTGTGGGCCGCAGTGCCGTCGCGAAGAACCGTCCGGCTGCCGGTGTTGGACCTCGCCCCCCGCTGGCGCTGCACCGCACGGTCGACCTGGTCCGGCATGCCGAACGGCTGGGCTACGCCCGCTACTGGATCGCCGAGCACCACCTCCCCCCGAGCGTCGCCGCCGCTCCCGTCGTACTGATGGGTGCGGTGGCCGCCGGCACGCGCCGGATCCGCGTGGGCTCGGGCGCGGTGCAGACCGGCCCCCGCCGACCGGCGGTCATCGCGGAGGAGTTCGGGACCCTCGCCCACCTGTCTCCCGGGCGCGTGGACCTCGGACTCGGCCGCTCCAAGGCCAACAGGCTCATCGGCCCGCCGTAGTCGTCGCTCGTCGAAGGGCCCGGAGTGGCGTGCGTGACGGCATTGGCGACCAGCTCACTGCAGACCGGCGTGGCAGCGTACTCCAAGTCTGGCCGGCGATCGCTTCGTGGGCGGGAGCTTTCGGTGCCGCGTGAGCGCGGCTTAAGACGTCGTTTCTTTTGGTGCGATCGTTCGTTGAACCGTGCATGGCGGACCTGGTTGAGCGGCTGGTGCCGGACGAGTTGTGGCTACTGTTCCGGAGGGTTGTGCCGCCGACGGAAGTCATACGTCCGCAGGGCGGCGGCCGGCGTCGAGCGGGTGACCGCGAAGCCTTGGCCGCGATCATCTTCGTGGCGACCTCGGGCTGCACCTGGCGGCAGCTCCCGGCAGTGTTCGGCCCAAGCTGGCAGACGGTCTACCGACGTTTCGCCCAGTGGAGCCGGGCTCGGGTCTGGTCCCGACTCCACCGCGTCATCCTTGATGAACTCGGGGCTCGTGGTGCTCTGGACTGGTCGCGGGGTGCGATCGACTCCGTCAGCATGCGGGCCGCAAAGGGGGGCTTCTGACGGGACCGAATCCGACCGACCGTGGCAAGCGCGGATCGAAAATCCACCTGATCACCGACCGGAACGGACTCCCGCTCTCGCTCGGCATCTCGGGCGCGAACATGCACGACAGTCTCGTTCTTGAACCACTCGTGCGGGGCACACCGCCGATCCGGTCCCGGCGTGGACCTCGCCGACGGCGCCCCGACAAGCTCCACGCCGACAAAGGCTCCGACTACGACCACCTGCGCCGATGGCTCCGCAAACGCGGCGTCCGCCACCGCATCGCCCGCCGCGGCATCGAGTCCTCGCAACGTCTCGGCCGTCATCGATGGGTCGTCGAAAGAACCGTGTCCTGGCTCGCCGGCTGCCGCCGGCTGCACCGCCGATACGAACACAAGGCGGAACACTTCCTCGCTTTCGTCGGCATAGCCGCAGCCCTGATCTGCCACCGCCGACTCAGCAAGGCGTCAGTGCCTCAGCGACCGAGGTAGGGCACAGAGTTGTCCGGCTCCAACAAGGGGTCGGCCCAGGCAGCATGTGTAAATACGGGACGCTGCGACATCCGGCCGTCCGCGTCATCGACCAGCGTCGTCCTCACTCGGGGAGTGAGACGGATCCGATAACGCAGACCCTCCACCTCGACGACTCCGCAGTCACCCGCATCGGCGTCCGGTACTGCGTCCGGGACGGCACTCACCGTCCACCCTGCCTTGGTGGCGAGATACATCCACACCTCGAGAGCGCGCTCGCGAGGTGCGAAGTTGCCTACTCGGGCGATGATCTGCGCCGGGTCGGCTCTGTCGTCAATGGTCATGTCGCCCCTTCACGGCTTGGGGTGATCATGCCAGATCAGCCACAGAGACCCCTCTCCGGCCTGGTGTCTCTCGGCGGCGCCATTCAACAGCCACCAAAGGAAACGACGTCTAAGAGGTCGTCTCGATTGGTAGATGGCCGTGCGGGTGCCCCGGAGGACTACGGCTCTCGGCGTTGGTGCGACGATGCGGAGATGCGCGACCACAATGAACTGATCAACGTCGAGGCCCCTGCATGGCCGCTCCTTCTCCAGGAGCTGTCCGGCACCGACGTACCGGTTGAGGTCCTGCCCGGCGATACCGCGGCAGGCCGAGCCTCCCTGCTGCAGCTACAGGTCTCCGCCGGGTCGAATCTGGGCGGCATCGTACTGAACTGCGGCGGTCTGCTCGTGGACGGTGGATGGTTGCGGATCTTCGGAAGCCCAAGTGACGCCGGGCTGCCTGGCCTGGCCGAGGTCAACGCCATGCCCCCGGCATTCGATCCCTCATGGCGGCCTGGCGCTGGTCTTGTGGTTGCGCACGATGTACTGGGCGGGGTCTTCGCGCTCAACGGGGGTGACCCCCGTGAGGCCGGTCGGCCCGGCGAGCCGGGCGAGATCCTCTACTTCGCCCCTGATGCGCTCGGCTGGGAGGCCTTGGGTGCCGGCCACTCGGCGTGGTTGTCCTGGATCTTCTCCGGAGGACTCCAGGGATTCTATGAAGGCCTGCGGTGGGACGGCTGGCGCGGTGAGGTCTCAGTGCTGGACGGCAGACAGGGACTGTCGTTCTTCCCTCCGTTGTGGTCGGCCGAGGCCCGTCAGGATCTGTCGGCGACCAGCCGTCGCGCGGTGCCCATGGCGGAGCTCCTTGGCATGAGCCGCGACTCGTGCCTTCAGTTCGACGGCGCCGACCCGGGCTTCCTCGGCGTCGCATGAACCGGCTCACCCGTCCAGACATCGATAGCAGATGAGGGCGGCCGCGATGCCGGCGAACGCGAGGAAGTGTTCGGCCTTGCGCTCGTAGCGACGGTGCAGACCGGGCGATGCGCGGGGTGATGGTGCGGGAGCGCAGCCACCTGCGTAGGTGGTCGTGGTCGTAGCCCTCGTCGCCAGGGAGTTTGGCCGGCCGTCGTCGAGGCGGTCCGAGACGGGAGCGGATCGGCGGGATGCCGCGGACAAGGGGTTCGATGCCCTGGCTGTCGTGGGTGTTCGCGCCGGAGATCCCGTTCGAGAGCGCCAGACCGGACTGCTCGGTGATCAAGTGGATCTTTGAGCCTTTCTTACCGCGAGCTACGGGATTCGGACCTGTCAGGTCCCCCCTTTGAAAGCCCGCATGCTCACCGAGTCAACCGCGCACCGCGACCAGTCCAGATCCCCGCGTACGCCGAGGTCGTTCAGGGCCACGCGGTGGAGCTTGTCCCACACCCTGGCTCGGCTCCACTCGGTGAATCGGAGTCGCTCACGCACTGGTCATGGACGGACTCGGAGGGAACGAAGCCGTCGGAAGCCAGCCCCTTCAGGCGGAACGCTCCTGCGGCAGCGGCGTGGTCCCCGGGCCCCGGTGCTGAGGCTGAATACCGTGGCCAGCCCGCTCCTACACGGCCCGCGAAGGAAGCCAGGCAGCCGAGGAGAAAGAGGTGTAGTCGGAGCCATCTCCCAGGTTCAGTGTCGGACGACGCCGGGGGCCTTGAGGCGCCGGGAGCCGCCCCGGAGGAAAATCGCGGTCTGCGCGGCGATCGCTGCGGCACAATCCGAGGATGATCGGCAATCGGATCACTCATCGCACAGCAGACGGCATCCGCATACCCGGAACCTGGCGGCACGCCTTCATCCGCAACGGCGGCCAGTACTTCCTCACCGACCTCTTCATCTACGCGGACGGGCTCATCGACTGCTGGGGCCTGGTCACGCTCGCGGAGTTCGAGGAGAAGCTGCGCACCGGCTGGGTCGCCACCAGCTTTCCGGAGGGCGGCGAGGCATCCGCCCATGAGCTGGCGGACTGGAAGTTCAGCGAGCCGGAGAGCTGGCTCACGCCCGAGCTGCTGGTCGCTGAAGTCCGCGACACGATTGACCAGCTGAACGGGCGGCCCGACTCGACCGAGCGCTGCCTGGCCGCCGTCGACGTCTTCCTCGCCGACCGGACCGAGGAGAACCGGGCCGCAGCCGGTGCCGCGTTCCTGGCCGTCCCGGAGTCGCAGCGCCGATTCGCGCTGGGTGACATGGACCGCAAGGACTGGCCGCTGCGTGTCCTGGCGGCAGGCCCCGGTGGCCGGACCTACCTCTCGTTCGACGGAACGGTCTCACAGGAGAACTACAACGGCGCGCTCGCGTACTTCGAGGAGCGGGCCCGTTGGAAGGCCGAGAGGGCCACCCATGTTCCTGCGGACGGGCCGGCGACACCGCACGCACCGGCGGTCCAGCTGTACCACTCGTATCCGACCAAGCCGGTATCCGATCCCGGAAAGCCAGGCCTGCGGCACGACTACCCCGCCCCGATCACGGTGTCGGGCACCTCCTACCCTTCCGTCGCCCACGCCTACTGGGCCCTGTCGGCCGCCGAGCCCGGGACGCGGCACACGATTGCGAAGTCGGAGAGCGCCTCCGCGGCACGCACGCTCGCGGCCGGGGTACCCCGCCGCGAGGACTGGGGGCAGGTCCGGACCGCCGTCATGACACAACTGCTGCGCGCCAAGTACGAGCAGCACCCCGAGCTGGCCGCGGTCCTGCTGGCGACGGACGACGCCACCGTGATCTACGACGACATGAACTCGAACTTCTGGGGCGACAACACCGGCCAGGGCCGCAACTGGTCGGGGCGTCTCCTCGAACTCGTCCGCTCCGAACTGCAGATGCGTCGCGCAGGGATTTTCGCGGGGTGAGCCAGCCAGGTGCGCTGGTTCATCAAGCGTTGGCCGGGATTCTAGCCAGGCGGCGAGGATGAACACTGTTCCAGCTTGAGTGCGTCCAGGCTCTCGAACCAGGCCTCCAGGCGTTCTTCAACTTTCCCTAGGCGCTCGCCTATTTCGTCTTCGGTTTCTTGCGACCACGCTTCGTTTGCTTTTTGCTTCGCGTAGGACTGGCCAGCCTGAGCGTAGGCACGGGAAAGTGCGCTTCCGCGGTCCACGGCAGTCTCTACTTGGCCATCGAGGCTGCCCCACCATGGCCTGTCCAGGTCGCGGATGTCGCCCAGCATTTCACTTAACCGGTCTGCTGCCACCAGCTGCGCTCTCCCGACTTTCTGATAGTCGGCGTCGGAATAGGGGGTGCCGTCCTTTTCCCAAGCTTTTATCTTGTCTCCAAGTTCAGTCAGGGTGATGTCGACGTCGGTGAGGGCCAGACTGTATTTGAGGTACCACTTGTCGCATTTTGAGTTGGCGCTATCTCGCCATTCGCCTGGCCAGGTCACGCTGATCAGTAGGGCCGCTATGCCGGCTATTGCTGCCCCAGCGGCCAGCCACCAGCCGATGTGCTCCCGCACACGGTTCGCTATCGAGCGACCATCGCGATTCTCGTCCATGGGGATACCCGGTTCGGTTGCCCCTTCTGATCGTCACTCCGCGCAGCGTATTTGGCATCCGGTGGGCTGGAGGTCAGACGTGGCTGCTTGCGGCTGGTGCGGGTCTGCGGGCACGCGGTGGGGGTAGTGGGCAAGGCGGAGCCCACCCCAGTGGGCTTCGGGCAGGTTTGATCGGCTTCGATGGTGAACACGCATCATGTGTTGTGCCCCATCCACTCGGCGAACCGGCCCTCGGCAGCCGCAGGATGAGCCCGGTTCCGCGAGGACTGGACGAACGGCACCCGCTCCGGCGAGGACCTGCTTGAATTGCGCGGCGTACGAGCCGCGCTCAGCCGGGCACCGGCACGACCAGCGTCGAACGCCGTACCACCAGCTCCGGCTCGAAGACGACCTGCCGGTGCCGGTGGGCCGTGCCGCCGGGCCCGGTCTCCTCGGCGAGCATCTCGGCCGCCGTCCGCCCCATCGCCTCCGCGGGCCGGCGCACCGAGGTCAGCGGTACCGCGGCCGCCGCTGCGAACTCGATGTCGTCGTAGCCGACGATCGCGAGGTCCTCGGGTACTCGCAGGCCCGCGGCGAACACGGCCTGCAGCATCCCGAGGGCCAGCAGATCGTTCGCGCAGAACACCGCGGTCGGTCTCGGCAGCATCCCCAGCAGACGGGCGCCGGCGTCGCGGCCCGCCGCCACGTCCAGCCCGTCCACCTCCAGGTCCAGCAGGACGGCGTCACGGCCGGCCAGCGCCCGCAGCGCGCCGCGGCGACGGTCGGCGACCTGCTGCAGCCGATGGCGGCCGCCCGCGAACGCGATCCGCCGGTGACCGCTCTCCAGCAGGTGCCCGGCCGCCAGGGCGCCGCCCCCGACGTCGTCCACCGACACCGAGCAGGCTTCCAGCCCCGGGCCGAGCCGGTCCACCAGCACGAAGGGCACGCCGCCGCGACGGAGCACCGCCGCTCCCGAGCCCTCCGGGTCGGCCGGGGTCAACAGCACCCCGCGCACCCGCTGTTCCGCGAAGAGGGCGAGGTAGTCGGCCTCGTCGGCGAGCCGCTGAGCGCTGTTGCAGACCATCACGCCCAGGCCCGCCGCGCGCGCCGCCTGTTCGGCCCCGCGCGCCACGGAGACGAAGAACGGGTTGCCCAGGTCGAGGACCAGCAGACCGATGATCCGGCTGCTGCCGGAGCGGAGCTGGCGCGCGGACTCGTCGCGTACGTAGCCGAGCTGTTCGATCGCGGCCCGGACCCTGGCCCTGGTCCCCTCGCCGACCGTCTCCGGCCGGTTGATCACGTTGGAGACCGTGCCGACCGACACGCCGGCCACCCGGGCCACGTCCTTGATCCTCGCCGCGCCGCCCATGTCCCACCACTGAAAGGTTTCACCGGCTCCGACGGCCGACCCGGAGATCAGGCTACGACACGCCACCAACACCCCTTCATCCATGCCTTGACGCCTCCCACGGCCCCACCTACCGTCAGGCTGAAACGATTCATATCGTGGGAGGTGCTCCGGTGGCCGACCGATCCGCCGTGAAGGACGCCCTTCGGGCCCAGCGCATCGAGACGCCCTCGTGGGGCTACGGGAACTCGGGAACCCGATTCAAGGTCTTCGCCCAACCAGGCGTGCCGCGCGACCCGTTCGAGAAGCTCGCCGACGCGGCCCAGGTGCACGCCGCCACCGGCGTCACCCAGAAGGTCTCGCTGCACATTCCCTGGGACCGGGTCGAGGACTACGGAGCGCTGACCGCCCACGCCCGTGAACTCGGTCTGGAGATCGGCGCGATCAACGCCAACGTCTTCCAGGACGAGGACTACAAGCTCGGCTCCGTCACCCATCCGGACCCACGGGTGCGCCGCAAGGCCCTCGACCACCTGCTGGAGTGCGTCGACATCATGGACGCCACCGGCTCGCGCGACCTCAAGCTGTGGTTCTCCGACGGCACCAACTACCCCGGCCAGGACGACATTTCGGCCCGCCAGCAACGCCTCTCCGACGCTCTGTCGGAGGTGTACGGGCGGCTCGGCGACGACCAGCGGCTCCTGCTGGAGTACAAGCTGTTCGAGCCCGCCTTCTACACCACGGACGTCCCGGACTGGGGCACCGCGTACGCGCACTGCCTGCGGCTCGGGCCCAGGGCCGCGGTCGTCGTCGACACCGGTCACCACGCCCCCGGCACCAACATCGAATTCATCGTCGCGTTCCTGCTGCGCGAGCGGAAGCTCGGCGGCTTCGACTTCAACTCCCGCTTCTACGCGGACGACGACCTGATGGTCGGCGCCGCCGATCCGTTCCAGCTGTTCCGGATCCTGCACGAGGTCGCCGGGAACGGCGGCTTCGCCCCCGAGGCCGGTGTCGCGTTCATGCTCGACCAGTGCCACAACATCGAGGCGAAGATCCCCGCGATCATCCGCTCGGTGATGAACGTCCAGGAGGCCACGGCCAAGGCCCTGTTGGTCGACCGACCGGCCCTGGCGGCCGCTCAGAACGCGGGCGACGTACTCGGCGCCAACGAGGTGCTGATGGACGCCTACGCCACCGACGTCCGTCCGCTGCTGGCCGAGGTCCGCGCCGAGGCCGGGCTGGACCCGAACCCGGTCGCGGCCTACCGGGCCGGCGGTTGGGCCGAGAAGATCGTCGCCGAGCGGGTCGGCGGCGCCCAGGCCGGATGGGGGGCCTGACCCGATCGCCGCACGGGCCGGCCCACACCGCCTCGTACCCACCGGCCCGGACCCTCCTCGCGCACCCTTCGAGAGCGACACCGCCACCAGACAAGGAAGTTGCGCCCGCCATGGCCCAGCACCCCGTCGTCGCCGCCCTCCTCGCCCGCTCCCACCGGCTCGGATCGGATCCGCGCAACACCAACTACGCCGGCGGCAACACCTCTGCCAAGGGCGCAGCCACCGACCCCGTCACCGGGCAGCCCGTCGACCTGTTGTGGGTGAAGGGCTCCGGCGGCGACCTCGGCACCCTCTCCGAGGCGGGCCTGGCCGTGCTGCGGCTGGACCGCCTGCGCGCCCTCGCCGACTCCTACCCGGGCGTGGAACAGGAGGACGAGATGGTCGCCGCGTTCGAGTACTGCCTGCACGGCAAGGGCGGCGCGGCTCCGTCCATCGACACGGCCATGCACGCTCTGGTCGACGCCGCGCACGTCGACCACCTGCACCCCGACTCCGGCATCGCGCTCGCCACCGCCGCCGACGGCGAAAGGCTCACCGCCGCCTGCTTCGGCGACACCGTGCCGTGGCTGCCCTGGCGCCGCCCCGGCTTCCAGCTCGGCCTGGACATCGCCGAGACCAAGCGGACCCACCCGCACGCCATCGGCTGCGTCCTCGGTGGTCACGGCATCACCGCCTGGGGCGCCACCAGCGAGGAGTGCGAGGCCAACGCCCTGCACATCATCCGCACCGCCGAGGCCTTCCTGGCCCGCCACGGCAAGGCCGAGCCGTTAGGCCCGCAGCTCGACGGCCACCAAGCCCTGCCGGAGGCCGAACGCCGCCGGCGCGCCGCCTCGCTCGCCCCCCTCATCCGCGGCATGGCCTCCACCGACTTCCCCCAGATCGGCCACTTCACCGACGCCGCGCCCGTGCTGGACTTCCTCGCCCGCGCCGAGCATCCCCGCCTGGCCGCCCTCGGCACCTCCTGCCCCGACCACTTCCTGCGCACCAAGGTCGCCCCCCTGGTCCTCGACCTGCCGGCCACCGCCCCCCTGGACGAGACGATCGCCCGCCTGCGGGAGCTGCACACCGACTACCGGGCCGGCTACCGGGCCTACTACGAGCGGTACGCCACCGCGGACTCGCCCCCCATGCGCGGCGCCGACCCGGCGATCGTCCTGGTCCCGGGCGTCGGGATGTTCTCCTTCGGCAGGGACAAGCAGACCGCCCGCGTGGCCGGCGAGTTCTACCTCAACGCGATCAACGTGATGCGCGGCGCGGAGGCGGTCTCCGCCTACGCCCCGATCGAGGAGCGCGAGAAGTTCGCCATCGAGTACTGGGCACTGGAAGAGGCGAAGCTGCGGCGGATGGCCGCGCCCAAACCGCTGGCCACCCGCGTCGCCCTGGTCACCGGCGCCGGCTCCGGCATCGGCAGGGCCATCGCGCACCGCCTGGCCGCCGAGGGCGCCTGCGTCGTCGTCGCCGACGTCAACACCGCCACCGCCCGGGCCGTCGCCGACGAACTCGGCAGCCCGGACCGGGCCGTGGCCGTCACCGCCGACGTCACCTCCGAGAAGCAGATCGCCGAGGCCTTCCACACCGCGGTCCTCGCCTTCGGCGGTGTCGACCTGGTGGTCAACAACGCGGGCATCTCCATCTCCAAGCCGCTGCTGGAGACCACCGCCGATGACTGGGACCGGCAGCACGCCATCATGGCCCGCGGCTCCTTCCTCGTCTCCCGGGAGGCCGCCCGCACCATGATCCGGCAGGGCCTGGGCGGCGACCTCGTCTACATCGCCTCGAAGAACGCGGTCTTCGCCGGCCCCGACAACGTCGCGTACTCCGCCGCCAAGGCCGACCAGGCCCATCAAGTGCGACTGCTGGCAGCAGAGTTGGGCGAACACGGAATCCGCGTCAACGGCGTCAACCCGGACGGCGTGGTCCGCGGCTCGGGCATCTTCGCCGGCGGCTGGGGCGCCCGGCGCGCGGCCACCTACGGGATCGCGGAGGAGCAGCTCGGCGCGTTCTACGCCCAGCGCACCCTCCTCAAGCGCGAGGTGCTGCCCGAGCACGTCGCCGCCGCCGTCTTCGCCCTGACCGGCGGCGACCTCACCCACACCACCGGCCTCCTCATTCCCGTCGACGCCGGCGTCGCCGCGGCCTTCCTGCGCTGAGGCGGCCATGACCCCCCGTACCCCACACACCCCGGCCGCCTTCGCCGCGGCGGACCTCGGCGCCACCAGCGGACGGGTGCTCGTCGGCCGGGTCGGCCACGACCGCCTCGACCTCACCGAGACCCACCGTTTCGACAACACTCCCGTCCAACTCCCGGACGGGTTGCACTGGAACGCCCTCGGCCTGTACCAAGGCGTCCTGGACGGCTTCCGCGAGGCCGCCGGCCGCTGGGACCTCGCCTCCGTCGGCATCGACAGCTGGGCCGTCGACTACGGGCTCCTCGACGCCAACGGCGCGCTCCTCGGCAACCCGTTCCACTACCGGGACCCGCGCGGCGCCGCCGCCGTCCGGGCCGTCCGGCGCCGCCTCCCGGCCCGCGAGCTGTACCGGACCACCGGCCTTCAGCACCTGCCGTTCAACACGATCTTCCAGCTCGCCGCCGAGAAGCACCTCGACCGCGCCCGCACCCTGCTCCTGATACCCGACCTGATCACCCACTGGCTCACCGGCACCGTCGGCGCGGAGGTGACCAACGCCTCCACCACGGGCCTGTACGACGCCCGCACCGGCGCCTGGTCCGCCCCGGTCCTCGCCGCACTCCACCTGGACCCGGCCCTCCTGCCCGCACTGCGCCGCCCCGGAGACCACGCCGGCACCGTCCTGTCGCACGTCGCCGCCGCCACCGGCCTGCGCCCCGACACCCCCGTGGTCGCGGTCGCCTCCCACGACACGGCCTCCGCGGTCGCCGCCGTCCCCGCGGCCACCGAGGACTTCGCCTACATCTCCTGCGGCACCTGGTCGCTCGCCGGCCTCGAACTCGACGCGCCCGTCCTCACCGAAGCCTCCCGCGCCGCCAACTTCACCAACGAACTCGGTATCGACGGCACCGTCCGCTACCTGCGCAACGTCATGGGCCTGTGGCTGCTCAGCGAGAGCCTGCGCACCTGGCGCGCCCGGGGCGAGGGCCACCACCTGCCCGAGCTGCTCGAACGCGCCGCCGCCGCCCGCCCGTTCGCAGCCCTCGTCGACCCCGGAGCCCCCGAGTTCCTCGCCCCCGGCGACCTGCCGGCCCGCCTCGCCGAGCACTGCGCCCGCATCGGCCAGCAACCGCCCGAGGACCAGGGCGCCGTCGTCCGCTGCATCCTGGAGAGCCTGGCACTGGCCCACCGTCACACACTGTTCAAAGCGGCTCAGTTGACCGGACGCACGATCCGCGCCGTCCATCTCGTCGGCGGCGGCAGCCGCAACGCCCTGCTGTGCCGGCTCACCGCCGATGCCACCGGCCTGCCCGTCATCGCGGGCCCCGCCGAGGCCACCGCCATCGGCAACATTCTCGTCCAGGCCCGCGCCCACGGCCTGGTCGAGGACCTCGGCGCCATGCGTCGTCTGATCGCCCGCACCCAGCGCCTGCGACGCTACGAGCCGGCCGGAGACATCCGCGCGTGGGACGCCGCCGCCGCCCGCGTGGGGCTCGCCTGACCTGAGCCGTACGGCATGGACGTGGTGTCGCTGCCCGCCCCCCCAGCCATGATGGTCAGTCAAATACCGCTAAAATTCGCATGGTTGTCGATCGTAATTTCTGGAAATACTCCCACTACCGAAGGGAACGTGCTGGGCCGCCAGGTGGCCGGGTGTGCATTTTCCCTATGCGATCGCGCGACCAGCGGCTGCCCTTCGTGTCATCCCCGATCTCGCTGTCACCGCTGTGAGCTGCCCGCACGCCGTCACCAGGACTCCGAACAGCGAGGCCCCGCGTCGATCGAAATCCGTGCCGCAAAGCAATTGCGGACGGCCCCGACAGGTTTGAGGAAAAAGCCTGTTCGGCTGGCGAAGCCATTTCTCAGAGTTCGGAGGGTTTCCATGCCCACGCGCCGCCGCAGATTCCTGCGCCCCCTGGTGAGCCTGGCACTGTCACTGTCCGCAGTGCTGCTGTCGGTCCTCGCCGCGCCCCAGGCCGGCGCCGCCGACGCGCCGACCGTCTGGATCCTGAACGCCACCGACCGGCCCTTCACCTCGACCACCCCGCAGGGCTGGGCACCGACCAGGATCGAGCTGTACGCGGCCCGCAACGCCTACGAGGGGGCGCAGATCCTGGTGCGGTCCGGCTCGGCGCAGACCGGGGTGTCCGTCACCCCCGGGGCGCTGACCGGCCCCGGCGGCGCGACCATTCCCGCCGCGAACATCACCACGCGCTACGAGTACAACCACCCGAACATCCAGAAGATCGGCAACGTCCAGAACCCGCCCGACGGCGGGAACGCCTACTACGACGCGCTGATGGACAACAGTCCGCGGTCGGTGCCGTCCAACACCACGTACGCCTCGTACTACCAGGTCTACGTGCCGGCCGGTCAGGCGCCCGGCGTCTACAGCGGCAGCGCCACGGTGAACAGCAGCCTGGGCACCGTCACCGTGCCGGTCTCGGTGTCCGTGTACGGCGCCACGATCCCGCCGACCTCGCAGTCCACGTTCAAGATGAACAACTGGTTCTCCTCGGCGGGCTGGGACTACGCCGGCACCGAGGCGTCGATCCCGAACGTGTACGGCGTGAAGATGTACGACGACAACTGGTGGAAGGTCGAGGCCGACATCGCGGCGAACATGGCGCGGCACCGGAACAACGTGATCTACGCCGACGCGGTGGCCCTGCTGATCCCCGACACCACCGTCGACGCCGCGGGCCGCTTCACCTTCGGCTGGTCCACCTTCGACCGGTTCGTCAACCTCTTCGTCAACGCCGGGGCCATGCAGTACCTCTACACCCCGACCCTGCTGGAGCCGCCCGCCGCCGATCCGCGGCTCGACACCCTGGTGCCGGTCAACGGCGTCAGCGGCGCGGTCAAGCACGTGCTGTGCCGACCCAACTCCGCCGCGGCCAACGGCTGCCCGGACACCAACAACTGGCTGAACCAGTTGTTCCCGGCCCTGAAGGCGCACCTGGACGCCAAGGGCTGGACGGACAACTTCTACATGAGTGCCCTGGACGAGCCCACCAGCACGCAGCAGGCGACGGCCGCCAACTGGCTCTACACGCAGTACGAGAAGTACTTCCCGAACCCGCGGACCAACGAGGCGCAGCTGACCAGCTTCACCGGGAACGCCGCACACCTGTCGACGCAGACCCCCCTCACGTCGAACTACGACGCGAACGTCGCGCTCTACCAGAACTACCGGATCAGCGGGAAGGACCTGTGGCTGTACAGCTGCATCCTCCCGCAGGGCTCGTACATGAACCGCTTCACCAGCAACCACCTCAGCGCGACCCGGCTCCTTCCCTGGCTGACCTGGAAGATCGGCGGCGAGGGCTACCTGCACTGGGGCTGGAACTACTGGCACGACAACTTCAATGAGCCGTACCCGGCCGCCGACACCTTCAACACGTGGCAGACGGGCGACCACTGGCTGGTCTACCCGAACAAGGCCGCCTACGGCATCTACGACAGCCTCCGCAGCGAGGCTCAGACCGCGGGGCTGCAGGACTTCGAACTGCTGCGGCAGCTGGCCGCGGTCAAGCCGCAGGCGGCCCGCACCCTGGCCGAGACGCTGATCACCAACCCGACGGCGTACGACACCTCCGGGTGGAACGTCGAGGGCCGGCACAAGCAGCTCCTCGACGAACTGGCCGCGGCGAGCGGTGACCTGGCGCTGCCGTTCACGGACGACTTCAGCGGCGGCGACCACTTCTGGACCCACACCCGGGGAACCTGGTCGACCAGCGGCGCCCGGTACACGCAGTCCGACGCGTCGGCGAGGTGGGGGGACGTCTCCTACCTGCGCGGCCGGGGCTACAGCGACGTCTCGGTCGGCGTGGACCTGCAGATCACCGGAGTGAGCTCGTCCGGCGGAAGCACCAACTGGGCCGGTCTGATGCTGCGTTCGGCCAACGGTACGGACATGGACTCCGGCTACCTGATCGCCCAGCGCAACAACGGCCAGGTGTTCGTCTACCGCAGCGGCACGACGGTCGGCTCGGCGTCCGTACCCGGCTACGCGCCGGGGCAGCGCACCCGGCTGCGCGTGGTGGCGCGCGGGAACACACTGACGGTGTACTCCGGAACCGGGCAGGCCCCGGTGCTGACCGTCACCGACGCGGCGTTCACCGCGGGCGACGTGGGTCTGGTCACCGGCGGCGCCAGCGCGAACTTCTGGAACGCCCGGGTCATGCCGACCTCCCTCGCCCCGGCCGAGAGTGCCGCCGTCACCGCCTCCAGCTCGTACGAGGCCGACGGCTGGGGTGTCCGCTCGGCGGTCGACGGGCAGCGGCCGTCGGCGCCGAACGCCGCGGGGTGGAGCAGCTCCGGCAGTACCGCGACCAACCACACCGAGTGGGTGCGGCTGGACCTGGGCTCGACCCGGCAGGTGAGCCGGGTGGACCTCCACCCGCGCAGCGACGGCGCCAACGCCGGTCAGGGCTTCCCCGTCGACTTCACCGTCCAGACCTCCACCGACGGCACGAACTGGACCACGGTCAGCACCCGGACCGGGTACGCGAGGCCCGACGCCACGGCGCAGACCTTCCCGTTCGCGACGGTCGCCGCGCGCTACGTGAAGGTGACCGGAACCAACCTGAGCACGGATCAGTTCGGCGCCTACCGGATGCAGTTCGCGGAGATCGAGGCTGTCGGCGGGGACCTGGCACTGGGCCGCACGGCGACCACCTCCAGCTCGGTCGAGTACCCCAGCGAGGGCTGGCTGACCGCCAACCTCACCAACGGGACCCGTCACACCGCCCTGTGGAACTCCTCGGGCTGGAGCAGCGCCGGGGCCGCCTCCCCGAACACCTCGCAGTGGGCGCGGGTGGACCTCGGCGGCCCGTCACGGATCAGCCAGGTCACGCTGTACCCCCGCGACGACATCCCGAACACCGGGCGCGGCTTCCCGTCGGCCTTCACCATCCAGCTCTCGGCCGACGGCACGAACTGGACCACCGTGGTGTCGAAGACCTCGTACCCGCGTCCCGGAGCCGGCGGCCTCTCCTTCGCCTTCACCCCCACCACCGCCCGGTACGTGAAGGTCAACGGCACCGCGCTCACGGCCGACCAGTTCGGCGTGTACTACATGCAGCTGGCGGGGATCGGTGTCTCATGACGAAGCACCGGATCTGCTTCCTTCTCCAGGTGAGGGCCGAACTCGCCGACGAGTACCGCGAGCGCCACGCCCAGGTGTGGCCGGAGATGCTCGATGCCCTCCGGGCCGCAGGCTGGACCAACTACTCCCTGTTCCTGCGCCCGGACGGCCTGCTCGTCGGCTACCTGGAGACCGAGGACTTCGACCGCGCCCGCGCGGCGATGTCCGCCACCGAGGTCAACGCCCGCTGGCAGGCCGAGATGTCCCGCTACTTCCAGCACCTGGACGGCACGCCGGCCGACCAGGCGATGGCGCCACTGACGGAGGTGTTCCACCTGGACTGACGCGGAGCCCGCCGGACTCGGACGTGACGCATCGGGGTCGCCCGGACGGATTCGGCACGAGAGCCGTTGCGGCAGCGCGCGGCCGGCGGGCGACGTTCACGGTCGCTGACGGGGTGAACGCGTGGGCTGCCCCGGTGGGCGCCCATCGAGTGGAATGTTTGTCCATGTTTATGCCTCATTGAAAGGGTTCCCTGAGCAGCACTATTGAAAATGACTGCCATCTTCATATAGAAGTACAGGGTGCTCATCTCTCCACACGTGGTCGAGCGCCCGGCTGCATCAGTGCTGCCCTTCGCGCTCCCCGCACTCCGACATCCCTCCGTCTCCGCGATCCTGGCGGACCACCGCGGACTGCTGGCCGATCTCCTCGACGGCCTGGGGTCACCGCTGCACGTCGTGCTGCCCGAGGTCTTCGAGGAGAACGTCGCCCGGCTCCGCCGCGCGTTCGCCGGGGCGGGAGCGACCGCCGACATCCTGTTCGCCAAGAAGGCGAACAAGGCCGACTGTTACGTCAGGTCCGCCGCCGCTCTCGGTATCGGGATCGACGTCGCGAGCGCCCCGGAGCTGGTCGGGGCCCTGGCCGGGGGAGTGCCCGGGCACCGGATCGGGATCTCCGGTCCGGAGAAGGGCGACGCGCTGCACGCCCTCGCCGTCCAGCACGGCTGTCTGGTCGCCGTCGACTCGGTCAGCGAACTCCGCCGGCTCGCGGCCACCGCGCGGACGGCGCGCCGACAGGCGCAGGTACTCCTGCGGACCCGTGCGGCGGGCCAGCCGGGTAGCCGCTTCGGTCTCTCGGCCGCCGAGCGGGCGGCCGCCGTCGGACTCTGCGCGGAACTCGCCGACGGCATCCGCCTGCGCGGCTTCTCCTTCCACCTCGGCGGATACTCCGCATCGGAGCGCGCGACGGCGGCGAACGAGATGATCGAGCACTGTCTCGACGCCCGGCGGCGCGGCTCGCCCTCCGCCGAACTGGTCGACATCGGCGGCGGGTTGCCGGTCCGCTACGTCGAGCCGCGGCTCTGGGACGCGTTCCTCGCGCAGAACCGCCCGGTCCAGTACCACGCGGCCAAGAGCTTCCAGGACTTCTACCCCTACGGTGGTCGGACCGCGGACGAGGCCGTGGCCGCGATCATGGAGCACCGGGTCGACGGCGCCGAGAGCCTGTCGGCGAAAGCGGCCCGTACCGGCATTCGCTTCGTCGTCGAACCGGGCCGGGCCCTGCTCGACCAGGCCGGATTCACCCTCTTCCGCGTCCAGCAGGTCGACGACCGGCGCGACGCCGACGGGTACGCGATCGTCACCGTTGCCGGGAGCAGCTTCAGCCTCTCCGAGCAGTGGTTCAACAGCGACTATCTGCCCGATCCGCTGCTGCTGTCCGCCGGGCCCGGCGCCCCCGCGCCCGAAGCGCCGTTCCCGGCCTGCGTCGCGGGCTCGACCTGCCTGGAGAGCGACCTGCTGACCTGGCGGAAGGTCGGCTTCCCGCGCCCCGTACGCCGTGGTGACCACCTGGCCTACCTCAACACCGCGGGCTACCAGATGGACTCCAACGAGTCGCCCTTCCATGACGCCCCGCTGCCGCGGAAGGTCGTGCTCCGGCTCGGCGACGGCAGCGGCCCGCCGCGCTGGCGGCTGGACGGCATCTGACACACCCCTGCGCACATCCCCGAACACAGCCCCGTGCACATCCCCGCACGCATCCCGCATGAAGGAGAACCCCCGCATGTCACCCACCTACGCCCCGCCCGGGCAGTTGTGGCTCCTGCCGCAATCGCAGCAGGAAGGGCTGGACGTCGACCACGCGAAGGTGATCGAGGTGGTCGAGCAGGCCTACCGCGCGCTGCGCGAAGGCGGCTCGCAGAACCCGGTCAAGACGATCGTCGACGGCCCCGCCCACCGCTCCCTGAGCTATTCGATGGTGGCCCGTGACGCCGGCAGCGACACCGTCTGCTTCAAGGCCGTCTACGAGTTCGATCCGCGCCGCACCCGGGACGCCTACCGGTTCCAGTCGTTCGTCTTCCTCGTGGACGACACCACCGGGGCGCCCATAGCCCTGATGGACGTGGTGAAGCTCGGGCCCCTGCGGTCCTCGGCCACCACTGCCCTCTTCGCCCGCGCGGCCCGCCCCGACGCCCGGACCGCGCTGGTCGTCGGAACCGGCGTCCAGGGGCAGATGGCGCTGCCGATGCTGGTCGCGGCCATGCCGGAGCTGGAGCGGCTCCAGGTGTTCGGCACCTATCCCGAGGGCCTGCGCGCCGTCCAGGACAGCGTCGAAGGCCGCGAGGTCGAGATCGTCACGGACCTGAGGGAGGCCGCCGGTCGGGCGGACATCGTGATCGGCGCCGCCGGCCTGTCCGTGACGCAGGAGGTCCGGCGCGACTGGATGAAGCCGGGCTCGGTCGCCGTGCTCCTCGGGTACGGCGTGCACGCCGACGTGTGCCACGGCGCGGACCACCGGATCGCCACCGACACCGCCCAGATGCACGCCACCTGCGACGACCTGCGGGGCCCGGACGGAGAACTGCCGCTGGTGGACGCTCAGTTGCCGGACATCCTCCTCGGCCGGGCACCCGCCCGACGCCGTCCGGACGACGTGGTCTTCGCCTACAACAGCGGCATGGCGGTCACGGATGCCGCGCTGGGCCGCTACATGGCCGATCTCGCGCTGACCGCCGGACGCGGGGACAAGGTCAACTTCTGGTGAGCACCGACACGACCGACACGACCGGCACGACCGGTGCGCCTGCCCCGAACCGTGCGGAGGAGACCGGCGAGACCGGCGAGACCGGCGCCGGCTGGTGGGTCAAGAACTCGCGCGCCCTCCTGAAGCTCGCCTTGCCGCTGATCCTGACCAACTTCGCCTACGTCGCCCTCACCACGGTCGACATCGTGATGCTGGGCAGGCTCGGCGCGCTGGAGATCGCCGCCGCCGGCCTCGCCCTCGCCCTGTTCAACCAGCTGCGCACCACGGGCACGGGCCTGGTCACCGGGGTGAGCAACCTGGTGGCCGAGGCGCGGGTGCGGGGCGACCGCGAGCGGATCGGCGCGCTGCTGTTCGCCGGCTTCTTCTGGGCCACCGTCTGCGGCGTGCTGTTCTGCGCTGCGCTCCTGCTGATCGGCCCGCTGCTCGTCCTGCTGGGCCAGGACCCGGCCGTGGTGCGCAAGGCGGGCGAGTTCCTGATGGTCCTGGCGCCGGGCATGCTGCCCTGCCTGTGGTTCCAGACCCTGCGGCACTTCACCACCGGCCTGAAGCGGCCCGGCCCCCTGCTGGCCATCACCCTCGTCTCGGTGGGCGTCACCATCGCCCTCAACCACGCCCTGATGCATGGCGAGTTGGGCCTCCCCGCCTTCGGATTCGTCGGCGTCGCCATCGCCACCGTCACGGTGTTCCTGCTGTCCTTCCTGGCCTTCGTCGTGGTGATCCTGCGGGACGTCGTCCTGCGCTCGTACCTCCTCTCGCCCGCGGCGCGGCGCTGGGACGGTGACGCGGTCCGGTCGGTCTGGCGCCTCGGCCTGCCGATCTCGGGCACCTATGCCTCGGAGGCCGGGTTCTTCAGCGTGCTGACCCTGGTCATCGGCTCCCTGGGCGCGGACGCCCTGGCCGCGCAGACGGTGCTGAACCAGATCGTCTACATCGTCTTCATGATCTCCGCCGGCCTGTCGCACGCGGCGTCCATCCACCTCAGCGAAGCCGACGGCCGCAACGACTACGCGACGGCCCGCAGGACGGGGCTCCTCGCCGCGGCCTGGGGCGTGATCGCGACCCTCGGGGTCGCCGCCCTGTACCTGGCGATCCCCGAGCCGATCGTGTCCCTGTTCATCTCGGCCGAGCACGCAGGCAACGCGGACATCGTCGCGCTCACCGTGACCGGGCTGATGATCGCCGCCCTCATGCAGGTCTTCGACGCCACGCAGAACATCGGCAACGGCATCCTGCGCGGCGTCGGCGACACCGCGGGCCCCTTCCGGATCTCCCTCATCGGCTACTGGCTGATCGGGCTGCCCGCGGGCTACCTGCTCGGGGTGACCGCCGACGGGGGAGTCGAGGGCGTCTGGATCGGCCAGACCATCGGCCTCGCGGCCACCGCCGCCCTCCTGCTGGCCGCGTTCCTGCGCCGCGTCGGCCGGCTCCACCGCGAGACGTCCGGCGCACCCGACCCCGAACCGGAGCCGTGATGAACCCCACCCTCGCACCGGCCGCTTCGGCCTCCTTGATCCGCCGGGAAGTGGCGGGTCTGCCCGGCTACGACCCCGGCGCCGACACGGACCAGGTGGCCGCCCTCAGCGGCGCCGGCCGCGTCATCAAGCTCTCCAACAGCGAGATCCCGTACGGTCCCTCTCCCGCGGTCGCCGAGGCCGTACGCCTCGGGACGGCCGCCGGCTTCGCCCGCTACCCCGATCCCGCCGGCAGGCGCCTGACCGGGGCCATCGGGAACCATCTGGACGTGCCTGCCGACCGCGTCGTGCTCGGCAACGGCTCGGAGAACATCCTGGAGCTGCTGTGCCAGGCCGTGCTCGACCCCGGCGACCTGGTCGTCACCCAGGCGCCCGGTTTCAGCCTGCACGAGATCTTTCCCCGCGTCATGGGCGCCCGGGTGGAGAAGGTCCCGGTCACCTCCGAGTTCGGCTTCGACGCGGACGCCTGGCGCTGCGCACTGGCCGCCGGCCCGAAACTCGTCTTCCTCGCCAACCCCTGCAACCCCACCGGCGCGATCCTCACCCCCGCCGAACTGGCCCGCGTCGTGGCCGACACCCCGGAGTCGGCCCTGCTGGTCCTCGACGAGGCGTACGGCGAGTTCGCCCGCCCCGACCCGTCCTACCCCGACGGGCTGGAGGCCCTGCGCGGACTGGACCGGCCCTGGATCGTGCTCCGCACCTTCTCCAAGGCCTACGGCCTGGCCGGCCTGCGGGTGGGGTACGGGATCGCCTCCGACAACGCCCTGGTCAAGGCGCTGGACCGGGTCCGCACCCCGTACAACGTCAACCGGCCGGCCCAGGACGCCGCCACGGCCGCGCTGGGCGACCACGCGCACCTGGCGGACACGGTCAGCCGTACCCGTCTGGAGCTGGCCAGGGTCGCCGGCCGGCTGCGCGCCGCGGGACTGCGGGCGGCGCCGTCCTCGACGAACTTCCTCTTCATCGACACCGGCCGCCCCTCCGACCGGATCGCCCGGGAGCTGCACCGCGCCGGAATCATCGTCAAGGCGTGGCGCGAACCGGGATACGAGACCTACATCCGAGCCTCTCTCTCGACCCCCGAGGACAACGACGTCTTCGTGCGGTGCCTGACGGAGACCTGTGCGAAGGACGAGCTGTGATCAAGAGCAAGATGTCCGAGCTGATCGGGCGAACGCCCCTGCTGGAACTGTCGGTCGCGGACGGTTCGGCCACCGTCCTGCTGAAGATGGAGCAGTTCAACCCCACCGGAACCGCCAAGATCCGGATGGCCCGGAACATGGTGGACGAGGCCGAGGCCGCGGGTCTGCTCGCCCCGGGCGGCTGGCTGGTCGAGTCCACCTCCGGCAATACCGGGCTCGGCCTCGCCCTCATCGCTGCCGAACGCGGTTACAAGTTCACGGCCGTGGTGGACAACCACTCCAGTGCCGACAAGCTCCGCGGCATGCGCGCCTTCGGGGCCGAGATCCTCAACGTCGCGGGTGAGGCCGACGGACTGGCCACCGCCGAACGCGACACCACGGCCGAGCGCCTGGCCGTCGAGCACGGGGCGTACTGGACCGCGCAGCACCGCAACCAGGGCAACCCCAACGGCTACCGGGCCCTCGCCCGCGAACTCCACGACGACCTGGGCGACGGCATCGACTACCTGTACGGGGCCGTCGGCACCGGGGGCTCGCTCTGCGGCACCGGCCGCTTCCTCCGCGAGCGAATCCCGGACCTGAAGATCATCGGCGTCGAGCCGGTGGGCTCCGTCGTCTTCGGCGGCGAGGGCGCGCCCTACCACCAGTCCGGCACGGGTACGCCCGCGGGCTCCGAGATCGGCGCCGTCGTCGACTACGGCGTCTTCGACCAGGGGGTGAAGGCGAGCGACGCGGAGGCCTTCGAGACCTGCCGCTACCTGGCCAGGAACTTCGGGATCCTGATCGGCGGTTCGGCCGGCGGCGTGGTCTACAAGGCCCTGGAGAAGGCGCGGGGCGCGGGGCCGGGCAGCACCATCGTGGTGCTCGTCTGCGACGGCGGCGACAAGTACCTGGACACCGTTTTCAACGACGACTGGATGGCCGCCCACGGCCTCTTCGACGAGCAGGTCGCCCGCCGGCTCGCCGCGATGCTGCGGTAACCCCCACCCGTCAGACCCCCTTTCAGTCCTCTCGATCGAAAGAAAGCGAAACCTTCCAGGCAATGAAAACGAAAATGATGACCAAAGTCGTTGTGGCGCTGGCGGTGCTCGCGGCCACCGGGTGCGCGGGCAGTGGATCGGCCGGCGGCGCCGACGCGAAGGCCGGGGCGACGGCGAAGGCGACGAGTGCGACCTCCTACCCGTTCACCCTCGAGAACTGCGGCACCGACGTGACCTACAAGGCCGCGCCGAAGAAGGCCGTCACCCTGAACCAGACGGCCGCCGAGATCCTCATCCACCTGGGGGTGGGGGACCGGATCGCCGGAACGGGATACGAGATCGAGAAGCCGCCGGCAGCGATCGCCGAGCAGTACCAGAAGATCCCGGTCCTGTCCGCGCCCGGGGCGGAGATCAAGCACGAGAAGCTTCTGGAAGCCCAACCGGACTTCGTCTACAGCTCCTTCGCGAGCATGTTCACCAAGGAGCAGTCCGGAGACCGCAAGCAGCTCCACGACCTGGGCGTGCCGACCTACCTGACCGAATTCGACTGCGCGTACCACCAGAGCGTGGCGGGCGCTGACTTCACGATGCTGTTCGAGGAGTACCGCCGACTCGGCAAGATCATGGGAGTGCCCGAAGCCGGAGAGAAGCTGGCGACCGATCAGAAAGCCGTGATCGACAAGGCCGTGGCCGGCGTCAAGAAGCGGGACACCCCGCTGAAGGTCATGTGGTTCTACTCCACCTACGAGGGCACCCCGTGGGCAGCGGGCCCCGGCGGCCTGCCGCAGCACATGTCCCAGCTCGCCGGCGTCGAGAACATCTTCGCCGACGCCAAGACCAAGTGGGCCGAAGTCAGCTGGGACGAGGTCGCCGCCCGCAACCCCGACGTCATCATCCTGGCCGACCTCAACCGCGGCGAACCCAACGACACCGCCAAGGAGAAGACCGACCTGCTCAAGAAGGACCCGCTCACCAGCAAGCTCGCCGCCGTGCAGGGCGACAGGTTCATCACCATCCCCGGCAGCCACATGGACCCCTCCTACGGCAGCGCGTCCGCCGTTCCCGCGCTCGTCGACGGCCTGAACAAGCTCGGGTGACCCCCTCAAAGCCATGACCACGACTTCACACAAGGCCGCCGCGCGCACCGGAGATCCGCTCACCGACCGTGAGACGATCCCGGTGCGCCGGCGGCGCGCCTCGACAGTGGCGCTCATCTGCCTCGCCGTGTCCGCGCTCCTGGTGTCGGTCATCGCCGCATCGCTCTTCGGCAGCGCGGACATCCGGCCCCTGGACGTCGTCTCCACGATCCTGCGCCACACCGGCCTGGGCGCCATCGCCCCCACCGAACCCCTGCCCGGGCTGCTGGACGCACTGATCTGGGAATCCCGCTTCCCCCGGGTACTGCTGGCCGCCGCCGTCGGCGCGGCCCTCGCGGTCTCCGGCACGGTCCTCCAAGCCGTCACCCGGAACCCCCTCGCCGACCCCTACCTGCTGGGGGTCTCCTCCGGCGCCTCCACCGGTGCGGTCGCCGTGCTCCTGCTGGGCATCGGCGGAAGCATCTCCCTCTCGACCGGTGCCTTCGCCGGCGGCCTGGCCTCCTTCGCCGTGCTGCTGCTCCTCCTCGGCGGAGGACGCATCGCCAGCCCGTCCCGCGTGGTGCTCACCGGAGTCCTCGTGTCCCAGTTCTTCGCCGCCGTCACCTCGGTCATCCTGATGGTCGGCGGCGACGCCAACTCCACCCGCGGTTTCACCTACTGGCTGCTCGGCACCCTCGCGGGAGCGCGCTGGGAGGGCGTGACCCTCACCGTCGTGATCATCCTGACCGGGGTGGTCGCCGTGCACTTCTTCGCTCCCGCCCTCGACGCCTTCACCTTCGGGTGGGACTCCGCCGCCGCCCTGGGGATCAACGTCACCGCGGCCCGCATCTGGCTGATGGTGCTCACCTCGGTCATCACCGCGGCCGCCGTCGCCGCCTCCGGCGCGATCGGCTTCATCGGGCTGCTCGTCCCGCACGCGGTCCGCATCCTGACCGGGCCCATGCACCGCTCCCTGCTTCCGCTGTCCGCGATCACCGGTGCCGTCTTCCTCATCTGGGTCGACGTGTTCGCTCGTACGGCGTTCGCGCCCCACGAACTGCCCGCCGGCGTCATCACCGCCCTTCTCGGCGCACCCGCTTTCGCGCTGGTCCTGAAGCGTCTGGAGTCCTGATGGGAAGCATCACCGCCACCCGGCTCTCCTGGTCGGTCAAGGGCCGGCAACTGCTCGACACCATCGACATGCGAGCCCCCGACGGAAAGACCGTCGGACTCCTCGGCCCCAACGGCTCCGGCAAGTCGACCCTGCTGCGTCTCCTCGCCGGACTGCGCCGCCCCGACACGGGGACCGTCCACTACGACGACACCGCGCCGGCGGACCTGGGCCGCCGGGTGCTCGCGCGCCGGCTCGCCGTCGTCGAGCAGGACGTCACCGCCCACCACCACGTCACCGTCCGCCAGGTCGTGGAACTCGGACGCACCCCCTTCCGCGGCCGGTTCGACGCGCTGACCGGGCACGACCGGCAGGCCGTGGACGCGGCACTGGAGCGGACCGACCTCACCCGCAAACAGCACCGCAGCTGGCACACCCTCTCCGGAGGAGAGAGGCAGCGCACCCAACTCGCCCGCGCCCTCGCCCAGGAACCCCGGGAGATCCTCCTCGACGAACCCACCAACCACCTCGACATCCGCCACCAGCTCGAACTCCTCGACCTGCTGGCCACCCTGGACGTCACCTGCGTCGTCGCCCTGCACGACCTCAACCTCGCCGCCCGGTACTGCGACCACATCGTCCTCCTCCACCACGGAGAGGTGGCCGCCGCCGGCGCACCGGAGACCGTACTGACTCCGGAGCTGGTCCAGGCGGTCTACGGCGTGAAGGTCCTCGTGGACCGCGAGCCCGCCACCGGCACCCTGCGCATCACATACCTGGCCTCCACCGCCACGCGTGAGACTGACACGAGAAAGCCGCCGTCCGACCTCTGTCAGTGACACGGACGCGCAAACGGCCACCGACTCGGTCGGTGGCCGTTTCCGTGTGGAAGGTTCCAGGGGGCGGTGGTCCCTCCCCGCCACGCCCGGAGTGTCAGGCGGCCTCCGCTGCCGCATGGTCGCCCGGGCAGCATCCCGACAGGGAACGGACGGATGTCGGGGCGCTGAGGTCGTCCGGCCGGGGCGCGTGAGCGTCAGCCGGCCGGGGTCACCAGGAGGATTTCGTCACGCCGGGGAGGAAGCCGGCGTGTGCCTGCTGCCTGACCCGCACGCGGGAGAGGCCGAACCTGCGCAGGTATCCGCGGGGGCGGCCGTCGACGGCGTCGCGGTTGCGGACGCGGGTGGCGCTCGCGTCGCGCGGCTGGCGGCGCAGTGCCGCCGCGGCGGCCAGGCGGTCCTCCGCAGTGGACGAGGGGCGGCGGACGATCTCCTTCAGTTCGGCCCGCCGTGCCGCGTGGCGCTCGACCGTCGCCCTGCGCTTCTCGTTCTGGGCGATCTTGCTCTTCTTCGCCATCAGACCTTCCCTCCGCGCGCCCGGATCCGGGCCACGGCGGCCTCGATGCCGATCGCGTCCACGGTCTTGATCGCCTTGGCGCTCAGGGTGAGGCGGACGTGGCGGCCCTCGCCGGGCAGCCAGTAGCGCTTGTGCTGGATGTTCGGGTCGAAGCGGCGCGGGGTGCGCCGGTGGGAGTGGGAGATGTTGTTGCCGAATCCCGGCTGGGCGCCGGTCAGCTGACAGTGGGCGGACATGGGGTGTTACCTGCCTCTCTCTGCGGCCATCACGTATTGGTAATGGAAATCATTCCCATATAGTAGCGCCATGGCCGCACGCCCCGGACCGGACGGTCCTGCGCACCTACGACCCCGCTGCCCGCCGACGCGTCGACTTCCGCGACGAACGCCGACCCCACACCCGTACCGACCCCGAAGGACATTCCTGTGAAGCCAGGCATCCAACCCGCCCACGGCCCCGTCGTCTTCCGCGACAGCGCGAGCGGCACCGCCCGCGTCATGGACACCGACGGCCGCGTCGAGCGCCGCTACGGGGTCCGCTGATGGAACGGGACACGCGACTGCCCGTCGTCATCGTCGGCGGGCTCCATGCCGACGCCCGCAAGGAGGTCGTGGACCGGCTCCTGCGGGCCGTGCCCGGCAGCGTGGCACTCCACCACGACCTGGCCGGCGCGGCCCGGGGTGAGGTGCGCAGGCTGATCCGCGACGCCACCGGGCTCCTGTCCGAAGACAGTGCGCCCCTGGTCAACGACTGCGCCTGCTGCGCCCTGCGCGAGGACCTGGTCCCGGAACTGGAGCGGCTCGCCGACGGCCGGCTGACCCGGCTCGCCGTCGTCGAACTGTGGGACTCGGTCGAACCGAAGGCCATGGCCGAAGTCGTCGCCGCACACGGCGGGGACGGGATGGTCCTCACCAACGTGATCACTGCCGTGGACCCCGCACTCGTCCTTCCCTGTCTCTCCAACGGCGACGACCTCGCCGAAGCCGGACTGGCCGCGGCGCCGACCGACCGGCGCACCGTCGGGGACACCTGGGCCCGCCAGCTGGAGTACGCACCGGTCCTCGCGCTCGTCGACAACGAGGAGGCCGACGACGGGGACCGCGCGCTCCTGACGCAGCTCCACCCCACCGCCCGCTGCGTGGCGGCGGACTCCGGCGACCTCGCCGAAGCGGCCCTCGCGGGGCTCGCGGGCGTCGCGGCTTTCGACGTCGAAGCCGCCGCGGCGGCGCAGCACCCCGCGTGTGCGCTGTTGCCGCAGGAAGCCGACGACGCCGGTGTCACCACCCTGGTCTGGCACCGCCATCGCCCCTTCCACCCCGAGCGCCTCTACCAGGCGCTGGAAGACCTGTGCTGCGCCGCCGCGCGCAGCCGCGGCAGGTTCTGGCTCGCCGACCGCCCCGACACCCTCCTCGCGTGGGATGCCGCCGGCGGCGCGCTGTGCGTCGAGAACGCCGGCCCCTGGCTGGCGTCACTGCCCGACGCCGCCTGGGAGATGGTCCCGCCGATGCGCCGGGCCGCCGCGGCCCTGGACTGGCACCCCGAGCACGGGGACTGCTGCCAGCACCTCGTCTTCACCTCACCCGGCCTCGACCGCGACGGCCTCGAACGCCTCCTGGAGTCGTGCCTGCTCACCGACGCGGAGTACGCGTCCGGACGGGACGGCTGGAAGCACCTTCCCGCCGCCTTCGACTCCCTCCTCGACCCCGTCTGACGGCGGGACACACCCACCCGCCCACCCCAGATCAAGGAGAATCCCCATGGCACGCCGCCAGGAAGCCCGCACGCCCGTGAAGTCCCGACCCAACCCGCTCGACGCGGCGGGGATCACGTACATCGACTACAAGGACACCGACCTGCTGCGGAAGTTCATCTCCGACCGCGGCAAGATCCGCAGCCGCCGGGTCACCAGGGTCACCGCCCAGCAGCAGCGCAAGCTCGCCGCCGCCATCAAGAACGCCCGCGAGATGGCGCTCCTGCCGTACGGCAGCAGCCGCTGAACCCACGTGTGCGCCGGTCGCGGCACCCGCGTCCTGCCGGCGCTTCGGGTGCGGGCCGCTGCCCGGGGGAGCAGCTCAAGGCCCGTGAGCGTGGCCGCCGTGTGCCTGCCCGGTGGCACTCCCCGAAGCCCGGCACCCCGTCCGCCGGGCCGGCCGCGGGCAGGGTCGTCACGTTCAGAACTTCTCGGGGAAGAACAACGCCAGGACCAGATATCCGACCAAGCTGACCGCGACGACGATGCCTACGACATTCTCCGTGTTCACGCGTACACCGACTCCTCCGTACGTCCTCAACCCGACCAGCGAACATCAACGAGACACCGGACGAAACGGCCCTGACGGCTTCCTGACGCACGTCGGCCGGGACTTTGACGGTGCGTTGACGGCCGCATCGAGTTCGCCCTCGCGGCCCACCCGAGCGGCCCCGCACTTCGCCCGATGTCAGGTGACCGCGGACGAAGGGAGTTCCGGCGGGACGGCGAGGCCGTCCGCCGCTGTCGGGAGGGTGATGACCATGGTGAGTCCGCCGCCGGGGGTGTCCTCGGCCGTGAGGGTCCCGCCGATGGCCTCGGTGAACCCGCGGGCCACGGCGAGCCCGAGGCCGACTCCGGCACCGCGCGGGGCGTCGCCGTGGCGCTGGAAGGGTTCGAAGATGCGCGCCTTGGCTCCCTCGGGGACGCCGGGGCCGCGGTCGACGATGCGCAGTTCGACGCGGCTGGCGAGGGCACTGGCGGAGACGTTGACGGGTTGGCCGTCCGGGCTGTACTTGACGGCGTTCTCGACGATGTTGGCGACGGCGCGTTCCAGGAGGCCGCGGTCGACGGCGACCATCGGCAGGGTCTCGGGGATGTCCAGCACCACGCTGTCCTCCGGTACGCCGCCCAAGGCCATCGGGACGACCTCGTCGAGGTCGGTCACCCGGATCAGCGGCACGACCGTACCGGTGTTGAGGCGGGACATGTCGAGGAGGTTCCCGATGAGCGCCGCGAGGCGGTCGGCGCCGTCCTCGATGCCTTCGAGCAGCTCGGCCCTGTCGTCCTCGGACCACTCGACGTCGTCGGAGCGGAGCGAACTGACGGACGCCTTGATGCCGGCGAGCGGGGTGCGCAGGTCGTGGCTGACGGCGGCGAGCAGCGCGGTGCGGATGCGGTTGGCCTCGGCGAGCTCGCGGGACTTCTCGGCCGCGTCGACCAGGCGCTGGCGGTCGAGTACGACGGCGGCCTGGGCCGCGAAGGCACCCAGGACGCGCCGGTCCTCGGCGGCCAGGACCCGGCCGGTCAGGGAGAGCGCCATGTTGTCGCCCATGGGGAGGTCGACGTCCGCGTCCTCGGGCCGGCTGACGGGACCGGCGCCGACGGCCGCGGCCGTGGTCCACGCGTCGACCTCGCTCGCGCGTTCGAGGAGGGCGACCGATTGCATGGTGAAGGTCTCGCGGAGGCGTTCGAGGAGGGCGTCGAGGGAGTCCTCGCCGCGCAGGACGCTGCCCGCCAGGAAGGAGAGGATCTCGGACTCTGCGCGCAGCCTGGCGGCCTGGTGGGTGCGGCGGGCGGCCAGGTCGACCACGGACGCCACGGACACGGCCACACCGATGAAGATCGCGATGGCGACGATGTTCTTCGGGTCGGAGATCGTGAACTGGTGCAGTGGGGGCGTGAAGTAGTAGTTCAGCAGGAGGGAGCCGAAGGCCGCCGAGGCGAGGGCGGGGAGGAGTCCGCCGAGGAGTGCCGCCGCCACCGTGCAGGTGAGGAAGAGCAGCATGTCGTTGGCGAGGCCCAGGTCGGGTACGAGCTGGTTCAGCAGCACTGTGAGCAGGGCGGGGCCGACGATGCCGGCCAGCCAGCCCCAGATGCGGCGGGAACGTCCGAGACGCGCGCCGCGCGCGACGGGCAGACCTCGGCGGCCTCTGGCGGCCTCGTCGTGGGTGACGATGTGGACGTCGAGGTCGGGTCCGGATTCGCGGGCGACGGTGGCGCTCACGCCGGGGCTGAAGACGGACTGCCACGAGCGGCGGCGGCTGACACCGAGGACGATCTGGGTGGCGTTGCAGCCGCGGGCGAACTCCAGCAGGGCGTCGGGGATGTCGTCGCCTATGACGTGGTGGAAGGTGCCGCCGAGATCCTCGACGAGGGTGCGCTGGACCGCCAGCTCCTTCGGCGAGGCCGAGGTGAGTCCGTCGCTGCGGGCGATGTAGACCGCGAGGACCTCGCCACCCGCTCCCTTCTCGGCGAGCCGGGCCGCCCGGCGGACGAGCGTACGTCCCTCCGGACCGCCGGTGAGGCCGACGACGATGCGTTCGCGGGCCTGCCAGGTGGAGCGGATGTTGTGCTCGCCCCGGTACTCCTGGAGGTACTCGTCGACCCGGTCGGCGACCCAGAGCAGCGCGAGTTCGCGCAGCGCGGTCAGGTTGCCCGGGCGGAAGTAGTTCGACAGGGCCGCGTCGACCTTGTCCGGCTTGTAGACGTTGCCGTGCGCCATGCGGCGGCGCAGAGCCTGCGGGGACATGTCGACCAGCTCGATCTGGTCCGCACGCCGGGCCACCTCGTCGGGGACGGTCTCCCGCTGCCGGACCCCGGTGATCGTCTCCACCACGTCGCCCAGCGATTCGAGGTGCTGGATGTTGACGGTGGAGATGACGTCGATGCCTGCCTGGAGCAGTTCCTCCACGTCCTGCCAGCGCTTGGCGTTCCGCGAGCCGGGCACGTTGGTGTGCGCGAGCTCGTCCACCAGTGCCACGGCCGGCCGGCGGGCCAGGATCGCGTCGACGTCCATCTCGGTGAAGGTGGAACCGCGGTACTCCAGCTCGTGGCGGGCGACGAGTTCCAGACCGTGCAGCATCACCTCGGTCCGCGGCCGGCTGTGGTGCTCGACGAAGCCGACGACGCAGTCGGTGCCCCGCTCCACCCGGCGGTGCGCCTCGGAGAGCATCGCGTACGTCTTGCCGACGCCCGGTGCCGCACCGAGGTAGATGCGGAGCTTGCCGCGTCCCATGTTCCAGACTCTTCTTCTCTGTTGACGTCTGTCGACGTCTGGGGGCTCTCGGGTGGGTGATCAGGGTTCGAAGCGGTATCCCATGCCGGGTTCGGTGATCAGATATCGCGGATGCGAAGGGTCCGCTTCCAGCTTGCGCCGAAGCTGGGCCATGTAGACGCGCAGGTAGTTGGTGTTCTCGGAGTACGTCGGCCCCCAGACGTCCAGCAGCAGCCGAGCCTGCGTGATCAGCCGGCCCGGGTGGGTGATGAGGATTTCCAGCAGATGCCACTCCGTCGGAGTCAGACGCACGGTGCGGTCGCCCCGCCGTACCTTTCGCGCGACCAGGTCGACGCTGAACTCGTCGGTCGTCACCACGGCGACCTCGTCCGCCTGAGACGCCGCCGGGGCCTCGTTCCTGCGGGCGGCTGCTCGCAGCCGGGCCAGGAGCTCGTCCATGCTGAACGGTTTCGTCACGTAGTCGTCCGCGCCGGCGTCCAGCGCCCGGATCTTGTCCTCCGAGGTGTGCCGGGCGGAGAGGACCAGGATGGGCACGCGGGACCAGCCGCGGACGTTCCTGATCACGTCGACGCCGTCCATGTCGGGCAGCCCCAGGTCCAGCACTATGACGTCCGGCTTGTGCGCGGCCGCGATGCGCAGGGCCGAGCCGCCGTCGGAGGCCTCCTCGACCTCGAACCTGCGCGCCTGGAGGTTGATCTTCAGTGCGCGGACGAGCTGGGGATCGTCCTCCACCACCAGCACCCGGGTCATCGGTGTGCAGCCTTCCTTCGTCACGGGCACGGACCGGGAGCCGGCGGGGCGCTCGGGCATCCTCCCGGCGTCGGCCGGGGGAGGCCCGCCCCGCCGGATCCCGGTCCACGCGATGGGGACCGTCAGTTCTTGGCCAGGGCCTTGAGGGCGGTGTTGAGTTCGAGGACGTTGACCCGGGGTTCGCCCATGAACCCGAGGGTGCGGCCGATGGTGTGGTCGGCGACGAGCTTCTCGACCTGCTGGACGTCGAGCCTGTTCTGCTCGGCGACGCGGTGGACCTGGAGCTCGGCGTAGGCGGGGGAGATGTTCGGGTCGAGGCCGGAGCCGGAGGAGGTGACGGCGTCTGCCGGGACGTCCTCGGGCTTGACCGTGTAGCCGGCCGTGGAGTTGTCGGCGATGACGGCTTCCTTGGCGGCGACGACCTGGGCGCAGAGGGTGCCTTCCTCGGCGTCCTTGGTGCACTGGCCGTTCACGGCTCCGTTGTCGGCGGAGCGGTTGGTGGCGCCGGAGAGGATCAGCGAGTACTGGGTATTGACGCTGTTGGAGCCGAGGCCGTTGGAGGGGCGCGGCTGGAACCACTTCAGGTCCGGCTTCGCGGCCTCCTCGGGGTCGTCGGGGTTCTGCTTGGGCAGGTTGTAGGTCTGCCCGATGAGGGAGGAGCCGACGACGGTGCCGCTCCCGTCCTTGATCTCGGAGCCGTTGGCCTTGTCGTTGAACAGGGCCTGGGCGATCCCGGTGACGGCGAGCGGGTAGATGACCCCGCAGATCACGGTGAGGACGAGGAGGGCCCGCAGGCCCGCGCCGATCAGGCGTGCCGTGTTGCTTACAGAGTTGTTCATCGCAGATCAGCCGATTCCGGGGATGAGGGTGATGAGCATGTCGATGATCTTGATGCCGATGAACGGGGCGATGAGACCTCCGAGTCCGTAGACCCCGATGTTGCGGCGGAGCATCTTGTCGGCGCTGGTCGGCCGGTACTGGACGCCCTTGAGGGCGAGCGGGACCAGGGCGATGATGATCAGGGCGTTGAAGATGACGGCCGAGAGGATCGCGGACTCGGGCGAGGCCAGGCCCATGATGTTGAGCTTGTCCAGGCCCGGGTAGACCACGGCGAACATGGCCGGGATGATCGCGAAGTACTTCGCGACGTCGTTGGCGATGGAGAAGGTGGTCAGGGCTCCGCGGGTGATGAGGAGTTGCTTGCCGATCTCGACGATCTCGATGAGCTTGGTCGGGTTGGAGTCGAGGTCCACCATGTTCCCGGCCTCCTTGGCGGCCGAGGTGCCGGTGTTCATCGCCACGCCGACGTCGGCCTGGGCGAGCGCCGGGGCGTCGTTCGTACCGTCGCCGGTCATCGCGACCAGCTTGCCGCCCGCCTGCTCCCGCTTGATGAGGGCCATCTTGTCCTCGGGGGTGGCCTCGGCGAGGAAGTCGTCGACGCCCGCCTCCTCGGCGATGGCCTTCGCGGTGAGCGGGTTGTCGCCCGTGATCATGACGGTCTTGATGCCCATGCGGCGCAGCTCGTCGAACCGTTCGCGCATGCCCTCCTTCACCACGTCCTTGAGGTGGATGACACCGAGGACGCGGGCACCCTTCTCGTCCTCGACGGCGACCAGGAGCGGGGTGCCGCCGGCCTCGGAGATCTTGTTCGCGAGGAGGTCGGCGTCGTCGGAGACCCGGCCGCCCCGCTCCTCGACCCAGGTGATGACGGAGCCGGCCGCGCCCTTGCGGGTCTTCTTGCCGTCCACGTCGACGCCGGACATGCGGGTCTGGGCGGTGAAGGCGATCCACTCGGCCTGGGCGAGTTCGCCCTGGTGGCGTTCGCGCAGCCCGTACTTCTCCTTCGCCAGCACCACGATGGATCGACCCTCGGGCGTCTCGTCCGCGAGGGACGAAAGCTGGGCGGCGTCCGCCAGCTCCGCCTCGGTGGTGCCCTTGACCGGGACGAACTCGGAGGCCTGACGGTTGCCGAGGGTGATGGTGCCGGTCTTGTCGAGCAGCAGGGTCGAGACGTCGCCCGCGGCTTCCACCGCACGTCCCGACATGGCGAGGACGTTGCGCTGGACGAGGCGGTCCATGCCGGCGATGCCGATGGCCGACAGGAGCGCGCCGATGGTGGTGGGGATGAGGCAGACCAGGAGCGCGGTGAGCACGATCATCGACTGCTCGGCGCCCGCGTAGATCGCGAACGGCTGGAGGGTGACGACCGCGAGCAGGAAGACGATCGTGAGGGACGCGAGGAGGATGTTCAGCGCGATCTCGTTGGGCGTCTTCTGCCGGGCCGCGCCCTCGACGAGGGCGATCATGCGGTCGATGAAGGTCTCGCCGGGCTTGGTCGTGATCTTGATGACGATCCGGTCGGAGAGGACCTTCGTACCGCCGGTCACGGCCGACCGGTCGCCGCCGGACTCGCGGATCACGGGAGCGGACTCGCCGGTGATGGCGGACTCGTCCACGGACGCGACGCCCTCGACGACGTCACCGTCGCCGGGAATCACGTCGCCGGCCTCGCAGACGACGAGGTCACCGATCTTCAGCTCGGTGCCCGGAACGGATTCCTCGCCGCCGCCCGCGGTCAGTCGGCGGGCGACGGAGTCGGTCTTCGCCTTGCGCAGGGTGTCGGCCTGGGCCTTGCCGCGGCCCTCGGCGACGGCTTCGGCCAGGTTCGCGAAGATCGTGGTCAGCCACAGCCATGCGGTGATGGCCCAGCCGAACCAGTCCGTCGGGTCCTTGATCGCCAGCACGGTCGTGACGACCGAGCCGATCAGGACCACGAACATGACCGGGGACTTGATCATGATGCGGGGGTCGAGCTTGCGCACCGCGTCCGGGAAGGACTTCAGCAGCTGCTTGGGGTCGAACAGGCCCCCGCCGACGCGGCCGGCGGCCGGCTTGTGGCCGGTGGGCAGGTCGTCGTGCGGAGCACGGGTGGGTGTGGCGGTGCTCATGCTGCGAGCCCTTCGGCGAGCGGTCCCAGCGCGAGGGCCGGGAAGTAGGTCAGACCGGTGACGATGAGGATCGTGCCGACGAGGAGCCCGGTGTAGAGGGGCTTGTCGGTGCGCAGGGTGCCCGCGGTCTCGGGGACGGGCTTCTGTTCGGCGAGCGAGCCGGCGAGAGCGAGTACGAAGACCATCGGCAGGAAGCGGCCCAGCAGCATGGCGATGCCGATGGTGCTGTTGAACCACTGCGTGTCGGCGTTCAGGCCCGCGAAGGCGGAGCCGTTGTTGTTGGCGCCCGAGGTGTAGGCGTACAGGACCTCGGAGAAGCCGTGCGCACCGGAGTTCAGCATCGAGTTGCCCGGGGTGGGCAGGGCCATGGCGGCCGCGGTGAAGCCGAGGACGAGGGCGGGGGTGATGAGGATGTAGCAGGCCGCGAACTTGATCTCGCGGGTGCCGATCTTCTTGCCCAGGTACTCGGGGGTGCGGCCGACCATCAGACCGGCGATGAACACCGCGATGATCGCCATGATCAGCATGCCGTAGAGGCCGGAACCGACACCGCCGGGCGCGATCTCGCCGAGCTGCATGCCCAGCAGCTGGATGCCGCCGCCGAGACCGCTGTAGGAGGAGTGGAAGGAGTTGACCGCGCCGGTCGAGGTCAGCGTGGTGGCGACCGAGAAGATCGCCGAGGCGCCGACGCCGAAGCGGGTCTCCTTGCCCTCCATCGCGCCGCCGGCGACGTCGAGGGCCGGACCGTGGTGGGCGAACTCGGTCCACATCATCAGCGCGGTGAAGCCGATCCAGATGGTGGCCATCGTCGCGAGGATCGCGTAGCCCTGCCGCAGGTTCCCGACCATCCGGCCGAACGTGCGCGTGAGGGCGAAGGGGATGAGGAGGATCAGGAAGATCTCGAAAAGGTTCGAGAAGGGGGTGGGGTTCTCGAAGGGGTGGGCGGAGTTGGCGTTGAAGTAGCCGCCACCGTTGGTTCCCAGCTCCTTGATGACCTCCTGGGAGGCCACCGCCCCGCCGTTCCACTGCTGGGTGCCGCCCGTGAACTGCCCGACCTCGTGGATGCCGGCGAAGTTCTGGATCGCGCCGCACGCGACGAGGACGATCGCGCCGATCACAGCGATCGGGAGCAGGATGCGGACGGTGCCGCGGACCAGGTCCGCCCAGAAGTTGCCGAGCTCACCGGTGCGGGAACGCGCGAAGCCCCGTACGAGGGCCACGGCGACGGCCATGCCGACGGCCGCGGAGACGAAGTTCTGCACCGCGAGGCCGCCGGTCTGCACGACGTGGCCCATGGCCTGCTCGCCGTAGTACGACTGCCAGTTGGTGTTGGCGACGAACGAGGCGGCCGTGTTGAAGGCCTGGTCCGGGTCGATCGCGACGAAGCCGAGCGAGCCGGGCAGGATGCCCTGCAGCCGCTGCAGCAGGTAGAGGAAGAGGACGCTGACCGCCGAGAAGGCGAGGACGGCGCGCAGGTAGGCGGGCCAGCGCATCTCGGCCGACGGGTTGGCGCCGATGGCCTTGTAGATCCACTTCTCCGGCGTGCAGTGCTTCTCGGAGGAGTAGACGCGGGCCATGTGGTCGCCGAGGGGGCGGTAGGCCAGCGCGAGTGCGGCGATCAGTGCGAGGAGCTGGAGCACACCAGCGAGAACGGGACTCATCGGTGGCTAGAACCTCTCCGGCTTGACGAGGGCGAGGACGAGGTAACCGAGCAGGGAGACGGCCACGAGGAGGCCGACGATGTTTTCGGCGTTCACAGCTTGGTCACCCCCTTGGCGATGAGAGCCACCAGCGCGAACACCGCGATCGTGGTGACGACGAAGGCCAGATCGGCCATCGCGAGCTCCTGAGTGAAGTGAGTGGAAAGAAATGAATCAGCCATATGGCCGATGACGAGATAACCGTGTCTTCATCCCGGCGTTAAGACGCCTTGACGGTGTCCATACGGGCGCAGCGGATCTCTTAACGCCACCCATACGAAAGAGACGGAGAAACGGGGGGGCGGAGAGGATCAGCGCCGCGTTCGTCGCCGAAAGACTTTCCGTCCCGGCATCAAGGAGGCGTGAGGACCGGAGGGGCGGGCGTATGGACAACGTCAAGGACCCTGGCGATCCGGCCATCGAATTCGGACGCTGTCCTCACTTTGTCCAACGGAGGAACAGCGAGATGTCGATAGACATGGGAAAGACGGGTACTGCGGGACGGGTTCCGGGCACGGAGGAACCTCCTGATACCGGGGTCCGCACACCGCCGCCGGGGGACCGCCACCGGCTGACCGCCCTCCAGGGCCTGGCCGCGCTGTCGCTGGACGCGATGGCGTCCGTGGCGTACGGGCCGGAGGCGATCGTGCTCGTCCTGGCCGCGGCCGGCGCGTACGGCATGGGCTTCACCCTCCCCGTCACGCTCGCGATCGCCGCGCTGCTGGCGGTGCTGGTGGCCTCGTACCGGCAGGTCATCGCCGCGTTCCCGGACGGCGGCGGCTCGTACGCCGTCGCCAAGCGCCACCTCGGCCGGCGTACGAGCCTGGTCGCCGCCGCCTCACTCATCCTCGACTACGTCCTGAACGTGGCCGTCTCCGTCACGGCCGGCGTGGCCGCCCTGACCTCGGCCTTCCCCGAGCTGTACGCGGAACGGGTGTGGATCTGTCTGGGCATCCTGCTCCTGGTCACCGCGGTGAACCTGCGCGGGGTCGTGGAGTCCGCCAAGGCGTTCCTCGTGCCCACCGCCGTCTTCGTCGGGACGATCCTCGCGATGGTCGTCGTCGGTCTCCTCCGCGACGGTCCCGTCAGTACCGCGTCCGCTGCCGGACACGCCTCGGCCCTCGGCGAGGGCGCGACCACGGTGGGAGCCCTCCTGCTGCTGAAGGCCTTCGCCGCCGGCTGTTCCGCCCTGACCGGCGTCGAGGCTGTCGCCAACGCCGTGCCCTCCTTCCGGGCCCCGGCCGCCCGCCGTGCGCAGCGCACCGAAGTCGCCCTCGGCGCGCTGCTCGGCGTGATGCTGATCGGCCTGTCGATCCTCATCGGGCGTTTCCACCTCCAGCCGGTCGAGGGCGTGACCGTCCTCGCTCAGCTCGCGGACGCCTCCTTCGGGCACAACGCCGCCTTCTACGTCGTCCAGTTCGCCACGATGGTGCTGCTCGCGCTGGCCGCGAACACCTCCTTCGGAGGGCTGCCCGTCCTGATGAGCCTGCTGGCCCGCGACAACCACCTGCCGCACGTCTTCGCCCTCAAGGCCGACCGCCAGGTCCACCGCCACGGAGTGGTGTGGCTGGCGCTCGTCTCCGGCCTCCTGCTCGTCTTCTCCGGCGGCGACACCAACACCCTCGTCCCGCTCTTCGCCATCGGCGTCTTCATCGGCTTCACCATCTGCCAGGTCGGCATGGTCCGGCACTGGTACGGGGAGCGCCCGCGCGGCTGGCGGGCGAAGGCGGGCCTGAACGGCTTCGGCGCGCTGCTGACCGGGGTCTCGGCGGTCGTCGTCACCGCCACCAAGTTCACCGAGGGCGCCTGGCTGATCGTCGTCGCGCTGCCTCTGCTCGTACTCGGCTTCCAGCAGGTCCACCGCGCGTACACCGAGATCGGCGCACGCCTGGAGCTCGGCCGGATCCCGCAGGCCCCGCGGCGCACCCGCTCCGTGGTCGTCGTCCCGGTCTCCGGGCTGTCCCGGCTGACGTGCCAGGCCCTGACCGCCGCCCGCTCCCTCGGCGATGAAGTGCTCGCCGTGACCGTCACCCACCCGGCTCCCGAGGACCGCGAGGTGGCCGAAGCCCTCAGGCGGGACTGGGAGTTGTGGAAGCCCGGCGTCGAGTTGGTCGAGCTCTCCTCGCAGACGCGCTCGCTCGGCCGCCCGGTGTCGGCGTACGTACGCAAACTCGCGCAGGTCCACCCGGACGCCCAGGTGACGGTGCTGATCCCGGAGACCGAACCCGCCCGGCTGTGGCAGCGGATGCTCCAGAACCAGCGCGGCTCCGTCGTCGCCCACGCCGTCCGTCGCGACACGGACGCCGTGATCTGCCGGCTGCGTTTCCGCATCACGGCCGACGCGCGCTGACGGGTGTTGACGCACCTCTGACGGCGGCTTGACGTGCCACGTGCGCCGCCGTCAAGAGGGTGCCAAATCCGGCGCCCACAGCCGCTCTTTCTCCGTAACGGGCAGTAGCTTCCTGTCTGTTGCGTCGCCGGGGACCTCACATACTCACATGACGGCCGAGGGGGTCCATGGAGGCGGTCCCCGGCGGCGACATCCCTCTTCCGCGTCCTGGCCGCGAGCCCCCGGGGTCGCCACGCCTCGACCACATCCCAGAAGGTATGCATGCCTCCCGCCGCCGCGCAGCACGTTCCTCCGGGTCTCGGGACCCCTCCGCGGACTCCGACCGACCGGCCGGCCCGGAAACGCCCGGGCCGGGCGAACCTGGTGGACCCCGAGCTCCTGGCCGCCTCCGCGCGGGAGGCGGTCCGCAAGCTCCATCCGCGCGAACTGGTCCAGAAGCCGGTGCTGTTCGTCGTTGCCGTCGGATCCGTGCTGACCACGCTCTCGGCACTCATCCACCCGTCCGTCTTCACCTGGGTGATCAGCGTCTGGCTCTGGCTGACGGTCCTGTTCGCCAATCTGGCCGAGGCCGTTGCCGAAGGCCGGGGCAGGGCTCAGGCGGAGTCGCTGCGCAAGGCGCGCACGGACACGGTCGCGGTCCGTCTGAACCACTGGACCTACGGGGCGAATCTGCGGTACGCGGAGACCGAAGTGGTGGCGCCCGCCGAGCTCCAGCCCTTCGACTTCGTCCTCGTCGAGGCCGGCGAGCCGGTCCCGGCCGACGGCGACGTGGTCGACGGGGCCGCGATGGTGGACGAGTCGGCCGTCACCGGCGAGTCGGCTCCCGTCCTGCGGGAAGCGGGAGGCGACCGGTCCGGCGTCACCGGCGGCACGACCGTCCTGTCCGACGCGATCGTCGTACGGGTCACCTCGCGCCCGGGCAACAGCTTCATCGACCGGATGATCGCCCTGGTCGAGGGCGCCACCCGGCGGAAGACCCCGAACGAGATCGCGCTGAACATCCTGCTGGCCGCACTCACCGTCATCTTCGTCCTGGTGGTCGTCGCCATCCAGCCGATGGCCGCCTACGCGCACGCCGCACAGTCCACGACCGTCCTGGTGGCTCTCCTCGTCACCCTCATCCCCACCACGATCGGCGCGCTCCTGTCGGCGATCGGCATCGCCGGCATGGACCGGCTCGTCCAGCGCAACGTCATCGCGATGAGCGGACGCGCGGTCGAGGCGGCCGGTGACGTGAACACCCTGCTCCTCGACAAGACCGGCACCATCACCCTCGGCAACCGCGAGGCCGCCGCCTTCATCCCGCTTCCCGGCGTCGACCACGTCAAGCTCGCGGAGGCCGCCCAGCTGTCCTCGCTCGCCGACGAGACGCCCGAGGGCCGGTCCGTCCTCGCTCTCGCCCGGCGGTACGGTCTTCGACCCGTGGCCGCAGGGGATCTCAGCAATCCGCGGTTCACCGAGTTCAGCGCCCGGACCCGGATGAGCGGCGTGAACCTGAGCTGGGACAACGGGGCCGGCTGCGCCATCCGCAAGGGTGCGACTGCCCAGGTGTGCGACTGGGTCACGATGCGCGGCGGAACCGTACCGCCGGAAGCCGAGGCGTGGTCGGCCACCGTCTCGGAGTCCGGTGGCACGCCGCTGCTGGTGGCGGTCCACGACTGGGACGGGCCGAGGGTCCTCGGCATCGTCCATCTCAAGGACGTCGTCAAGGACGGCATCCGGGAGCGCTTCGCGGAACTGCGCAGCATGGGCATCCGCACGGTCATGGTGACCGGCGACAACGAACTGACGGCCCGCGCCATCGCCGCCGAAGCGGGTGTCGACGAGTACCTCGCGGAGGCGACGCCGGAGGACAAGATGGCGTTGATCAAGCGGGAGCAGGCGGGCGGCAAGCTGGTCGCGATGACCGGCGACGGTACGAACGACGCCCCGGCGCTGGCCCAGGCGGACGTCGGCGTGGCGATGAACACCGGCACCTCGGCCGCCAAGGAGGCCGGGAACATGGTGGACCTCGACTCCAACCCGACCAAGCTCATCGAGATCGTCGAGATCGGGAAGCAACTCCTCATCACCCGCGGAGCCCTGACCACCTTCTCGATCACGAACGACGTCGCGAAGTACTTCGCGATCATCCCCGCCATGTTCACGGCCGCCTACCCGGGACTCGAAGCCCTCAACGTCATGGGCCTGAGCAGCCCGACCTCCGCCATCACGTCGGCGATCATCTTCAACGCGCTGATCATCGTCGCCCTCATCCCACTCGCCCTGCGCGGCGTCCGCTACAGGCCGGCCTCCGCGCACGACCTGCTGCGCCGCAACCTCGGCGTCTACGGCCTCGGCGGCCTGATCCTGCCCTTCGTCGGCATCAAGCTCATCGATCTGCTGGTGTCCACCATCCCCGGCCTCGGCTGATGCCGGCGCGGCATGCGCCTCGAAGCGCTGTGGGACGTCCGACGAGACGAGAGGGAAGAGGTCATGCGACGCGTCGTGGTCGGTGCCACCGGAACGCCAGGGAACCTGTCCGCCTTGCACCGGGCCGCCGCGGAAGCCCGCGTGCGCGGTGCGGTGATGCTGGCCGTTCTGGCCTGGCAGCCACCCGGCGGCGGGCTCGGAAGCCGTCACGGCCTCGGACCCTCGGCCCTTGCGGAATGCCGGGCCGCAGCCGTCGAGAGACTGCGCGAAGTCCTCGACACGGCCTTCGGGGCCGTGCATCCCGGTGTCGCCCTGACGGGCCTCACGGTACGGGGGACTCCGGGCGCAGCGCTCGTCGACGTCGCCCGGGAGGCGGAGGACCTCCTCGTGGTCGGCGCTGGATCCCGTACTGCGCTGCGCCGTCTCGTCCGCCCCTCGGTGGCCCGGTACTGCTTCGCCCACGCCGACTGCCCTGTCCTCGCGGTTCCTCCCTCCCCGCTCCAAGCCGACCTGGAATCCGTACACCGTCGCAACGTCTGGAGGGTGCGGCTCGACCTGCGGGAGTTGACCCCGTGAGGGGAGCACATCGCACAGCAGCCATTGCCCTGCCGGTCGTCGCGGCCTTCCGGGGGCGGGCCTTCGGGAGGCGTTCGCGGGCCAGAGCGGAGGGCTGTGCGGGGCGGCGGTCTCGGGTGCACTCTGGCTGGTCACCGGACTCCACACGGGGGATGTCGCCTTCACCGTGGAGGTCCACGACCTGCATCTCACCCGGACCGACCACCGGGTGCGGTACTGCGCTCAAGGGATGGACGAAGGGCAGAGGCTCGACACCCGGTTGTCCGGGGAGCCGCCGGCGGACCGGTACCTCCTGCAGTTCTGGCCCGAACCGCCCCGTGCGGACCGAGTGCTCCGCCAGACCTCGCGGAAGGCCGCCTACTGGCACCGGTACGCGCGCGAGCTTCCGGCACCGCCCACCGCCGAGCAGCGAGCCGAGAGCGAGCGCCTGGACCGGCAGGCACAGCAGCGGGCCGCGGAGGAGGAGCGACTGCACCGCGAGCGATGGGAGTGGGGCGGTCGGCTGCCGAGCGGGCGACTGCGCGGTGTCGGCGGCTGCGTCAACGGTCTGCTCGCCTTCGACAGCGACCTGGTGCACGCGCTCGACACCCGAGGTGCCGAGGTCCAGCGCGCGGTGGCATCGCTGGCCGCCCGTAGGGCCTGCGAGGCGGCAGGTCTCATGGGCGTCCCGTGGGTCACCGAGGCGCTCACGGCGCTGACGGAAGCACGTCCGCTGCCGCCACCGTTCGATGTCCCGGGCCGTATGTGGGACGCCTTGCGCTCCGATCCACGGGTCCCGAGTCGGTCGGTGGTCGAGGCGGTCCCTCCCGAGCGGCCGCCCTACCGTCCACTGACACCCTCGCCGGCGGTCGGGCGGACCTCGCTCCCGGCCGCGGAACCGGGAGACGACGGGCGGAGGCGGAGCGTCCTCGGCCGAGGGCTGGGCGCGCTCCTGCCGCCCGCGCCCGCCGGTGACGGGCCGACGCCGACCGAGGGCGTGGGGCGCGGCGCGGCGACGGTGCATACGTACGGCACTCCACGCACTCCACGCACTCCAGCCACTCCACGACCTTCACACGGCCTCCTGCGGATCTCACAGCCGCACTTCGCCCTTCCCGCGGTGCTCGCCGCTGCCGCCGCCGATCCGCTGGAGGCGGCACTGGAGGCGGTGTTCCAAGCGGTGAGCACGTGCGGCGAGCACTACCCGAAGCTGCTGGAGGAGATCCGGTCGGTGTGTGCCGACCGGGCGGAGGAGTAGGTGCCGCCGCGTCTGCGCCTGGCCGACATGCTCCAGGACCCGGCCCTCGCGACACGGGACCGGTCCGGCTCGGTTCGAGGGGCACAGGTGTGGCAACCCCCTACTGGCTGTCGGGGGCAGTGCGGTGGAGAACGTGGCCGTCGAGGACGAGGGTGTTGTTGCTCCGGACGGTTCCGTCGAGGTCCGAGAGGTTGCCGTCGAGGTGGATGGTCCTCCCCGCCGTGCGGTAGGTGCCCGTGTTGACGCCGATCTTGAACGCGGGGCAGTCGTCCTGGTTGCAGATCACGTTGCTGATCTGCTCGAAACGGCCGTCCGCGGTGAAGGTCAGCTTCTCGGTGTAGAAGGTGATTCCGGGGCGGTCCCTGTCGACGGACTCCGTCCACTGCCCTGCCACCCGAGTCCGCTCCGCGGCCGGGGTGCCGGCCTGCGCCCCCTGGGCGGCAGCGGAGCCGGTGGTGGCCGTCATGGCGGCCAGGAGCAGCAGTGTGGTGCCCAGTGCCGACTGGATCGTCGTCTTCATCCGTGCGCTCATTCCTTGGTCGTCGGTCCGTGGTCCGGAGGCCGGCATTACGGGGGGTGACAACACCCTCGCCGCGGCCCGTGCCTTCCTTCCGGATGTGGCGGGCCAGACCATATCGGTTCAAATGCCAGCCCCGTTCCGCGGTGCGCGGGGCCGCGTCTCGTTTCGGTTGCTCCCTGAAAGCGAGGAAAACTCCCCGCCGGCCGCAGGGGACAAAGGGACATTGCCCCCTTCGCCGTCCGGCGCGCGGCGTACCGGCGGACACGGATTGGCCGAGAGCCGACCCGATCGCCCCCTGGGGGCGGGCGGGCTGACGCAGCCTCGGCAGCCGGGCTCCCGGCTGCCACCGCCCGGCCCCGCGATTGCGGACGAGCGCCGGTCAGGAGCGCCTCGCCGCGGCGGCCGGCAGACGGGTGGACACGCCGTCGGCCAGCCGCTCGAACTCCGACCGCAGGAACGGCGCCGCCACCTTCGCCAGGCCCTTGAACGTCAGCGAGGCCCGGTACGTCAGCCGCGTGCCGGTGCCCTCGACGCCGAAGCGGAGATCGTCGACCGCGGTGACCGTCCTGTTCTCCCCGACGAACACCAGCCGTGCCCGCTCGCGCACGTCGAGCCGGTACTCCAGGTCCGTCGTGCGGCCACGGAAGACCGACGTGTTGCGCCAGCGGGCACCCTCGCGCACCGGGCCGTCGTCGAGGCGTACGCACGACACCGTCCCGGGATCCCATTCCTCGGTGTGGGCGAAGTCCTCCAGGTACGCCACCAGCTCGGGCAGCGGCAGGCCCACGACGAGAATCCGCTCCACACTGATCACCGCACGGCCTCCCTCTCCCGTGCCGCCGGCCCTCCGACGGCGTCCCGGACACTGATGCTTCCCGGTACGGGGGAGCACCGGATGCAGCAGTCCCGTACCGGCGGCACCGCAGCCGTGTCGCCGTCGGGGCCCGGCGGTGCAACGATGAACGGGGGCGCGGATCGAGGTGGCGATGAAGTCTCCGTCCGACAACCGGGCCGGGCGTGGCGGCGGGAGCCTGTTCAGCGGCCGCGACCGGGCGGTCATCGCGGCTGCGGCGCTGTCGATGCTCCTCGTGCAGATGGACTGGTTCGCACTCAACCTCACGCTTCCCGTGATCGCCCGTGACTTCGGCGTACCGACCACCGACCTCCAGTGGCTGGTCAGCGGCTACATGCTCACCCTGGGTGCCTTCATGATCACCGGGGGACGGGTCGCCGATGTCCACGGCAGACGGCGCACGCTCGTCTGCGGACTGATCGGGTTCGGAGCCGTCTCGGTCCTCTGCGGCCTGGCGCCGTCCACGGCCTGGCTCGTCGCGGGGAGGGTGGTGCAGGGCGTGACCGCCGCGTTCATCTTCCCCGTGGCCGTGGCCGTCGTCACGGGCTACTTCCGGGACGACCGGCAGGGCCGGGCCGTCGGGACGGTGCTGGCCTTCAGCGCCGTGGGCACCGCCCTGGGGCCGTTCGTGGGCGGAACGCTCGCCGAACACGTCAGCTGGCGGGCCGTCTTCTTCCTCAACGTGCCGATCTGCGCCGCCGCCGTCGTCCTGATGCTCCGCCACGTCCCCGAAACCCGCGACAGCCATGCCTCGGGGCGGCTCGACCTGCCCGGCGCCGCCGCGGTCGCGGGCGGTCTGACGCTGATCATGCTCGGCGTGGACCAGGGGGCCGGCTGGGGCTGGACCTCCCCGGCCACATGGGGCTGTCTCGTCGCGGGAGCCGCTCTGCTGGCGCTCTTCGTCAGGATCGAGCGACGCAGTGCCGAGCCCCTGCTCGATCTGGCGCTGCTGCGCAACGGCCCCTTCCTCACCATCACCCTCGCCGGGTCCCTGTCCAACGTCGTCTACTGCCTCGTCGCCGTGTTCTCGGCGCTCTACCTCCAGCAGGCGCGGGGCCTGTCCCCCTTCACCGCCGGGCTGATCTTCCTCGCGCTCTCGGTGGGTGCGGGCACCGCCAGCTACTTCTCGGGCCACCTCGCCCGCCGATGGCGGCCCGAGCTGCTCATGGCCGGCGCGATGCTCCTCAGCGGCACCTCGGTGCTCGTGCTGACCTGGTCGACGCCGCTCGCCCTGTACGTGGTGGTCTTCGCGGTGGTCGGCACCGGGCTGGGCCTCGGCTGGGCGCTGACCAACGTCGCCACGCAGTCGTACGTCCCCCCGGCCCGGCTCGCCGCCGCGTCCGGCTTCGTCCTGACGTCCCTGGTCCTGCTCGGTGCGCTGGCGGTCGCCGTCGCCTCGACGGTCCTGGAAGTACTCAGCGGTTCGGCGTCGCGCGCCGCCTCCGACGGCGCGGCCATCGAGACGGTGCTGCGCGCCGCGGCCGTACTCGCCCTCCTCGGGGGAGGGCTGCTGCTCCGCCTGGCCCGCACCCCGGCCGGCCGCCGCCGGGGGACCTCCTCCTAGACCACGCCCGCGCAGCCCGGGCCACCGCGGTCCCCGTGAGCAACCGTCGCGCAGCGGGGGCAGGGCCTGTCCGGCGGATCCCGCCGGACAGGCCCTCGGCCCGGGGAGGTTCAGCGTTTGAGCGTGAACGTGAAGTCCCCGGAGAGCCTGCCGGTCAGCCGGACCGCAGAGACGAGCCTGCCGTCCGTGATCAGCCTCTCGACCGCGGCCCGTGAAAGACCGCACCCCTCGGAGATCAACCGCACCGGCCGGACCGGTATCCGCGCCGCGAAGCGCACCGAGACGTCGATCACCTCGCGTTCCAGGTGGCCCGGTCCGCCGGTGTCGAGGCGCCAGGCGCCGTCCCAGTCGAGGGCGATGTGATTGCGGCGCTGCACGACCGGATCCTGGAGCAGTACGGCTGCCAGGCCCGGGTCGTTGTCGTGCAGCCGGTCCAGCAGCTCGGGTCGTACGGAGCGCACGTGCACCCGTTCCAGGACCGTGATTTTCGCCGTGTCCCCGCACACGGTGCAGAGGACGAGGAGCCAGGCGTCGAGGAGCTTGTGGTGGGCGTTGACGCGGAATTTGCCGTTCGCCCGGAAGCGTTCCGACGCGCACGTGTGGCATCGGCGGAGGACGAGCGGCAGGCAGGTGGGAGCGACCACCCAGGTATTGAGCACAGGTGTACACCGGTTCCAGTGAGAAGACCGCAGCAGAAAGGAGCGCGGCGCACAGTTGCGACGCGCGACGAATCAGCACTCGGGGGTTCTCACAGGGTGTACAACGGAACGTCCTTGCCCAGACGACATGTTCGCCAGCACGGTAGCGGCGCACGGCGGGGCGGCTCCACTGGTTTTGTGGCGCCCGCGCGGACGGCCGCAGCAGCGGTCAGCTGTCCGCGGAGGGGTCCGCGGAGGGGTCTGCGGAGGGGTCCCCGGCGAGGAGCCGTGCCGTGAGTTCCATGCACCGCGTCCGGGCCGCGGAGAAGCCGTAGGGCATCTTGGCCACCGCTTGGCCGGCGCTCATCACGGTGTCCTCCTCGCCGCCCGCCCCGGCGTCGTGGATCTCGAAGAGCTCCTCCTCGGCCTCGTCCAGTCCGGCCGCTTCCATGGCCAGGAGCAGGGCCTCGTGGTGGGCGAAGTGTTGTGCGGCGAGTTCCTCGACCCGCGGGTCGAGGGGGTCGACGGTGTCGTCGAGGGCGGCGTCGGCCGCGTCGAGGCGGTCCGCCTCGGCCCGCAGCCCGGGATGGGTCGCCAGGGTGATGAACACGCCGGCCTGGATCGCGGCTCCCAGCGGCCCGAAGATCCGTTCCGTGATCAGCAGGGCGTCCAGGTCGGAGGGGCGCAGTGCGCCGGGAGGCAGGTGGCCGAGCCGGTCCGTGACCAAGGGGGAGAGCAGGCCCAGTGGGCTGCCCACGGCCCGCAGCCGCCGGACCGCCGCGCGCCGGCGCTTGATCTCGGCCTCCTGGGCCGCCAGGGTCTCCTCCAGCCGGCCCAGGACGTCCTCCACGTCCCGGGCTTCGTCGAAGGCGGCCCGCATGTCGTCCAGGCCGATGCCGGTCTCGGACATCTTGCGGATCCACAACAGGCGGACCATGTCGGCGTAGCCGTAGCGGCGGCGTCCGTCTCCGCCCCGCGCGGGTTCCGGCAGCAGACCGATCTGGTGGTAGTGGCGGACGGCGCGCGGGGTGGTCCCCGCGAAGGCGGCGGCATCGCCGATCCTGACCTCGCGGGGAGGTGTGGGGGAGGGGTACATCGCAGACATGCCTTTCGTGCTGTGGTGCCTCGACGACACCACATGCCGCTACGGCATGTGCAACGTCCCGCGGGTCGGCCGGGCCCCGGTCAGATGGTGACCGGGCCCTTGGCGGTGGCGAATTCGACCGAGACCAGGCCCGGTTCCTCGTCCTCGACCCAGGTGACGTCGATCTGGTCGAGGGGATGGTCGGCCGGCTCGCCGAGGAATTCGGCGATCGAGGGCGCGTCACCGGCGATGGAGACGCCCTGGATGGTGGTGGAGGTGCGCGGACCGGCGCTGGGGCGCTCCTCGTCCGGTACCAGCCACTGCAGGAAGTAGGGCAGCTGCGGGTCCTCCAGCAACTCCAGCAGGCCGATCTGCTTCCACCGCAGGTCGAACCCGTCGGGGCGGACGCGGTGGCCCTCGGCCGAGGTGCGGCCGAGGCGGGCCTCCACCGGGGCGATGTCGTCGACGGAGACCACCCAGCCGAGCCAGCCGCCGCCCTCGGCGGCGCGGCGCGCGACCGCCCGGCCGAAGGGCGCGCGGTCGGCGGCGGGGTGGTCGAGCGTGGTGACGACCTCGACGTAGGTGCCGCCGCTCAGCGGGAGGATGAAATTACGGGTGCCGAACCGCGGGTGCACGCCCCCGTCGACGAACCCGGCGCCGAGGGCCGATCCGATCCACTGGACGGTCGAGACGAAGCTGTCGCGGGCCACCGCATAGGACACATGATCAAGTCGCACTCCGGCATCCTCACCCGGCGACCCGCACAAATCCCGGCGCCACGCCCGCGCCCCGGCCGCGTCCGCCGCGGATTCAGCCGTGGAGCGGATCGGCCGCCGTCGTCCCGGCGGGGGAGGCTCCGTCCTCCTTCCCGGCCGGCTCCGGGGCCGTCGGCAGGTCCTGCCCGCCGCGGAGCGGGCCCGTCAGGAGGAGCAGCGCGCACAGTGCGTTGCCGCCGTAGAGGAGCCACAGGGCGTCGCGTTCGCCGAGGAGGGTGCCCAGGGCGCCGCCGAGGAGGCTGCCGACGGGGATCGTCCCGTACATCACGAAGCGGATCGTGGAGCCGACCCGGCCCAGCATGTCCGGCGGGCAGTACGCCTGCCGGAAGCTCACGATGATGACGTTCCCGGCGACCACCCCCGTCATCAGGCAGAACTCCCCGACCAGGAAGGCCAGCAGCCCCACCCCGTCCGTGGTGAGCGGGATCAGCAGCCCGAACGGGCCCCCGCAGAAGGCGCACAGCAGGACCGCCCGGGCCGTCCCGAACCGGCGGGTCAGCCGAGGCGAGACCACCGCGCCCAGGACCCCGCCCAGCCCGGCCAGGGCGATCAGGACACCGATCAGCGCGCCCGGCGCGCCCACCGTCCGGCTCAGGAACAGGATCGACAGGGACTGCGCCCCCGCCAGGAACAGGTTCATCGCGGCGTCGCACAGCAGGATCGTCCGCAGGAACGGGTCCCGGGCGAGGAAGGCCACTCCCGCGCGGATCTCCTTGGCCAACGACCGCTCCGCGGGAGCCCGTTCCTCGCCGCCCGGCGGGCCCTCCGGGGTCCGGATCCGCAGCAGCAGCGCCGCAGAGACCAGGAAGCTCAGCCCGTCGGCGAGGAAGCCGGCCGCCGCGCCGCCGGCCTGGGCCAGCGCCCCGCCCCCACCCGGTGCGACCACCTCCGCGACCGATTCGCTGGTCTGGAGCCGGGCGTTGCCGTCGGCGAGCTCCTCGTGGGGGAGCAGCGTCGGCAGGTACGCGCTGTAGGCGGCCCGGAAGAACACGTCGGCGGTGCCCGACAGGACCGCCACCACCATCAGCTGGGAGGTCGTCAGCAGGCCCAGCCAGGCCGTCGCGGTCAGCGACAGCATCAGCAGCGCCGACACCACGTTGCACACGATCATCACCGGCCGGCGGCGCATCCGGTCGGTCCACGCCCCCACGGGCAGCCCGAACAGCAGCCACGGCACCCAGGCCGCGGCGTTCAGCACCCCCATGGTGAAGGGCCCCGCGTCCAGCGTGTCCACCGCGATGAGCGGCATCAGCACCCGGGTGGCCGCGCTCCCGAACTGGCTCACGGACTCGCCCGCCCACAGCAGCCGGAAGTCCCGGCGGCGCAGCGCGCCGCGACGGGGGCTCACCGGCCCACCGTGCCCTCGCCCAGCAGCGCGGCGATCTCGGCGGCGGGCTTGGACGCCATCATCTCGCCGTGCGCACAGGGTATTTCGTGATGGGCGACCGGGCCGGTGGCGTACGGCTCCCACACCTGCGGCCCGGGCGCGTCCGGCTCGTGGCCGGCGGCGGCCAGCGTCACCCCGCCCCGGAACAGCCGTGGACGGTGGGCCGCGGCCAGCCGGTCGTGGTGGACGTAGGCCTCGCCCAGGGCGGCGACGCTCTCCCCGTCGAAGACCGACAGCGGGCCCTCCTCGGCGGCCACGGCCACCAGCTCGGCGAGGGTCATCGGCTCTCCTGCGGCCGCGCCGTCCTCCTCACGCGGCGGATGGCCGAGCGATTCCAGCAGGTCCCGCAGCGGGTCGGCGGCCGGGGCCGCCGTCTCGCCGGGGGCCGCCGGATAGCCGTCCAGCAGGGTGAGCGCGGCCACGTCCTCGCCGTCCTCCTGGAGCGCCACGGCCAGCTCGTGCGCGACCACCGCCCCGAAGGACCAGCCCAGCAGGTGGTACGGGCCGTGCGGCTGCACGGCGCGGATCCGTGCCGCGTACTCTGCGGCCATCTCCGCCACGCTCCCGGGCCGTGCCCCCGGCTCGCTCAGCGCCCGCGACTGCAGGGCGTGCACGGACTGCCGCGGGTCCAGGTGCTCCACCAGCCCCCGGTACACCCAGCCCGTGCCCGCGCCCGGGTGGACGCAGAACAGGGCCGGCCCGCCGGGCGCGCCCGTACACAGTGTGACCAGCGGCGCCAGCGGGTCCGCGTCCGCGCGGGGGTCCGCCTCCCCGCCTGGGAGCGGGCCGCCGGAGCGGGCCGCGAGAGCGGCGACCGTGGGCGCGGCGAACAGGTCCTGGACCCCGAGGTCCTCGCCCAGCGCCTCGCGCACCCGGGCCATCAGCCGGGCCGCGAGCAGGGAGTGGCCGCCGAGGTCGAAGAAGCCGTCGTCGGCGCCGACGGCGTCGGCCGGCAGCCCGAGCACCTCGGCGAACAGGCCCGCCAGAACCTCCTCCCGCCGGCCGTCCGGCGCGCGGCGCACCCGGCCGTCCCCACCGGGCTCGGGTGCGGGCAGCGCGGCCCGGTCGAGCTTGTCGTTCGGGGTCCGCGGGAAGGCGTCGAGCACGACGAACGCCGACGGCACCATGTGGCCCGGGAGCGTGGCCGCCAGACGGGCGCGCAGATCCGCCGCGTCCACCGAGCCCGTGCCGCCGTCGCCGCCGGGGGCCGGGACCACGTACCCGACCAGCCGCTTCGCGCCGCCGGGGCCGTCCTCCCGTACGGTCACCGCGGCCCGGTCCACCCCGGGCGCCGCCGCGAGCGCGGCCTCGATCTCGCCGGGTTCGATGCGGAAGCCGCGGATCTTGACCTGGTCGTCGGCGCGGCCGAGGTAGTCGATGCGGCCCTGGCGGTCCCACCGGACGAGGTCGCCCGTGCGGTACATGCGGGCGCCGTCCTCGAAGGGGCAGGCCACGAAGCGCTCCGCCGTCGTCCCCGGGCGACGCAGGTAGCCCCGGGCCAGCCCGGCACCCGCCAGGTACAGCTCGCCGGGCACACCCGGCGCCACCGGGCGCAGCGCCGCGTCGAGCACGTACGCGCGGGTGTTGGCGACGGGGCCGCCGATGAGCGGGCGCCCGCTCGCCGCGGTGTCCCACCACAGGGCGTCGACCGTGCACTCGGTGGGTCCGTACAGGTTGTACGCGAGCATCCCCTCCGTGGCGCGCAGCCGGTTCCACAGGCCCTCGCCCGCGGCCTCCCCGCCGATCAGCAGCAGCTTCGGCGGGGCGTCGAGCAGGCCCTCCTCGATCAGGTGCTCGGCGTGCGTCGGGGTGGTGTCGACGACGTCGAGGGCGGCGTCGGCGACGTGCCGGGCGAAGGCGGCCGCGTCGCGGCGCACGGCGTCGCCGATCAGGTGCAGTTCGTGTCCGGCCACCATCCACATCAGGGCGTCCCAGGAGGCGTCGAAGGACAGCGAGGCCACCAGCGCCACCCGCAACTGCCGCCCGGCAGAGCCGCGTTCCGCCTCGGCCATGGTGTGGGCGCGGTGGTGGGCGTACAGGTTGCGCAGTGCGGCGTGGTCGACGACGACGCCCTTGGGGCGGCCCGTGGACCCCGAGGTGTACACGATGTACGCGGCGTCGCCCGGCCGGGGCCGTCGCAGCGGCTCCGCGCCGGCGCCGGTCGAGGCGGCGGCCGTGTCCTCGTCGGCCGTGTCCTCCTCGGCCGCCCCGCCGGTGAGGACGAGCGGGACCGGCCCCGGCCCCGCCAGCGGCAGCAGCGGGGCGGTCGCGGCGTCCGTGACCACGAGCGCCGGGGCGGAGTCGGCCAGCATGTGCGCGATCCGCTCGGCCGGGTATCCGGTGTCCACCAGGACGAACGCCGCACCCGCCTTGAGGACGGCCAGGATCGCGGCGACCGCCGCCGGGGAGCGGGGCAGGGCGATGGCCACCACCCGCTCCGGACCCGCCCCGGCCCGGACGAGGCGCCGGGCGAGCCGGTCGGACCACGCGTCGAGGGCGCCGAAGCCGATCCGCTCCGCTCCGTGCACCAGCGCGGTCGCGTCCGGGGTGCGGGCGGCACGCGCCGAGAACAGCTCGGGCACGGTGGCGTCCGGCACCGGCAGCGCGGTGTCGTTCCACTCCACCAGCACCCGCCGGCGGGCCTCGGGGCCCAGCGGGTCGGCGGCTCCGACGGGCTGTTCCGGCGCCGCCGCGAGCAGCCTGACCACCCGTACCAGTGCCGCGGCGAGGTCCTCGGCGGTGGCGTGGTCGAACAGCTCGGCCGCGTACTCCAGGAAGCCCGAGATCCCGGCGGGCCGGCCCGCGGCGTCCCGGTGCTCCTGGACGTCCAGCGTCAGGTCGAACTGGGCGACCTCGAAGCGGAACGGCTCGGGGCGGACGTCGAGGCCGGCCAGCGCGAGCTCCGCGTCCCCGCCGTCCTGCACCTGGAGCAGCACCTGGAAGAGGGGGTGGCGGGCGAGGGAGCGCTCCGGGTTGACCGCCTCCACGACCCGCTCGAAGGGCACGTCCTGGTGTTCGTACGCCGCGAGGCCGGTCTCCCGGACCCGGCCCAGGAGTTCGGCGAAGGTCGGATCGCCGGAGACGTCGGTGCGCAGGACGAGGGTGTTGACGAAGAAGCCGACGAGGTCGTCGAGGGCCTCGTCCGTACGGCCCGCGACGGGCGTCCCGATCGGTACGTCGGTGCCCGCGCCGAGCCGGGACAGGGTCACGGCCAGCGCCGCCTGCACCACCATGAAGAGGGTGCAGCCGTGCGCGCGGGCCACCTCCAGCAGCCGGCCGTGCAGCTCGGCGTCCAGGCCGACGGGCACGGAGCCGCCCGCGAAACCGGCCACCGCCGGTCGCGGCCGGTCGTACGGCAGCGCCAGCTCGGCGGGCGCGCCGGCCAGCGCACCTTCCCAGAAGGCGAGTTGGCGGGAGAGCGGGCTCTCGGGGTCGTCCTCCCGGCCGAGCAGCTCCCGCTGCCACAGCGTGTAGTCGGCGTACTGCACCGGCAGCGGTTCGAAGGCGGGCGCGGCGCCCGCGCACCGCGCGGCGTACGCCTCGGACAGGTCCCGGAACAGCGGCCCCCAGGACCACCCGTCGAGCGCGATGTGGTGCACCACCAGGGCCAGCACCCGCTCCTCGGGCCCGGCGGCGAGCAGCGCCGCCCGTACGGGGGGCCGCGCGGCCAGGTCGAACGGGCGGGCCAGCAGCGCGTCGAGGGCTCCGGAGGTCCCTTCCGGACCGCACTCCACCAGGTCCAGGGGCACACCACCCCCCGAGGGCAGCACCCGCTGGTACGGCTCGCCGGCCGCCTCCGGGAACACCGTCCGCAGGGCCTCGTGCCGGTCGGCGACGTCCCCCAGGGCGGCGGCCAGCGCCGAGGTGTCCAGCGGGCCGCGCACGCGCAGCGCGAACGGGCAGTGGTAGCCGGCGGACTGGCCCGCCCGGCTCAGGAACCACAGCCGGCGCTGGGCGGCCGACAGCGGCGGGGCCGCGGGCCGCTCCGCCGCCGCGGCCAGGGCCGGACGGGAGGCGGCCCCGGCCGCGGAGCCCCGGGCCAGGCAGGCGGCCAGCCCGGCCACCGTCGGGTGCTGGAACAGCGAGCGGATGCCCAGGTCGCCGCCCAGGACGGCCCGGATCCGCGAGAGCAGCCGGGTCGCGAGCAGCGAATGACCGCCCAGCTCGAAGAAGCTGTCCTCGGCCCCCACCGACTCCAGCCCCAGCACCTGCGCGAACAGCTCCGCCAGGAGCTCCTCGCGGGGCCCGCGCGGGGCGCGGGAAGCCGGCAGCGCGCCGAAGTCCGGGGCGGGCAGCGCCGCCCGGTCCAGCTTGCCGTTCCGGTTCATCGGGAAGGCCTCCACGACCACGAAGGCCGAGGGCACCATGTGGTCCGGCAGCCGCGCGGCGAGCCGCCCGCGCAGCGCGCCCGGTTCGGCGGTGCGGCCCGCGGCCGCCACCACGTACGCCACGAGGCGCTTCCCGGCGGGCCCGCCGTCCCGGGCGAGCACCGCGGCCTGCGCCACCTCCGGGCAGGCCCGCAAGGACGCCTCGATCTCGCCGGGTTCGATGCGGAAGCCGCGGATCTTGACCTGGTCGTCGGCGCGGCCGAGGTAGTCGATGCGGCCCTGGCGGTCCCATCGGACGAGGTCGCCCGTGCGGTACATGCGGGCGCCGTCCTCGAAGGGGCAGGCCACGAATCGGCCCGCGGTGAGCGAGGGACGGTTCAGGTAGCCCCGGGCCAGGCTCGGTCCGGCCAGGTACAGCTCGCCCGGGACGCCCGGGGCGACGGGCCGCAGCCCGGCGTCCAGGACGTACGCCCGGGTGTTGGCGAGCGGGCGGCCCACGAGCGGCTCCTCGCTGAGGGCGGCGTCCCACCACAGGGTGTCGACGCTGCACTCGGTGGGTCCGTACAGGTTGTGGCAGAGCATTCCCCCGGTGGCGCGGACCCGCGTCCACAGGGCCGCGCCCGCCGCCTCGCCGCCCAGCAGCAGCACCTTCGGCCGGTGCGCGGGATCGTCCAGCAGGCCCTCCTCGACGAGCTGTTCGGCGTAGGTGGGGGTGACGTCCAGGGCGTCGATGCCGGCCCGGGCGATGTGCCGGACCAGCGCGGCCGCGTCGCGGCGGGTGTCGTCGTCGACGAGGTGCAGCTCGTGGCCGGCCACCATCCACAGCAGCCCCTCCCACGACGTGTCGAAGGACAGCGCGGCCGTCAGCGCCATCCGCATCCGGCGCCCGCCGTGCAGCTCCTCCGCGCGGGCGATGACCCCGGCGCGGTGGAAGGCGTACAGGTTGCGCAGTCCCGCGTGGTCGATGACGACGCCCTTCGGCTCGCCGGTCGAGCCCGAGGTGTGGATCACGTACGCGGCGCTGCCGGGCAGGATCCGGCGGCCCGGGACGGGGCCGGCGGGGCCTGCCGGGACCGGGCCCGGCGCGTCGGTCAGGACGCGGACGGCGCCGGTGTCGGGGAGCGCCGGGGCGGTCGCGGAATCGGTGACGACGGTGGTCGCGGTGCCCAGCAGCCGGGCGATCCGCTCGGCCGGGTAGTCCGTGTCGACGGGCACGAAGGCGGCGCCCGCCTTGAGTACCGCGAGCAGCGCCACGACGGAGTCGGCGGACCGGGGCAGGGCCAGGGCCACCAGGTGCTCCGGGCCGACCCCGTGCCCGGCGAGCCGGTGTGCCAGCGCGTCGGCGCGGGCGTCGAGTTCGGCGAAGGTCAGCACGGTGTCCCGGAAGACCAGGGCGGTCGCACCGGGGGTGCGGGCGGCCTGCTCCTCGAACAGCTCGGGCAGGGTCCCCGCGGGCACCGGCGCGGCCGTGTCGTTCCAGCCGGACACGACCAGCGCGCGCTGCTCGGCGGAGAGCGGGTCGGCCTGCCCGACCGGGGCGGCGGGGTCGGCGGCGAGGTGCTCCAGCACCCGGGCGAGGGCGGCCGCGAGGTCCTCGGCGGTGGCCCGGTCGAACAGGTCCGTCGCGTACTCCAGGGCTCCGCCGATCCCGGCCGGGGCGCCCGCCCCGTCCCACCGCTCCTGGAAGTCGGCGGTGAGGTCGAACTTGGCGACGTCCCAGGCGGCCGACTGCTCCGCGCACTCCAGGCCGGGCAGCGCGAAGGCGGGGCCCTCACCGCTGTCCAGGGTCATCATCACCTGGAAGAGGGGGTGGCGGGCGAGGGACCGCTCCGGGTTGACCGCCTCGACGACCTGCTCGAAGGGCACCTCCTGGTGCTCGAAAGCGGCGAGGTCGCTCTCGCGGACCCGGTCCAGCAGCTCGGTGAAGGCCGGGTCTCCGGAGAGGTCGGTGCGCAGGACGAGGGTGTTGACGAAGAAGCCGACGAGGTCGTCGAGGGCTTCGTCCGTGCGGCCGGCGACGACGGTCCCGATGGGGATGTCGGTGCCGGCGCCGAGGCGGGACAGGAGCACCGACAGGCCGGCCTGGATGACCATGAAGAGGGTGCAGCCGTGCCGGCGGGCCAGGTCCAGCAGCCGTCCGTGCAGTTCGGCGTCCAGCTCCAGGGGGACGGAGCCGCCCGCGAAGCTCGCCACCGCGGGGCGCGGCCGGTCGGCGGGCAGGGCCAGTTCGGCCGGGAGCCCGGCCAGCTCCCGTGTCCAGAAGGCCAGTTGTCCGGCGAGCAGGCTCTCCGGGTCGTCCTGCGCGCCCAGCAGCTCGCGTTGCCACAGCGTGTAGTCGCGGTACTGCACCGGCAGCGGCTCGAAGGCGGGTGCCGTGCCCGCGCACCGGGCGGCGTAGGCGGTGGCCAGGTCGGTCAGGAGCGGGCCCCAGGACCAGCCGTCGGTGGCGATGTGGTGGATCACCAGCGCCAGCACCCACTCCTCGTCGTCCAGGGCGAAGAGCCGTGCCCGCAGCGGGAGTTCGGCGGTGAGGTCGAAGACGTGCCCGGCCTCGGCGGCGAGCGCGTCGGCGAGCTCCGCTTCGCCGAGGCGGACCACGGGCAGCTCCGGCGCCCGGTCGGTGACCTGCTGCACGGGCTCGCCGTCCACCTCGGGGAAGACCGTCCGCAGCACCTCGTGCCGCCCGGTCAGATCGCCGAGGGCCGCGGCCAGCGCCCGCGGGTCCAGCGGACCGCGCAGCCGCGTGGTGAGCGGGCAGTTGTACGCGGCGCCGGTCTCGCCGAGCCGGCCCAGGAACCAGAGCCGCCGCTGGGCGAACGAAAGGGGGAACACAGGACCTCCGGGGACGTGCGGGGCGGTACGGGGGGCGGGGGCGGGAGCGGGGGACGGCTCAGGCATCGGAGGCGCGGCGGAGCGTCGGACGGGCCTTCGGCGCGTCGGGGAGCAGGGCGGCGGTACCGGCCGGGGTCGGGTGCTGGAAGAGCTGGCGGATCTTCAGCTCCCGGCCGAGTTCGGCCCGGATCCGGCTGATGAGCCGGGTGACGAGCAGGGAGTGGCCGCCCAGGGCGAAGAAGTTGTCGTCCGGGCCGACCTCGTCCCGGTCGAGGACCTCGGCGTACAGGGCGCGGACGCGGTCCTCGGTGCTGCCGCCCGGGACGGCGGCCGGCCCGGGCACGGCGGGTCCGGCCGCGGCCGCGCGCGGGGCCGGGCCGTCGACCGAGCCGACCGTCCGCTCCGGGGCGGCCGCGAGACCGCGCAGCACCAGGGCCAGGTCCGCCGCCAGCCGCTCGGCGCTCGCACGGTCGAACAGCTCGGTGGCGTAGGTGACTTCACCGGTGAGTCCCAGCGGGCCGCCGTCGGCGGCCCGCTGCTCCCCGAGGTCCACCCCGAGGTCGAACTTGGACACCGCCCACTCGACGGGGTGCGGCCGGGCCGCGAGGCCCGTCAGGCGGGGCAGGGCCGGGGGCTCGCTCTGGACCTGGAGCAGCACCTGGAACAGCGGGTGCCGGGCGAGGGACCGCTCCGGGTTGACGGCCAGCACCACCCGCTCGAAGGGCACGTCCTGGTGCTCGTAGGCCGCGAGGTCGGTCTCCCTCACCCGGCCGAGGAGTTCGGCGAAGGTGGGATCCCCCGAGACGTCCGTGCGCAGGACGAGGGTGTTGACGAAGAAGCCGACGAGGTCGTCGAGGGCTTCGTCCGTGCGGCCGGCGACGACGGTCCCGATGGGGATGTCGGTGCCGGCGCCGAGGCGGGACAGGAGCACCGACAGGCCGGCCTGGAGGACCATGAAGAGGGTGCAGCCGTGCGCGCGGGCCACCTCCAGCAGCCGTCCGTGCAGCTCGGCGTCCAGCTCCAGGGGGACGGAGCCCCCGGCGAAGCTCGCGACGGACGGGCGCGGGCGGTCGTACGGAAGGACCAGCTCGGCCGGGGACCCGGCCAGTTCCTCGGCCCAGAAGTCCAGCTGACGGCCCAGCAGGGAATCGGGATCGCCCTCCTCCCCGAGCACGGAGCGCTGCCAGACGGTGTGGTCCCCGTACTGCACCGGCAGCGGCTCGAAGGCGGGCGCCGTGCCCGCGCACCGGGCGGCGTAGGCGGTGCCCAGATCGGTCAGGAGCGGGCCCCAGGACCAGCCGTCGGTGGCGATGTGGTGCACCACCAGCACGAGCACCCACTCCCGCTCGCCCACCTCCACGAGGCGGGCCCGCAGCGGGAGTTCGGCGGCGATGTCGAAGCGGTGCCCCGACACCTCCCGTACCGCGTCCGCCAGTTCGACGGGGTCGGCGGCCCGGCGCACCTCCAGCGGCACCTCGGCCGCGGCGTCCGCCAGCACCCGGATCACCGGCTCGCCCCCGTGCTCGTCGAAGACGGTCCGCAGCACCTCGTGCCGGGCCACCAGGTCACCGAGCGCCGCACCGAGCGCGGCCGGGTCCAACGGGCCCGACAGCCGGTACGCGAAGGGCACGTTGTGGTGGGCCGAGGGGCCCTCCGCCTGGTGTGCGAACCACAGGCGGTGCTGCGCCGACGACAGCGGCACCGGCTGCCCCGGCTCGGCCCGGCGCAGCGGCGGCCGCGCCCGCTCGGCGCGCCCCGCCAGTTCCGCGAGGGCGGCCACGTTCTGCGCGCGGAACACCTCCCGCACCGACAGCTCCACCCCGAGCGCCGTCCGGATCCGGCTGACCAGCCGGGTCGCCAGCAGCGAGTGCCCGCCCAGCTCGAAGAAGCCCGCGTCGACGGCGACGGCGTCCAGCCCCAGCAGTTCCGCGAACAGCCCCGCCAGGATCTCCTCCCGGGGTGTACGGGGAGCCCGCCCGCCGGAGACGTCCCGCGCGGGCTCGGGCAGGGCCCGGTAGTCCACCTTGCCGTTCGGGGTGAGCGGCAGCGCCTCCAGGACCGTCACCCGGGAGGGCAGCATGTAGTCCGGCAGCAGCCGTTCCAGCCGGCGTCGCACCCCCGGCCCGGACACCTTCCCGACGACGTACCCGGCGAGGCGCTTCTCGCCGTCGGCGGCCGTCCGTACGGCGACCACGGCCTGGCGGACGCCCGGGCACGCGGCCAGCGCGGCCTCGACCTCGCCGGGCTCCACGCGGAAGCCGCGGACCTTCACCTGCTCGTCGGCCCGGCCGAGGAACTCCAGCAGCCCGTCGGCCCGCCACCGGGCGAGGTCGCCGGTGCGGTACATGCGCGTCCCGGGCGCACCGAACGGGTCGGCGACGAACCGCTCCGCGGTGGCCGCGGGACGCCGGTGGTAGCCGCGCGCCACACCGGCACCGGCGAGGTACAGCTCGCCCGGGGTGCCCGGCGGCACCAGCCGCATCCGCCCGTCCAGCACGTACGCACGGGTGCCGTCCAGGGGGCGCCCGATCGGCACCGGGCCCTCGGCGTCCGCGGCGGCGGTGATCAGGTGGGACGTCGCGCACAGGGTCGCCTCGGTGGGCCCGTACAGGTGGCGGACCACAGTGTCCGGGCAGGCGGCCAGCACGGCGCGGACCGCGGCGGGGCTCACGACGTCGCCGCCGGTCAGCACCTCGCGGACGCCGGCCAGCAGGCCGGGGTCCTCCTCGGCGACCACGCGGAACAGACCGGCCGTCAGGTGCACGGCGGTGATGCCCGCCCCGCGGACCAGGGCGCCCAGCCCGGCGACCGTCGGCTCGCCCTCGGGGGCGACGACGACCCGCCAGCCCGACAGCAGCGCCACCCACAGCTCGTAGTCGGCGATGTCGAAGGCGTGCGGCGCGTGGAAGAGGACGCGCTCCGCGCCGCGGGTGTGCCAGCCCCGGTCGGCCACCAGGTCCAGGACGTCCCCGTGGGTGACGGCGACGCCCTTGGGCTCGCCGGTCGAGCCCGAGGTGTGCATCAGGTAGGCCAGCTGCCCGGGCGGGCACGGCGCGGGGGTGAACCCGCCGGCGTCCGCGAGGGCGCCGGGGGCCTGCGCCGCGCCGGCCGGGACGGTCCGCACGCCCTCCGGGGCGAGCCCGGCGTGTGCCTCGTCGACCAGCAGCACGGAGCAGCCCGCGGCGTCCAGGATCCGCCGGGTGCGCGCGGCGGGCTGCCCGGAGTGCAGCGGCAGGTAGGCGCCGCCCGCCTTGAGGACGGCCAGCATCGCCACGACCACCTCGGGGGAGCGCCCCATCAGCACGCCCACCGGGGTCTCGGCGGTGACGCCGAGGCCGGCCAGCCGCCGCGCCAACCGGTCGGCGCGCCGGTCCAGCTCGCCGTAGGTGATGGCGTCGGGGCCGGAGACCAGGGCCACGGTGGCCGGGTGCAGCGCGGCCCGCCGGGCGAATTCCAGGTGCACCGCCGTACCCGCCCGGGGGGCGGCCGGCGGCTGCCAGTCGGCCAGCAGCCGCTGCCGCTCCCGCGGCAGCAGGACCTCCAGGGCCGAGAGCCGGCCGCGCGGCGCCCGTACCGCCGCCGCCAGGACCTCGCGCAGCCGCTCCACGAGGGCGCGCACGGTGGCCTCGTCGAAGAGCTCCGTACGGTACTTGGCGACCGCGCTCAGCCCCTCGCCGGCCCGGGCCGCCTCCGTGAACTGCAGGGCCAGCTCGAACTCGGCCCGCGCTGCGTCCACCTCCTCGGCCACCGCCGTCAGCCCGGGCAGCTCCGGGCCGGCGGCGGCCGCCCGGCGCATCGTCAGCGCCACCTGGAACAGCGGGTGGTGGGAGAGCGAGCGCCGCGGGTTGACCGCCTCGACGACCTGCTCGAAGGGCACGTCCTGATGGGCGAAGGCCGCGAGGTCGCCCTCACGCACCCGCTCCAGCAGTTCCGCGAAGGTCGGGTCGCCGGAGACGTCGGTGCGCAGGACCAGGGTGTTGACGAAGAAGCCCACCAGATCGTCCAGGGCTTCGTCGGAGCGGCCCGCGACGACCGTGCCGAGGGGCACGTCGGTCCCCGCGCCGAGCCGGGACAGCACCACCGCCAGCGCGGCCTGGAGCACCATGAAGACGGTGCAGCCGTGCGCCCGGGCCAGCCCCTCCACCCGCGCGGTCAGGGCGGCGTCCAGGCCGAAGGCGACGGCCGCGCCCGCCGGATCGGCCACCTCCGGCCGGGGCCGGTCGGTGGGCAGCACCGGCTCCTCCGGCAGCCCCGCCAGCGCGGTGCGCCAGTACGACAGCTGCTCCTCGGCCACGCCGTCCAGCAGGGCGCGCTGCCAGAGCGTGTAGTCGGCGTACTGCACGGCCAGCGGCGGGCGCGGCTCGGCGCCGCCGCCCGTGCGGGCCGCGTAGGCGTACGACAGGTCGCCCAGCAGCGGTCCCCAGGACTCGCCGTCGGTGGCGATGTGGTGCAGGGCCAGCACGAGGGTGTGCCGCTCGGGCCCGGCCGTCAGCAGTGCGGCCCGCAAGGGCGTGTCGGTGGCAAGGTCGAAGGGGCGCGCGGCGATCTCGTCGATGTCCGCGCCGGCCGCGTCGAGGAGTTCCAGGACGGGCGCGGCCGGGGGCAGGACGACCTGCCGGGGCTCGCCGTCGGCGGCCGGGTGGACCGTACGCAGGACCTCGTGGCGTTCGGCCAGGTCGGCCAGGGCGCCGCGCAGCGCGGCCACGTCGAGCGGACCGTCCAGCCGGACCGCGACCACGCTGTGGTAGGCCGGGTCGGACCCTTCCATCCGGTCCAGGAACCAGAGCCGGCGCTGCCCCGGGGAGAGCGGCAGACGCGCCGGGCGGGCCTGCGGCCGCAGCGCGGGGCGGGCCCGGCCCGCGCCGTCGACCAGCGCGGCCAGCGCGGCCGGTGTGCGGGCGGTGAACACCTCGCGGATGCCCAGCTCCGCACCGAACGCCCCGCGCATCTGCGCCACCAGACGCATCGCCAGCAGGGAATGGCCGCCCAGCTCGAAGAAGTCGTCGTCGGCGCCCACCTCGGGCAGGCCCAGTACCGACGCGAACAGGCCCGTCAGGATCCGCTCCCGCTCGGTGCGGCCGGCGCGGCCGCCGACGCGCAGGGCGGGGGCGGGCAGGGCCCGCCGGTCGAGCTTGCCGTTCGCCGTCACCGGCAGCCCGTCCAGCACGACCACGGCCGGGACCATGTGCTCCGGCAGCGCGGCGGCCAGCTCGCCGCGCACCCCGGCGGCGGTCGGCGCGGCGCCCGGGCGGGGCACCACGTACGCCACGAGCCGGGGATCGCCCGGGCGGTCCTCGCGGACGACGACCGCCGCGTGCGAGACGCCCGCGCAGCCGGCGGCCGCGCTCTGGACCTCGCCGGGCTCGATGCGGAAGCCGCGGATCTTGACCTGGTCGTCGGTGCGGCCCAGGTACTCCAGGACCCCGTCGGCCCGCCAGCGCACCAGGTCGCCCGTGCGGTACATGCGGGCCCCCGGCTCGAAGGGGCAGGCCACGAACCGGTCGGCGGTCAGAGCGGGCCGGCCGAGGTAGCCGCGGGCCAGCTGCACCCCGGCCAGGTACAGCTCGCCCGCGGTACCGGGCGCCACCGGGGCGAGCCGGCCGTCGAGGACGTACGTACGGGTGTTGGCGGCGGGCCGGCCGATCGGCACGGTGGCGTCCCCGGCCCGGCAGGGCCACAGGGTGACGTCGACCGCGGCCTCGGTCGGGCCGTACAGGTTGTGCAGTTCCGCGCCGGGCAGGACCCGGAAGAAGGCGTCCTGGGTGTGCGCGGGCAGCGCCTCGCCACTGGCGATCACCCGGCGCAGGGAGCGTGCGTCCGCCGCGGCGGGCTCGCGCAGGAACACCTCCAGCATGGACGGCACGAAGTGCGCGGTGGTGACGGACTCCCGGGCGATCAGGTCGGCCAGGTAGGCGGGGTCCTGGTGGCCGCCGGGCTTCGCGACCACCAGGGCCGCCCCGGTCAGCAGCGGCCAGAAGAACTCCCACACCGAGACGTCGAAGCCGCTCGGAGTCTTCTGCAGCACCCGGTCGCCGGCCCCCAGGCCGTACTCCCGCTGCATCCACTCCAGCCGGTTGACGATGGCCCGGTGCGGGACCAGGGCCCCCTTGGGGCGGCCGGTGGAACCGGAGGTGAAGATCGCGTACGCCGGGTGGTCGGGCAGCACCGCCGGCCGCGGTGCGGGATCCGCGGCGGGGAGCGGGGCGTCCAGCCGCAGCACCGGTGTCCCCGGCGCCTGCCAGCCGGTGCTCAGCACCAGCGCCGGGGCGGCGTCGGCCATGATCTGGAGGTTGCGCTCCGCGGGCTGATCGGGGTCCACGGGCAGGTAGGCGGCCCCCGCCTTCAGCACCCCGCACAGGGCGACCATCAGGTCGAGGGAGCGCGGCACCGCGACCGCGACCAGGCTCTCCGGTCCGATGCCGCGGGCCGCGAGCACGTCCGCGAGGCGGCCCGCCCGCGCGTCCAGCTCCCGGTAGGTCAGCGCCTCCCGCTCGAAGACGACGGCGGTGGCGTCCGGGGTCCGGGCCGCCTGCTCCGCGAGCAGCGCGGTCAGCGTCGTCTCCGGGAGGGCGGCGGCGGTGTCGTTCCACTCGGCCAGCACCCGGTGCTGCTCGGTCGCGGTCAGCGCGTCCAGGACCTCCACCGGCGCGTCCGGGTCGGCCGTCCACCGCTCCAGCAGCCGCACCAGCCGCTCGCCCAGCTCCCGTACCCGCCCGGTGCCGATGAGCCCGGGGTGGTGGCTCAGCCGCAGCCCGAGGGACGTGCCCGGCTCGACCACCAGGGTCAGCGGGAAGTGCGTGGTGTCCCGGAACCGGATCCGTGCCTCAAGGCCGAAGCCGGGCAGGTCGAGCGCGTAGTCGCTCATCGGGAAGTTCTCGAAGACCAGGTTGGTGTCGAAGAGGGCGGACGGGGAACCGGCCAGCTTCTGGATCTCCGTCAGCCCCAGGTGGTCGTGGTCCACCAGCTCGGCCCGCTCGCGCTGGAGCTCCGCGCAGACCCGGCGCAGCGGGGCGGTCGCGTCGATCCGGGCCCGCACGGGCACGGTGTTGATCAGCATGCCGATCATCCGGTCCGAGCCCGGCAGTTCGGCGGGCCGGCCGCTGACCGTGAGACCGAAGACCACGTCGTCCTGCCCGGTGGCACGGGCCATGAGCGCCGCCCAGGCACCCTGGACCACGCTGGTCAGCAGCAGCCCGCAGTCCCGGGCCCGCGCGGTCAGCGCCGCGGTCCGCTCCTCGTCCAGCCGCACCACCACGTCCTCGGGGGTGGCCCCGGGGGCCACCCGGCCGGCGCCGTCCGCGATCCGGCCGGGTGCGCCGAGACCGGCCAGGGCGGTGCGCCAGGCCTCCTCGGCGGCGGGCCGGTCGCAGCCCGCCAGGTGCGCCAGGTACTCCCGGTAGGGCCGCACCGGCTCCGGCTCGCCACCCGCGTACAGGGTGAACAGCTCGCGGAAGAGCAGCCCGAACGACCATCCGTCCAACAGGATGTGATGAGCCGTCACCAGGAGGCGGTGCCGGTCGTCCGACAGGCGCAGCAGCGTGAACCGCAGCAGCGGCGGGCGGCGGCTGTCGACGCCCCGCGCCCAGTCCTCCTCCGTCAGCTCCGCGGCCCGTTCCGCGGCCGTCCCGGCGGGCAGGGCGCCGAGGTCGTGCTCCTGCCAGGCCGGCTCCATGTCCCGGCGGACCACCTGGACGGGATCGCCGTTCTTGCGGTGGGTGAGGACCACCCGCAGGTTGGCGTGGCGGCGCAGCAGCTCCCCGGCGGCCCGGCGCAGCCGTCCCGCGTCGAGCGTCCCGTCCAGGTCGACGGTGAACTGGGCGATGTAGAGGTGCTTGGAGTCCTCGTCGTACCCGGAGTGGAAGAGCATGCCCTCCTGGAGCGGGGAGAGGGGCAGGACGTCCTCGATGGCCGGCCGGCTGGTGTTCATGGCTGATGTGTCGCTTTCTGGGAGGCCGTCGGAGAGGAGCGGCTTGGCGGGGCGGGGCGGCGGGGCGGGGTGCGGGGGTGGGGTGCGGGCCGGTCGGGGTCAGAGGAGGCCGAGGGAGGCCGCGAGGTCGTCCAGTTCGTCCTGGCCGATCGCGTCGAGCGCCAGGCCGGAGGCGGGCGGGACGGCGGTCGGGACCGTGGACGGGACCGCGGGGCCGGTGCGGTCGGCGAGCGCCACGAGGGCGCCGAGCATCCGGAACCAGCCCTCGGCCAGCGCCCGGACCTCCGCCTCGTCGTGGACGCCGTCGGCCCAGGCCCAGTCGGCGTGCAGGACGGGCCCGTCCGCCGACTCCAGGACGAAGGCGCTCACCTCGACGGCGTGCGCCATCGGCATGCCCGGCCCGGGGGCGTCGAGCCGGGCCCCGTGGGCGGGCAGCAGCTGCCAGTCGCCCCCGCCGCCCGGACCGCCCAGCCGGCCCAGGTAGTTGAAACCGAGGCCCGCGGGCTCCGCCGCGGCGAGCCCCTCGCCGGCCGCCGGGTCGAGGTGGCGCAGCAGGCCGTACCCGATGCCCTTGCGCGGGACCGCCCGCAGCTGCTCCCGGACCCGCCGCAGCGCCTCGGCGGCGGTGGGGCCGCCCTCCTCGGCGTCCGCCGCGCCGAGGCCGTCCAGGGCGAAGCGGGTGGGGAAGAGGGTGGTGAACCAGCCGACGGTACGGGAGAGGTCGGCCTCGGCGCCGATGTCCTCCCGGCCGTGGCCCTCCAGCTCCACCAGGACCTCCGGGCCGCAGGGCCGCCACCGGGCCAGGGCCAGGGAGAGCCCGGTCAGCAGCACCTCGTTGGCGTCGGCGCCCAGCCGGTCGGCCACCGACGTCAGCAGCGGCCCGGCCGTCGCCGCGGGCAGGCTCAGGGCGAGGTGCGCGGCGCGGTCCTCGTGGTCGCGGGCCGCATCCAGCGGGCGGCGGCCCGCGATGCCCGCGCCCGGCCGCACCACACCGCTCCAGTACGGGGCTTCGGCCGCGGTCCGCCCGCCGGCGGCCTCCGCGGCGAGCAGCTCGGACCAGCGGCGGAACGAGGTGCCGACCGGGTCGAGGGCGCCGGCGGGGGCCCGTCCGGCGGCCACCGCCTCCCAGGCCCGGCCGAGGTCGCCGGTCAGCACCCGCCAGGAGATCCCGTCCACGACCACGTGGTTGACGACCAGGGCCAGTGCCCCGGGCAGCCCGGCCCCGGCGTCGAACCAGACGGCCTGCACGATCACCCCGCCCTCCACCGAGAGCCGGTCGCGGGCCGCGTGCACCTCCCGCGCGACCTCCTCGACGGTGGCCTCACGGCCCTCCGTCGCCACCCGGCGCAGGCACTGCCCGGCGCTCACCGACCCGGCCGGGCGGGTCCGCCAGCCGGAGCCGTCCCGGACCACGCGCAGCATGTCGTGCCGGTCCAGGACCGCCTGGAGGACCTCGGCCGCGCTCTGCCCGGTCAGTCCGGCCGGGGTCCGCACCACCAGGTACTGGTAGTAGCGGTCGGCGGGGCCGCCGCGCTCGTCGAGCCACCGCATCACCGGGGTCGGCAGGACCGGCCCGACCCCGTCGTCTGCGCCCGGCCGGACGGACCGGGCCGACGGCAGGGCGGCGGCGGCCAAGGCGGCCACGTCCGGCAGGGTCAGCACGTCCCGGACGGTGATGCGCAGCCCGGCGCGGCGGGCCGCGCCGACCACCTGCACGGCGATGATGCTGTCACCGCCGAGCCGGACGAAGCCGTCCTGCGGGCCGACCTCCGGGACCGCGAACAGGTCCGCCAGGACACCGCACAGGATCCGCTCCGCCTCGGTCACGTCAATTCCCCTCATGGTCTTCCTCGTTCTCGTTCGCCGCGGGCCTCCACGGGCCCCGGCGTGCTGGTCAGACGGCGGTGCGGGCCGGTGCGAACAGCGCCCGCAGGGCGGCCCGGTCGACCTTGCCGTTGGCGGTCACCGGCAGGTCCTCCACGGGACGGAAGTGCCGGGGCACCATGTAGGCGGGCAGCCGCTCCGCGCACGCCGCGGCCAGCTCCTGCGGCCCGGGGCCGTCCGCCCGCCCCGTCGGGGTCCACACGGCCGCGAGCCGGCGCGAGCCCGCCACCTCCACCGCCACCACCACGGCCCTGCGGACCCCCGGGACCGCGCCCAGGACCGCCTCGACCTCGCCGGGCTCGACCCGGTACCCGCTCACCTTGAGCTGGTCGTCGGCGCGGGCCACGAAGTGGAAGTCCGCCCCGTCGAACCGGACGACGTCCCCCGTCGCGTACGTACGGCGCGGGGTCCCGTCGCGGTGGGGCAGGGTCCGGAAGCGGCGCGCGGTCAGGTCCGGGTCGCCCAGGTAGCCGAGGCCGACACTGCCCCCGCCGACGACCAGCTCCGCCTCCTCGCCCGCCGCGAACGGCCGCAGCACCCCGTCCGCCTCGCGCAGGAGTTCCGCCCCGGCGACGGCGCCGCCGACCGGCGGGTGCTCGGGCCAGGACGCGGCCTCCCGCGGGTCCAGCCGGTACTGCGTGACCACGTGGGTCTCGCTGGGCCCGTACTCGTTGACCAGGGCGACCCCGGCCGCCGCGCAGAACTCCCGCACCTCGGCGTTGACGACGAGGCGCTCGCCCGCGACCGCGATCTCCCGCAGGTCGGGCATCGCGTCCGGTTCGAACACGGCGGCCGTGGCCAGCGCGTGCAGCCCCACCACCGGAAGGAACAGCCGGGCGACGCGCTGTTCGCGGATCAGGTCGATCAGGGCGAAGGGGTCCTGGCGCTGCGCGTCGGAGACCACGACCAGCGCGGCGCCGGCCAGCCAGGTGGTGACGATCTCCTCGTAGCCCACGTCGAAGCCGATCGAGGCCGCCTGGAGGGTGTGCGGCGGGCGGTCGTGGGCCCAGTGCCGCACGTGCCAGTCGCCGAGCGCGGCCAGCACCGACGGGGGGACGGCCACCGACTTGGGCTCACCGGTCGATCCGGACGTGGGGATGACGTACCCGACGGTCCCCTCGCGCAGCTCCTCCAGCGGGGCGCCGCGCAGCTCGCCGTAGGAGACCTCGGCGGGGCCGAGCCCCGTCGGCGACGCGTGGTCGGGACGGACCAGCAGGGCGCACGGCCGGGCGATCCGCGCGGCCCGCGGCGCGGGCATGCCCGGGTCGACGCAGACCACGCCGAGGCCGGCCCGCCAGGCGCCGAGCACCGCGGCGCAGCGCTCCCAGGACCGTTCGCCGTGGACGGCGAGCACGTCGTCCGGTCCCAGGCCGCGGGCGGCGAGGCCGCCCGCGATCTCGGCGGACAGCCGGTCGAGTTCGCCGTACGTGCGGGCGACGCCGCCGTCGACGACGGCGACGGCCGCGGGGTCGCGCCGGACGGCGCGGATCAGGGGCCGGACGAGCGAATGCTGCGGTCCGGGCGCGTCGTCGGTGTGCATGGACGTTCCTTCGGGGGAGGGGACGGGGTGAGGGGGCAGGGGTGCGGGCGGGGTGACGGGCTCAGGCATCCGGCGCCGCGCCGTGCTCGTCGATCAGCGCCGCCAGCCGGTCGAGCCCGTCCTCGATCCGGTCGGGGTCCAAGGAGGAGCACGAGAGCCGCAGTTGGCGCCCGGCCCGCTCCTGGCCGCTGAAGTGGCGCATCGGCGTGAACAGCACCCCGTGCCGGACCGCGGCCTCCTCGACCAGGGCGTCGGTCACCGGGAACGGCACGTCGAGCACGACGAAGAAGCCGCCCGCGGGGGAGATCCACCGGACCCCGGGGGTCCCGGCGAAGCGCCGGTGCAGGCCCTGCAGCAGAGCGCGCAGGTTGCGCCGGTAGACCTCGATCTGGCGGCGGTTGGCCTCCAGCAGGCTGCCGCCGTGCTCCAGCAGCATCCCGCCGACCAGCGCCTGGGTCACCGGCGGGGTGTTGACCGTCAGCATGCTCTTGGCCCGGGCCAGCTCGTCGGCCAGCAGCGCCGGGCCGCCCGCCCCCGTGACCCGCTGGTCCGCGACGGCGAAGCCCACCCGGGCGCCGGGGAAGCAGGTCTTGGACAGCGAGCCCAGGTAGACGACCCGCTGCCCGGTGTCGAGGGCCTTCAGCGTCGGCGGCCGGGAGCCGTCCGCCGCCCGGAAGTACCCGTACGGGTTGTCCTCCAGCAGCAGCACGTCCTCCTGCTCCGCGACCTCCAGCAGCTCCCGGCGGGTCCCCGTGTCCAGGGAGTGGCCGCTCGGGTTGGAGAAGTCCGGCACCAGGTACAGCGCCCGGGGCCGCTCCCCGGCCGCTCGGACCGCGCGGATCCGCTCGCGCACCTGCTCCGGACGCACCCCGCGGGGGCCCTCGGGCACCGAGCGCACCGGGAGGTCCAGCAGCCGGGCGGCGCCCGTCAGACCGACGTACGTCGGGTCCAGGGCCAGCACCACGTCGCGGGGGCCTGCCTTCAGGGCGCGCAGCACGAGCCACAGCGCCTCCTGCGCGCCCACGGTGACCACGACGGCCTCCGGGTCGCAGACGATGCCCTCGTCGTGTTCGAGGTGACGGGCGATCAGCTCGTGCACGACGCCCTTCGTGCGGCCGTACTGGAATAGCTCCCGCCGCACCCCGGCCCCGTCGTAGCCCTTCTCCGCGATGAGGTGGCGGATGTACGCGTCGAGGTAGCGGTGCAGGTCGGACGGGTCGAAGAAATCCTCCGTGGGCCGCCCGGGGGCGAAGGAGACCGCCTCGGGGAAGCGTCCCGCGATCTCGTTGAGGAAGGTCATGGACAGCAGCGCGGGGTCCGCGAGGGACGCGTGCAGGTCGGCCCGGTCCAGGGCCACGGCCGTGCGGGTCACCGGCCCGCCCCCAGCGTCGTCAGCCAGGGCGCGTCGGCGGGAGTGCCGCAGCCCGACAGCTCCAGGGCGGAGCGCACTTCGGCCGCGAGCAGCTCCAGCACCCGCGACACGCCGTCCGCGCCGTCCGAGGCCAGGCCCCACAGGACGGGCCGGCCCAGCAGCACCCCGTCCGCGCCGAGCGCCAGCGCCTTCAGGACGTCGGTCCCGCCGCGGATCCCGCTGTCCAGCAGCAGCCGGCAGGACGGCGGGACCGCCTCCCGGACCGCGGGCAGCATGTCCGCGCTGGCCACCGCGCCGTCGAGCTGGCGGCCGCCGTGGTTGGAGACGACGACGGCGTCCGCACCGACCGCGGCCGCGGTCGCGGCGTCACCCGGATCGAGGATCCCCTTGACGATCAGCGGCAGCTCCGTGCGCTCGCGCAGCCGGGCCAGGTCGCCCCAGCCCAGCCCGCGGGCGAAGGACTCGGCGGTGTGCTCCGCCACCGCGCACGTCCCGGCCCGGCGCTCGGCCGCCCGGCGGCCCGCGGCCGGGTCGAGGTGGGCGGCCGCCACGCCCGCGGGCAGGGCGAAGCCGTTGCGCAGGTCGCGCAGGCGCCGGCCCATCGAGGGAACGTCGACCGTGACCATCACCGCGGCGCAGCCGGCGTCCTCGGCCCGCCGCACCAGCTCGTCGGTGACCCCCGGGTCCCGCTGGCAGTACAGCTGGAACCAGGTGACCCCGCCCAGCGCCGTGACCTCCTCCACCGGCACGCTGCTCAGCGTGCTGAGGGTGAACGGCACCCCGGCGGCCGCCGCCGCGCGAGCCGTGGCCAGCTCGCCCTCGGGGTGGATCAGCCGCTGGTAGGCCATGGGTGCCACCGCCACGGGCAGGGCCGCCCGCCCGCCCGGGAGTTCGGCCGAGGTGTCGAGGGCCGCGGGGCCCGAAAGGACGCGGGGGACGAGGCGGATCCGGTCCAGGGCGGCCCGGTTGGCCGCCAGGGTCAGCTCCTCGCCGCTGCCGCCCGCGATGAAGTCCCACACCTCCGGGGGCAGGGACCTGCGGGCGGGACCGGCGAAGTCCTCCAGCCGGACCGGGACGGGTGCCACGTCGTGACCGGCGCTCACCGCAGGACCTCTCCGGCGCCCAGCCGCTCGGCCTCGACGGCCTCGTACAGGGCCTTGATGTTGCCGTTGCCGAAGGTACGGGCGCCGAACCGCTCGATCACCTCGTGGAAGAGGGTGCGGCGCGGGTGGGTGGAGCGGGTGAAGATCTGGAAGAGCTGCCCGTCGTGGTCCTCGTCGACCAGGACGCTGATGCGCCGGAGTTCCGCCGTGGAGTGCCGGGCCAGGTCGAGCCGCTCCTCCAGCATCGTGTAGTAGGCGTCGGGGACGCTCAGGAACTCCACGCCGCGCTCGCGCAGCGCCCCGACCGCCCGGACGACGTCGCGGGAGGCGAAGGCGATGTGCTGGACGCCCGGGCCGCCGTGCTCGGCGAGGAACCGGTCGATCTGCCCCGGCTCCCCGGAGGTGTCGGGCTCGATCAGGGTCAGGGTGACCTCGCCGGAGGCGCTCTGCACCACCTTGGAGTCCATGGCCTGCGCGCCGACCCGGATGAGCTCCTGGAAGATCATGCGGAAGCCGAGGACACGGGTGTAGAACTCCACGGTCCGGGCGAGTTCCCCGGCGGGCAGGCAGACCGCGAAGTGGTCCAGCTCCTCCAGGAGTTCGCCGTCCGCGTCCGGTGCGGCGGCGTCGGGCAGCGCGGTGAAGCCCGCCGGCAGGCCGGCCGGGCCCGGCTCGACCAGGGTGTGCACGACGTCGCCGAACCCGGCGACCACGGCCCGGGTACGGCCGTCGGCGTCCCGGCGCGGCACGGCCAGGGGGACCGCCCCGCGGGAGACCGCCTCGTCGAAGACGGCGGCCACGTCGGGCACGCTCAGCGCGATGTCGGCGACGCCGTCGCCGTGGGCCAGGACATAGGCGGCGCCCGGGTGGTGGGGGCTGCGGGCCTGGGTGAGGACCAGGGAGATCCGGCCCTGGCGCAGGAGCAGGGACTCCGCGTCGGCGGACGCGGCGCGCGCGACCGCACGGAAACCGAAGCGGCCGGTCATCTCGGCCGCCGCCGACGCGAGGTCGGCGACGTAGGACTCGACGTGGCTGATGCCGAAGGCGGGGGAGAAGGTCATGGAGCTGCCGTTCGTCATGGGGCCGCCGTCCCTCGCGGGGCGGCGGATTCGGAGGGGGCGGACACGGAGGGGGCGGATTCGGAGGTGGCGGACACGGAGGTGGCGGGGGCCGGGGCCGCCCCCGTCGTCAGGGAGGTGATCCGGGCGGGCAGGCCCCGCCACACCTGCGGGGTGTAGAAGTGCCCGCCGGGCAGGACGTCGTGGCGGAACGGGCCGTCGGTCAGCGCCGCCCAGCGCGGACCCGCGTCCTCGCCGATGACGGGGTCCGCATCCCCCGAGAACACCTGGACCGGGACACCGGTCCGGGCACCGGGGGTGTGGGTGAAGGTGTCCCGGGCGGCCAGGTCCGCCCGCATCAGCTCCACGGCCATATCGGTCAGCTCGGGCTCTTCGAGGACGTGCTCGGGCAGCAGGCCGTGGGTGCTCATCCAGCCGAGGAGCTCGTCGTCGCGCTGTCCCTGCGCCAGGAACCGGTCCCGGTCGGTGACCCCGCGGTCCGGGGCGTTGCAGGCGGAGACGACCAGGGCGCGCGGCGCGGGCGCGCCCGCGGCGGCGAGCCGTACGGTGACGTCGAAGGCCATCCAGCCGCCCATGCTGTGCCCGAACAGGACGTACGGGCCCTGCCCGGCCACCGCCGCGACCCCGGCGGCGGCGTCCGCCGCGAGCTCGTCCCAGGTACGGGCGAACTCCTCGGCGAAGCGGCCCTCGCGCCCCGGATAGCAGACGGCCACCAGGCCGGCGCCGTCCGGCAGGGCCGGGATCCAGTCGTGGAAGGTGGCGGTGCCCCCGCCGCAGAAGGCCAGGCAGACCAGGGTGGGTGCGCCCTCCCGGGTCTCCTTCAGGCGCACCGCGGTGGTGTCGAGGACGCTCACGATGCCTCCCCGGCGGCCAGGGCGTGCACCGACTGCGCGTGCCGGGCCAGGTCCGCGAGGACGGGGAAGCGGTAGACGTCCTTGGTCCGCAGCGCGATCCCGGCGTTCTTCTTCAGGCGGGACACCACGCGCAGCGCCAGCAGCGAATGGCCGCCGAGCGCGAAGAAGTTGGCTTCCGCGTCGACGCCGTCGCGGCCCAGGACCTCGGCCCACACGGCCGCGATCAGCTCCTCCAGCGGGCCCTCGGGGGCCCGCCCGGAGGGCTCCGCCCCGGCCGCGGGGGCCGTCGGCAGCGGCGGCAGCGCCTCGGTGTCCACCTTGCCGTTCGGCGTCAGCGGGAGCGCGTCGACCGTGACGAAGACGGACGGCACGAAGTACGCGGGCAACGCCGCCCCGCAGTGCCGGGTCAGTTCCGCGTCGGTCACGCCGGCCCCGGGGGCCAGGACGCAGTACGCCGCGAGGAGGGTGTCGCCGTCCGGCCCGGTCCGGGTCACGGCGACGGCCGCCTCCACCGCCGCGTGGCTGCGCAGCCGGTCCTCCAGCTCGCCCGGCTCCACCCGGAAGCCGCGTACCTTGAGCTGGCGGTCGGTGCGGCGCAGGAACTCCAGACCGGAGTCGGCCCGCCAGCGCACCAGGTCGCCCGTGCGGTACATCCGGCTGCCGTCGGTGGCGAACGGGTCCGCGACGAACCGCGAGGCGGTCAGCCCCGGCCGGCCGACGTAGCCGACGGCCACGCCCGGACCGGACAGGTACAGCTCGCCCGTGGTGGCCGGCCGCAGCCCCTCGTCGAGGACCTGGGCGCGGACCCCGGCCAGCGGCTCGCCCAGGCGCGGGGCGGCCCCGGTGATCCGCGTCGCGGTGGCGTCGACGGTGCACTCGGTCGGTCCGTACAGGTTCCAGGCCTCCACGGCCGGGTCCTCGGCCAGCGCCCGCCACATCGCCGCCGGCACCGGCTCGCCGCCCAGCAGCAGCCGCAGCGGACGCCCGGGCCGCAGCCCGGGACCGGTCAGCCGCCAGTGCGAGGGGGTGCAGTCGAGGTCGGTCACGCCGTACGCGTCGAGCAGCGCGTCCAGCCGGGCCGGGTCCGTGCGGTCCTCGTCGTCCAGGACGACCAGGGTGTCGCCGCGGCACACGCGGACCCACTGCTGCACGGACGCGTCGAAGGACAGGCTGGCGTTCCAGGCGACCACGCGGTGCCCGGACGGGTAGACGCCCCGCTCCTCCAGGCCCGCGACGAGGGCGGCGACGCCGGCGTGCGTGACCTCCACGCCCTTGGGCGGTCCGCTGGAGCCCGAGGTGTGGATGACGTACGCCGAGGTGGCCGGGTGCCCGGCCCGGCCGGAGAGCTCGGTGTCCGGGTGCGCCGTGTCATCGGCCGCCGTGTCCGGGGCGGCCGTGTCCGGGGCCACGACCGGCAGGCCCTCGGCCCACTCGGCCGCGGCCCCCGCCGGCGCGACCACCGCACGCAGCCCGGCGTCGGCCGCGATGTGCGCGAGCCGCTCCCCGGGGTACGCCGGGTCCAGCGGCACGTAGGCCGCACCGGCCCGCCACACCGCCAGCGGAGCCACGACCCAGCCCGTGCCGCGGGGCAGGCTCACGCCGACCCGGTCGCCCGGGCGGACGCCGAGCGCGCGCAGCGCCGCCGCCAGCCGGGCCGTGCGCCCGGCCAGTTCCCCGAAGGTCAGGGCACCGTCCGAGGCGTGCACCGCGGCCCGGCCGGGGAAGGTGCGGGCGGTCTCCAGGAACCGCTCCACCAGGTTCACCGGGTTCACCGGGTTCGCCGGGTGCACCGGGTTCGTCGGCTCAGCCACGGGACACCTCCGCCACGGTCCCGGCGCGCGGGGCGACGGTCGGGGAGCAGTCCGCCACCGCGACCGGGTCGCCCATGGCCACGACGATCCGCCGGTCGCCGCGGAAGGGGTCGCGGCCGTGCGCGGTCAGGACGTTGTCGACGATCAGCAGGTCCCCCGGCTGCCAGGCGCGGCGTACGGTGGCCCGCTCGTAGGCGGCGTTGACCTCCGCCAGGTCCGCCTCCGTCAGCGGGACCCCGTCACCGAGACCCGTGTCGAAGGGCAGCCCCCCGGGACCGAGCTCGTCCAGCAGGACCTCGCGCAGCTCCTCGTCCAGCGAGAAGCGGTTCCAGAACGCCATGTGGTTGAACCAGACTTCGTCGCCCGTCCGCGGGTGGCGGACGATGCCCGGCCGTACCTGGCTGGTGCGCAGGGTGCCCTCTTCGTCCCAGGCGCAGGCGATGGCGTTCTCGGCGCAGTACGCCTCGACCTCCTCGCGGGTGGTGGCCCCGAAGGCGGACTGCCAGGCGACCGAGAGGGTCTCCGAGTAGGTGCGGGTCAGGACCCAGCCGGAGGCGCGCATCCGCTCGACCAGAGCGGCGGGGAGCGAGCGCAGCACCTCGCGGCAGTCGGTGACGGGTGTCGCGCCGCCCTCCTCGGGGGCGGTCAGGCAGCCGAAGAGCAGCAGGCCGGGGAAGGTCAGCGTGTAGCTGTTCTCGTTGTGCGGGCGGATCGCCTGCGCGGCGGGCAGGTCGGTGGAGGAGAAGACGCCGGAGCCGAAGTCGCTGCGGGGGGTGGCCTTCTCGCGGTAGGGGGTGGCCCGGCGGACCAGCTCGTCGCGCACGACGGCGAAGTCGTCGACGCTGCGGACCGGCAGCCCGCTCACGTATACGGCGCCGAACCGGTCGAGCCCGGCGCGCAGTTCGGCGGCGTGCTCGGCGAGCCAGTCCCGCGCGGCGGCCGCGTCGGCCGGCCCGGAGGCGCGGACGGTGGCCGGGGCGCCGGGTTCGAAGAGCCAGTCGAGGACGCCCGCGAACGCGGTGGTGGGGGCGGTGGGGGTGGTGTCCGGACGGGTGCTCATGCGGCACCGCCCGCGACCGGCGCCGGTACGGCGGCGTGACGCAGTTCCAGGGTGCAGCACTTGACGCTGCCGCCGCCCTTGAACAGTTCGGACAGGTCGACGCCGATCGGCGTGAAACCGCGCTCGGCCAGCCGGTCCGCGAGCCCGCGGGCGGCCTCGGCGAGCAGCACGTTGCGCCCGTCGGACAGCGCGTTCAGCCCGAAGACCTCGGCGTCCTCCTCCGTCGCCAGCAGCGCGTCGGGGTACAGCTCGCGCAGCACCGCCTGCGACTCGGCCGAGAAGGCACCGGGGAAGTACATGATCTCGTCGTCGTCGAGCACGGCGAGTGCGGTGTCCAGGTGGTAGAAGCGCGGGTCGACCAGGGTCAGGCCCACCACCGGTGCGCCGAGGACCCGTTCGGCCTCGGCGTGCGAGGCCGGGTCGGTGCGGAAGCCGGTGCCCGCCAGGATCCGGGACCCGGCGACCAGGTAGTCGCCCTCGCCCTCGTTGACGTGCTCCGGGGCGACCACCCCGGTGTAGCCGTTGGCCTCGAACCAGGCCTGGTAGGCGGGGGCTTCGGCGGCGCGCTCGGGGTGGCGGAAACGGGCCATCAGGACGCGGTCGCCGAGCACGGTGGCCCCGTTGGCCGAGTAGACCATGTCGGGCAGCCCCGGAACCGGGTCGATCAGGTCGACGGTGTGCCCGAGCTCCCGGTAGAGGGAGTACAGCCGCTCCCACTGCAGGACGGCCAGACCGGTGTCGGTCGGCTTGGCCGGGTCCATCCAGGGGTTGATGCGGTAGTCGACGGTGAAGTGGGAGGGGCGGCACATCAGGTAGTGCCGGGGACGGGCGGTGCGCTGGACGGTCATCGGCTCAGACCTCACCGAGGGCGGCGACCAGACCGGCCGGACGCATGTCGGTCCAGGTCTTCTCGATGTGCTCCAGGCAGTCCTGGCGACCGGCCGGGCCGTGGGTGGCCGTCCAGCCGGGGGGCGCCTCGATCGAGGCGGGCCACAGGGAGTGCTGGTTCTCCTGGTTGACGAGGACGAAGTAGGTGGCTTCGTCGTCCTCGAAGGGGTTGGTCACGGGTGCTCCTGTCACGTCGTGGTGGTGGGGATCGCGCAGGGTCGCGCGAGGCTGGTGGATCCGGTGGCGAGGTGCCAGCCGTGGAAGGGGGAGGGGGGCGCGAGGGCGCGGCGGCAGATGGCCAGGGCGGCCTCCGCGGCGGTCGTCCCGGGCGTGGCCACGGTGAAGAGTCCGAGGTCCACGCCGCGCGGACCGCTCCGCACGCTGATGTGCTCCAGCCGCTCCCCTGGGCGGGCCGCGCCCCACAGCAGGCGGAGCAGGCGGCGTTCGTCCGCGGGGCCGGGACCGGGGCCCGGCCCGGGCGGAACGAGAGAGACGAGGGTCAGCTCCACGAGCCCGGGTCAGTCCCAGATGAGGCCGTACGCCACCGCGCCCGGGGCGGCCGGGGACGGCGCCGGAGCCGCCAGGGCGGTGGCGGCCCCGGCCGTGCCCGCACCGGACGGCCCGCCGGCGGTCAGCGCGAGCGCGGCGCAGGCGACGGCCGCGGCGACGGCCCCCGCGACGGCCGCGACGGCCGCGACGGCCGTGGCGACCGTCGTGACAGCGGTGCGGACCGGACGGACGGTGGTGCGGACGCGAGAAGTCATGGAGGTGCCCTCATCGGGAGTGGGGAAGGGGTGCCGAGCGGCACGACTCCATCCTGGCCACGGTGTTGACCTGGGGGAACGCTTTCAGGGGTGGCGGAAGCGGCCAGGACGCTTTGGGACAGCGGGCCCCGGCCGGGCTCCCGTCCGAACCGCGTCGACGCGCGTAGAGGGCGCGTCTATCGCACGTAGATCTCCGGCGGGCAGGCTGCTCGCAGATCGACGGGGACGACCGCAAGCGAAGAAGGGGACCGATGTCCGTGACGCTCGACCTGGAGGAGCTCGACCAGACGGTGTACGAGGAGGTGCTGGCCCGGCCCGAACTGGGCCTGGCCGAACTCGCCGCCAGGCTCGGCGTGGAGCCCGACCGGGTCCGCGACTGCCTCGACCGGCTCTTCGAGCTGCGCCTGGTCCAGGCGTCCTTCGAGACGCCCGGCGGCTTCACCGTCGTCGACCCGGTTCTCGGGATGCAGCGGCTCCTGGACCAGCAGTACGAGGAACTGGTGCGCCGGCACCGTCGGGCCGCCGGCCACCAGCAGGCCCTGGTCCGGATCCTCGCGGGCGCCGGCTCCGGCGGCCGCCCGGCCGAGGGCGTCGAGCGGCTGGCCGGACTCGACGCCGTGCAAAGGCGGTTGGAGCGCCTTGCGCTGGAGGCCGGGAGGGAGGTGCTGACCTTCATGCCGGGCGGTCCCCAGTCCGCGGCCGCGCTGGAGGCCGCCGCCCGCAACGACGCCCTCGTGCTGGGCCGCGGCGTCGCCATCCGCACCATCGGGCTGGACCTCGTACGGGAGGATCCGGGCACCCTGGGTTACAGCCGGGCGCTGGTCGAGGGCGGCGGGGCCTTCCGCACGGTCGCCGCGCTGCCGACCCGGATGGTGGTGGTCGACCGGAACCAGGCCCTCGTTCCCATCGACCCGGCGGACAGCCGGCAGGGGGCGCTGTTCCTCACCGCACCCGGCATGATCGCCCCGCTGGTCGCGCTCTTCGAGCGGGAGTGGGGCGCGGCCGTACCGCTGGGCGCGGATCCGTCGGAGGCCGTGTACGTCCCCACCGAGCAGGAACGTTCCCTGCTGGGCCTGCTGGCCGAGGGCCACACCGACGAGTCCGCCGCCGGACAGCTGCACATCTCCGCCCGCACCGCCCGGCGGATCATGGCCTCGCTGATCGAACGGCTGGGCGCCCGCAGCCGGTTCGAGGCGGGGCTGCGCGCGGCCCGCCTCGGATGGGTGTGATCCGGACCCGGCCCCTCCGCTCCACCGCGCGGGCCCGGCCGGGCCGCCCCGACCCGTTCCGACGGAATGGTCGTATGAACCGCTTAGGATGACGCTCCGTACATCGGCGGGCCAGGACAACTGGGGACCAACCGCCGGGTGGAGCTGTGCGCGCGCACAGGGGGAACTCGTGAAATTCTTCGTGCTCGGATCCGTGGGCGTGTCCCACGGAGGACCGGTGCTGACCGCTGGACCGCCGCAGCAGCAGGCGACCCTCGCCGTGCTGGTGCTCCGCGCGGGCCATGTCGTGCCGCTGCACGAACTGACCGCCGCGCTCTGGGGCGAGTCCGCCCCGGGCTCCGCGGTGATGATCCTGCGGACCTACGTCTGGCGACTGCGCAAGCTGCTGGAGGGCGGGGAGTCCGGGAAGACCGGGGCCCAGATCCTGGAGTCCGCGAACGACGGCTACCGGCTCGCGGTGCCGCCCGGCTCGGTCGACGCCGTACGCGCGGAGGAGCTGGCAGCGAAGGCCACCCGCGCCTACGCGGTCGGGGAGCTGGAGGCCTGCGCCGAAGCCCTGGCCGAGGCCGGGTCCCTGTGGTGGGGCGAGCCGCTGGCCGGGGTGCCGGGGCCGTTCGCCGAGAGCCAGCGCTCGCGCCTGGCGGAGCTGCGGCTGCACCTGCTGGAGGAGCGCCTCGGGGTGGACCTGCTGCTCGGGCGGCACGAGCGGGCCGTCCCCGAACTCACCGCCCTCATCCGCGAGGAGCCGCTGCGGGAGCGCCCGTACGGGCTTCTCATGCGCGCGCTGTACGCGGCGGGCCGGCAGGGCGACGCCCTCGCCGTCTTCGGCCGGGCCCGCGAGGTGCTGGCCGACGAACTCGGCCTGGACCCGGGCCCGGACCTGCGCACCCTGCACGCCCGCATCCTGTCGGGCGACCCGGCCCTGCTCCCCGCCACCCCGTCCCCGGCCCCCGGCCGCGGGGACGGGCCGCCCCCACGGCTCCCGGCCGCGCCCGCGGGCGCCGCGCCGACGGCATCCGGGGGAGGCCACGGCCTCGCCCCGGGCGGAGCGCCGGCTTCCGGCGGCGCGCCCGCGGGGCCGGAGCAGTTCCCGGCGCCGGCCCCGGGAGCCGGTGCTCCGCCCGGGTACGCGGAGGCGCCCGCCGCAGGGCGGGCGGAGGCGTACGGCACCGGTCCGGCCGGGGAGCCCGGAACCCGTGCGGCGGAGGCGCCCGGGGCCGGGGGAGCGGCGGCCACCGGGGACCCCCGCGTGCCCGGGGCCCGCGGGGCCGCGCGGGCCGACGACCCGCGAGCCGACCGTGCGGGCAGGCAGGACGGGTCCCGTACCCCGGTGTCCGGGGCTGCCGCAGCGCCCGACCCCGCGCGGGGGCAGGTGCCGGGTCCGGTCGCGGCCGGGTACGTCCGGCCCGCCCAGCTCCCGGCCGACATCGCCGACTTCGGCGGCCGCGCCGCCGAACGCGCCGCCCTCACCGGTGTCCTGAGCGACCCGGCCCGCACCGCCCTGGCCGTCGCGGCCGTGAGCGGGATGGGCGGCATCGGCAAGAGCGCCCTGGCCCTGCGGGTCGCACACCACGTCAAGGACGCCTACCCCGACGGCCAGCTCTACGCCGACCTCCGCGGCACCGGCAGCGACCCCGCCGACCCCGGCACCGTCCTGGCCAGCCTGCTCGGCGCCCTCGGCGTGCCCCGCCGTGAGGTGCCGCCCTCGACGGAGGACCGCGCCCGCCTCTTCCGCACCGTCCTGGACGGCCGCCGGCTGCTCCTGCTGCTCGACGACGCCCGGGACATCGCCCAGGTCAAGCCGCTGCTCCCGGGCGCCGCGGGCTGCGCCGTGATCGTCACCAGCCGGGCCCGCCTGGGCGGGCTGCTGTCGGGACGCCACGTCCAGCTCCAGGAGTTCACCCCGGCGGAGGCGCTCGGGCTGCTGCGCCAGATCGTCGGCGCCGACCGGGTGGACTGCGAGGAGGAGGCCGCGGCCGCGCTGGTCGAGGCCTGCGCCCGGCTGCCGCTGGCGGTCCGCATCGTCGCCGCCCGCCTCGCCGCCCGGCCCGGATGGACCGTCGCGCACCTGGTGGCCCGCCTCGCCGACGAGCGGCGCCGGCTGAGCGAACTGCGCGCCGACGACCTGGCCGTGGCCGCCGTCTTCGAGCTGGGCCACCGCCAGCTGACCGGGCCGCAGGCGAACGTGTTCCGCCGCCTCGCCCCCGTCTCCCGGCCGGGCATCGGGCTCGCCGCCGCGGCGGCCGCCCTGGACCTGGCCGAGCCGGAGGCCGAGGAACTGCTCGAAGCCCTGGTGGACGCGGCCCTGCTGGAGTCACCGGAGCCGGGCCGCTACCGCCACCACGAGCTGGGCCGGGACTTCGCGCTCAACCTGCCCGCCCCGGTCGGCGAGCCCGGCCCGCCGGTGCAGCAACGCCTCCTGCACCACCTGCTGGGCATGGCGGCCGAGGCCTTCCAGTGGATGATCCCCGGGGACCCGGTGCACCGGTCGATCGTCGCGGCGGCCGCCGAACCGGGGGAGGGACGCCTCGCGGACCTGACCGAGGCCCGCGCGTGGGTCGTCGCCGAGTTCGACTGCGCACTGCACGCCGTCCAGTTCGTGGTGCGGCGGCCGGACGCCGCGGACCCGGAGCAGCTGACGACGGCCGCCGACCTGCTGGTCGCGCTCAGTTCGTTCGGGCAGGACATCCCCTACGCGCGGATCACCGCGACCGCCGCCGAACTGGCCCGGGCCGCCGCGCTGCGCGGCAACGACCGCGCGGCAGGACGCGCCCACTTCCTCACCGGGAACGCGGCGCTCCAGGCCACCGATCTGGGCCGGGCCCGCGCCGCCTCCGAGCTGGCCGTGCGGGCCTGCCGCCGGGCGGGCGACCGGGCGATCCTGCAGCAGGCGTACAACGACCTCGGGGTGATCGCCCAGTTCGAGCACCGCTTCGGCGAGGCCGCCGAGTGCTTCGACGAGGCGCTCGTCCTGGCGCGGGAGCAGGGACACCGCTCGGGCGCCCTGACGATCACCCTCAACGCCGCCCTGGCCCGGGTCCGCGGCGGCCGGGCGGCCGAGGCGCTGCCCGCGTGCGCGGAGGCCCTGGAGGCCCTGCGGGACATGGCCGACCACCACGGAGTCGCCCACGCGCTGTGCGTGCGCGGGCAGGCCCTGCACGAGCTGGGCCGGCTGGAGGAGGCGCTCGCCGCGTACGAGGAGTGCCTCGCCCTGTGCGACGCGGTCCGGATCCCGGGCCAGCGGGCGCAGGCCGACTACCGCCGCGCCCGGACGCTGAGCGACCTCGGCCGGCCCCGGGAGGCGCTGGAGGCCTCCGCCCGGGCCCTGGCCCACCTGCGCGCGGCGCCGGGCCGGGGCCGGGACCGCGGCTACGCCCTGCTGATCCACGCCGGGGTCTGCCTGGCGGCGGGCCGGCGCGAGGAGGGGCTCGGGCACGCGGGCGAGGCGCTGGAGGTGTTCGAGCGGGCGGGCCTCCCGGAAGCCGAGGAGGCCCGCGCCCTGCTGGACACGGGCGTGCCGGTCAGGCTCGGCTGTTGAACTCGTTGTGGTCCAGCCGCGGGCGGGGCACGGTGCCGCCGCCGTCGGCCGAGACGCTCGTGCCGCGGTCCGCGGTGAGGACGGGGGCCCCGGCGGTCGCGCCGACGGCGAGCAGCGCGAGGAACGCGAGGAACGCGGCGGGGACGAGGAGGGCCGGACGGCGCGTGACGGACGTGCGGATGTGCGGCACGGTGGATCCTGTCTATCGGTCCAGGTGCCGTGTGCGGCCCCTGGCTGGCTAGCGGGCGGTTCTGCCGAGGAGACTCGCAGCAGGCCATCTACGTTTCATATACGCCGCCTCCCCGGCCCGTCCGACCGCTTCCGCCGCGGGCGTCGGCGGAAGCGGTCGGATCGGCACGGAGGGCTCCGTCAGGTCGCTGGGCCGCGCCTCACTGCGCCGCGAGTCACTGCGCCGCGAGGCGCGGCGTACGCGGCGGCACCGTGCGGCGGCTGCCGGTGCGCTCGAAGGCGGCGGCCAGCGTCAGCAGGGCGTTGTCGTCGTAGGCGCGGCCCGCGAAGGTCAGCCCGACGGGCATGCCGGTGTCGCCCATGGTGCCCATCGGCACGGTGACGGTCGGGATGCCGAGGTGGCGGGGGACCAGGTTGCCGTTGGCGACCCAGACGCCGTTGCGCCAGCCCAGGTCCGCGGACGCCTCGTCGACGTCCATGTCGGCGGGACCGACGTCGGCGACCGCGGGGAAGACCACGGCGTCCAGGCCCAGCCCGTCCATCCACTCCTCCAGGTCGACGCGGCGCGTCTCCTCCAGACCGCGCAGCCCCTGCTCCAGGTGCGGCATGTCGGTGAGGGACGCGTACGGGCGCTCGCGCACGAAGCGCGGGTAGTCGCCGATCGTGTCGTCGAAGCCCTCGTAGCGGTCGGGCAGCTCGCCCTCCTGCTTGGGCCAGATGCGGGCGCCGTCGACCTCGGCCAGGGTGGAGAGCGCCGGGTCGCCGTTGGCGCGCAGGAAGTCGTCCCACGCCCAGGCGGACAGGTCCTCGATCTCGAAGGTGAGGTACTCGCGGCCGACCAGCCCGCGGGTGAGCAGCGAGGGCGCTCCGGGGCGGTCGGACTCGTAGTTGGTCACCACGGGGAAGTCGACCTCGACCACCTCGGCGCCGGCGGCCTCCAGGTCCCGGCGGGCGGCCTCCCACAGGGTGATCACCGAGGGACGGGTGTCGATCCGCTGCCCGGTCTGGCCGCCGATGCCCCCCTCGGGGTTGGTTCCGGCGCCGGGGTCGGCGTTGATGTACATCCGGGGGACGCCGACGCGCTTGCCGGCGAGCGCGCCGTGCGCGGCCTCGCCGTCGGCGGGTGCGAGCGCCGGGTAGGAGGCGGGCCGTACCCGCGACGCCGGGGGCAGCTCCACCCACGGCTGGGCGCGCCACAGGTCCCCGCGCGTGTGCGGGTCGTCGGCGACGATCACGTCGAGCAGTTCCAGCAGGTCGGCCATGGTGCGGGTGTGCGGGACGACGACGTCCATGGTCGGCACGAGCGGCCAGTTGCCGCGGACCGAGATCACGCCGCGGCTGGGCGTGTAGGCGCACAGCGCGTTGTTCGAGGCGGGCGCCCGGCCCGAGGACCAGGTCTCCTCGCCGAGGCCGAACGCGCCGAAGGACGCCGCCGTCGCCGTGCCGGAGCCGTTGGAGGAGCCGGAGCCGTAGGCGCTGGTGAGCCAGTCGGCGCTGTACGGGCTCTCCGCGCGGCCGTACACGCCGCGCTGCATGCCGCCGTTCGCCATGGGCGGCATGTTGGTCAGGCCGATGAGCACGGCTCCGCCCGCGCGCAGCCGCTCGATGGCGAAGGCGTCGCGCTGGGCGACGAGGTGCTCGAAGGCGGGGGAGCCGGACGCGGCCGTGAGCCCCTCGGCGAGGTAGCTGTCCTTCGCGGTGTAGGGGATGCCGTCCAGCGGTCCGAGCGTCTCGCCCCGCGCGCGGCGCGCGTCGGAGGCCTCCGCCTCCGCACGGGCGGCCGGGTTCATCACGACCATCGCGTTCAGGGCGGTGGCGCTCCCGGGCCGGTCGTAGGCCTCGATCCGGGCGAGGTAGGCGTCGAGCAGGCCGACCGAGGTCGTCTCGCCCTTCTCCAGCGCCGCGCGCAGGTCGGCGATACAGGTCTCCACGACATCGAATCCGCGCGTCATGTGGGTGTCTCCAGGGTGGTGAGGGAACAGGCGGGCCGCTGGCCGTCGGGGCGGCCGTGCACAGGCGGCCGTCACACTCCCCATCGCTCCATCGATCTGACTTGATTTTCAGTCTAGACTAATGGTCTAGATTTTTGGAACCTAGACTTGGGACCTGGATTTCCGGAACCGAAAGTGAGCCCATGCCGACGTCAGAGACCGGCCCCGGCCCCGCATTGCCCGACCGCCTTCCGAGGGGCGCTGCGGCCGCCTCCCGGTCCGCGGCCCGGGTTCCGGTCGACAGGAAGCGTCAGCCCAGCGGGGACGAGGCGCGGGAGCGGGCGATGCGCGCCGCCATCAGCGTGATCGCGGAGAAGGGCACGGCGGCCCTGCGGATGTCCGACATCGCGGCGCGGGCGGGGATGAGCACCGGCCACATCCTGTACCACTTCGGCAAGAAGGACCGGCTCCTGCTCGAAGTCCTCGCGTGGAGCCAGGCCGACCTCTGGGCCCGCTTCCAGGAGGCCGCGGACCGGGCCGCGTCGCCCGCGGAGCGGCTCGACCTGTTCGTGCGGGCCTACCTGCCCCGCCACCAGGGCGACGAGCGGTACGCGCTGTGGACGCAGGTACTGGCCCAGCGCCACGACGAAGCGGGGCGGCGCGTCCTGACCCAGCTGCTGGACGGCTGGGACGAGCGCCTGGAGGCCATCGTCCGGGAGGGGCGGGACCTCGGACACTTCGCCGAGGTGGACCTCCCCGGGTTCACCATCCGGGCCGTGGCCATGCTGAGCGGGATCTCCGAGGACGTGATGTTCGGGCGGTCCCGCTGGCAGAACACCTCCGCGCACGCGTTCGCGCTGTCCGCCCTCGAACGCGAACTGCGTCCGGCCGGCCGGGCCTGACGGCAGCGGGCCCGGCCCCGCGCGTGCCGCGGAGCGTCAGCTGCGGGCGGTGTCGTCGCCCGCCTGCGCGGCGGCCTCGGTGGCTTCGGCGGCGCGGGCCTTCTCGCGCATCTTGCGCACCAGCTCCGCCTTCTTGTCGGCGGCACCCTGGCGGTCGAGGTTGCGGTGCGGACCGTTGTTCTGCCGTTCGGTCCGAGACAGCTTCTTGCGCTGGCCGCCACCCTGGCCGACGGGGTTGTTGATGTTCTTGCTGTCGGTCATCGGTTCTCCCGGTGGTGGTGTGGAGTGATCTGCGAATTCATGATCGCCCTTTGGAAGAACATGACAACGAGACGTTACCCGGTCCCGCCGCCCCCGCGCGCCACACCCTCCGCCGCCCCGGCGGGTCACACGGGCGCCTGTCGGCCGGATGCGGTCGCGCCGGGCGACGGGCTGACGAAGACGGCCAGATAGCGGAACTCGCCGCCGGGTCCGTCCTGCTTGGAGTAGGCATCCCACACCAGGGGGTAGGTGCCGCCCAGAACGCACGTGTTCGGTTCGTACGCGCCCTTCGCCCACAGCCGCGTTCCGGTGAGTTCGTTCCCTGCGTGGATCCTGAATTCGTGATCACGAGTGGTCCGGTCACCGGGAGCCGGTGGCGTCCACAACGCCGGTTCGTTGGTCAGCATCAGGGCGAGGCCGTTCCGGTCGGTCCGAACGCAGAAGCGCTCCAGCCTGGCTATGTCCCGGACGAAGTGCAGGCGGGCGAGGTCCGTGGCCGCGTGCGCGCGCAGGGCGTAGGGCTCGGACGGGTCGCCGGCCACGCCTTCCCAGCGGCGGGTGAAGTATTTGAACTCGACGCAGGTACCGGCCTCCGGGCCCGTGCAGAGCAAGTCCAGGTACTCGGTCCTGTCCGATCGCCGTTGGGGGACCTCGAGCCGGGACTCCACCTCCGGCACCAGCTCCCACAGCACCCTCGCGAAACCGTGCTGGAGGTCGGCCTCGGAGTGGAACACCGGTCTGCGGCGTCGCAGACGTTCCATGACCTCATGGAGTGAGGCTCGTCCGGCGATGGTCTGTGAGCTGTCCAGCGGTCTCGTGGTCACGACGGCATTCAAGTGGCCTCCCGGCCGACTCTCAACCAAAACGCTCTCCTTCGGCGATGTTCGCCGCGGAGGAATGCAGCCTGCCGGTGTGCGGCGTTGCGCCGTGCGGGGGGATCCGGGACGGTCGCGCGGGACCACGCCCCGTGGCCGGGGGGCGGGGTCCGGTCCGCGGTGGTCTCCTGGGACGGGAGCCGGCGGTGCGTGCCGCAGGCTCCCTTCGTCGCCGAGCCCCAGGGAAAGGTCCCCGACCGGTATGCCCAAGCCCTTGATCGTGATCACCGGTGCCAGTTCCGGTATCGGTGCGGCCACCGCCCGGCTGTTCTCCGCCCAGGGCCATCCCCTGCTCCTGCTGGCCCGCCGGCTGGAGCGGCTGGAGGCACTCGGACTGCCCGACGCCCTGTGCCGGAAGGTCGACGTCACCGACCGGGCGGCCGTGGAGGCCGCCGTGCGGGAGGCCGAGGAGCGGTACGGGCCGACGGACCTGCTGGTCAACAACGCGGGCGCGATGCTGCTGGGCAGGATCGCCGACCAGCCCGTGGACGAGTGGGAGCGGATGCTCGACATCAACGTCAAGGGGCTGCTCTACGCGACCCGCGCGGTGCTGCCCGCGATGGTCGGGAGGGGCGCGGGCACCATCGTGAACATCGGCTCGGTGGCCGGCCGCAAGACGTTCCCGAACCACGCGGCCTACGTGGGCACCAAGTTCGCCGTCCATTCGATGTCGGAGAACCTCCGTGAGGAGGTGGCCGCCACCGGGGTCCGGGTGGTGACGGTGGCGCCGGGGGCCGTGGAGACGGAACTGCTGTCGCACACCAGCGACGAGCGGATCAAGAGCGACTACCAGGCGTGGAAGGAGTCGGCGGGCGGCGCGCTGGACCCGGACGAGGTGGCCGCGGCCATCGCGTACGCCTACGGCCGGCCCCGCAACGTCACGGTCCGCGAGATCGTCCTGGCCGCCACCGGCCAGGAGGCCTGACCGCACGCGCCACCGGCCGGCCGGGGCCCCAGGGGCGCCGGCCGGCCTCTTGGCACGCCGTCGAGCCGGTCAGGTGCCGGCCGGTCAGGTGCCGGCCGGTGGGGCTCCCGCGTCGCCCCCGCGGTCGCGGTCGTCCTGCGCCGGCCCGGGCGGCACGTCCTGCGTCCGCCCGGGCGGTTCGTCCTGCGCCGGGCCGATGCGGATCTCGAACTCGCCCGCGTACTTCTCGTGGCCCGCGATCACGGCTTCCTCCATGGCCTCCTCCGCGAGCTCGCCCCGGACGATGAGCGGGTCCTTGCGGAGGTCCCGCAGGAGGGCCCAGCACATGCCGATCATGACGACGACGAAGGGCGCGGCGACGAGGATCGTCAAGTGCTGCAGACCCGCGAGGGCGTCGCCCTTGCCCTCCCCGACCAGCAGCATCACGGCCGCCACACCGCCGGTCACCACGCCCCAGAAGACGACGACGAGCCGGGCGGGTTCGAAGGACCCCTTCTGGGAGAGGGTGCCCATGACGATCGACGCCGCGTCGGCGCCGGAGACGAAGAAGATCCCGACCAGGACCATCACGAGCAGGCTCATCACGCCGGCGATCGGGAACTCCTGCAGCACGCCGAAGAGCTGCGCCTCGGGGGTGGTCGCGTCGCCGAGGTCGCCCTGCTCCTGCAGCCGCATGGCCGTACCGCCGAAGATGGCGAACCAGACCAGGCTCACGGCGCTCGGCACCAGGATGACACCGCCGATGAACTGGCGGATCGTACGGCCCCGGCTGATGCGGGCGATGAACATGCCGACGAACGGCGTCCACGAGATCCACCAGGCCCAGTAGAAGACCGTCCAGCTGCTCAGCCAGTCGGCGACGTCACCGCCGCCCGTCGACGCCTCGGTGCGGCCGACCAGCTGGGGCAGCTCCTCGAAGTACGCGGCGAGGGAGGTGGGGATCAGGTCGAGGACCAGGATCGTGGGGCCGACGACGAAGACGAAGACCGCGAGGGTCACGGCCAGCACCATGTTGATGTTGGACAGCCACTGGATCCCCTTCTCCACACCGGAGACGGCGGAGAAGACGAAGCAGACCGTCAGCACCGCGATGATGGCGACGAGCAGCCCCGTGCCGGCCTTGTCCAGCCAGCCCACCTCGTGCATGCCGCTGCCGATCTGGAGCGCGCCGAGCCCCAGGGAGGTGGCCGAGCCGAACAGCGTGGCGAAGATCGCCAGGATGTCGATCACCCGGCCGGGTGCGCCCTCGGCCCGTTTCTTCCCCAGGAGCGGGACGAAGACGGCGCTGATCGTCTGCCGCCGCCGGCGCCGGAAGGTGCTGTACGCGATGGCCAGGCCGACCACCGCGTAGATGGCCCACGGGTGCAGGGTCCAGTGGAAGAGCGTGGTGGCCAGCGCCGTCTGCATGGCGTCCGCCGAGTCGGCGGGGGCGGTGCCCGGCGGCGGGTCGGTGTAGTGCGCGAGGGGTTCGCTGACGCCGTAGAACATCAGGCCGATGCCCATGCCGGCGCTGAACATCATGGCGACCCAGGAGACCGTGCTGAACTCCGGTTTCTCGTGCTCCTGACCCAGCTCGATCCGCCCGTACCGGCTGACGGCGAGCCACAGGGCGAAGACGACGAACCCCGAGGCGGCCAGGACGAAGGCCCAGCCGGCGTTGTGCATCAGGCCGTTGAGCAGGGTGTCGGAGACGCTCTCCAGCGTGCTGGTGGCCGTGACGCCCCAGAGGACGAAGCCGAGGGTCAGTACGGCGGTCACGCCGAAGACGACCCGGTCGGTGACGGGTGCGGCGTCCTCGTGCGGATGGGCACCGGGCAGGGCCGCCTTCACGGGCAGCCGCAGCCGTTGCCTCCGTTTGCGCTCCTCCTGGGACACGGGCGGCACCTTTCACGAGCATGGACCGATTTGCCTCTTGTATCCCGTATCACGGCGCGTACACCCGCCCCGGTAGCAACAGGCGTCCACCGGGCCCGGCCGCCCGGCCGGTTACGCCGTACGGGTGCCGCCGACGGCGAAAGGAGGCGCGACCGCAAAGAAGCCCGCCGTCCGCTCCCGGGGTGGGCAGCGGGCGGCGGGCCGTACTCCCGGACCCGGGATGGTGATCAGGCGCCGCTGGCGACCCTGCCGAGGTCGATCCAGCCGTTGCCGCCGGCGGGGTCGCCGCCGTTCCAGGCGAGGACGGAGGCGCTGCTGCCGGTGCCGGCGAGTACGTAGTCGGCGTGCGTGTCGGCGTTGAAGTCGACGAACTGGACCTTCGTGTGGTCGGTGGTCCGTCCACCCGTGATCCGGCCCACGACGTTCCAGCCGTTGTCCGGGACGACGTCGCCGCCCCGGTTGAGGTAGAGGTCGACCTTGCCGTCGGCGGCGACGGCGTAGTAGTCGGCCTTGCCGTCGCCGTCGCCGTCGGCGAACCGCACCCGGCCGGGGTCGGTGGTGGCGCCCGTCGTCACACGGCCGATGCCCTGCCAGGGGGCGACCTGGTCGCCGCCCCGGTTGAGGAAGACGTCGACGGCTCCCTTGTCGTTGAAGACGAGGTAGTCGGTGCGGCCGTCGCCGTCCCAGTCGGCGAAGCGGACCTTGCCGGGGTCCGTGGTGAGGCCGGTGGCGACCTGGCCGAGGGGCTTCCAGGGCGCGACCTTGTCGCCTCCGCGGTTGAGCCAGACGTTCACGGAGCCGTTGGGATTGACGACGAGATAGTCGGCCTTGCCGTCCCCGTCGAAGTCGGCCAGACGGACCCGGGAGCGGTCGGTGGTCGTACCGGCCGCGACCTGGCCCATGCCCTGCCAGCCGTTCGCGCCGGCAGGGTCGCCGCCGCGGTTCAGCCACACGGACACGGCCCCGTTGTCGGCGATGGTGATGTAGTCGGGCTTGCGGTCCCCGTCGAAGTCCGCCCAGCGCACGCGGTCGCTGCCGCCGGCCTCGTTCACCGCCGCGGAGGGACGCGGGTCGGCGGGCAGGGTTCCGCTGGCCCAGAGGGCGCCCCCCTTGCCCTCGCCGCCTTCCTTCCTGTACACGACGAGGTTGCCGTCGCTCTGGAAGGTCAGGTACGCACCGGGGTTGCCGAAGGTGGCCGTCGACCAGTAGGAGTTGCCGGTCGCCTCGCCGCCGCCCTTGCGGTAGGCGACGAGGTTGCCGTCACGCTGCATGGAGAGGTAGGAGCCGACGCCGCCGGCGGCGTCGGAACTCCACACCTGCTTGGCCTGGTCCTTGTCCCAGATGTACAGACGCCCGTCGCCCGCCATGACCAGGATCCTGTGGGGGCTGTCGGCCCAGAAGCCGGCCGGGAGGCGGCCGTCGCCGGGCAGGGTGTTCGGACGCATTCCGGTCTCCGACGACCACAGCCCGCCGCCGGCGCCCTCGCCTCCGTCCTTCCTGTGGACGACGAGGTTGCCGTCGTTCTGGAAGCGCAGGTAGGCGCCCGCGTTGCCGAAGGTGGCGGTGGACCAGAGGTGGCCGCCCCTGCCGTCCCCGCCGTCCTTCTTGTAGACGACGAAGTTGCCGTCGGCCTGCATGATCGCGTAGGCGCCCGGGTTGCCGTAGGTGCTGGATGACCACAGCGCGGCGCCCTTACCCTCACCACCGCTGTTGTGGTAGATGACCATGTTGCCGTCGGCCTGCATGGAGAGCTTGAGGTTCTTGCCGACCAGGGTCGTGCCCGACTCGATGATCTGGCCGGGACGGATCAGCATCGGATCGGTCACGGTGGCGATCCACTGGCCGAGGTCGTCGGTGCGGGCGGAGACGGCACCGGTGCGGGTCTCGGCGGGGGCGGTGCCGAGGCAACCGCCCTGCCAGGAGCGGCTGTTGACTCCAACGAGCTCGCCGGCCGCATTCAGCAGCGGGCCGCCGGTGTCGCCCTTGCAGATCGCGTCGCCGCCCTTGCCGGTGATCGTCAGGGTGGTGGCGTCGGTCGAGGCGACCGCGAACGTGCCGGTGTGGAGCTTGCCGGGCACCCACTCGGTCTTCGTACGGCCGAAACCGGCGGCAGTGAGGTCGCCTCCGGCCGTGGGGACGGCGGCGGCGGTCTTGACCGTGGCCGCACCCCGGGCGGGCACGCGCAGACGGGCCAGAACCACGTCACGATCAGTGCGCGGAACGAGTTCGGACACCTCGAGGGCGCGGCCGTCCGCGAGGGTGACGGTCGACTTCGCCGCGGGCTCTCCGGCCGGCACCGGCCGGCCCGCGGTGGCGGCGAAGCAGCTGGCGGCGGTGGCGATCCACCACTCGTTGACGAGCGCTGCGGTGCAGGCCCGGCCGGTGGCCTCGTCTCCGACGTTCAGCCTGACGGCGGAGGCGAACCGGCCGTTCGGGGCCTCGGGGCCGGTAAGGGCCTGGGCCGGTCCGGCCGATGTGAGACCGGCTGCGACGGCTGTGGCGGCCGCGAGCAGGCCGGTCATCCGCGCGGTCCGCGGACGGGAAGCAGACATGAGGGTTCCTTGGAGCGATGGGCCGGCCCGTCCCGCCGTCACGGCGAGACGGACCGGCCGGGGTGGTCGGCGCGGATTACAGGTGCCAGCTCTGGGTCGCGAAGGACGGGTCGGCATGGTGCGCCCACTGCTGGGCGGGTGCGCCGTTGTCCTTGCCGGAGTCGCTGATCTCCAGGGTCTTGCCGCTGTTGACGTTGCTGATGTTCAGGCTGACGGTGTTGCCGGCCTGCTTGATCGTCCAGAGCATGGTGGGGATGTCGCGGCAGGTGTACTGCTGCGCGCGGGCCCCGTTGTCCTTGCTGGAGTTGATGATCTCCAGGCACTTGCCGCTGTTGACGTTCACGATCTGGTGGACGCCGGCGGTGGCCGTCGGGCGGAACTCCCACTTCGCGCCGGGCTGCGCGCCGCAGGTCCACTGCTGGGCGATGGCGCTGTTGTCCTTGCTGGAGTTGATGATCTCCAGGCACTTGCCGCTGTTCGCGTTGCGGATCTGACCGCCGGCGGGCAGGGGGAAGGGCGAGGGCCAGGCGTTGGTGCCGAGGGCCACGGCACCCTGGCCGTTGCCCTTGTAGAGGTTGAAGCGCTGCTGGTTGCTCCACAGGCCGCCGAGGTCGGTCCTGCCGTCGCCGTCGAAGTCACCGGCCAGCATGACGGGCATGTTGTTCCACGTCTTGTCGGGCCACATCGCGGCGCCGGCGTCGAGTCCGCCCGCGGTGTTGCCGCTGTAGCGGCGCAGGGCGCCGTCGGGGGCGATGGCGACGACGTCGTCCCGACCGTCGTTGTCGAGGTCACCGGAGGCGATCTTCTGAATGCCCAGCCAGGTGTTGTCCGGCCACATCTTCCGGCGCTCGCCGGTCAGTACGCCGTCGGGACCGGTGGAGTAGGCGTGGAGCGACCCCTTGGCGTCCCCCGTACCCCAGACGGCGAGCAGCCCGTCGCGGTCGGAGCCCGTTGCCCGGTACCGCTCCAGCTGGCGCATGGCGTCCCAGTTGGCGGTCCCGCCCGTCCACATCACCCTGCCCGCGGCCAGGCTGCCGTCGGGGCGTCCCGCGTACAGGCGCAGAGCGCCGTCGCTCCAGACGGAGGCGATGTCGGTGTACCCGTCTCCGTTGAAGTCACCCCCGATGATCTTCTTGGCGGGGGCCCAGGTGCCGTCGGCCCGCCACAGCGGGCGGCCGTACTCGAAAGTGCCGTCGGGGCGGCCGGCGAACGTGTGGAGGTTTCCGTCGGTGGTGACGGCCGCGACGTCACTGCGGCCGTCGTGGTTGAAGTCACCCGAGGCGATCACGTCGGTGACGTTGGGCACGAGGGCCGCCAGGCGTACCGCAGGTGTGGTCCTGCGTACCTGCTCCACCCAGGCCGCGATGTCGTCGACACGGACGGCGAGCGACCCGGTGCGCTTCTCGGCCGGATCGGTTCCCAGGCATCCGCCCTGCCAGGATCGCGAGTTGACCGCGGCCAGCTCCAGGCCGCCGTCCTTCTTGCGAAGGGCCGGGCCACCGCTGTCGCCCTTGCAGACCACCGCATCGCCCGACGCGTCCAGTCCGAGCGCGCCGCCTTCGGCCGAGGCCACGGTGAAGGAGCCCGTGTGCGCCTTGTTCGGGACCCATTCCGACTTCGTGCGCCCGAACCCGAGTGAGGTGAGCGTCTCACCGATCGCCGGGGCTGCGGTGGCGACCTTGACCGGTTCCACCCCGACGACCCGCCAGCCGAGTCTGACCATCACCAGGTCCCGGTCCGTGTGAGGTACCAGTTCCACGGCATCGACCACGGTGCCCGTGGACCGGGTGAGATCGGTGCGGCCCACGGTCACCGTCGTTTTCACGGCGGGCCTGCCGGCCGGTACCGGTGCGGAGCCGCTGCGGAAGCAGGACGCTGCGGTGATCACCCACTGGGCGTCGACCAGGGCGCCTGAACAGGCCGCTCTGTCACCGATGGTGAGCTTCGCCGCGAAGGCGTGGTCGGTGCCGGGGGCGTCGCTCCCGTTGAGGGCGAGGGCGGGACTCACGGCGAGAAGGCCGGTTCCCACCGAGGAGGCGATCAGCGTGGCAGCCCACGCGACGCGTGAACCGTTTGCGGGCATGTTGATCCTTATGAGGGGCTGTCCCGTCCGCGCCGGAGGGAGAAGGCCGCGGCGCGGACGGGTCGGCGACGGGGGTGTTACCGGGTGGTGGTGGCGGTGAGGTCGGCCGGCGTGGCGACAGTGCCGGGGACCTGGCGCCAGGCGGTCCACGTGCCCAGGGTGGTGTCGAGGGTCGTGCTCTGGACCTTGCCGGCGGCGCCGATCGCGTAGACGTTGACGTTGCCGGCGGCGGAGGCGCTGGAGAGGCGGGTCAGTCCCGTGCCGCCGACCTTGGTCCAGGACGGCTTGAAGGCGCCGGCGAGGTAGTCGCCCGCCTGGCTGTAGAGGGCGCCGTCGGAGCCGATGACCTGGATCTGCACCGTGGCTCCGACGCGGGAGACCGTGATGTCCTTGGCGCCGGTGATCCCGCCGGGGATGTCGCCCCAGTTGTTCCAGGTGTTGTTGCGGGTGTCGAGGTCACGCCCGTAGACCTTGCCGCCGGCGATGCCGTAGAGGCGGACGTAGGGGCCGGCCTTGACGGAGGTGAGGTTGGTCAGACCGGTGAATCCCGGCACGGCGGCCCAGTTGGTGTTCCACCAGCCGGAGTTGTAGTTGCCGACCTGCGTGTGGAGGTCGCCGTTGGCCCCCACGATCTGCACGTACAGCACGTTGTCGATCATGGTGGCGGAGATGTCCTTGACGCCTGCGGCGCCGCCCGGCACCTCGGTCCAGCCGCCCCAGACGTTGGTGGTCGGGTTGTACTCGCGGTCGTAGACCCGGCCGCCGGCGACGCCGACGTAGCGGATTGTGCTTCCGGTGTCGACGCTGGTGAGCTTGGTGATCGGGAGACCGTCGACGTTGTTCCATCGCGCCCCGAAGGCGCCGGTGGCCAGGGTGCCGGTCTGGACGGCCAGTGCGTTGTCCGCGGTAGCGGCCAGCGTCACCTTGGAGGGTGCGGCCAGGATCGCGGCGGACACGTCGCCGACGCCGGAGATGCCGCCCCTGACTTCCCGGAACGCGCTCCAGGTACCGGTGCCCGTGTCGAGCCGGGCGTTGTCGACCCTGCCCGCGGCGTCGGTCGCGTAGAGCTCGACGGCGTTGCCCGAAGGGGCGCTGGTGATGTTCGTCAGGCCGGTGCCGCCGACCCTGCTCCATGCGTCGTTCCAGCGGCCGGCGTCGTAGTTGCCGAACTGGGTCCACAGGGCGCCGTCACCGCCGATGATCTGCACCTGCACGTTGTTGCCGACCATGCTGGAAGCGATGTCCTTGACGCCGGCTGCGCCACCGGGTATTTCACCCCAGGACGTCCAACTGTTGGTGCGGGTGTCGAAGTCGCGACCGTAGACGCGCCCGTCGGCGACGGCCTGGACACGGACGAAGGGACCGGCGGGCGCGCTGGTGACACGGGTCAGCCCGGATGCTCCGACCGCGTCCCACCGGTCGTTCCAGCGGCCGGCCCGGTAGTCGGCGACCTGCGCGTGGAGGTTGCCGTCGGCGCCGACGATCTGGACGTGGACTCGGGGGCCCACCAGGGAGGCGGCGATGTCCTTTGCGCCGGCAGCCCCACCGGGCACCTCGCCCCAGCCGGACCACCGTCCGTTCGCCGCCAGGTCGAGATCCTGGCTGTAGACCCGGCCGTCGACGATCGCGTAGGCACGCACCGTGTCGCCGTCGCGGACGGTCGCCACGCGGGACACGTCCTTGCCGTCGACCTTCGCCCAGGACCGGCCGTACTCCCCGTGGCCGAGGTCCCCGAACTGGGACCACATCGCTCCGCCGCCACCGGCCAGCAGGGACACCTGGTCGCCGGTGCGCGGGGCGGTGACCGATCCGATCCACGCCGCGAGGTCGTCGGTACGGGCGGCTGTGGCGCCGGTACGGGTCTCGGCAGCGGGGCTACCGAGGCAGCCGCCCTGCCAGGAGCGGCTGTTGATGCCCACGAGCTCACCGGCGGCGTTGAGGAGGGGGCCTCCGGTGTCGCCCTTGCAGAGGGCGTCCGCACCCTTGCCGGTGATCGAGAGGCTGGTCGCGTCGGAAGAGTTCGCGGTGAACGTGCCGGTGTGCAGCTTGCCCGGCACCCACTCCGTCGTCGTGCGCCCGAAGCCCGCCGCGGTCAGCTCGGTACCGGCCGCGGGAGTGGCGGCGGCTTGCCTGACCGGGACGACGTCGGTGACGGGAGAGGCCAGCCGGCCCAGGACCAGGTCGCGATCGGCGGCGCTCGCGGAGACCTCCACGACGTCGCGGGCCTGCCCGGCGAAGGTGGCGGTGGTCTTCTGCGCGGGCTTCCCGGCGGCGACAGGCTTGCCGGGGGTGGACGCCAGGCAGCTGGCGGCCGTCAGGACCCACCGGGGGTCGACCAGGACCGCACTGCAGCCGCGGCCGTTGGTTTCGTTGCCGACGACGAGGGCTGCGGTGAAGGCGTACCGGCCGGCGGGTGCTTCGGGACCCGTGACGGCCTGGGCAGGGGCGGCAGACACGAGGCTCGCCGCGACGGCGGTGGCCGTCATGAGCAGACCGGTCGTCCGCGTGGGGAGGGGACGAGTTTCAGGCATGGTCTTCTTTCGGAGTAGGAAAGATTGCCGATGTCGTCGGGAGTGGTGCCCGACGCGCGAGAGATATTTCCCCGTCGGCGGTTACTTGGAAGTCCTGATCTCCAGAAGCATGAAATCGCGGCCCTGCTCGTCCGCGGTATGGCCGACGGCCGTCCAAGCATTCTTGTCGATGGTGAACGTCTTCTGCTCGGCGCCGGTGGACATCTCGACCTGCGCCGCGTAGTCGTTCCCCTTGACTCCGAAGACGGACGGGATCTCCAGGCTGAGGTAGCCGACGTCCCCGGTGACGCGGAAGCACACCTTCTCGTTCTGGCGGGGGAATACCTCCATCAGTTCGGGTGCGCCGGTGCATTCGGCAAGGAGGATGTGACCGTTCCCGCTCTTGAGCTTGATCTTCTGCTCGGCAAGGATTTTGTCGGCGTTCGGATAGGAGAAGTCCTCGACGGCGTAACCCGGACCCTCATCGGCGATCGACTGGGTCGCGAGGCTCTCCGTGCCGGCCCCGCCGGTCACTCCTCCCACGGTGGCCCAGGTCAGAGCCCCGGTTGCCAGAGCCGCACCGGCGATCCGCAGGATGGTGCTACGTGCCTTCATTGCCGTCCTTAATGTCGGTCCAACGTGGTTCGCGAGCGTATTCGGGTACGCCGCCAGGGAAATCGCGGAGCCCGAGTGTGGATGTGCTTGCGATGGCGACTATCCCCGGGCATGACTGATCGGCGCACTCGAAAAGGGAGCGATTCGAGGACGCGTCAGTGGCTGACGATCTTCTGAATGAAACCAAGACATTCAGCGTCCAGCCAATGGGATATAGGCCCCATATCGGGACATTGCTTCCCCTGGTGGCGTGACTTGCGCCACTCCGTGGAATGGTTGTGACGATTTCTCGAAAATTCGTGGTCGAGATCCGGCCATCTTTCATCGCCGGTGCCGTTCGGGTTCGAGCCGGGTGTGTTCCGGGCGGGTGTGCTGCATATGGTCGGGACATCGCCGCCCGATGAAGAATCTCGGGCGGGCTGTCGCCTCGGCTTTTTCGGGGAAAACAAAGTCAGAGAGGTTCTTCTGTGCAGGAAACATTCTGGAGTCGACGGCGCTTCACCACCGCCGTCGCGGCGGGTGCGGCCGCTGTCTCGACGCCCTGGCTGTCCGTCACACCGGTGCGGGCAGCCCCCCGGGCGGGCGCGGGCGCCGCCGCTGCCGACGCGCCCGGCGACGCGCTGGCACTTCCGGACACGGACCGGGCCAAGGTCGTCAAGGCGTGGATTCTGGGCGGTCGTTCGGTCAAGGAGGCGGCCTCCTACGCCCTAGGCGGCACCGACCAGGAGATCACGGCCTTCCTCGCCGAGCAGTTGCCGAAGGCCACGCGCATCGACAACCGGGTCACGGCGTTCACGTACCTGGGCTTCGGAGGCCAGGGCGTCCGCAGGGACGCGAGCGCCGCGCTCGGGGGCGGGGACGAGGCGATATCCGCGTTCGTCAAGGACGGCTTCCGGGCCTCGGTCACGGAGGACATGCGGGTCTCGACGCTCAGCGTCATGGCCAACGGGGGAAAGAGCGTCAAGCGCGACGGCAACACCGCACTGAGCGCCGGCACGGACCAGGCGCTGGAGCAGTTCCTGCTCGCCGGCCAGTACGACGCCAGGCTGGAGGACAAGCGGGTCGAGATCCTGCGCAGCCTCGCCACGGCCGGCCCGGAGCTGAAGAAGTACGCGAACCGGGCCCTCAGCGGGACCGCGGACGACGTTCAGTGGTACCTCGACACCGGCCAGCACATCGCACGCGCCCGCGACCAGGAGGCCGCCACCATTGGGCAGTTGGTCGCCATCGTCGAGCGTGAGAGCGCGCGCGCCCGCGAACAGACCGACCTCGCGGTCGAGGCCTCCGAGCGCGCGACGACGGCCGCGAGCAAGGCCAAGGAGAAGGCCGAGACGGCCGCGGCCGAGGCCGAGAAGGCGAGGGACGACGTCCGGCGGTCCGCCGAAGCGGCCCGTGAGGCCGCCACCGCCGCGAGCGGAGCCGCGACCGCCGCCCGGACGGCCATCCGTGCCTCCTCCGCAGCGGTCGAGGCTTCCCAGCGGGCGTCCTGGGCGGCCACGGCCGCCTCGCAGGCCGCTGCCGCCGCCGGTTCCGCGGCCACTCGCGCCTACCACGCCGCGATCGCCGCGTCGAAGGACGCGTCGAAGACCAACGAGGCGAAGAACGCGGCCGTCGCCGCCCGGGACGCCGCCGCCAAGGCGAACTCCGCGGCCAAGGCGGCCGACGACGCGGCCGTCGCGTCCGAGCAGTCCGCGAACGCCGGCGTGGCCGCCGCGGGTGCGGCACGCAACGCCGCGGCCGCCGCCAAGGCCTCCGCCCAGGCTGCCGCCGCCTCCGGCGTCGCCCAGGGCGAGGCGGCCGAGGCGAAGCGCCAGGCCGAGATCGCTTCCAGCGCCGCCAACCAGGCGACCAACGCCGCCTCCACGGCCCAGGCTCTGGCCTCGACCGCCGCGCAGGCCGCACGCAAGGCGAACACGGCGGCCAAGTCGGCCGCCCGACACGCCGAGAAGGCAGCCGACGCCGCGGAAGAGGCCGTCAAGTACGCCGGTCAGGCCATCGACTTCGCGAACAAGTCCACCGCCCACGCCGACGAGGCGGTCAAGGCGGCCAACCTCGCGACGCAGGCCGTCGCCGACGCGATCGAGGTGGAGAAGAACGCCCGCGCCGCCGAGGCGGCCATGCTGACGGCCGACAAGCTGCAAGGCATGAAGGAAGCCGCGCAGCTCGCCCTCCTGGACAAGAGCGAACGTGCGGCCGCGCTGAACAAGCGCACTCAGGCACAGCAGACCGCCCAGGGCACCAAGGACCTGATAGCCAAGGCGGAGCAGGCCCTCGGCAACGACGACCTCACCGCCGCCGCCGCCCTCGGACGCCAGGCGGCCATCGCGATGCTGGACTCGAAGGGGAGCTGGAGCCGCCAGGCCGCCCGCTTCGCACTCGCCGGCTCCGACTACGACGTGCACTCCTGGATCGACCTCGACCGGCAGCTCGCCGAGTCCCAGGACGACCGCGAGACCATCCTCTTCATCGCCCAGGTCTCCGAGCCGGCCGTCGCGAAGGCGGCGATGCAGGCCCTCACCGGCGGCATCCCCGCACAAGGGGACTTCAACACCAGTGGTGTCATCAGGTCGCGCGCCGAGGACAACAGGATCAACATCCTCAAGATCCTGCACGAGAAGCCCGGCGCAGCCGTCACCAAGGCCGCCAACGACGCGCTCAACAAGAACACGCCGGAGGCCCTGCAGAAGTTCTTCGACGAGGACCTGCCCAAGGCCGTCGAAGAGGACGACGCCGTCCGGACCATCAAGATCATCACCAGTGGCGGCGAATACTCCAAGGCGTACGGGGAGGTGGCCATGCAGGGACCGGCATGGCTGCGCCGACGCTTCATCGAGTCCGTCCAGCACAAGGCCGCCCAGCTCGACCACGACTCCCTCAGCCACGCCGCCGCCATGCAGGCGACCATCGCCGCGGCATCCAAGACCGCCCATGAGGCACAGAAGGACGCGGCACTCGCTTCCAGGGTCGCGGCGGACGCCCGGAACGCGGGCCAGAAGGCGCAGGAATGGGCCGACAAAGCAGTGGCATCGGCGCAACTGGCAGACGACTTCGCCCTCAAGGCCCGTCAGCACGCGGACGCGGCGGACAAGTCCGCCACCGACGCCCAGAATTCGGCGAACAGGGCCAAGGACGCCGCCGCCACCGCTCAGAGTGCCTCCCGCGCGGCCAACCACTCCGCCAACCGCGCCGTCGATGCGGCCCGCAGCGCACTGGCCTCGTCGTACAGCGCCCAGGCCTCCGCCGCCAATGCCCACCAGTCCGCGCTCACCGCGGGCCAGGACGCCAGGACCGCCGCCGCGGCCGCCGCCCAGGCGCGCCAGATCGCCGCCGACAAGCGGACGGCGGAGGTGCAGGAAGCCGCGCGCCTGGCCGCCGAGCAGGCGCAGAAGGACCGGGACGCCCAGCGCAACCCCTCCGACACGTCGCAGAACGACACGGTCAACCCCAAGGGGAGCCAGCCCGGCAAGGACGAATGGTGGAACGACGCCAAGTGGTGGGCCGACACCGCTGACAAGGTGAGCGTGGCCGCAGGGCTCCTCGCGGCGGGCTTCGCCGTCTCCTGCGTGTTCTTCCCGGCGGCTCCCGTTCTCGGCAGCATCGCCGCGGTCTGCTTCGGCGTCTCCGTCGTCGCGGCCGGAGTCAGCGCCATCGCCAGCGGAATCGAGTACGGCTTCAGCAGCGGCGAATTCGCCTCGTCCGCCGGCCGCGCGGCGCTGGGGCTGGTCACCCGCGGCGGCGGACGGGTCGCCACCAAGGTGGCCAAGCCCGTCGTGCGCACGGTGGAGAAGGCGGCCGGTGCGGCTTCCAAGCTGCTCTACGACCTCGTTGCCTGACGGAGCAGCCGCCCGACCGACCTGGCGGCGCGTCAGGTCCGGCCCTCCCCGTCCCGCAGCCCGCTCCGCCCCCGGCCCACGGCCACGGGGCGGGGCACGCACGCCCCACAGCTGAATCGTTTCGGCGTGCGCCTTTCCGCTCGATGCCCCACTTCTCACCGAAAGCAGCCATGTCAACATCACGCAGGAGACGGATACTTCCCGGTCTCCTCCTCGTACTGAGTCTCACCGCCACCACCACGGGCACCGCCGCCGCCGACGGCCGAGCGGCACAGGCTCCTGCGCCGACCACCGTGTCCGCGAGCACCGGCGTCGGCGCGACGCCGGGGTCGTCCCCGGACACGGCCGCTCCCGGCAGCACCCGTCCGGCCACGGTGAGCACCAAGGCGGAGTGCGAGCCCACGCCCGCCGGCTCCCCCGAGCGCGAGGCGGGCGCCGTGCAGGGGTGCGTCTCCACGATCGCCACGCCGTTGGCGACGGCCGTGCGCAAGCCCCGCGCCGCCGCGCCGCCGGCCGCCGCGCCCGCTGCGGCAGCCGACACGGGCAGCTGCGCCGTGGCCGGCGGGACCTGGTGGTACAGCCGCTTCGCCTACTGCGTGCACAGCCTGACCGTGCTCTACACGCTCAAGGACACCAACGGCGGCGTGGTCGGCACCGGCACGCTCAACGTCTCGAGCAGCTCCGTCCTGCCCGCCCAGGGCACCACGTGGAAGGAGAAGGTCGCGGTGACCATGACCGGTGCGACCGGCGCGGTCACTGCCCTGAACGTGAAGTTCAGGGCCGCCTGCTCGGCCGGCTGCACGGTCACCAAGGCTGCCCCGTGGACGGGCAAGAAGGTGGTCAAGGACCAGCTCATCAGCGGCGACGTGTCCTACGCGTCCACTCCGGCGGCCGGCACCGCGGTCGACTTCACCACGTCGTACCAGATGTACGTGACGATGCCGGGCGCCCAGATCACGGACCCGAACGCCTCCTGGGACAACCCGGAGAAGATCCGCTGCGACCACGCCGCCGGCACGCCCGAGCCCGGCTGTGTCGTGCCCGGCAAGATGCCGGTCGTCAAGATGAGCGACCAGCCCAGCCCTGCGGGCGCGGGGGCCGCTGCGGCCGGCTACTTGTGGGCCCAGAACAACCTCGCCGGCTGGGGGACTGCCAAGCCGCTGACGCGGGCGAAGGACGGCGTTGCCGACCGGTCGGCCAGGACCTGTGGGACCTTCCGGGCCCGGACGGACATCGTCCCGGGCGACAGCTGCGGGGAGTTCCCCTTCGGGGAGAGCGGCGAAGGCGGAGTCGACGGCGCTCAGTGCACCGAACTCCTGCCCCGCCAGAGCACCAGTGGCGGGTGGGTCGTGGACGTGCTGGACGGTGGTGCGGGCCGACCCTGTGCCCGAGCCCACGTCCCGCTCGCGGACCGGCAGGCCGCTCAGGGCCGGCTCTCCGAGGAGTTCGCCAACCAGCGCGTGGTGGACGGCGAGCGGTTCGAGCTGGAGGTGTCCGGTTCGATCGTCGAGCCGAAGGCTGTCTGCCGGCAGACCCTTCCGACCGGAGGGTTCACGTCCGGCAACGGGTGGGTCAGGAACACCACCGAACCGGTCCCGCACACCAACAAGAACACCACACCCCAGGGTCCGCCCGGTCTCCGGGCGTCCGCCGCACAGGCCTGTCTGGGCACGAACACGGTCGAAGGCACCCACGCCGAGGGGGACATCACCGGCTGGGGGGACGCCGCGGAGTTCCGCACGGCCAACGGTCAGACTGCCGGCCTCGCACGATGCCACCTGATCGCCCACATCCTCGGAGGAACCGGCGAGAAGAACGACGGCGGGCCGGCCAATCTCGTCCCCTGCTGGCAGGTGGGAATGAACACCGGAACCCCCAGCATGCGGACCTATGAGGCCTTGGCGCAAAATGCGGTGAAGGCGGTGAAGGACGGAGGCATCCTGGGGCCGAACGACGCTGTCTTCTACCAGGTGACGCCCGAGTACCACGACAGCACCAGCACGATTCCCCACCGTGTTCTGATGAGCGCCAGGGTGGAGCGTTCCGACGGAAAGTCGCAGCCGCTGTTCCCCGATGTCTACATCGACAACACCCAGGGCAAGACCGGACTGCTGAATCTCGGAAACTAGTTCCGTCCAGCATGCGCCAACGGGAGCCAGAATGAGACGTACCACTCCGCCGCGACCCATCGACGTGACCGCGGTCCTTCCTCAACTGGCCCCGCTGGCACGCCCGGCGATCCGGTTGCATCCCCGCCCCGGTTCGCCGACACCGCTGGACAGCTCGGTCGGCGGGCCACTGCTGTGGCCCGCCGACGAGCCCTGGCCGCACTGCGACGAGCTGCACGAGTGGTACGACAGTGAGCTCGACGAGTGGCGGGAGGGCCCGAACGCCATGCTGCCCGTGGCCCAGTTGTACGTGCGTGACGTGCCCCTCCTGCGACCGCCGGGGCAGGCCGACCTTCTCCAGCTCCTGTGGTGCCCGTTCGAGCACGAGCCGGATTACAAGCCGCCGACCAAGCTGTTCTGGCGATCGGCCGCCGAGGTCACCGACCTGCTCGCGGTGCCGCCCGTGACGGCCGCTGTCGAGTACGACGCGTACGTGCCGGAGCGCTGCGTACTCGCGCCGGAAGAAGTCACGGAATTCCCGCATCCCCTGCAGTTGGGGCAGGAGTTGCGGCGGCAGCTGGAGGACTGGAACCACGGGCAGGAGTCCGGCGCCCCTTTCTACAAGCACGAACTGTCCCTTGCTCCCGGCTGGAAGGCCGGCGGCTGGACCCCATGGGGCCTGACCGACCCGATCGTCCAGAACTGCGCTGTCTGCGATGCGGAAATGACCCCGTTGCTCACCATCGCCTCGAAGGAATGGCATTCCCGCCGGCTCAGCTGGGTCCCGTACGAGGACCGGGACGTCGCCGCGGTCGCCGGCTCAGGCGTGGAGAATTCGCCGGGGGTGCAAATCTCAGGGGGCAATCACCTGCAGCTCTACGCCTGCCCGCAGTCCCCGGAACACCCGCACTCCGACCTGATCCAGTGAGGCGGCCTAGCGGGAGTGTTGCGCGCGGGCCGTGGTGAGGATCTCCCCGGTCTGGGCGGAGCGGAGGGGGCCCGGGCAGGCGTGGCCGCCCCAGGCCCGGGCGCCCATGCTGTGGATGCCCAGGCCGCGGCCCCGTGGTGTGCCGGCGGGTTCGAGGGGCCAGCCGTGCTGGGCCATGCCCCAGGCGTAGATGCGGGCGACGGAGTCCACCTGCCGGGCGGTGAGTGGCCGGCTCGCGAATCCCGAGGTCTCCACCGACAGCCACGACGGGTTGCCGGTGCCCTGCGCCCAGGCCCGGTCGTAGGCGGAGACGTACTGCTCGATCTCGCCGGACTGCGAGACCCAGAAGTGCGCGGAGGACTGCACCGACGGGTCGCTGAAGCGGTGGTGGAGGGAGTTCTCGCCCTCCTGCACGTGCAGGACCAGACCCCGCATCTCCCGCATCCCGCCCGGGGTGAAGTTCACGGACAGGGGCTTGCGGGTGGCGTCCGGCATCCATGCCTGGCCCGGTTCGGCGGGTCGGGCGGGTGGTGGTTCCGCCGCGCCGACCTCGTCGGGCGGGGCCCCCGTCCGGGCGCCGGTCCCCGGGTTGTCGTCGAAGCCGACGACGCCGAAGGCGGTGGCGATGAGCCCGCTGCTCGTGCAGACCATCGCGGTGCGGCGCGACATCGGTCGCGGCTTCGGCTTCGGTTTGCGGTGGGTCACGCGAGCGGCGCCCTGGCTGCGGCTCGTCGGGAACGGAGCATCGGCGGTCCTTTGCTGGGCTGACGTTCTCCAGCGGAATGCTTCCCGACCATTAGTGTCGGAACGAGACCGAATGATGACCGTTTCGTGACAGACGGAAGGGCGCCTTCCCGTGGGCCGGGCCGGGCCGGGCCGATGCCCGGCCCACCGTCGCGAGGTCAGGCGAGAGTTGCCGCGCCGAAGGAGACGTCGAAGCGGTCGCACCAGATGGTGACGCTGCTGTAGTCGGCCAGGTTCACGTCGGCCGGGATCTCGTAGTTCTGGTCGCCCTTGTTGCCCTTGAGCTTGCCGAGGCTCACGTACTTGCCGTCGTCGAAGACGCGCCAGCCCGCGACGCCCTCCTTCACCGGGGCATCGGTCAACCAGACGCGCAGGTCGGGGCCGTTGCTGGTGTCGAGGTTCTCCAGGCGCAGGGTGCGGGACCCGTCGGCGAGGCGGATCAGCTTCACCGTGCCCGTGGTGGTGTGCTCGTGGCTGATCAGGGCGCCCTGGGCGAGGGTCTGCGGGCCGGCGGCCGGGGTGGCCGGGGCCGCCGGGGCGCCGGACGTTCCGGAGGGCCGCTGCGGGGCGGTCGCGGACGGCAGCGCTTCGCTGACGGTCTCGTCCCGCCAGAGCTTCCACGGCTGGAACCAGTACGAGCCGATGCCCAGCACCACCACCGCCGCGATCAGCGCTCCCAGCCACATCCGACCGCGCCGCTTCGTATCCGCCACCGCATCCCCACTTCTCCACCGGTCCGCTCACCGGCCCGTTCACCGCAATTCAACGCGGCGCGGGCCCGTCGTGCCACGTCCGGCCTGATGACGAACTTCTTACGTCTTCTCCGGCCGGTCCGGAAAAAGGTGACAGGAACTGTCGGGTCGGGCTCCCACGATGGATGGATGAGCAACGAGAACACGACCCTCCGCAACGCCGCCCCCGACCAGCCCCTGCGCCCGCTCGCCGGCCGGATCGCCCTCGTGGCGGGAGCCACCCGCGGCGCCGGCCGTGCCCAGGCCGTCGAGCTGGGCCGGTCCGGGGCGACCGTGTACGTCACCGGCCGCACGACCCGCTCCCGCGCCAGCGAGGTCGGCCGGACGAGCGAAACCATCGAGGAGACCGCCGAGTTGGTCGCCGAGGCCGGCGGCACCGGCATCGCGGTGCCCACCGACCACCTCGACGAGGACCAGGTGCGCGCCCTCGCCGGGCGGATCGACCGGGAACAGGGACGGCTCGACATCCTCGTCAACGACCTGTGGGGCGGCGAGCACCTCCTCGTCGGCTCCGTCTTCGGGAAGAAGAGCTGGGAGACGCCCCTCGCCGACGGCCTGCGCATCCTCGAACTCGGCGTGCGCTCGCACGTGATCACCGCGGCGCTGCTCCTGCCCCTGCTGATCCGTTCGGACGCGCCCCTGCACGTGGAGGTCACCGACGGCACGGCGCACTCCAACCGCCGCTACCGCGGGAACATGTACTACGACCTGGCCAAGAACGCGCCGATCCGGCTCGCCTTCGGGCTGGGCGAGGAGCTGGCGGAGTACGGGGGCACGGCGGTCGCCGTCACGCCCGGCTTCCTGCGCTCGGAGCAGATGCTCGCCCACTTCGGGGTGAGCGAGGAGAACTGGCGCGACGCGATCGCCCAGGAACCGGGCTTCGCCGTCGCCGAGTCCCCGCGGTACCTGGCCCGCGCGGTCGCCGCACTGGCCGCCGATCCCGACCGGGCCGCCCGCTGGAACGGCAGGTCCACCTCCAGTGGCGAACTCGCGAGGGTGTACGGGGTGCGGGACGTGGACGGCAGCCGCCCGGACGCCTGGGCGTACTTCGAGGCGGCCGAGGCCCAGGACGGCGGGGAGGCATCCCCCGAGGACTACCGCTGACCCTCCGCCCCCGACGCTGCCCCCGACGCCGTCTCCGACGCCGTCTCCGGTGCCGTCCGGTAGAGGGCGGCCAGGGCTGCTGCGCGCTCCCGGAAGCAGGCGCGCAGGGCGGCCGGGGCGAGCACTTCGACGTCCGCGCCCAGCCGGGCCAGCTGGTCGTGGGCGACGTCCTCGGACTCCGCGCGCAGGGTCAGGATGACCAGGCCGTCGTCGTCCGGGGCGCTCGCCGACGCGAGCGCGTCCTCGACGGCCGCCCCGTCCACCACGTCCGGCAGCCGGCCCAGCCCCCAGGCGGTCAGCCGTACGGTCACGGTGGTGCGCAGCAGGGCGCGGGCGAACGCGCGCGCGTGCGCCTCCCAGTGCGCGGCCAGGTCGAAGTCCGCATCGCGCACGAAGGCCTCCGGGCCGCCGGGGGCGGGTGGCGCCAGAGCCGTCACGCGGTCGACGCGGTACGTGCGCCAGCCGTCGCCGGGTCCGTCCCCGCGAAGGCCCCCGGTGCCGTCCCTTTGAACGTCCCCTTGAACGTCCCCGTCGCGCAGGCGGGCCACGACGTACCAGGTGCCGGCCTTCAGGACGAGCCCGTACGGCTCCACCACCCGGGACACCGCGGAGGCCGCGGCGCCGTCCCGGCCCGGGCGGGCGTAGGAGAGCGCGACGATCCGGTCCGACCACACCGCGCGGGCCAGCTCCGGCAGCAGCTCGGGTGCCGAGGGCTCCCGGAACCAGGCCGGGGCGTCGAGGTGGAAACGGCGCACCGAGGCCTCGGCGGCCGCGCGTACGGACGGCAGGAGCGTGGCCGTCAGCTTCAGCCGGGCGGTGTCCGCCGCGTCCGAGAGCCCCAGGTCCCGCAGGGCCGACGGCAGCCCGGACAGGAACAGGGTCTCCGCCTCGGTCGGATGCAGCGTGGTCAGCCGGGTCCGGTAGCCGGGGGCCAGGTGGTAGCCCCCGGTCCGGCCGCGCTCCGACCTGACGGGGACACCGGCCTCCTGCAGGGCCTGGGCGTCGCGGATCACCGTCCGCTCGGAGACGTCCAGTGCGCGGGCGAGGGCGGCGGCGGTCAGGCCGGGGTGCGACTGGACGAGGAGGGCCATACGGATCAGGCGGGCGGCGCGCATGCCCCAAGGATCACCGACCCGTCGGACGGGGGCCCCGACCGGCCCCGTCCCGTCCGGCCCCGGTGGGACGGGCCGCCGTCGGGGGGAGCGTCCGGCGGACCAGCCGGAGGGCGACGGAGTGCGGCGGCTGCCAGACGCGCCGGTCCTCGTAGGGCCAGGCGTAGACCGGGGCCCCGTCGCGGATGCAGCCGAGCAGGTCCGGCTGGGAGAGCTCTCGCGCCGACCACTCGTAGAGCTGCTGCAGGCGCGGAACGATCATTCCGAAGTCGAGCAGGCGGCCGAACCCGATCTCCCGGTCGAGGTGGGACTGCACCGTGCCGCCGAGCGGGTACTCGTCCGGGAGCACGCGCGACAGCTGCAGGAAGATGCCGGTCATGCCGAGCCGGGGATCACCGAGGAACGGAGCGAGCGGACGCAGCGAGCCGAGCGAGATGCGGGGGGCCGCGACGAGGGCGTGGGCGTAGAGCACGCGGCAGAGGACGACGTTCATGAAGAAGCGCTCGCTCTCGTTCTCCGCCTCGGCGAGGCCGCGGCTTTCGAGGTAGGCGGCGACCACGCTGCCGTTGTGCGCCCGGTACCAGGCCCGGGCGGTGGGGCGGTCGGCGAAGGACGTCCAGAGTCCGACCGTGGGGGAGGAGGCCGGCCCGGGCAGCCCGCCGCTGAGGCCGACCGCCTCGCACCCGTCGCGCAGGATGCGCTCGTTCACCGCACGCCACCACGGGCTGCCGGGCCGGTCGCCGGACGTCGGCCGCAGGACGCCCCGCCGCAGCTGCCAGCCCATGAACGACATCGCGGCCCGGCGGAACGGCAGGTGCCGGGGCGCCTTGCCGAACGGACCGGAGTAGCAGCGCTTCATCAGGGCCGTCCGCCCGGCGGGATCGTCGCGGACCCGGGTGACCTGCCGTTCCGCCCACACGGCGGCCGTGACGTCGGACGTCATGCCCACAGGATGCCACGCGGCCGGCCGGCGGCACCGGGCGGCGCGGCTGTGGCTCCGCAGCCCCGGCCAGCTGCCGGGGCCACGTGACCGGGGTACGGTTCGGGGCCGTACCCCACCGAACGGCAGGGTGCCTCCGACTGGTACGACCCCCTGCCCGCGTTCCACGCTAGCCGCACCCGCCGCCGGCCCGACGGCGAATCCCCGTCCGGATGAAGGCGCCCCCGCCCTTGACCCGTGTTCGAGGGCAGCGCCGTCGGCCCTCGCCTCCCGGCAGACGGGTCAGCCGCCGTCGGTGACCCCGTACGCCCGGGCGAGCGCACCCACCGTGTCGGCCATGGCCCGGCGCAGTGCGGCGGGAGCGAGGACCTCCACGTCCGTGCCGAGCCGCAGCAGTTCACCGCACGCGTGCGCCGCGCTCTCCGTCGGCACGACCGCTTCGACCCATCCGTCCGCGCCGGCGGCGGTCGCGGTGGCGTCGACGGCCCGCACCACTTCCGGTGCGACGTTGTCGGGCAGGCGACGGCGTCCTCGCGGGGACAGGCGGATGGTGGCCGTGCCCGTGTAGCGGCGCGCCGCGAAGTCCGCGAGGTAGGAGGCCCAGTACGCCCCCAGCTCGAAGTCCCCTGGCCGGTCGAACCGTTCGTCGCTCAGCGTCGCGTCGAGGACCTGGGCGACCCGGTAGGTCGCCGGTGTCGCCGTTGCCGTTGCCGTTGCCGTGCCCGTTCCGTCCTCCGTGGCGGCCACGACGTACCAGACACCGGACTTGAGGACCAGGCCGTAGGGCCGGAGGCGGCGGGACACCTCCTGCGGCGCGCGCCAGCGCCGGTAGCGCGCCTCCACGACCCGCCGCGTGAGCGTCGCGTCGGCGAACAGCGACAGGTACGGGGTCTGCTCGGGCTCCCGGTACCAGCCCGGCGCGTCCACGTGGAACACCGTCGCGGTCCTCGCGGCCTCCTCCCGCGCCCCCGCCGGCAGTGCGGCCAGGAGCTTCAGGCGCGCCGCCGACACCTCCGCCGCCAGCCCCAGGTCGGCGGCCGCGTCCGGCAGCCCGGCGAAGAGCAGCGCCCGGGCCTCGCCCTGCGTCATCCCGGTCAGGCGGGTGCGATAGCCGTCGAGCAGCCGGTATCCGCCGCCGCGGCCCGGCTCCGCACAGACCGGCACCCCGGCGCCCTGCAGCCGTTCCACGTCGCGGTAGGCCGTCCGCACGGACACGCCCAGCTCCTCGGCGATCGCCCGCGCGGACATGCGGCCACGGGATTGCAGCAGGAGCAGGACCGACAGCAGGCGACCGGCAGACATGCGCCCATTCTCCGCGGAAACCCTGACAGCACCTGGCACGCCCCCGGCCTACCGTCGGTCGAACGCGTCGGCTGCGACGCGCGGCAACAGAACAGGAGCCCGTCTTGCCACCCACCGACCCTGCCCGCCCCCTCGCCGTGATCGAGCTCCGCCAGTACACGCTGCGGCCCGGCCGGAGGGACGAGCTCATCGAACTCTTCGACCGGGAGTTCGTCGAGACGCAGGAGGAGCAGGGAATCGCCGTCCTCGGGCAGTTCCGCGACCTCGACGACCCGGACCGCTTCGTCTGGCTGCGCGCCTTCCCCGACATGGCGGCCCGGCACGACGCGCTCACGGCCTTCTACGGCGGCCCCGTCTGGGCCCGGCACCGCGACCGGGCCAACGCCACCATGACCGACTCCGACGACGTCCTCCTCCTGCGCCCGCTGACGGACGGCAGCGGCTTCCACGCCGCCCCGTCCACGCGGCCGCGGCCCGGCGCACCGGCCCCCGCGCGCTTCGTGTCCGCCACCGTGTGGTCCTTCCCGCCCGGACGACCCGACGGGATCGCACTGGTCAGGGACGGTCTCCTCCCGCTGCTCCGCGGCACGGGAGCCGCGCCGCTCGCCGCGTACGCCACCGAGGCCGCGCCCAACACGTTCCCCCGACTGCCGGTCCGCACGGGGGAGAACGCGGCCGTGGTGCTCACCTCCCACCCCGACGAGGAGTCCCACCGCCGGCACCTGACCGCCCTGCGCGCGCACCCCGTCGCGCGGGAGGAGGTCCTGCCGGGCATCGAGCGGGAGCAGACGTCGGCCCCCCGGACACTGCGCCTGGCGCCCACGGGCCGCTCCCTGATCTCCTGACGGGTTCAGCGATCTCCTGACGGGCACAGCGGGGCCCTTCTTGCACCTATATTGCAGGTGTCGAAAACGTGCAAAAGGAGTGGGCGCCGTGGGCGGACCGGTGGTACTGGGGATCGAGTCGTCGTGCGACGAGACCGGGGCGGGCATCGTGCAGGACGGCAGACTGCTCGCCCACGTGGTGGCGACGAGCATGGACGAGCACGCCCGCTTCGGCGGGGTGGTGCCGGAGATCGCCGCCCGCGCCCACCTGCATTCCTTCAACCCGGTGGTGCGGGAGGCCCTGGACCGGGCCGGGCTGCGGATCGGCCAGATCGACGCCGTCGCGGTCACCACCGGCCCCGGGCTGTCCGGTGCCCTGCAGGTGGGGCTGGCCGGGGCGAAGTCCGTGGCCTACGCGGCCGGGGTGCCCCTGTACGGCGTCCACCACCTGGCCGGGCACGTCGCCGCCGACACCCTGGAGCACGGCCCGCTGCCCGACCCGTGCGTGGTACTCATCGTCTCCGGCGGTCACACCTCGCTGCTGCTCGTACGGGACCTCGTACGCGAGCCGATCCTCCATCTCGGCGACACCCTCGACGACGCGGCGGGGGAGTGCTTCGACAAGGTCGCCCGGATCCTGGGCCTGCCGTACCCGGGCGGCCCCGCCATCGACAGGGCCGCCCGCAGCGGCGACCCGAAGGCCGTGGCGTTCCCGCGCCCGCTGACCCGGCCGGGAGACGACCCGTACGCGTTCTCCTTCTCGGGCCTGAAGACCGCGGCCGCCCGCTGGGTCGAACAGCACGTCCAGCGCGGCGAGGACGTCCCCGTGGCCGACGGCGCGGCCGCCCTCCAGGAGGCCGTCGCCGACGTGCTCACCCGCAAGGCCCTCGCGGCCTGCCGCGCGTACGACGTGACGACGCTGATCGTGGTCGGGGGAGTGGCCGCGAACTCCCGCGTCCGGGCCCTGGCGGAGAAGCGGTGCGCCTCGGCCGGCATCGAACTGCGCGTGCCGCCGATGACGCTGTGCACCGACAACGGCGCGATGATCGCCGCGGTGGGCGACCTCCTGGTCCGTGCCGGAACGGAGCCGGCGCCCCTGGACGTGTCGATCGACCCGTCCGCCCCCCTGGAGTACGCCTCGCTGAACCCGCTCGCCCGGCCGGCGGCGCGGGTCGCCTGACCCCACCGCCCACCGCCCGCCGCCCGCCGCCCGCTGTCCGGTCAGGCGCCGGAAGTGCCGTCGCGAGGGGGCGCGTTGACGATGCCGAACGGCACGTGAACGCTGGGAGTGGCCGGCGCAGTGCCGTTCAGGTGGGCGACCTGGTCGTCGAAGAAGATGTGCGGATCGAGGGTGCTCATCACGGCGGCCTTGTCGATGCCGCCGAGGAAGAACGCGTCGTTGACCCGCAGCCCCCACCGCTTGAGGCTCAGCACGGCGCGTTCGTGCGCGGGCGCGTCCCGGGCGGTGACCAGGGACACCCGCAGCCGCAGCCGGTACGCGGGGTCCCTACGGCGCTCGTCCTCCTCGCGGCGCTGGATCCGGTTGATGCCCGCGAGGAACTCGCTCAAGGGGCCAGGGTCGTGCGGGGTGGTCGCGTTCAGGACCTCGTGCGCGCGGAAGCCGTCGATGCCCGAATCCTGGAAGATCCGCTCGGAGGAGTCGCCCGCCAGCACGCCGTCGAAGTCGAAGGCGATGCGCAGTTCGCGGTCGTCCTCGTCGTCGACCCGTCCCGTCTGCAGGACGTGCCCCGCCGGCAGCCCTTCGGCAACCGCCGCACGGACGTCGTCGCCGTCGGCCGACAGGAACAGCGACATGTTCAGGGCGCGCATGAACCGGTGCGCCGACCGGCCCTGTCGGAAGACGGCCCGGCTGATGGGCAGGCCGTGCGCGGCGATCGAGCGCATGACGCGCAGGCCGCTGTCCGGGTCGTTGCGCGAGAGGATGATGACCTCGACCAGGGGGTCCGAGGGGGCCGCGAGGTCGTTCAGCGACAGCAGGCGGCGGACGAAGGGAAAGGCCACGCCCTTGGCCAGGACGTCGTCCACATGGGCCTCCTGGTGGGCGCGGTAGGCGTCCTCGCCCTGCTCCCGGAAGACCGCGTCGCAGTCGGCCAGGTCGAACAGGGCGCTGGAGGCGATCCCGATCACCAGACGGTCGGACAGGTCGTACTTCATGACGCCCCCTGCTGGCACGCATGCGCGACACCGTGATGATGATCAGCTGTTCCCACATGTCGAAAATACATGCCCGCCCGCGCCTCCACCGGCCGCCGGCTCGTGAGCGGGTGCCGACGGTCGTACGGTGGTCAAGGCGACCGGAACCGGCGAGCACGGCCAGGTGGCCGTTGCGCTCTTCGCCGTCCGGTCGGGTGACCGCACTCCGAGAGCAGGTGCATCCCCTTGCGTACGTCAACTCGCACGTCGACCCGTATCGCCGGTGTCCTCGCCTCACTGGCCCTCGCCCTCGGCGGCGCGGCCCTGGCCGCTCCCGCCGCCCACGCGGACGTCACGGCCTGCATCAACCAGGTCGAGCGCGAACTCCAGGGCGGAGAGGCCCCGGACTCCATCCGCATGGCCTGCTACGTCGGCCTGACCGGCGAGCACGAGCAGTGCGTGACCGGTCTGACGGCGAGCGGTGTCACGAACGGGACCGCGGTCAGCGCCTGCCGGGTGGCCCCGCGGTAGTCCTGCGGCCGCTCTTCTCCGGCCGCCGGCCCCGGTCGTCGGCCTCCGTACTCAGTCGGCGGCCGGATGCACCACCTCGACGCCCCGCTCGCGCAGCGCTTCGACGGCGGGCGAGTCCGCGGGAGCGTCCGTGACCAACAGGGCGACCTCCTCCAGGGAGCAGATCCGGCCAAGCGCCGCACGGCCGATCTTGTCGGCGGTCGCGACGAGGACCACCCGCTGCGCCGCGGCCACCGCGGCCCGCTTCACCTGTACGTCGTCGAGGTCGTAGGCGGTGGCCCCCTGGACGGGGTCGACCCCGCAGCAGGCCAGGACGAACGTGTCGAAGCACAGGTCCTTGAAGGTCTGCAGCGGCGTGTGGCCGCGGAAGGACAGCTCCTCGGGGCGCACCTGCCCGCCGGGCATCACCAGTTGGATCCCCGGCTGCGCGGACAGGGCGAAGGCCGCGTGCAGCGAGAGGGGCGCGACGGTGAACCGGCGGTCCGCCATGGCGTTCGCCACGGCGACGGCGGTCGTCCCCGTGTCCAGCGCGACGGTCTCGCCGTCGGTGAGCAGCGCGACCACGGTGCGCGCGAGGCGTTCCTTGGCCTCCACCCCGGACAGGGCGCGGATCGCGTAGGGAGGCTCGACGCCGCCGGGCAGGCTGCTCACGGCTCCGCCGCGCACCCGGCGCAGCGCTCCGCGGGACTCCAGTACCTCGAGGTCACGGCGGATGGTCATCTCGGACGCGCCCGTGGCCTCGGCCAACTCGGCCACCGTCGCGCGGTTCTGCTGCACCAGCAGTCCCACGACGAACTTGTGCCTCTCCATCACGTTCATGTGTCTGCTTTTAGCACAGATGGCAGCGGCGGGCTGCGTGGATGAGCTTTTCGCACATCGAAAATGTTGAAACGAACACTCGTGGTGTGTAATTTGATCGAAGGGATGTGAACTTCCGGCTGCGGTGAACAGTGATGACGTTCATCCGGCCATGGATGATGAGGAGCAGTGCCGTGACCGCCGCCAGCCGTGGGGCCGATCCGTCAGGAGGAGGCAAGCCCCTCCTCACCACCGCCGCGATCGGCGCCTCCTGTCTGGCGTTCGTGGTGATCGGCGCCCTCCAGGCGCTCTACGGCCCGGCCATCCCGGCCCTGCGCGCCGAGTACGGCATCAGCCCGGCCGTCGCCGGGCTCAGCCTCAGCGCCCACTTCGTCGGCGCCCTCCTCGGCGTGCTGCTCCACCACCTCCTGCGGGGCCGGCTGAACAACCGGGTGCTGCTCGGCGGCTCCTACGTGCTCATGGCGATCGGCACGGCCGTCTTCGTCTCCGCGCCGGGCTGGGCCCTCGCCCTCACCGGCACGTTCGTCATCGGCCTGGGCTTCGGCGGTATCGACTACGGCCTCAACCGGCTCTTCGCCATCGGTTTCGGCCACCGCAGCACCGCCATGCTGAACCTCCTCAACGGCCACTTCGGCATCGGCGCGATCGCCGGCCCCGCGCTGATCGGCCGGCTCGGGGCGGACAGCTACCCGGAGATCTTCCTGAGCGCCGGAGTGATCAGCCTGCTCATCCTGGCCACCCTCGGCGGAGTGGCCGCGCGGGAGCCCGACCCCGCCCCCGCGGAAGCCGCGGCGCCCGGCGGAGCCCGGGTGCTCCCGATCATCGCGGGGTTCATCGGGATCTACGTCCTGCACGTCGCCATCGAGACCGGCGTCGGCGGCTGGGAGCCCACCCACCTCGAAGCCGTCGGATACGGCGCCGCCACCGCCGCGACCGCGACCTCCGCCTACTGGGCCGCCATGACCGTCGGCCGGTTCGTCGCCGCACCGATCAGCCTGCGCCTGCCAGCGCCGACGATCCTCCTCGTCTGCTGCTCCGGAATGGCCGGCTTCCTCCTGCTGGCGACGGTCCCGGCCCTCGCCCCGTACGCGTACCTCGGCGTCGGCCTGATGATCGCGCCGATCTTCCCGACCTGTCTGCCCTGGCTGAACCGGGCCGTGCCCGGGGTGGCCGCCGCAGGTGCCTACGTGATCGCCGCCTCGATGATCGGCGGGGTGGCCTTCCCGCCCCTGCTCGGTGCCGTCATCGAGACGATGGAGGTGAGGACGGTGCCCCTGCTGCTGTTCCTGCTGGCCGTCGGCTGCGGCGCCCTGAGCCTCTGGCTGCGCCGCAACGCCCCCGACCCCGGCGCCGCGCCCGCCGCCCCGCGCGACCCGGCCGGCAAGGAGTCCGCGGCCGCACGTTGAACGCGTCCGTCAGTGCAGTTGGCGGCGGACCAGGGTGTGGAAGAGGCCCTCCGGGTCGGCGAGGAGTTCGGCCGGGGGGCCCTGTTGGACGATGCGGCCGTCCGACAGGGCGATCACGCGGTCGGCGTCCATCACCGTGGACAGGCGGTGGGCGATCACGAGGCGGGTGGTCCGCAGGGCACGGGTGGATTCGATGACCACGCGCTGCGCCTCGTTGTCCAGCGCGCTCGTGGCCTCGTCGAGGAAGAGGACGCGCGGCTTGCGGACGAGGGCCTGGGCGATCATCAGGCGCTGGCGCTGGCCGCCCGAGACGGTGCCGCCGCCGTCCGACAGGATGGTGTGCATGCCCATCGGCATGGCCTCGATGTCCTGTGCCAGGCCCGCCATCGCGGCGGCCTCCCACGCCTCGTCGAGCGAGAAAGTGCCGGCTCCGCGGATGCAGTCGAGGATCGATCCGGTGAGGGGCTGGGCGTTCTGCAGGACGACACCGCACTGGCGGCGCACGGCCGCCCGGTCGAGCGCCGCCAGGTCCTGGCCGTCGTAGAGGACGCTGCCCGACAGCGGCTTGTCGAAGCCGATGAGCAGCCGCAGCAGCGTCGACTTCCCGCAGCCGCTGGCCCCGACGATCGCGACGAACTCGCCCGGCGCGACGCTCAGGCTGACGTCGTCGAGCACGAGCGGGCCGTCGTCGGCGTACCGGTAGGAGAGGTTCCTGGCTTCCAGGGCGCCGGTCAGTTCCCCCGGCGGGGTGCTGGAGCGGGCCACCTCGGGGGTTGCCCGCAGCACCGGCTCGATCTGCTCGAACATCGGCAGCACCGCCGCGGCCGAGATGAACGCCCCCGTCAGCTGGGTGACCGACGAGAGCAGCATCGTCAGCGCGGTGCTGAAGGTGAGGAACTCACTGGCGGACATGGCACCGCGGGCCGGTCCGGCCAGCAGCACGAACATCACCAGGGTGCACAGCGGGAGGTGGACGGCCCCCAGGACCGTGACGACGTTCTGGATCCGGCCGATGCGCTGCTGCAGGTCGCGGGTACGGGCGAACTCCCGCGCCCAGGCCGCGTACGCGAAGCTCTCGGCAGCGGCGACGCGGAGCTTGGGCAGGCCGCGCAGGGTCTGGAAGGCCTGGTTGGCCAGCCGGAGGCCGAGCCGGTTCAGCCGGCGTTCGTAGCGCAGCTGCCACAGCCCCAGGCCCAGGAAGACGACCGCGACGACGGCCAGCATGCCCAGCGCCGCCAGCGCCAGCGGCACGCTGTGCAGGAGCAGCAGCACCAGGTTGACCACGCCGACCGTGCCCGCCTGCACGCAGACCGGCCCGATCCCGGACAGCACGCGGCGTACGGTGCTGATGCCCATGGCGGCGCCGGCCAGTTCGCCGGTGGAACGGCCCGCGAAGAACGTCGCCGGCAGCCGCAGCAGCCGGTCCCACACCGCGGGCTGCAAGGTCGCCTCGATACGGCCCTCCATGCGCAGCAGGGCGGTGTTCTGCAGCAGCATGAAGACGGCCGCGACGACGCCGGCCGTGATCAGGGCCAGCCCGGTCTGCACGATGAGGCCGTTCTCCGCCTGCGGGACGAACCGGCCGAGGACCTGGCCGGTGCCGATCGGCACCAGCGCGGCCAGCACCACCGAGACCAGCCCGCCCAGCAGCAGGCTGCGCAGCTCGGGGAGGGTGCCGCGCATGCTGAAGCGGAACAGCGCGGGCAGGCCCACCGGCCCGTCGGGCAGGGGCCGGTACAGCATGACGGCGCGCGGTTCGAAGGCCGCCTCGTTGGTCTTCCCGATGCGCTCGCGCGTGCCGGTGGCGGGGTCGACCGCCTCGTAGCGGCCGCGCCGCCACAGCAGGGCGACCGGTGTGCCGTCCTGCTCGCGGCGGCCCACCAGCGGCCCGCTGTTCTCCCGCCACCAGCGTCCGGCGAGCCGGACGGGGCGGGTGCGGATCCGTGAGGCGAGTGCGACGCGCTCGACGGGATCCAGCTGCTCGGACGGGCCGGTGCCCCGGGTCGGCGGTGACAGGGCGATGCCGGCCGCGCCGGCGACGACCCGGCACGCGGCGAAGGTCGCGTCGACGTCGTCGCCGCCCCGCCGGGGACCCCGGCCGGAACCGGCGATGGACGCGAGCAGGGTCCGGTCCGCCTGGGTGCGGGCGGCGCGGCCCGCCTCGATCCCGGCGGCCGTACGGTCCTCGTGGGCGCGTTCCAGTTGCTCGATCCAGCCGTCCAGGGCGTACAGCAGCCGGTACTGCTGGTCCACCATGCCCTGCCACATCGCCGGGTCGACGAGGAGGGTGCCCACCGCCTCCGCCTCGTGGACGGCGCCGTACCGGACGCTGCCCGGGGCGATCCGCATCCACAGGATGTCCTCGTCCGCCCCACCGTGCCCGGTGGTGGCCTCGCCGTCCAACGGCGCCTGGTACAGCACGCGCAGGCCCCGGCCGATGCCGCGGGCGAAGGCGTCCTCCAGCGGGCTCGGCCACCCCTGCGCGGTGCCGGCGGTGGCGTACTGCCCTTCGTCGGCGTGCCACGCCCCGCCGTCGAACGGGCCCGCGTACTGCGGAGGGTGCGGGTACTGCGGGTGCTGCAGCTCCCGCAGTTCGATGCGGCGCAGCAGGCAGCCCTCCAGCGGCCGCCCGACCAGGGTGTGGTCGGGGCCCTCGGCCGGACCGAGCAGCAGCGTGCCCGGCTCCAGCCGGCCCAGGAAGTGCCAGTGCCCGGCCTGCGCGGCGTCCACCGCGAACAGGTCCAGCTCGCCCTCGACGACCAGCCACAGGACGAGCGGGCCCTCCAGGGACAGGCTGCGCAGGCCCGCGCAGTCGACGGGCCTGCCCAGGGCGCCCAGGGCCGCCACGACCGGGTCGACGGCGGCACGGGTGTGCTGTGCGTGGGTCACCTCAGTGCTCCTTGACCAGTGAGGCGTAGGCGCCCCGTGCGGCGACCAGGTGTTCGTGCCGGCCGCGTTCCACGACCGTGCCCCGGTCGAGCACGACGATCTCGTCGCTGTCGCGCACCGTGCTGAGCCGGTGGGCGATGACCACGCAGGCACAGCCGCGGCGGCGCAGGTTGTCGATGATGACCTGTTCGGTCACGGCGTCCAGCGCGCTGGTCACCTCGTCGAGGACCATGACGCTGGGGCGGCGCACGAGGGCCCGCGCGATCTCCAGACGCTGGCGCTGGCCACCGGAGAAGTTGCGGCCGTCCTGTTCGACGCGGCTGTGGATGCCGCCGGGGCGGCGGGCCACCGCCTCGTATACGGCGGCGTCCTCCAGGGCGGCGACGACGGCCTCGTCCTCGATGGTGGGGTCCCACAGCGTGACGTTGTCGCGGACGGTGCCCTCGAAGAGGAAGACGTCCTGGTCGACGAAGGAGACGGACGCGGCCAGCGCCCCGCGCGGGATGTCCTCCAGCCGCATCCCGTCGATGCGGACGGCCCCCGCCCAGGGGGTGTGCAGGCCCGAGATCAGCCGGGAGACGGTGGACTTGCCGCTGCCCGAGCCGCCGACGAGCGCGACCTGCTGACCGGGGCCGACCGCGAGGGAGAAGCCCTCCAGCAGCGGCGGGTCCAGCGGGCTGTAGCCGAAGGTGATGCCGTCCAGCTCCACGTGGCCCTTCAGGCGCCGGGTGGAGGCGGCGGGCTCGCGCCGGGCGTAGACCGGGTCGACCGGGAAGTTCTCGACGTCGCCCAGGCGGGCGACGTCCGCCGCGAAGTCCTGGATCCGGCCGGCGACCCCGCCCAGCCGGGAGATCGGCGCGGTGAAGCTGGTGACCAGGGCCTGGAAGGCGACGAGCAGGCCCACGGTGAGGTGGCCGTCCACCGCCCGCAGACCGCCGATCATCAGGATCAGGGCGCTGTTGAGCGCCGCCAGAGTGGGTGCGACGACCGCCAGCCACGCGCTGGGCACGCCGAGCCGCTGCTGGACGTCGAGGGTGACCGCGTGCTGCCCCGCCCAGCGGCGGAAGAAGCCGTTCTCGCCGCCGGTGGCCTTCATCGTCTCGATGAGCTGGAGCCCGCCGTAGGAGGTGTTGGTCAGCCGTGCGCTCTCGGCGCGCAGCTTGCGTGTGCCGGTGGCCCTCAGCCTGATCGCGGTGCGCAGGGCGAGGACGTTGAGCAGGGCCACGCCGACCCCGACGAGCGTGAGCTGCGGATCGTACGTCCACAGCAGCACCGCGTAGAGGACGACGACCACGGCGTCCACGCCCGCGGCGGACAGGTCGCGGGCGAGGGTCTCGGCGACGGTGTCGTTGGACTGGAGGCGCTGGACGAGGTCGGCCGGGTTGCGCTGCGAGTAGAAGGCGACCGGCAGTCTGAGGAGGTGGCGGAAGAAGCGGGCGCTGCCCAGGGTCGAGGAGATGACGCGCCCGCGCAGCAGGTTGGTCTGCTGCAGCGCGGTGAGGGTGGCGGTGAGCACGAGGGCGACGGCCATCGAGGCGAACAGCACGCCCAGGAGCGAGGTCTGCTCCCCGATGAGGAACATGTCGATGTACGTGCGGCTCAGCGCCGGCACTGACGCGCCGACGGCGACCAGGAGCAGGCTGGAGAGCACGGCGGCGGCCATGGTGCCCGAGGTGCCCCGCAGCCGGGCCGGCACGGTGCCCAGGACGCCGGGCCTGCAGCCGCCGCGGCGGAAGCCGTCACCGGGTTCGAAGGTGAGGACGACGCCGGTGAAGCTGGTGTCGAACTCCTCCAGGGGGACGAACCGTCGGCCCTTGCCGGGGTCGTTGACGTACACGCCCCTGCGGCCGAACCGCCGGGTCGTGCCCTCGTAGACGACGTAGTGGTTGAACTCCCAGAACAGCACGGCCGGGCCGCGTACCTCGGCCAGCGCGGCCAGGTCCATCTGCATGCCCCTGGCCTTCAGCCCGTACCCGCGGGCGGCCTTGAGGAGGTTGCTGGCGCGCGAGCCGTCGCGGGAGACGCCGCAGGCGATGCGGAGTTCTTCGAGGGGGACGAAGCGGCCGTGGTGGCCGAGCACCATCGCCAGCGCGGCGGCGCCGCACTCGACCGCTTCCATCTGCAGCACGGTGGGGGTGCGTACGGGCCGCGGCGTCCGCCCCGTGGGTGCGGGCGCAGGTCTGCGGCGGGCGCCGCCCTTCGGTTCGGGGCGCCGGCGCCGGCCCCCGGAGGGCGGGAGCCGCGGCGGTGTCCCGGTCCGCGGCGCGCTCACGGCAGGAGCCAGTCGACGGGGCGCTGCGCGGCGAGGTGGACGGCGCCGCTGACCGGCGTCCTGGAATCGACGGCGTACGGAGGGCCGTCCGCGGAGGACCACCGGTAGCCGGAGGCGGTGGAGGAGGAACGTTCGAGCCGTACGACCACCGCCACCGGGCTGCCGTGGCGGGAGAACTGCTCGGCGAGGCCGCCGTCGCCGAGGAAGCCGGCGATCTGCGCCTGCGTCAGGGGTGCGCGGCCGACCTCCGTGACGCGCCCGCGCAGCATGCCGAACTGCCGGCTGGGGACGGACTGGACGCTCAGGTCGACGCGGGAGCCGACGGGGATCGCCGGGCCGCTGCCGCCCGGCACGTACAACACCGCCACCAGGGGGTCCGCCGGATCGTTCACGCGTTCCACGGTGGCCACATCGGCACCGGTGGCGACGACCGAGCCCACCTTGGCCACCAGGGTCGTCAGGCGGCCGCCCGCCACGACGCGGACCGGCCGTTCCCCCTGCTCCGTACGGACGTTGAGCAGGGGCGCGCCGGCGGCCAACGACTGGCCCTCCTCGGCGAGGACCGCAGTCACCTGTCCCGCGACCGGGGTCTGCAACACATAGCTGCCCGCCGCCCGGGTCAGGATGCCGGGTGCGCCGAGTTTGGACGAAACGGTGCCGGTGAAGGCCCAGTAGGCGGAGGCCGCCATGACGGCGATCGTCACGATGAGGACGAGCCGCCCCTGCGGGCGCGCGAAGCGCACGGGCAGATCGAGTTCTTCGGGCGATTGCAGCTTGGAAAGAGCCTTTTGGCGAAACTGCACGGACCATTCCTTCGCTGCATTCGTATCGGTGGGGCGCAGGGGCAGCCGTGAACCCCGGAGCCGTGGGGGATGCTCCGGGGTTCATCGGCTTTTCCCGATCAGAGACCGGCGCGACCGGTGTTCAGCGAAACACCGGTGATGCCCGTGGCGAGGCCGGGGACGTGGGAGACGAGGCCCGTCGCCGCCTGGACGGTGTCGAGGGAGCCCACGACACCCACGAGGCCGCTGACGTCGCTGGTCACGGCGCCGGCGAGGCCGCCGGAGACGCTGATGATGCCACCGGAGACGGCGTCCAGCTCGGTGTCGTGGATCTCGCGGGTCTCGATGTCGTTACGCATTGCGCGCACCTTTCAATGGGGGGAGGAATTCATCGCCGCTGCCGGTTTCCCGGTGCTGCGATGCGCACGATGAAAGCACGTGAACGGGCTGCTCATCCAATCCCGTTGACTGCCCATCACGGGCCGGAAGGCACCTGTGGCAACGGACGTGCAGCTTGATTCACGGAATGGTGGCGACTTCTTCACGAGATCGAGTAACAGATACGGGCCGCACCTTGCTTACATGGAACACAGCGGGTCGAAACGGTCCAAAGCGGAGGGGTTCTGCCGGTCCTACGGAGGCGTGGGGGAGGCTGCCTGGCGAGATCGCGGACACGATGTGCAGGTTTGCGGAGGGCGCGGGGCGTGACGAGGCCACCACACCGGGTGCGGATACGGCGAAGGGCCGGGTCGTCGGCTGACGACCCGGCCCTTCGCCGTATGTGCTCGGACGCGGCGTACTACTGCCAGTCCTCGTCCCAGGGCGGCGGCTCCATCCCCTCCGGGTCGAAGGGCGGCTCGTCGTCCTCCGGAGCCGCGGACCGCGCCGCCGCCGCGGCGGGCTCCGCCTCCGGCGCGGCGGCCGGGCCGGGCCCACCGGCGCCGCAGCCCGCCAGGGTCTCCAGGACGCCCTCGGCGTACTTGGCGAGCTTGGCCTCGCCGACGCCGCCGATGGTGCCCAGCTCCTCCACCGTGGCCGGCAGCCGCGTCGCGATCTCCCGCAGCGTCGCGTCGTGGAAGACGACGTACGCCGGCACGCCCTGCTCCTTCGCCGTCCCGGCCCGCCAGGCGCGCAGGGCCAGGAAGACCGGCTCGGCCGCGGCCGGCAGGTCGACCGGCACGCGGGCGCCCTTGCCCGAGCGCGAGCCGGACTCCTTGCGGGACGGACCGGCCGGCGCCTTCTCCTTCCGCATCGGGACGCTGCGGCGTCCCCCCAGCACCTCGCCGCTGTCCTCCGTCAGCACCAGCGTCCCGTAGTCGCCCTCCACCGCGAGCAGCCGCTGCGCCAGCAGCTGGCGCACGACGCCCCGCCACTCCGCGGCGCCCAGATCCGCGCCGACCCCGAAGACCGAGAGCGCGTCGTGGTCGAACTGGATGACCTTGGCCGTCTTCTTGCCCTGCAGGATGTCGATGATCTGGCCGGCGCCGAACTTCTGCCGCCGTTCCTTCGCCAACCGCCACACGGTCGACAGCAGCTTCTGCGCGGCGACCGTCCCGTCCCAGGACTCCGACGGCGTCAGGCACGTGTCGCAGTTGCCGCAGGGCGTACCCGTCTGCCCGAAGTACGCCAGCAGCCGCACCCGGCGGCACTCGACCGTCTCGCACAGCGCCAGCATGGCGTCCAGGTGCATGCCCAGCGAGCGGCGGTGCGCCTCGTCGCCCTCGGACCCGTCGATCAGCTTGCGCTGCTGGACCACGTCCTGCAGGCCGTACGCCAGCCACGCCGTGGCCGGCTCGCCGTCGCGGCCCGCGCGGCCCGTCTCCTGGTAGTAGCCCTCGACCGACTTCGGGAGGTCGAGGTGTGCCACGAACCGCACGTCCGGCTTGTCGATGCCCATGCCGAAGGCGATCGTCGCCACCACCACGACCCCTTCCTCCCGCAGGAAGCGCGCCTGGTTGGCCGCGCGCGCCCGGGCGTCCATGCCGGCGTGGTACGGAACGGCGTCGATGCCCTGCTCCACCAGGGAGGCCGCGGTCTTCTCCACCGAGGCCCGCGAGAGGCAGTAGACGACTCCGGCGTCCCCCGCGTGCTCGGTCCGGATCAGCTCCAGCAGCTGCTTGACCGGATTGTTCTTCCCGACGATGCGGTACTGGATGTTCGGCCGGTCGAAGCTGGCGACGAAGTGCCGTGCGTCCTCCAGGCCGAGACGGGCCACGATCTCGGCATGGGTGGCCTCGGTGGCCGTCGCCGTCAGCGCGATCCGCGGCACCTTCGGCCAGCGCTCGTGCAGCATGGACAGCGCGAGGTAGTCGGGCCGGAAGTCGTGGCCCCACTGGGCGACGCAGTGCGCCTCGTCGATGGCGAAGACCGACACCCTGCCCCGGTCGAGGAGCCGCTGGGCGCTCTCGGTGCGCAGCCGCTCGGGGGCCAGGTACAGCAGGTCCAGCTCGTCGGCGAGGAAGGCCTGCTCGACGGCCTGCCGCTCGTACGGGTCCTGCGTGGAGTTGAGGAATCCGGCCCGGACCCCGAGCGCGTTGAGCGCGTTCACCTGGTCCTGCATCAGTGCGATCAGCGGCGAGATCACGACGCCGGTGCCCTCTCTGACCAGGGCCGGGATCTGGTAGCAGAGCGACTTGCCGCCGCCGGTCGGCATCAGCACGAGTGCGTCGCCGCCGCTGATCACCTGCTCGATGATCTCCTGCTGCTCGCCGCGGAAGGAGCTGTATCCGAACACGCGGTGCAGTACTTGCAGAGCGTCGGAGGTCTCGGGGGAAGTGTCCGGAAGGGCCATCCGTGAAGCCTATCGGCACCCGCCGACACGCCGGGTCCGCCCGCCGGAACCCGGCGGGCGGGAGAGGCGTACGGCGGGGCCGGGCCCCGGGGCGTCAGGGCGTCAGGGCGTCGCCGACCGGGCCTCCCGGGCGTCGCCGAAGTCCCACAGGCACACCACGGAGCGGTCGCCGCCGGTGGACCGGACCGGAACGTTCACCTCGGACAGGAACGAGGTCAGGTACGGCTGCCGGCCCGCCCACCGGGCCGCGAACCACGGACCCGCGTCATCGCGCAGCAGCAGCTCGGCCATCGGAGGGCTGCACACCGCGAGCACGTCGCCGGGCAGCGTCGTCAGCCGCTGCCAGCCGACCCGCGCGGCGTCGGCGGGCAACCGCAGGCTGCGGTGGGGAGCCGGATCCCCCGGCGTGAACACCGCGCTCCACTGCCCGTCCCGCAGCCGCAGCAGCGTGCCGTCGCCGACGCCGAAGGCCAGGTGCTCGCGTTCCCGGCCGTCGCCCAGCCGGGTCAGCAGCCCGGTCAGCGCCACCTCGATCGCGGCGTCGTCGGCCTCACCGCCCGGGCCCTCGCCCCGGGTCACCAGCCGCATCGAGTGCGCGACGCCCTGCAGCGCCGTCCGCAGCAGGGCGCCCAGGGCGGCGTCGTCGCCGTCGGGCCCGTACAGCGCGCGGCCCAGGCCCTCTCCGTACCGGCCGACCTGCGTGGCCAGGCTCCGGCAGGCGCGGTCGGCCGCCGACTGCGACCAGCGGCCGCGCGGACTGCCCGCCGCCACCGCGCTGAGCAGCGTCGGCGCGGGGATCTCCTCGGCGAAGCGCAGGAGGACCGCGTCGCGCCGGTGCTCGCCGTCGTGCCGCGCGCGGTCGCCGCGCGCCGAAGCGGCCCGCACCACCACCGGCCCGAGATCGGCGCCGTCCACGCTGCTGTCGGCCGTCGTGTCCCGGCCCACCGGCAGCTGGCGGGGGATCGCCGGGGAGACGGGCTCCGGGCCCAGCGGACCCTCGGCACGGGCCTCGGCGTCCGCCAGCCGGCTCTCCAGCTCGTGGATCCGGGCCAGGGCCTGGGTCTGGGCGTCGTCCCGTTCCCGCGCACGCCGGCGCACCTCCTCCTCCAGCTCCCGCAGCCGCACGAGGAACTCCTCGCGTTCCTTGCGCAGGGCGCGGGTCTCCTCCGCGGCGGCGCCCGCGTCGGCGGCGTGGTCCCGGGCCTGTGCGAGCAGCCCGCGGACCCGGCCGAGTTCGAGGTCGCGGCCCTGCAGCAGGCCGGTTGCGTGCTCCGCGGCCCGGCGGGCCCGATCGAGCTCCTGACGGGCGCTCTCCAGTTCGCGCAGGGTCTGCGCCGAGCCCGTTCCGGGGTCGGCCGGGGGCAGGGCCGGCGGTGTGCGCCGCCGGGCGGTCAGCTGCGCCGTGAGCGCGACGTTCGCGAGGACGGACAGCACCAGGAGGATGATCAGCCAGGTCGTGGTGGTCATGGCGAAGAAGCTCCCCGAGAGTCGGACGGATCCTGGGCATCGGCATCGGCGGCGGTGACGGCTTCGGCGGCGGTGGCGGTGGCGGGTTCGGTGGTGGCCGCATCGGCACGGGCGCCGGTGGCCGGGGCGCCGGGCGGTCCGAACCGGCGCACGGCCCGCTCCGCCAGCGGACCCGCGGCGAACGCCTCCACCTCGTCCCACAGCCGCTCGCAGTCGTCCTCCGGGGCCCTGGCCGGCCGCGCGCCCGCCGGACGGCGGGAGTCGAGCCGTACGCCGTGCAGCGCCGCGCGGAAGCGACGCCGCGTCAGCTCCGCCCCGGTCCGGGCCACCCGGTCCAGCGCGGGAGCCAGCACCGACCCGCACAGCTCCGGCATCCCGGACATCGCCCAGTCCGCCCGGGCCTGCTCCACCGCCGTCGTGGGCCTGCCCCGCGGGCTGCGCAGGATCCGCAGCGCCCGCTCGGCCTCGCCGACCGCCACGGCGTGCACGGCCAGGTCCCGCGCCGCCGGCCCCGCGGCCGCCGCCACCCGGCCGCGCAGCCAGCCGCCCAGCGCGGCCGTCGCACCGGGGCCGCGCCGCCCGCTCGTCGTCGCCACGAGCACCACCTCGGCCCGGTCCCCGCCCGGCCGGCCCCGCTCCAGCAGGCTCCGGAACAGGGCGGGCAACGGCTCCTTGCCCGCGAGCACGGTGTGCGGGGCGGCGGCCAGCACCAGGTGCGCCGCGTCCAGCGCCTCGGCCAGATGGGCCGACGGCCCGCCGCCGGGCGGCACGGGCAGGTCGGTCACCTCGATGCGCGGGCCCCCGGAGCCGTAGCACCCGGCGGAGCCCGTGGCCGGCCACGGCAGCGGATCGCCGTGGAAGAGGAACGGGTGGCGCACCGGCACGTCCAGCACCGCACCGGCCGCCCCGGGAGCCGCCCCGGCGCCCGCGGCCGTGACGTCCTGGATCCGCCGCCAGGCCCGTTCCACCGCCTCCTGCCCCGCGTACCGCGGCCGGAAGAAGGTCCGCTGCCGCTGCGCCGCCCGCACGCGCAGCCAGGCCGCCGTGCCGTGCCGGGCCAGCGGCGCGCGGGCCAGCGACTCCGGCCGCGCCAGCAGCGCCCGCGCCAGCCGGTTCAGCCCCCGTACCTGTGCGTCGCCGAGCCGCAGCAGCGGCAGGTCGGCGGGCTCGTGGACGTAGGTGAGCGGTACGAGGTCACCCGCGCCGGGCTCGCCCGGCGGCCGGACCCCGGTCAGCAGCGGTACCAGCCGGTGCCCGGAGGCCGGGCCGGTGTCCGCGCGCAGCACGGCCACCCGCACCGTGACCGGCGTCCGCCCGGTGCCGTCGTACACGTCCGCGAGGTCGGCCACGAGCTGCGGCGAGAGCCCGTTGGACCGGCCCGCCGCGCACGCGCCGAGCAGCTCGCCGACCTGCCGGGCCCGGCGGTCGGCGCCGGAACGCGCCGTCCCGTCGGCGTTCACGGGGAGGCCTGCGGTCCGTACTGCTGCTGCGGACGCATGACGATCCGGCCCTTGCGTTCGTTCCCGGCGGAGCCGCCCTTGCGCTGCAGCGGGGTCCACAGCACCCACTGCACCAACGGCTCCCCGCTCTGGCCCGGCACGGAGTTCTTCACCGTGTAGGCGTCGATGTCGTACATGGTCCACCGCGAGACGTCCTTGGACACGAGCCGGTACCCGGCGCTCTCGGCCAGCGGCGCGAGGACCTCCGAGACGCCGGTGCGCCACTGCCACCACCAACTGTCCGTGGCTGCCGGCCGCTTGTGCACCAGGCCGCCGAGGACCATGTCGAGCTCGTGGGCGGCGGCCAGCCGACTGTCGGCGGGCCAGTCGTCCGCCTGGGACGAGCCCGCGCTCTCCAGGAGGCTGTCCAGGCGCAGGCGGTAGCCCAACCGGGCCTCCTCCGTCGCCAGGCTGGACGGAGGGTCCTCGACCAGCACGGCGACGTGGAGTTCGGGGTCCAGGTCCACCAGGCGGAGCGCCTGCTCGGCCCGCACGGCCCACATGGGCCGCGGGTCGGTGGACGGCAGGTCCATGACGGTGCCGGGCGAGGTGCCGAGCTTGAGGTGGATCTCCTCGCGCACGCCCGTCGCCGCGGACCTGGGGGCCGCGACCACGAGCGGGATCCGCTCGGCCGCGCGCAGGCCCCGCGGCAGCCCGGGCACGATCACGTCCGGATCCGAGGCGTCCTCGGCGGTGACGGCCAGGCCGGCGGCCCCGGCCGTCTCCAGGGCCTCCACGCGCCATTCCTCGCGGAGATGGGCGGGCAGCCGGAGCAGTGCCATGTGGAGGCGCTGCCAGGTGGCCGCGATGCGTTCGGCGCTGCCGGCCGGGGGCCGGATCGCCGCGGACGCCGGGGTGCGGGGCAGGTAGCCGCTCTGTTCCGTGCGGAGCCGGCCCTCGAGAGCAGCGAGCGCGGCCTCGAATCCGGCCAACGGGTCCGCGGGGGGCGCCGACCGCGCAGGCGGCGCGACCCCACCGCCGTATCCGCCCGTGGCCGGGTGTTGCGGACCCGTACCGGCCGCAGTCCCCGGCGGAGCGCCGCCCGACTCCCGCTCGGGCCCGTCCGCCGCACCGGCAGCCGTATCCGTATCCGTATCCGGAGCCGGATCGGGCATCGCCCCGGTCCCGGCGCCGTCGTGGGGCCGCAGGGTGCCGGCCGGGGCCGCCGACGGGGCTTCCACCCGGTCCGCCGGACCGGCACCGACGGCACCTGGCTCGGCCGCGCCCGCCCGGTCCGCCGCCCACAGGAGCCGCTCCAGCGAGGCCCGCGCCGACTCGAAGCGGTCGTAGACCCCCGCCGGGTCGTGCGCGTACGGCCGGAGGTGGCGGCCCACCGGGTGCAGCTCCTCCCAGCACCGGCCCAACGCGCCGAGCAGGACCTCGCGGCACTGCGACGGGGTGGCGAGCAGCGCACCCGCCGCCTCCGCGAAGGAGTTCAGCGCCGCCGTGAGCGCGCCCGCCGGCACGCCGTCGTCACTTGCGGTCGTGCCGCTCATCAGTGCCTCCCGCTGTTCGGGTCCCAGTGGTGGTTGAAGTCCGTCAGCGGCGGATCCATCCGCCGCGCGAGCACCCGCCCCGGATACCGCTGCACCTCGCGCAGCGTCTCGGCGGGCACGTACGGCACCACGCCCCGGTGCACCCGCAGCCGCCCCCGGGCATCGAGGGTGGCGTGGTGGCGGGCCCGCTGCGCCGCGCTCAGCCGGCCCAGGAACACCGGGTCGCCGTCCCCGCGGTCCAGGTAGAACTCGTAGGTGTAGGTGTGGTTGGCCTCCAGCGGCGGGACCGGGATCGCCGCGACGCGGCCCGGCAGCGGCAGTTCGTCGGCGTCGGCCGTGTCGTGGAAGGACTCCGGCAGATAGCCGGCGGCCACCGCCTGCGGGTCCCCGGCTCCGGCCGGCCCGGCCGGACCCGTCGCCGGGAACACCTCGGCCAGCTGCCGCACCCCCTCCTCGTCCACCCCCGTCGCGACGCAGATCCGGCCGGGCACCGAGCACTCCGGCAGGTCGGGGTCGAAGGACAGGCCCGGCACGAGCCCGTCGAGCTCCAACCCCAGCCCGCCGACCAGCAGATGGGCCGGTCCGTTGCACAGCAGGATCGACGCGACCAGCCGGTGGTCCATCTCGACCTGGTACCGGACCCCGCGGCCGCTGCCGTTCGGGGGGCGCCACACCGATTCGAGCGGCGTGAAGTTCTCCTTCTTCGCCGTCAGCGCGAGGTCGAACACGCCCCACTGGATGGAGTCTCCCGAGCCGAGGTCGCGGTGCAGCTCGACGACCCGGCTCAGCGGGTTCCAGTCCGTCCGCACTCCCAGCCGGCCCGAGGAGTCGAGCTCCGCGAACGGGTCGCCCGCCCACAGCAGCGGATTGACCCGCCCCATCTGCCCGATCGGCCCGAAGTCGCAGGGCAGGCTGGAGAAGAGGCCCTGGAGCCTGATGTCCAGGTCGCTCATCCGGACGGAAGCGCCGGTGCGTCCGCTCCTGGTGTCGTTGTGGTCGATCTGTCCGGCCCGGTTGCGGACCGAGTGGGCCCACGCGGCGCCGAGGGAGGTGGCCTGCTTGGCGAACTCCCTTTCGACCGACAGCTCCGTGGCCTCGTGCCAGCCCAGCCCCGCCCTGCCGTCCGCCTCGTCCTGGCGCAGCGCGGCGACGACCTGCTCCTGGAGCTGTTCCAGGGCGCTGGTGCGCCCCGACAGCACCACCTGGTCGAGCACCGGTTCCGGAAGGGGTTCCAGTCCCTCCTGCGTACGCCGCTCGTTCTCCTCGTGGATCCGCCGGAAGGAGCCGCGCACCAGATCGGCGCCCAGCTTCGCCGCCCGGCGCAGCACCGGCCGCATCAGCTTGCGGAACTCGCCCGCTTCGAGGGTGATCGGGCCGCGCACCGTGCCCAGGGTGTGCGGGGCGGCCCGCAGGATCGCGTCGACGTCCTCGTGCTTGAGCACGGCGTCCACGGCTCCCGCCGCGCCCAGTTCCCGCTTCTTGCGCTCCGCGAGCCGCCACAGCAGCCGGAAGCGGAGGTGGCGGGCCTTGCGTTCGGCCGGGTCCACGACCCCCGCCCAGTCCGTGGGCAGGCAGTCGGACAGGATCTGCCGGATGTCGTCGGACACGAGGGTGTCCAGCCGGTCCGCGGCCTGCTCGGTGAGGGCTTCCGCGAGGGCGCGCCGCTCCACCCGCGGCCCGGCTCCGGCCGCCGCATCCACCCCTTCCTCCTGCGGGCCGTCGTCGTGCTCCTGGCTCGGGGAGCGCAGCTCGTCCACCAGCCGGGCCTTGATCCAGTACAGCACCTGGAGCGTCAGCAGGTCCCCGCCCAGCCGTTCGTGGCCGGTGGAACCGAGCAGCTCGGGCTCCAGCCGGTAGTTGCGCCCGGAGACGAACTCCTGCTCCTGGGTGAGTTCGGGGGTCTGGTCGACCAGCGTGAGGCGCAGCAGCGCGATGTCGGTGGTGCCGCCCCCGATGTCGAGCACCAGCATGATCCGGTGCCAGGTCGGCGGATCGTCCCCCACCCGGCGGCACCGCGCCCGCAGCGCCTCCAGACCCGCGTTGAGGTCGTCGGTCAGGTCCCGCATCAGGAAGTACAGCCCGGCGGCGAGGCCCTCGTCGTAGTCCATGACGGTCATCGGGTCGCCCAGAGCACGGCCGACCAGTTCCTTCAGACGGTCCTTGACCTCCGGAAGGACCGTGGTCGGATACGTGACCACGACCGTGGGCACACGGCTGACCGTGCCCAGCGGGTCGGTGCGCGTGGCCTCCTCGGCGCCCTCCACCAGCAGCAGGTACATGTGCTGCGTGAGATGGTCCGCGGACAGGTCGCTGCCCGCCACCGGCTCCGGCTTCAGCTGCAGCGCGGCCCGCTTGATCCCCGTCAGACCACGGGTGTTGTCCCCGCACAGCTCGAAACGCCGCACCTGCGGGTCCTCGGGCACCGCCCCGCCCGCGTAGTCCACCTCCAGCATCGCGCTGGCCGGGGTGTGGGTGTGACGGCCGGTGCCGTCGGGGTAGGCGACCGGCCGGACGCCGTGCCGCTCCAGCGGCGGCGTGCCGATCACGGCCGCGTAGCCGGCGTGCAGGCGCCGGTTGAGCCACCGCCGCAGATCCGGTTCGGCCTGCTGGCGGATGCTCTCCACCCGCAGCATCAGAGCGTCGGCGGCCCCCGGTTCCGCGATCCGCGCCAGGACCGTGCTCCCCGTCGTCGCGGTGCTGTCCTCGCGCGGCAGCGCAACGGTGTCGGCCAGCAGCGCCCGCACCTCCTCGCGCCATGCGGGCGGCGCGTCGGCGGGCGGCCCGAGCAGGTCCGCCAGCATCGCCGACAGGGACGCCACCTGAGCCGGGTCGACCAGCCGCTGCTTGACCTTCTTCTCGTCGTGCAGGGTCGCCGTCGAGGCGGTCGTACCGAAGTCCACGACGACGAACTCGTTCTGATGGCTGCTGCCCTCCAGGTCCCGCAGCCGCAGGAGGTCGTCCTGCTGCGGCGCCTGCGGGACCGGACCGGGCTGTTCGCCGGGCGGGGCGAACTCCAGCATGACCGCCCCGTGCGCCGTCTCGGCACCCTGCGAACCGGCGTAGTCGACGCTCCAGTAGACGTCCAGCCGCAGTGGCTCGCCGTCGGGCGAGGCCGCGGCGGAGCCCGTCCCGGCGTGCACCAGCGACGTCGGCAGCAGGGCCTCGCACGACAGCGTGCGCGGCCCGTCCACGGTGATCGGGGCGAACTCCTGCGGCACCCAGCAGGCCTGCAGGGCGTAGGCCAGCTGGGCGGGGATCAGGCTCCCGCTCTCCGCCCGGACGTCGATCCGGGCGGGCAGGTGGACCGTGACGACCGCCGGCCCGCCGCCCTCCGGGTCCTGCTCCAGGACCACCTCGGGCAGCGGGATGCCGTCCGGGCCCGCGTAGAGACGGAAGTGCTTGCGGCCCAGCGCGACCACGCCGGAGGCGGCGTCGCCGGTGTGCGGGGTGCGGAAGGAGATGTTCAGTGCTGCGCTCATGTCAGTCGGCGCTCCAGGCTCGGATGAGGACGTCGATGGGCTGGTCGGGCTCCTCCCCGCCGTCGGGGGCGGCGGAGGCGGACGGGAAGGACGGCCGCGGCGGCCGCACCTCCGTCTCCGTGGGCAGGTACTCGCCCGCCTTCGTGTACAGGGCGACGAGGTCCTTCTCGATCCGGGCCAGGGTGCGCCCCAAGTACTCCGTGACCAGCCGGGCGGCCGCGTCCGCCGTGTTCTGGCGCAGTTGCACCACCGACCGCGGATGCCGCTCGCGTTCCTCGGACTGCTGGTCGAGCAGCGGCATCCGGTGGTGCCACGGCAGGGCGTGCGGGGAACGGGCCGGGAACCGGGCCTCCTGCTCCTCGGGCGTGGGACCGGGGGCCGACAGCAGCTCGGCTACCCGCTCCGTCGCATTGACCGGATCCAGCGCCGTCCACAGGTGGTCCAGCTGCTGATCGGCCTTCTGCGCGCTGCCCCGCAGCCGTGTGAACAGCTCGGTGAGCACGGCGTCGGTGCCACCGTCGGCCATCCAGGCGCGCAGCGGCCCGAACTCCTCGCGCCAGTGGGCCGCCCAGTTCTCGAACCACGCCCTGAGCTGGTCGCGGCCGTCGTCCGTACGGCGGTCCACCAGCGAACGGAACTTGTCCAGGAAGGCCTCGGTGGAGTCCGCGGACGCGCCGCCGCCACCGCTGCCGGAGCCCGCCGCGCCGCCGTCGGCCCCCGCCCCGCGGCCCGGGCGGCGCCCCTTGATGGGGATGCCGTCGCTGGAGGGCGGCTCGCTGCGCGGCACCAGGTGGTGCCGGTCCCGTTCGGCCCGGCTCAGCAGTTCCTGCCACTCCCGCCAGTCGAACACCTCGTCGCGGACCGCCTCGGCGGTCTCGCCGCGCCGCGGCGGCCGGCCGCCGGCCTCATGGGCGTCGGGCCCGCCGTCCGGTCCGCCCGGCGGGCCGTCGTCGCGCAGCGCGTGCAGGGCCGGCAGCATCTCGTCGAGCAGCCTGCGGAACTCGGTCAGCCGCTGCGCCAGCTCCCGGTACTCCTGCGACCGGCCGCCGCCCGCGCGCCGTACGTGGCCGCGCAGCACGCCGAGTTCGCGCGTCAGCTTCTGGTGGGAGCGCTGCGCCCGCTCCAGCTTCTGGGCGACCCCGTGGCGCCGTACGTGCTGCACGACCAGGGTGCGCAGCCGCGTGATGCCGCCGTCCTCGTCGTATGCGCGCAGCCGCGGCGTCCACGCGTTGTCCGGGTCGGCCGCCGCCAGCCGGCCCGCGATCGGCTCCCACCGCCGGGTGCCCGGCGGATCCAGGGCGCGCAGCGCCGCGCTGATCCGGTCCCGGGTCTCGGGGGAGGCCCCGGTGTAGGACAGCTGGTGCGCGCGGATGGCGTTGATCGAGGACACCACGACGATGCCGTCCTCGCGCTGTGCCACGAACTTGTTGCCGTAGACGTGGACGCCGTTGATCTCGGCGGCGTGGGGCAGCAGCTTCTCCAGCGGCAGCGGACCGTCGGGGTACTGGCTGAGGGCCGGCGGCTTCGCCAGGTCGAAGGCGTTCGCCGCGACGAGGGCGGCGCTGGCCAGCGCCTGCGGCTGCCGCCCGTCCTCGGTGAGCATGTCCCAGAACGCGGAGGCGCCCTTGGACTCCGCCCGCGAGGCGTTGACCACCAGCAGGATGGTGTGGACGTTCACCAGTTCGCGACGGCTGAGGAAGGTGTCCCGGCCGTAGGAGCCCGCCGCCCCGATGCCGGGGAAGTCCAGCAGCCGCACGGTGTGCTCCTCGGCGGTCAGCCCGCCGATGTCCCAGTGGTCCGGGGACAGCGTGACCGCTTGCGTCACCCGCTCGATCAGCGGGAACGCCCGGCGCAGTGCGTCCGGCGCGGTCTTCTCCTGCTTCAGCTGCGCCATGTCGAAGGGCTGCACGTTGCGCTTGGGAGCCGTCGGAGGGGTGCGCCGGGCCGCCTCCAGCACCAGGGCCGCGCGGATCGACTCCGTCGCCACCCCGATGGGTTTGCCCAGCAGGTCCTGCTGGCTGAGCGCGGCGTCCCGGATCCGGCAGAGCTCGGTGACGGTGTCGCGGTGTGCTGCCGAGATCGTCTCGGCGGCGACCTGGCCGGTGCCGGACGGCCACAGCCGCGGGTACCAGGCCTCGAAGGGGGCCCAGCCGCGCGGGTCGGTGACCGGGTTGTAGCCGCCGAGCATCTCGCGGGTGCCGAGCTCCGGGTGCTTGGCGTCGACGGTGGCGACGAGCTCGCCGAGGATGGCGCCCACGCAGGCGGCGAGCCGCTCCTCGTCGAGGAAGGTGATGTCGGTGGTCGAGGAGACGGCCGTCGTGCTGCCCGCGGCGCCGCGCGTCAGCTCCAGCACCGTGATGTTGCCCGTGCTGGGGGCGGCCTCGACCGGCAGCAGGTCGGGCCTGCCCAGCAGGGTGCCGAGGAGGAGCGACTTGCCGACGGAGTACTCCCCGACCACGCCGATGGTGACGGGTGCGTCGAGGCGGGAGGCGAGTTCGCCGGCCAGGGCCTGGACCCGGTCGCGTGACGCGTGCGCCTCGGGTGTGTCGGGGACGTCCTGCTCGCTGAGCATGGTCAGGGTCTGCTGGGCGAAGAGCCGGAGGTCGGCGAGGCTGAGCTTGTTCGTCGTGGAGTTCACAGCGATCCACACTCCGTCGGGACTGTCGGGCCGCCCGGCTGCCGGGCTGCTGAGGGGTGTCCGGTCAGGACAGCAGGAAGAAGAGCTCGATCCGCGCGGTGCCGGAGGGGATGGCCTGGCCGCTGTCGTGGTAGCCGCGGATGATCTTCTCCGAGTACGGGGGGAAGAACCGCGGTGCGGCCTGCGGCAGTTGCCGGGCCACCGCCGTGGCGAAGGCGTCGCTGCGGCCGGTGTCGACGGAGCCGCCGGAGCGGACGGTGCCGAACACCATCACGAAGGCCGCGGTACGGCCCTCGTAGCGCTTGATCTCCTCGGTGACCTGCCGGGTGAGTTCGGCGGTCTCGGAGGGGCGGCCCGCGATCAGGGCGTCGGGGTCGAGGCGGACGCCGACCGAGACGGTGACGGGGTCGAGCCCGCCGGGCCGGGCGGTGTCCGAGGGAGTGGGGGAGGCGGAGGTGCCGTGCGAGGGATCCGGGGTGGCTGCCGTGGCGGTGGCCGTGGCCGTCGGCGACGGGTGCGGGTCCGGGGCGGCCGCCGGCACCTCGCTGCCGAGTACCACGAGCACGATCACCAGCAGCAGGTCCGCGAACAGCCACCCGGCGAGGTAGGTACCGCCCGGGCGCCGCGATTCCCGGCTCACCGCACCTCCTCGCGGTCGTCCCCGGCCGGCGCACCGCCGTGCTCCCGGCCGCGCCCCGGCCGGCCGTCCGGCTCCCGGGCGGGACCGTCCGCGGCAGGTGCACCGGTGCCGGGTCCGGCCAGGTCGGGTGTGCCGGGTGTGCCTGTGCCCGGTCCGGCCGTGCGAGGCGTTCCTGTGCCGGGTGTGCCCGCGCCAGGTGTGGCCCGGCCCGGTCCGGCCGGGCCGGGTGTACTGCGGGCCGTTTCCGCCGGGTGGGCTGTCGCCGTGCCGTGTGTCTCCGGGCCGCGGGTTCCCACGCCGTCCTCCGGGGCCGCCGCGAGGCCGGCCTCCCGCAGTGCCTTGGTGAGCGTGCGAAGGCTGTCGTGGAACTCCGCCACCGCGGCCCCCAGCCGGGCCTCGTACCGCTGGTGCCCCGCCCGCAGGTCGTGCTCCGCCGCCTGCCGGTCCGCCGCGACGTCCCGCAACTCCTCGATACGGTCCGCCAGTTCCGCCGAGACGGCGCGCACCTCCCCGCGGAGCGAGGCCGCCAGGGCGGCCACCGCGAGCTCGTAGGCCATGCCGATCCGCTCGGCCCCCTCGGACGCGGAGGACTCCAGTGCGGAGGGCAGCGCGGCCAGCGAACGGTCCAGGCCGTCCACGGCCGAGCCCAGCAGCTGCGTCGACTCGGCGAAGGAGCCGCGCGCGGCCGTCAGCGCGTCGTGGACCTCCCGGCCCACCCGGTCCATCGACGCGGCCGCGTGTCCCGCGGCGTCCGCTCCGCGGGCCTCGGCCGCCGCCGCGACCGTATCGAAGCGGGACGCGACGGATTCGCCGGCCGCGCCGATGAGCCCGGCCGCGTCCCGACCGGCGGTCACGAAGGACTCCGCGACCGACGTACGCAGGGAGGCGACGGCCGTGTCCACGCTCTCCGCCAGCAGCCGGCTCCCGGCCGCCACCTGTTCCGCCGCCGCCGAGGCGCCCTGCGCCGAGGTGCGCATCTGCGCGGTCCCCGAGAGCAGCGCGTCCGCCGCGGAGTCGAGCGCGGCCGTGGCGGCGACGCTGCGGCCGGCCGCGCCGTCCGCCTGGACGATCAGGTCCCGGGCGCACTGCTGCACGGTCGCGGCCTGACCCAGCAGTGCGCGCAGCTGCTCGGCCGCCCCCTGGAGCTCGGCCGCGAACCGTCCGGGCGACGCCGCGGCGGCGCCGGCCGCCAGCGCCTGCGTCTGTGCGAGCGCCCCGGACAGCCGCTGGGACAGCAGTCGGCGTTCGCCCTCGTCCCGCTCCTCCCAGCGGTGCCGCATCAAGGTCGCCGTGGCCAGCGCGGACAGGGCCAGGACCGTCCACAGCGCCATCATGTCGAAGCGCAGCACCGGCCACAGCCGCCCGTCGAAGCCCTGCTGCCACAGCGTCAGGAACGACCCCTGCGCCGTACTGCCCGAGTCCCGCATCCGCTGGTACGCCCAGGCCGCGGCGCCCAGCCCGAACCAGGTGATCAGCAGCGGTACGAACACCAGGACCGTGGGCAGGGCGCCCAGCCTGCGGCCCCGTGCGGCGTCCTCGTCCGGGCCCGCCGCCAGGGCGTCGGGTCCGCCGTACGCCGCGACCAGTCCGCCGCCCGCCCAGACCTCCAGGCCGGAGCCGCGCGCCACCGCCTCCGACAGCTCCCGCAGCGCGGTGCTGTGGGAACCGGCCCGCGGATGCGCGGCCAGCTCCCGCAGCTCGGCGGCGAGCGCCTGCGGATCGCGGTGGGTCGGGCCCGGCACGACGGACGGTCGTACCGGCTTCCGCTCCCGGGCGCGCCGGGCGCCGAGTCCGAATATGCGTGGTGTCACCACACCAACCCCCCACACGCGTTGGCCGTCGCGGACCACTGTCGCCGGGGGAGCCCCAACAGAATTGGTCAGGTGACGCCTTTTCGGACACGGTGCGGACCGGTGCGGGCCCGATGCGCGCGGGGGCTGGGGATCAGCCCGTCTCGGGCAGCGCGCCGTCCTCATCCGGCGCCGCCGCGGCGGGCGCCGGGCCGTGCGCGGCCGGGGCGGCGCCGTAGGGGCCGGTGGCCGGTTCGGTGCGCGGCGGGCGCGGTTCCAGGGGCGGCCGCTTGGGCCGGGGCGGCCGGGGGCCGCGCGGGGTGGGGATCCCCGGGAGCAGGCTCTCGTCGGTGGCGGGCCAGCCGCTCTGCCCCGCGATGGCCCGCAGGATGCCGGGCTCGCGGACGACCACCCCCCGGTACTTGGTGGCCACGGCTCCGGCGGCGCGCAGGCTGCGCAGGGCGCGCTGCACGCTGGCGTCGGATATCCCGGCGAGGGCGGCGAGGTCCGCGTGGCTCAGCGGCACGTCGATCCGCAGCCCTTCGGGAACGGAGCGCGCGTAGCTGCGTACGAGGTTGTCGAGGGTGCGGGCGAGACGGACCGTGGCCGTACCGCTGCTGGAGTCGATGCGGTGGCGCGTGGCGCCGCGGAGTTTGCCCGCCACCGACCGCTGCACGACCTCCGCCGCGGCCGGGCTCTCGCGTAAGAACGAGCGGAACGCGGCGGCGGTCAGGACCCGGGTGGCGGTGGACCGGACCGCCACCACCGTGGCGGACCGCGGCTGCCCGTCCAGCGCGGAGATCTCACCGACGATCTCGCCGTGCACCCGCAGGGCCAGCAGCACGGTGGCGCCGTCCTCGGCGCCGCCGAAGACCTTCACGCAGCCCGAGGTGATCAGCAGGGCCGTCGTCTCGGGTCCTCCTTCCCTGATGAGGGTCTCCCCGACCCCGTACGTGACGATCCGGCCGAGGCCGATCAGCCTCTCGCGGTCGTCGGCGGCCAGATTGGCCATGAGTGTGCCCTGGGGCCAACGACTCACCGCCGTCGTGTGGTTCCTGGAACTGGATGATGTGTGCATGCGCATGGGAGCCCCCCTCGGCTTTCACGCCCGCTCGTGCACGGGGCGGTGCCAGTGCGAGGAACCTAGCGCACGCAGAAGTTGTCCGGGGATGAGATGGACAGACCGGATAAGGCAACGCACCGGGCGGGTGGAGCGGGACATTCCCCATCCGCACCACGGGCCGCAGCCCGTCCCAACTCGCCTACTCACCAGTCACTTTGCCGCCGCCGCAGGCCCCCGGCCCACCCGGGCCCGGGCGGCCGCCGACAGGAGCCGGCATTACCTCACCTGACCGGTTCTCGACGGCACCGGCGGACCACGATGGCACTCCCGGTGCGGGGTGTGCCGGGCCAGGGAGCGGGACGACGTCACCCAGGGGGAGTTGTGGCCAACGGCAGGGGCACCGCCCGTGCGGGGCGAGGGGAGCGGGAGTGGTCGCTCGCCGTCGACTTCGGCACCTGTTTCACCACGGCGGCCACGTTCGGGGACGAGGCCGCCGGCGGTGGCGTCGGACCCCGCTCCCTGGAAATCGAGAACAGCCGCTGCCTGCCCGCCCTGGTCTGCCTGGACGACAGCGGAACCCTCCTCACCGGCCGGGCCGCGCAGCAGCGCGCAGCGCACTACCCCGACCAGGCCGAACGCGCCCCCAAGCGGGCCCTCGCCCGCCAGTCGGCGGTGCTGCTGGGCGGCCGGTCCGTGCCCGCCGCGGAACTGGCCGCCGCGGTCCTGCGCCGCGTGTACGCCGAGGCCCGCGCCGCGCACGGCGGCCGCCCGCCCACCCGTACCGTCCTCACCCACCCGGCCCGCTGGGGAACCGCCGAACGCGGCAGGCTCGCCGACGCCGCCGGCCGCGCGGGCATCACCGACCCCGGCTTCCTGCCCGAACCGGTGGCGGCCGCGCTGCACCACGGGCGGGTCCACGCGGTGCCCGAGGGCGGCGCCGTCGCCGTCTACGACCTCGGCGGCGGCACCTTCGACACCGCGGTACTGCGCCGCACCGCCGACGGCTTCGACACCGTCGCCGTCGGCGGTGACCCGTACCTCGGCGGCGAGGACCTCGACGAGTGCCTGCGCGACCTCCTCGGCGAGCGGGCCGCCGACCGCGACCCCGACCCCTGGTACGCCCTCTGGGAGGACCCCGGGCCACCGGCGGCCGCCCAGCGGGCAGCGCTGGGGCGGGAGTTGACGGCGGCCCGCGAGGCGCTCTCGCAGACCGGCTCGGTGGACATCGCGGTGCCCGGCTACCCGCAGCCCTTCCTGATCCGCGCCCACGAGTACCACGCCGCCGCCGAACCCCTCCTCAGCCGCAGCTACGAACTCCTCGCGGCCACCGTCGCGGACGCCGGGCTCGCCGCCGCGGACGTGCACGAGATCGTCCTGGCCGGCGGGGCCAGCCGCACCCCCCGGGTGTCCGACCTGATCGCCGAGCGGACCGGACGGCTGCCGCTGCTCACCGCCGACCCCAAGTCCGCCGTCGTCCTCGGCGCCCTGGCCGTGCTGCCGCCGACGCCGACGCCGACGCCGTCCGGGGCGGGGCAGGGCGCCCGGCCGGCCTACGCGGACGGCGCGGCGGCACCGGACGGCGCCGCGGCGGCTCCGGGTGGCGAGGCGGCCCCGGGCGGGCACGTCCGGCGCTATCTGAACCCGGACGGCGACCTGGGCTTCCGCTTCACCCCGCAGCCCTGACGGCCGCAGCCCCGAACCCCGCTTTCCCCAGATCCCGAGGGAGCCCGATGGACATCGTGATGCTGGGCCACAGCGCGGCCGGCAAGACCACCTACGTCTCACTCATGTACGCCGCGATGCGCGACGGCATCCAGGGCTTCAGCCTGCGCACCGACGACGTGCTCGTCCACGGCGCGCTGACCTCCGCGGCCGAGGCCGTGCTGCGCGGCCGCTACCCCGACATGAGCAGCAGGCGCCAGGTCTTCGAGTTCGTCCTGCAGTACCAGGGACGCGACGTGCTGCCCTTCCGCTGGCGCGACTACCGCGGCGGCGCCCTGACCGAACGCCGGGCCGACAGCCCGCAGGCCGGGCAGCTCCAGCAGGACCTCGTCGAGGCACAGGGCATCGTGGTGTTCGTCGACGCCCACCGGCTCCTGACCGACGGCGGGTCCGACCGCTACACGCGCCGCATGACCGTCCTGGTGCAGCGGGCACTGGAGGCCCGCGGCGACCAACTCACCCCGCTCGTACTCGCGTTCACCAAGAGCGACCTGCTCGACCTGGACCGCCCGGGACTGCTGGACCGGCTCGTCGAGCCCTTCGACGGCCTGATCGCCGGAGTGGCCCGCACCCAGCACCTGCGCGGCGCCGTGGCGCTGGTGGCCTGCGGCCCCGATCCGGTCAACGTCGCCGTCCCGGTGCTGTGGAGCCTGCACTACGGGATCGTCGGCCGGGGCCTGGCCCTGGAGGCCTCCATCGAGGAGTCCCTCGCCTCCGCCCGGCGCGCCGCGGCCAACGACACCGCCTGGGACCGGATCTCCAGCTGGTGGAAGGAGGAGAGCTCCTGGGCCGAGATCAGCGCCCGCCACGAGCGTGCCGCGCAAGCCGAGTACGAACGGCTGAAACCCCTCTTCGAGCCGGCCGAACGCCTCGCGGGCCTGCTGGAACACGTCCCCGACTTCTGAGCCCCCTGCCTCCGGGCCCGTCGCCCCCTTCACATCCGTGTCCGCACCGCGCCACCGAAACGGGAGAACAGCACGCATGAGCGACCACCGGATCACCATGACCATGCTGGGCGCCACGGGCTCCGGCAAGACCACCTACCTGCTCGGCATGTACGCCACCCTCTCGATGGGCCTGCGCGGCTACTTCATGTACGCCACCGACCCCGACACCGACCTCGACCTCGCCGAGGCCTGGGAGGGCCTGTGCGCCGACGGCAGCCTGCCGGTGCCCACCAGCGAGGTTCCGATCGACTACGAGTTCGTCCTGCGGCACGGCGTGACCTCGCTGGTCGACTTCGACTGCCAGGACTTCCGCGGCGGCGCGGCCACCCAGCGCGGCGGCGAGGGCTCACCCGCCGATGTCGCCGCCCTGGCCGAACGCCTGGACCGCTCCGACAGCATCTTCCTCGTCCTGGACGGGCAGCACGTGGGCCGCTGGGTCGCCGACGACACCCCCGCCCACCTCAACCCCGCAGCCGACCCCATGAAGATCGCCCGCTTCTCCCGGGCCATCTCCAACCTCTGCGACCGGCGCAGGCAGCGGGGCGAGCCCTCACCCTCGATCGTGGTGCTGGTGACCAAGGCCGACCTGCTGGGGAAGATCTCCGGGCTGCCCACCCACGAGGCCCTGGAGAAGACGGCGCGCAACCTGTCCAAACTGGTCAAGGTCATCGACTCCGAAGGCGTCACAGCGATGCTCTGCCCCGTCCAGCTCGGCAGCTTCGGCGACGGCTCGGCCGCCAGCGTGGATCCGGCCCTCGTCGACCCGCAGAACCTGCACCATCCGATGATCTTCGCCCTGTTGCACTACCTCGACGAGGGCATCGTCCGCCACGGCGAGGAGCACGTGCGCGCCGTGGAGCGGCAGCTCGACGAACAGACGCAGGAGCTCGCCGGGCTGCGCAGCGGCGGCCGGATCAGCACCTTCTTCAAGCGGGACGAGATCAGCCGGAAGGACGCCGAGATCGCCGCGGGCCGGGAGCTGCACGACGAGGCGCGGGCACGGGTCACCGCCGCCCGCGTCCGGGCGGAGCAACTGGTGGAGGAACTACGCAACATGCCCGTCTACCGCTCCGGCAAGCTCCAGATCGGCTGACGGCGATGCCGAGGGAGACCACCGGAGCCCGCGGCGGCTGGTCGGCCGTCGTCTACGGCCGTACGTACCGGATCGACCGCTGGTGGCGGGCACTGCCCGAAGGGGTCGAGGGGGCGACCGCCGGGGGACCGCTCGGACGCACGGTCCTCGCCCTGGTCTGCGGCGGTGCGCGGCTCGACACCGGGCCCCGCTTCGTCCTGGACCGGGGCGCGCACGGCGTCCTGGTCGGCGCCGCCTGCCGGATGCCGCTGCTGGGGCCCGAGATGGCGTACGACGAGCACGGCCGGCCGCTGTACGGGTTCGTCGGCTGGCACCACCCCGACCGGGAGGCCGCGCACGACCTGCCGCGACTGGGCGAACTGGAGGCGTCCTTCCCGCACTGGGCGGCCGCCACCTACCGGGCCTGGGCGGGCCCGCTCTGGGACGTCGCCCGGGAGACGGACGCGGTGACGCTCCCCAGCACCCCGGAGCCGGCCCCCTGGGCGCGGTCCGCGCGTCCGGCCGACCCGGCGGCGGCACCGCGCTGGCTGCCGGCCCATTCCGCGGACGTGCACCTGCTGCCGGCGGGGCAGGCGGCGGGCCTGTGGGACGCCGCGCTGGCCGCCGGTCCGATGGCGGACTGCGTACTGGCCACGGGCTGGCAGCAGACACGGGACGCCCGCGAGCCGGGCCTCACGCACTCCTGCTGCGCGGACGTCACCGAGTACCGCCGGGCTTCGCACACGGCCCCGTCGGCGCCGGCCCGGGCCGCCGCCGCTCCGGCCCGGGAGCCGGTGGCGCGGGAACGGGCGCAGAAGCCGGGGCGTCCCCCGCGGGAGAAGGACGGCAAGGGCTTGCTGGCGCGGATGGGCGACGTGTGGCGTTCCGTGGTCGAGGGGGACCGCCCCGACGCCCGGCCGTCGCAGGCCCGCCCCGCACGGCCCGCGCAGCCGCACGATCCCGCGGGCCGGCCGTACCTGACGGGCAGGGCGGCGTACGAACACCCGGTGCCGCCGGTTCCGCCGGCCCCGGGACTCCTCGCCCGCGCCCACGCGGTGGACGCCGAACAAGCCTCCTACGAAGGCTACTTCGGCGCCTTCGGCGCGCCGCCCCCGGCCCCCGCCCCGGCCCCGGACGGCGTCGACGACGCCCAGGGCGCGGGCGGCCCGGAAGGCCGTGAAGCCGGTACCGCCACACCGTGCGCCCCCGGCGGCCCCCGCACGGCGCCGCATCCGGGCCGTGGCGTCGACGCCGGCAGGTCCTCCGTCACCGGCGGCTCGGGCGCGCCCGCGGACTTCGGCGGCCCGGCCGGCCGGCCGATGGGCGAAGGCTCCCGCGCGGCCCCCGGTCCGGGCGGCGCTGTCGGCGCCGGGTGGCTCCCCGCCACCGAGGGGCCGGGTACGCCGGGCCCCGGCGAGGCCGCACGCTCCGGCGCGGGCGCCGCAGCGCCCCGTACGGCCTCCGGCCCGGGTGGTCCCGCCGGACCCGGAACGACCGTCCCTGGCGCAGCCCCCGCCCCCGGCGGGTCGGCCGGGGCGTGGGGGGCGCTCACGCCCGATGCCGACGGGCCGGCCGGCCACGGCCCCGGCGCACCGCCCGACGCCGACGCCGAGCACGACCCCGACGACCCGAACCGCTCCCACCCAGGAGGGTCCGCATGACCGACATCCACCACACCCACCCCCGCGCCGCGGAGGTACTGCGCCTGGTCGCGGACGCCGCCGTCCTCCTCGACCGCGCCGCCCGCTCCGAGGCGGCCGCGGACGGCTCCCGCGGCTCGTCGCCCGACGGCGCGCCGGTCAGCCCTGAACTGGCCGCCACCGTCCGCGCCGAGGCGGCCCGCATCCGCTCCGGCGCCGCCTCCCTGGTCGTCGTCGGCGAAAAGAAGCGCGGCAAGAGTTCCCTGATCAACGCCCTGATCGGACACCGGGGCCTGCTGCCCGTGGAGGTCGACGTCGCCACCGGCGTCCACCTCGTCGTCCGGCACGCCGAACACCCCACCGCCGTCGCCCACCTGACCGGCGGCTCCGCGCCGCTCACCGTCGATCCGGCCGACATCGCCGAGTACGCGGCCGTCGATCCCGTCACCCAGACCGCCCGCCGCGACGACGTCCACCACGTCGAGGTCGGGGTCCCCGCACTCCTGCTCGCCTCCGGGCTGACCCTCGTGGACACGCCCGGCGTCGGCGGGCTCGTCGCCGGACACGCCCGGATCACCTTGGCGACCCTCTCCCAGGCCGACGCCCTGGTCTTCGTCGTCAACGGCTCCAGCGAACTGACCGCGTCCGAACTCCGCTTCCTGGAGCAGGCCACCGAACGCATGGCCGAGGTGGTCTTCGTCCTGACCCAGACCGACAAGTACCGCGAGTGGCCCGCCGTACTCGAACGCAACCGCGCCCTCCTCGCCGAGCACGCCCCCCGCTACGCCGCCGCCCCCTGGTTCCCGGTCAGCAGCCGCGCCAAGGAGGACGCGGACGCCGCGGCCGCCGCCGGCGACCGGGAGACCGCCGCGCGCCGCATGGAGGCCAGCGGCTTCGGCCCGCTGACCGAGGCCCTGGCCGGGCGGATCGCCGAGGACGCCGCCGGGCTGCGGCTCGCCAACGCCCTCCACGTCACGCTCTCCGTACTCGCCCCCCTGGCCGCCGTACAGGAACGCCGGCTGCGCTCCCTCGCCCAGGACCCCACCCTCCAGGACGAGGTCCGCGGACACCGGGACGCGCTGCGCGCCCTCCAGCGCACCGACGCCACGTGGCGCGGCAACCTCCGCCAGGCCTCACGGGAGTTGGAACGCAGGCTCCGCGTCGGCTTCCAGCGCAACGTCAACGACCTGCGCCAGCTCGCCGAGGAGAAGATCGCCGCGTCCTCCGGCCCGGACCTCGCCGGCGAACTGCCCCGTGACCTGGAGGCCGGCGTCGAGGCCATCTGGCTGGACCTGGACAACGCCACCCGGGACGGGGTCGCCCGCCTCGTCGCCCTCATGGAACACCAGTGCCGCCTGGACGCGGGTCCCGCCGTCGCCGAACTCGCCCTCGCCCGCCCGGAACGGCTCGACGCGCTCCCCACCCTGGTCAGCACCGGCCACGACAACCGCGGCGCCCTCGCCCTCGTCGAGCGGGTCATGCCCGCCTGGGGCGCGGGCGGGCTCGCGGCCACCGTGACGGCGCTGGCCACCGGAGGCGTCCTGCTGCCGCTCGCCGCCGGGTTCGGGATGATCGCGCTGCTCTCCAACCGTCGCAAGCGGCGCACCGACCTCGGCCGGGTGCGCGGCGACGCGATGCGGTACGCACACCGCCTGGTGGCCGAACTGACCACCGAGATCCCCCCGGAGATCACCCGCACCGTCGACGACGTCAGCGAACGCATCACGGCGCGCATCACCGACCAGGTCTCCGCGCAGCGCGCCATCCTGGAGGGCGAACTGGAGGAACTCCAGCGCCATCTCGCGGCCGGCCGGGAACAGCTCGCCAAGGAGCGCGAGAACGCCCGGCGCCGATCCGCGGCCCTGGGCGAGCTGATCGCACGCGGCCGCGATCTCGCGGCCGCCATCGGCCACCCGGCGGCCGCTGCGGCCGCCACCGCGGCGACGCCGGAGCCGAAGCCGGAGCCGGAGCCCGCATGACCGTCGGCCCCACCGGCCCGGTCGGCCCCGTCGGCCCCGCCGGGGCGACCGGACGCACCGGGCCCACCGGCGAGCTGTGCGGGCGCGTCGACGCGCTCTGCCGCGTCGCCGCCCCGCACCTGCCGCCCGGCGGGCCCCTCGCCGCCGTACTGGCCGCCGTACGGCTGCGCCTGGCCGAGCCGGGCCTGCGCATCGCCGTCGGCGGCCGCATGAACGCGGGGAAGTCGACGCTCGTCAACGCCCTGCTCGGCCGCCGCCTGGCCGCCACCGGAGCCACCGAGTGCACCACGCTGGTCGCCTGGTTCCGCGGCGGCGTGCAGAACCGCCTGGAGGTGCGCCGCACCGACGGCCGCCGCTACCACGTGCCCGGCCGCCCCGGCGGCGGCATCCCGCGCGAGGTGACCCTGCTCGGCTCGACGCGCGAGGAGATCGAGGAGATCGTCGTCGAGACCGCCGGCGGCCACGCCCCGGGCCGCCCGTGGACCCTGGTGGACACCCCCGGGATGGACACCCTCAGCGGACTCGACGGGGTCGCGCTGCGCGCGCTCGGCGCCGCCGACGCCCTGCTGTACGTCATGCCGCACCCCGGCGCCGGGGACGCGGAGGCGCTGGAGTCGCTGCGCCGCCAGGCCCACGACCGGATGACCGCCCTGAACGTCGTCGGCGTCCTCAGCCGCATCGACGAACTCGGCGACGGCACCGGCGACCCCTGGCCCCGCGCCCGCCGTGTCGCCGCCGCCTACGCCACCCGGCTGACCGGCCTGCTGTCCGGCGTCGTACCCGTGGCGGGGCTGCTGGCGCAGACGGCGCTGGGGGAGGAGTTCACCGAGGCCGACGCCGCCCTGGTGCGGCGGCTGGCGACCGCCCCGCGCGCCGACCTGGAGCGGGCACTGTACTCCCCGCACGAGTTCCTGCACTGGCCCGACGGCCCCCTCGACGGCCCCGGCCGGGCCCGGGTTCTGGACCTGCTGGGGTGCTACGGCATCGGCGCCGCCGTCGACGCCGTACCCGCCCTGGCCGACCCCGGCGCCCGGGCCTTGCTGGCGGAACTGCGGGCGGCCTCGGGCATCGACGTGCTCCTGGACGAGATCGCGCGGCGCTTCGACACGGCCGCCGACCGGCTGCGCGCCGCCGCCGCGCTCGGCCTGCTCGACGAGGCCGCGCGCACCGCGCTCGACGGCGGTGACGCCCCGGCCCCCGCGGCCCGCCGCGCCCTCGACGACCTGCGGGCCGGCGTCGCCGCACTGCGCCGCCACCCGTTGCTCCGGCAGAGCGAACTCGCCCCGGCACTGGCCGACTTCGCGGCCGGACGGCTGCGCCTCTCCGAACCGGACACCGCGGCCCTGCTCCGGCTGGCCACCGGCACGACGACGGCCGCCTGCCTCGGCCTGCCGGAACCGGCTCCCGGTACGGCGGCGTCGCAGTCCGCGCACGCGGCCCGTACGGCGGCCGAGTCGGCGGCCCGGTGGCGACGGCTGGAATCGGGGCCGTCACGGGTCCTGCAACGCCACGCCCGGACGGCCCGCGAGCTGTGCGAGGAGCTCTACTTCAGGGCCGCCGCCCCCTGAGCGCGGTCCTCACCACCGGTCGTGGCCGTGGTCGTCGTCCCAGTCCGCCACGGGATGCGGGTCGGGTTCGTGGCCGTTCTCCCCGTGCACGTAGTCCGAGACCGAGGTGTAGCCGGTCCCGTCGGCCGCCTCGATCACCTCGCTTTCCGTCAGGTGCCCCTCGTCCCAGGTCTGCTCGCCCTCGTGGCCGTCATGGCCCATGTCCGCCAACTCCTCACCGCTCTCGTGGACGTGCTCCTCGTGATGGCCGTCCTCGTCGGCCCGGCCGTCCTGATGGTCGTGCGGGTCCGCGGAGTGGCCCTCCGGATCGCGCTGGTGCTGCGCCCTGACCAGAACGTACGCCCCGGACGCACCGAGGGCGGCGCCGCCGGCCCGTAGGCCGCGGCCGCGCCGCGCCGGAAGCCCGCCCGGTGGGGGAACCGCCACCCCCAGCGGAGCCGTGCGGCCCCGGGGCAGCACACTGATCCACGCGTCCGAGGAGAACCGCTTCTCCGGGATGTCCACCCGCACCGGACGGAACGCGGACCCGGTCAGGCCGCCCGCGCCCGTCGCGAAGGTGTCCGAGTACAGGTCGTCCGACACGATCAGCGCCATGTCGCTGTCCGCCGACTCCGCGAGCGCCGTACGCAGTTCCGTCGAGTCCAGGAGCCTCGACGCCAGCTCCACCGACCAGGCGACGAAGCCCAGCGGTGCCCGCTGCACCGAACCCTGGGCGAGCGCGGCGCGCAGCCGGATCTGCTCGTCCTGCGCCGCCCGGGCGTTCAGCAGGGGCAGCATGTCCCGCAGGCCCTGCACGAGTCCGGGCACGGCCCTCGCCTCGTCCACCCCGGCGGGCAGCAGGAGCAGTTGACCGTCGCCGCGGTCCTGCAGGGCGCACCCCTGTCGGCGCACTCCGCCGCGCTCACAGGCGTAGTCCAGGGCCTGGGCGACAGCGTCCTGCACCCGCATCTGGGCGCGGTGGCTGCGCCCGCTGTACTTCTCGACGTCCACGATCAGGCACAGACGGCGCTGCCTGCCGCCCTGTGGTCCCGTTCCGAGGCCCGCCATCGGCATCCCCCCGCATCGGCGTCCGGCCAGCCCAGGCTAGCGCCGCACCGCGGCCCGGCGGGGCCGTTTCGCAAGGGCGGGCGCCATGGCGGGAGCCGGCTCGCGCCGCGCCCCGCCATGGCGCCCTCCGCCCCGAACGGGCCTGCGCCGGACGTCAGTTCACACGCTCGACGCGGGCCCTTCGGATCAGGTTCTTGCCGGGTTCGCGTACCTTTTCGAAGGCGGCGTTGTTGAGCAGGACGCAGCTGCCGGAGGGGCCGTTGACGGTGACGGTGGTGGCCTGGCCGTTGTCGAGGTTGGTGACCTTGAGCTTGGTCCCGACGGGGAAGGTGCCGCTGGTGGCCGCGGGGGCACCGGCCTCACCCGACAGCGTCACCGTCGAACCCGGGCACACCACTTCACCGGTGGCCGGCGCGGCCTGCCCGCCCGCCGGGGCGGCCGGAGCACTCGCCGGGGCACTGGCCGCGGCGGTCGGCTTCGCCTGACCGGCCGCCGGGGCCGCGGCGCCGCCGCTGACGCGCTCGACGCGGGCCTTCCGGATCAGGTTCTTGCCGGGTTCGCGTACCTTTTCGAAGGCGGCGTTGTTGAGCAGGACGCAGCTGCCGGAGGGGCCGTTGACGGTGACGGTGGT
>NZ_JBFBGM010000001.1:468553-930921 GCF_040684695.1 Streptomyces erythrochromogenes
GGTGGCCTGGCCGTTGTCGAGGTTGGTGACCTTGAGCTTGGTCCCGACGGGGAAGGTGCCGCTGGTGGCCGCCGGGGGACCGGCCTCACCCGACAGCGTCACCGTCGAACCCGGGCACACGACGTCGGGGACGGAGGCGTTGCCGGTCGCCACCGTGACGATCACGCCTCCCGTCACCAGGGCTCCCGTGGTGACAGAGAGCACGAGCTTCTTCGTAAGACTCATAGTCCGTTTCCGGGACATCGACACTCCTCGATCCGATCCGATGGTCACTGCCTCCCCGTGTCCTGCATACGCCCGGCGTCCGGGCCGGGTTCGGTTCTTGTCGCCGTGTTACAAATCCGGCGGTGACGGAGTGCGCGGGTGCTGCGCACGGCGGGCAGCGGCGGCCCGGCGCGCCCGGAAGGCGTACGAAGGCGCAGGTGGGAGCCTTGTCGCTCGCGGGCGTCGACGCGTGCGCGGCGCCCATCGCCCGCCCGGGCCGCCGCGCGGCGGCCGGGGCCGCACACATCCTTAAGCCTGAGTTGATCCCGCCTTAACCCTCCGCGGGGAAGCGGGGAACGCGGGGCGCCGGGGCCTCAGGGCCGCGTCGCCCGGACGATCCAGGTCGCCGAGGCGTAGCGGACCCCGTCGTCGCCCTCGTGCGCGGCGAGGGTGGCCCTCAGGTCGTCGACGGCACGGCGCCGGCCCCCCTCGTCGAGGCCGTCGAGCATCCAGCCGTGCAGCCCCAGCGTGAACCGCTCCGCGTCGGCCGCGTCCTCACCGAACCACATGGTCTCGCGGTGCGGCTCCAGTCGGACGCCGGTGAAGCCGGCGGCGGTGAGGACGGCCCGCACCCGGTCCGGATCGGCCAGGGAGAACGGCCCCGGAGCGCCGGGCGGCGGCCCGGTCATCGGCCGTCCGGCGGCCAGGGCCCGGGTGAAGGCGAGGAACCACGCGTTGCCCGCCGCCTCCTGCCAGACCAGCTGGACGAGGCGTCCGCCGGGCCGCAGCGCACCGCCGATGTTGCGGAACGCGGCGACGGGGTCGGCGAAGAACATCGTCCCGGTGCGGCTGACGGCCACGTCGAAGGAGGCCGTGGGGAAGGGGTGGACCTGGGCGTCGGCCTGTACGAACTCGGCGTTGTCCGTCCCTTCGGCCACCGCCCGCTCCCGTGCCACCCGCAGCATCCGCGCCGACAGGTCCACGCCCAGCGCGCGGCCGCCGCTCGCCCGCCGCGCGACGGCGCGGGTGGTCTCGCCGGTGCCGCAGCCGATGTCCAGCACCCGGTCGGCGGCGGACACGTCGGCCGCGGCGAGGAAGGGGGCGAGATAGGGGCGGACCGCGCGGTCGAACCGGTCGGCGTGCTCGGCCCAGTACGCGCCCTCCCTGCCGTCCCAGGCGCGCGCCTGGTCCGCGTTCGAGGGATCGACCCGGGGAGTGCTGTTCACGGCCACCACCTCCGGTGGTTGCGGACCGCCGGTCCGCGCGGTCAGGCGAGGGGCAGGCTCTGTTCGGACCAGACGGTCTTGCCTCCCATGGTGTAGCGGCTGCCCCAGCGGTGCGAGAGCTGGGCGACGATGTACAGGCCGCGTCCGCCCTCTTCGGAGCTCCGCGCACGCCGCATCCTCGGCTGCGTGTTGCTGGAGTCCGAGACCTCGCACGTCAGGGTGTCCGCCCGGATCAGGCGGAGCCGGACCGGGCCGCCGGCGTGGCGGATGGCGTTGGTGACGAGCTCGCTGACGATGAGCTCCGTGCTGAAGGAGAGCTCGTCGAGGTCCCATGCGGTCAGCTGCGCCAGGACGAGATGGCGGGCGTCGGCGACGACCGCCGGGTCGGGGTCGAGCGTCCATGTCGTGATGGAGCCGGGTTCGACGACCCGGGTACGGGCCAGCAGCAGGGTGACGTCGTCCCTCAGCCTGCCCGGGGGGAGGCCTTCCACGATGTCGTGGCGGGCCTCGCGCAGCGGCCGGCCGAGGACGTCCGAGCGCAGCAGCCGGTCGGCCAGGTCCTGCATGCCGTGGTCGATGTCCCCTTCTCCGCGTTCGATCAGGCCGTCGGTGTACAGGGCGAGGACGCTCCCGGGCGGCAGCTCGCGTTCGACCGGTTCGAAGGGCCAGCCGCCGACCCCCAGGGGCGGGCCGGGGCTCAGCTCGACGTACTCCACGGTTCCGTCCGGGCCGACGACGGCCGGCGGCGGGTGGCCGGCGCTGGCCATGACGCAGGTCCGGGTGACCGGGTCGTAGACGGCGTACAGGCAGGTCGCACCGGCCGGTCCGGAGGGCAGCGGCATGCCCGCGTCGCCGTCGTCCGGGTCGCCGTTCTCGGCCTCGGAGGCGAACTGCAGGACCATGTCGTCCACGTGCGCGAGCAGTTCCTCCGGTTCCAGCTCCAGGTCGGCCATCGCCCGTACGGCGCTGCGCAGGCGTCCCATCATGGCGGTGGCGTGCAGCCCGTGGCCGGCGACGTCCCCGACCACCAGGGCGACCCGGGCCGACGACAGGGGGATGACGTCGAACCAGTCGCCGCCCACGCCGCTGTCCGCGTCCGCGGGCAGGTAGAGGCCGGCGGCCTCCAGCGCGGGCTTCTCCGAGGTGGCCGGAGGCAGGAGGCTGCGCTGCAGTCCCACGGCGGTGCGGCGCTCCTTGGTGTAGCGCCGTGCGTTGTCCACGGCCACGGCCGCGCGGGCGGCGATCTCCTCCAGGAGGGCCAGGTCGTCCGCCTCGGGCGGGGCGGCGTCGCCGGTGCGCCAGAGCGTGAGCCTGCCGAACCTGATGCCCCGCGCGCACAGCGGAGCCGTCAGCGCCGAATGCGCGCCCGGGACGGTCGTGGCCCAGTCCGGGGGCGGTGCGCCGTGCGCGGAGCCCGCGGGCGGGTCGCCGAGGCCGGTGACGAGCTCTCCCCGGCACTCCCGCGCTCCGGGCGCGGCGAGCGGCGCCGCGAACGGGGCCGTTCCCCCGCGCAGGGCCTCCGACTCCGCTCCGGCGACGGCCACCCGGACCAGGGGCAGCGTGAGCTGTCCGTCGGCGGGAGGTTCACCGCCGGTGAGCACGGTCTCCGCGAGGTCCACCGCGGCGCAGTCGCCCAGTCCGGGGGCCAGGACCTTCACCAGGTCCTCCACCGTGCGCAGGACGGACAGCGAACCGCCCAGCGCCCCGGTCGCGCGGTAGAGCAGGTCCAGGCGTCCGCGCGCGCGTTCGTGGTCGGTGACGTCGGTGAACACCGCGGCCACCCCCATCGGGTGCCCGTCGGGTTCCTGGAGCCGGAACGCCTGGACGGTGACGATCCGCCCGCCCCTCGGGTCGTCGAGGGTGCGCACGGTGGTGTTGAAACCCACCAGGGGGGTTCCACTGCGCACGACGTCCCACAGCCGGTCCTCGATGGTGCGCGCGTCCTCGGGCCACAGGAAGTCGGCCAGCCGCCGGCCGCGCAGGTCGACGGGCACCCCGGTGTACGGCAGCAGGTGCGAGTTCGTCCGCAGCAGCCGCAGCTCCCGGTCGAAGACGGCGAGGCCCACCCGGCCCTGCAGGAACAACTCGTAGGTGAAGGCGTGGTCCTGCCGCCACCGGGCGACCAGGTCCAGGGCCGCGCCAAGCACGAGGAACCGGGCCGTGCCTCCCCGCGCGCCGTCGTCCAGCGGGATGACACGGAAGCCGATCTCCAGCTCGCCGCCCGAGCCGTGCCGCAGGGTGGCACGGCCCTCCCAGCCCGCCTGGCCCTCCGGATTGCCGGGCCCGCCGCCCTGGGCCAGTACCGCGTCCCAGTCACCCGCGTCCGCGAGGAGGTCCCGGGCCGGCCGGCCGCACACGTCGGCGGACCGCCGCTGCAGGAGGGACTCGGCCGCCACGGTCCAGGCGACGACCGTCCCGGTGCCGTCCAGCAGTGCCGCGGCCGTGTTGGTGACAGCGAAGGGATAGTCCTGGTTGCTCTCGGTGGCGCGCATGCGTGCCCATCTCGTCCGCCGGTCCCGCTGTTCTCATGCTGGCCGATGTCCGCGCCGGGAGCCAGGGGCGTTGCGCCGTCCGGACGCCCGCCCGCCGGAGAGGGAAAGCGGGGGCGGGCTGGACAGGAAGGTAGTTAGCTGCCATATTAATTGCATGAAGGAGAACGGGATCGACGCCGAGGCGCCCACGCTGGACCAGGCCAGGCGGCAGGTCGAGCACTACGGCCTGGACGCCGATCCACAGGCGGTGCTGGTCGCGGTCCGGCTGATCTCGGCCGGTGCGCGGGTCGGCCGGGCGGCCGAGGCGCACTTCGCCAGGTTCGGCCTGTCGACGGGCCGTTACCGCCTGCTCGCCGACCTCGAGGACCACGGCGGGGAGAAGTCCCCCTCGCGCCTCGCGGCCGACCTCGACGTCTCCAGGGCCACGGTCACCGGCCTGCTGGACAACCTGGAGCGCGAAGGCCTGGTCGCCCGGCGCCCGTCCGCGGAGGACGGCCGGGGGACGGTCGCCATCCTGACGGCGCGCGGTGCGCAGCGACTGCGCGACATGGCGCCCGAGCACTTCGGGCGGCTGGAGTCGATGGTGGGCGGGCTCTCCGTCGAGGAACGCGCGGTGTTCCTCGACCTGCTGGCCCGTGTGGTCCGCGGCAGCGGAGCCCTGGCCGCCGACTGAGCCGCACCCGGGCGCCCGGCCCCCCGCCCGCAGGGGCCGGGCCTTTTTCTCGACCTGATAGTTAGGCAGCTAATTATGTCCTCGGGGCTTGCCCCGCACGCACCAAGGAAGGGGCTGTCATGCCCGCAACGAAGGACAGGCCCGGCCGCAGCCGGGCAAGGTCCCGGCCGTTCGTTCTGTGGCGCGAGGTGCTGACCGCCTACGCCGCCCCCGCGCTGACGGCCGGATCCGCGGCCGTCGCCACCGGGCAGCGGGACCTGGCCGTGGCCGCCGTCACCTCCATCGCCGGTACCTCCGCGGTGGTGGCTTTCCTGCTCGGGGCCTGGCTGCGCAGCGGCGGCCGGCGCCGGCGGTGGACCACCGCCCTGCCGGGGGCCGTCGTGACCGTCCTCCTGGCGGTCGTCACCACCGGAGCGGCGGCGCTGCTGGGGTGGTTCGCCGTCCGGTGGCTGCCCGCCCACACCGCGCTTCCCGCCGGCGCCCGGATGGAGCGCCTGCGCATCGACCTGCCCGTCTCCGCGGCACTCGCCACCGCCGTCGTCACCCTCCGCTGGCGCGGCAGCGCCGCCCGCCGAACCCCCCGACCCACCGCACGAGAGGACACCCGATGATCGTCGTCATGGGAGCGACCGGAGCGACCGGCAACGCCCTGCTCCACCGCCTCCTCGCGCTCGGCGCACCCGTCCGCGCGCTCACCCGTACCCCGCACCGCCCGATACCCGGCGTCACCGACGCGCACCGCCCGGCCCTGGAGGTCCGGTACGCCGACGCCGCGGACCCGGACGCGCTGCGCGCCGCCTTCGAGGGCGCGAGCCGGCTCTTCCTCACCATGGCCAACGGCCCCGCGCAGGTGGAACTCGAAACCCGCGCCGTCGACATCGCCGCGCAGGCCGGCATCGGACACGTCGTCAAGGTCTCCGCGCCCGCCGCCGAACCCGACTCCCCGGTCGCCGTCTCCCGTGGACACCATGCCGTCGAGGAGCACCTGCGCGGGCTCGGCCTGAGCCACACCGTCCTGCGCCCCTACGCGTTCATGCAGAACCTCCTGCGGCTGGCCCCGGCCGTCGCCCGGGGCGTGCTCGTCGGCGCGATGGGCGAGGCACCCTGCAACTACGTCGACTGCCGGGACGTCGGCGACGTCGCCGCCGCCGTGCTCACCGGGCCCGCCGTCGCGGACGGCGTCCACGTCCTCACCGGGCCGGAGGCCGTCTCCCACCCCGAACTCGCTCATCGGATCGGCGTATTGACGGGACATCGGATCCGTTACGTGGATCTCGCTCCGGACGAGCTGCGCGACCACCTCGTGCGGCAGGCGCGGATGCCCGCCTGGCTCGCCGACCACGTGACGGAGATCCAGCAACTCGCCGTGGCCCGGCCCGAATACCCCACCGACGGCATCGCCCGCGTCCTCGGCCGTCCGCCCCGGACCCTCGACGCCTTCCTCCATGAACACCGGGACCGTTTCCGCAGGTAGGCGGCCTGACCCCGGGGCAATACGGGTGAACCATGATCACGACACTGGTAACGGTGCGTAGCGCACTGTTACTTTGCGTACGCATCCGGTTCGGATGCGAACCCCAGTTCGTCGTGTCACCCCGGAAGGGGCTACCAGGCATGCGCACCATCCTTCCCCGTCTCCCCATCGCCGCGTCCGTCGCGGCACTCGCCCTCCTCTGTGGCCCGCCGCCCGCGGCGGCCACCCCCTCACTGCCGGGTTCACCGGCCCAGGTCCACCGGATCGCCGCCCCCGCCGCGCCCCTCGACGACGAGGAGCCCTGCCCCGGAGGAGAGGCCAAGCCCTGCTCGGCCTCTCCCGAGGAGCGCGGGTCCGTGGACAAGGACCGCGACGCTGCGAAGCAGGAAAACGCCGCCGCCAAACAGGACATCGGGGCCGCCAAGCAGGCGGCACAGAAGTGCCCTGCCGAATCCAAGTCGTGCATGACGGACCTCATCGGCGGCGGTGCGACGCAGGAGACCGACATGGCGCAGGCCCGAGGCGAGCTGGGCACCATGCGGCCCGAGCCGTCCGGCAACGCCGCGTCCGCCCTGTCCGGTACCTGCGCCTCCTTCGCCGCCGACCTGCCGGCCGGGCTGTCCCAGTCCACCGAACTGACCACTCTGTGCGGGGAGATGAACCGATGAAGACGTTTCCCCGCACCACCGGCCGACGCGCCGCCCTGGTCGCCGGCGCCGCCCTCCTCGCCCTGACCTGCACCGCCACCGGCTCCGCGCACGCCGCCACGCCGCCCGAGGTGCCGACCCCCGTCGCCTACGAGGGCACGACCCCGCTCGCCTCGACGGAGAAGGTCACCGAGTACTGCGCCTCGCACCCCGGAGGCTGCCGGTTCGAGATCAACCGCGCCGCGTCGGGCGAGTACTACAGCGCCGTCAAGTCCCTCGGCAACGCGGTCGTCAACTGCACCAAGGACGCCATCACGGTCGCCCGCGAGATCACCCTGCGCACGTCGAGCACCGACAACCTCGGCGGTGAGATCACCGGGAAGATCGCGATCGAGGGCACGATCAGCACCTCCGGCGAGGTCTCGGCCGGTGTCGACGCGAAGGCCAAGGGCGAGTTCTCCACCCCGGACAAGTCCAAGGGCCCGACCGCCACCGTCGGCGCCGAGGCCGGCGCCTCGGGCAGCGGGAAGATCGCCGGATCCCTCGGCGTCAAGGGAGCCTTCGAAGGCGCCTTCAAGCTCGCCTACCAGCGCTCCTGGACGACCGAGCACATCGAGAAGACCACCTACAACACCACCGTGCGCCCCGGCGACGCGCTCGTCTTCGGCGCCAGCTCCGCCATGCAGCGCATCGCGGGAGAGATCACCACGGGCAGCGGCCTCGGCATCCGCAAGGTCGTCGTCGACGGCCCCTCCACCGTGAACTCCAGCACCTTCGTCGCGGACACCTTCACCGTGCCCGGCAACACCTGCGACCGGCTGCGGCCCGAGGGCAAGACCGGGACCGAGGACACCACCGGCCCTGCCGCACCGTCGCGCGGCCTGACACCGGCGAGCCTGCCCGAGGGCTCCCGGCTCAAGGACCGCGACGTGCTCGCCCCCGGCACGCCCTGACCGCCCGCCGCACCCCGTGGAGATCGTCATGGAAACCCGCCAGAGCCCTGCCGGACCCGCCCGCACCCCCCTCGCCCGCACCACCCCCACACGCCCGGCCCTCACGCGTACCGCCCCGGTCGTCGGCCTGGGGCTGGGCCTGGGTCTGTGCTGCGGGCTGCTCGGCGGCGCGAGCGCCGCCCAGGCATCCGTCGCCGTACCGCCGGCCCGGGCCGCCGCCCCCGTACCCGTCACCGTCCTCAACGGCGACTTCGCCCAACCCGCCTTCACCGGCGTCAACACCGGTGCCAACCCCTACGCCTGGTCGGTCGGTTCCACCTCCGGCACCGGCACGGCCGGCGGTGTCTGGCGCTGGAACGCCGCCACCGGCGGCCACCCCGACGGCCTGACCGCCGCGATGCTCCGCCTGCCCGGCGAGGCCACGTACGGCCTCAAGCAGCGGCTGCGCGGCGTGCGCAGCGGGGCGCGCGTCACCGTCACCTACGACGAGAGCCCCAGCGTCTCGAACTACTGCACCGCCGCCGCACTCGAACAGGGCCAGACCTACACCGTCCAGGGCGAGGGCGGCGCCCTCACCGACCGCACCACACTGCCCACCACCGAGAAGCTGCCCAGCAACTACTGGAAGCCGGCCTGGCGCACCGGGCTCACCCTCGACTTCACCGCCGGGGCGAACGAACCGCTGCTCACCTTCGCCTCCACCGTCCCCGCCGCGCAGAACAACAACGGCTACTGCGGCCCGCTCATCACCAACGTCCGCGTCACCCAGGAACCGCCGCCGGTGGACAAGACCGTCCCGGCCGGTGCCCTGCCGGCCTCCGAGGCCTTCTACGGCAACGACCGCCGCAACGTGGCGGACGCCGTCTCCTACTGCAACGGCGCCGCGAACCGCTGCACGTTCACGGCCGAGGACGCCTACTCCTTCAGCTACTACGCCCCCGCCCGCGTCGCGGCCGAGACGTACCTCAACTGCACCCGCAACACCCTGAACCGCACCCGCCCCGTCACCACCGCCAACCGCTCCTACGGTGACCTCCCCGCGGCCGCCGGCCTGCCCGTCAGCGGCAGCGGAGCGCCCAGCAACATGGCCCAGCAGTACACGCAGGGCACGGGCCTCGCCCCCGCCTGGAACACCTCCCAGGAACGCTCGGTCACCGAGATCGTCCAGCCGGCCGAGGTCTCCTGGATCGAGACGCAGGCCGCACGCCGGCGCACCGAAGGATGGTTCGACGCCGCCACCAAGGCCGCCGACCCGAACTACGACTGGCGCCTGCACACCGTCATCGACCACCCCTCCACCGACCTCTCCGACCGGATCTACCAGCGCACCGGCCCCCTGACCGCCTCCGAGAAGCAGCGCTGCCAGTCCGACCGGCCCAGCGCGACGACCCCGGTCGGCGCGAACACCCCGGCCGGCGCCGAGCGCTGAGCGCGCCCCGGCACCGAAGCCCCGCCCCCGACGAGCGCCGTGCGCGCCGGGGGCGGGGCCGCCCCGGAGAAGCCCCGGTCGGCCCGGAGCCGTTCTACGCGTGTCGGAAGGCCCGGTGGCTCGTCGGAACCGACAAGTACGCACGCCCGCGACTGGATCATCGGCCACACCTGCTTCCCGAGCGGAATCAATCACTCCAATCCCAGGAGATGATTCCGGCCACCGGGCCGCTGGGCACCCCCGGCAGGGTGCGCCGTGCGCGGCACCATCCACGCGACACCAGGGGAACACGCTCGTGCGACGAAAGATCTTCGGGCCGGCCGCCACCGCTGCCGTACTCGGCCTCCTGCCGCCACTCTCCGGATGCGGTGCGCCGGACGGCGGCGCGGGTGACGGCGGCACGCTCCGCATGGTGGCGGCGGAGTACGGCGACACCCCGGCCACCAGCTCCAAGGCGTACTGGGACAAGGTGACCGGCGCGTTCACCGACGCCAGCCCCGGCATCAAGGTCGAGGTCCGGCTGGTGCCGTGGGCCGACATCGACCGCGAGGTCTCCCGCATGGTCAAGGAGGGCGAGGCGCCCGACGTGGCGCTCATGGGCTCCTACTCGGACTTCGCCGCGCAGGGGAAGCTGTACTCGGCGGAGGAACTCCTCTCCGTCGGCGCCGAGGCGAACTTCCTCCAGCCGCTCGCCGAGGCGGGAACCTTCGACAACCGCCTCTACGGTCTGCCCTTCGTGGCCAGCAGCCGCCTCCTCTTCTACAACGAGGCGCTGTTCGCCAAGGCCGGTGTCAAGGAGGCCCCCAAGACCTGGTCCGACCTCAAGACCGCCGCGAAGGCGCTCAAGGACAAGGGCGTGAAGTATCCGTACGCCCTGCCGCTGGGGCCCGAGGAGGCGCACGCCGAGGCGCTGATCTGGGAGCTCAGCAACGGCGGCGGCTACGCCGACGGGCGGGGCAGCTACAGCCTGGACTCCGAGAAGAACATCAAGACCTGGCAGTGGGTCAGGGACAACCTCGTCGCCCCCGGCCTCGTCGGACCCACCGCCCCGTCCAGGACCAACCGCGCCGACGCGTTCGCCGCCTTCCTGCGGGGCGAGGTCGGCATGCTCAACGGCTACCCGTCGCTCGCCCACGAGGCGGCCGCGAAGGGCATCGGCGTCGGCACCGTCGCCATGCCGGTCTCGGACACCCTGGGCAGCGGGGAGACCCCGCCCACGGTCGGCGTCGCCGACTGGATGGTGGCCTTCAGGCAGAACGACAAGCGCGCCGAGATCGGCAGGTTCCTGGAGTTCGTCTACCAGGACAAGAACCTGTCGGACTTCGCGGGCCGCTACCACCTGCTGCCGGCCACCGCGTCCGCCGCCCGGACCCCGGCCGGCGGCGGCCTCAGCCGGACCGACGAGGACTTCCTGAGCGCCCTGCGGACGGCCCGGCTCTACCCCGTGAACGACCCGTCGTGGGTGACGGTCAGCGACACCATCAAGCGCAATATAGGCCGCGCCGTCGAGCCGGGGGGCGACCCGAAGGCGGTCCTGGAGGAGATGGCGCACCAGGCCGAGGAGGCCGCCGGCCGGCCCTGACACCCGCTGTCACCGCGGCGGCCGGCCGGCGCACCTGCATCAAGACGCCGACAGGAATCCCGCCGTACCCTCGCCACGGCGCGGGTACGGCGGGATTCTCGTCACGTGACCAGTGACTGGCTTCCCGACCGCGGCATCCGCCGGACCGTACGCGCCCTCGGGGCGGCAGGCCTGACCGTCACCGCCACCGGCGCGGCCCTGGAGGCCATGTGGCTGCTCGGCCTCGGGGTCTGGGGCATCATCGCCGCCATGGGCATCGAGATCGTCTACCGGCCCTGAAGGGGCGGTGCGCCGTTCGGGGCGGAGCACCACCCCGCCGGGAGGCGCCACCCTGCCGCAGCGCCCCGCCGCCCGCCGGGCCGTGCCCCGGCGTCAGCCGCCGATGTCCCGGCTGCGGAAGTCCTCCAGGGTCTCGCGCCGGACCAGCATCCGGGCCGCCCCCTCGTGGACGGCCACGACCGCGGGGCGGCCGACGAGGTTGTAGCCGGAGGCCATGGACAGCTGGTAGGCGCCGGCCACCGGTACGGCGAGCAGGTCGCCGGGGCGGATGTCGCCGGGCAGCTCCACATCGGCCGCGAGGACGTCGCCCGCCTCGCAGTGCCGGCCCACGACCGTGGTCGTACGGGGCCCGGCCGTCGATGCGCGGCCGATCAGGCGGGGGGCGTAGCGCACCCCGTACAGGGCCGGCCGGGGGTTGTCGCTCATGCCGCCGTCGACGGCGACGAACACCTTCTCGCCGGTGAGCTTGACGGCGAGCACGCGGTACAGGGCGACCCCCGCCGGCCCCACGACCGCCCGTCCCGGCTCGATGAGGAGCCGTGGCACGGCCAGCCGGGCCGCGGCGCAGCCCGTGGCGAGCTCCGCGCGCAGTCGCCGGGCCAGCGCGGTCGGGTCCAGGGCGGGTTCGCCGGGCCGGTAGGCGATGCCGTGGCCGCCGCCCATGTCCAGCTCGGGCAGGACGATGCCGTGCGTGTCGCGGATGCGGGCCATCAGCCCGACCATGCGGCGCAGGGCCACCAGGTACGGCTTCACCTCGGTGATCTGGGAGCCGATGTGGCAGTGCAGGCCGGTCAGTTCGAGCTGCGGCTGACCGAGTATCCGGGCGACGGCGTGCTGTGCGCCCCCGTCGGTGAGGGAGAGACCGAACTTCTGGTCGTCTGTACCGGTACGGATCTTGTCGTGGCCCCCGGCCGACACGCCCGGCACCACCCGCACCATGACCTTCTGGTGCCCCTCGGGGCCGACGGCGGCCGCGATCCGGGCGATCTCCGACGGCCCGTCGATGACGATCCGCCCGACCCCCAGGCGCAGTGCCGCCTCCAGGTCGCGCGGTGACTTGGCGTTGCCGTGCAGCACGATGCGCTCGGGCGGGAATCCCGCGGTGACGGCGAGCTCCAGCTCCCCGGCCGAGCACACGTCCAGGCCGAGGCCCTCCTCCCGTATCCAGCGGACCACGGCCCGCGACAGGAACGCCTTCGCGGCGTACAGCACACCGGCTTCGGGGAAGGCGTCCCGGTAGGTCCGGCAGCGGCTCCGCACCTCGCCCTCGTCCAGGACGTAGGCCGGTGTCTCGAAGCGGTCGGCCACCTCCGCCAGCGACACCCCTCCGACGGCCAGGCCGCCGTGCGGGAGCCGCCGCGTGGACGCGGGCCAGACGGACAGGTCCTCCGCGCCGGTGGCGACCTCGGGGAGAACGGCAATGGTCATCGGTTCCCCCCTCAGAGCGCGCGGGCCGCGGCGTCGGCCGTCCGCGCCGGCACCGGGGTGACGGCGGGAGCGGTGAAGGTCGGGTCGACCGTGATCCGGCACCCGCCGAGCGGTGCGGCCAGCGCGCGCAGCGCGGACTCGGACAGGCGGATCCAGGGGTGCCCCGGGCCGAGCGTCGCCGCCAGCAGACCGGGCCGGGTGAAACCGACGGCGGTGCGGTCGCCCAGAGGGGTGCGGAACATCCGCAGCACCACCTCCGCGGTACCCGGCCGGACGGGCACGTAGAGGGGTCCGGCCGGGACCCGTTCTTCGGGCTCGGGGTCGTCGTCGTACTGGAAAAGACACATGGGCCCTCCCTGGGGAACCACGAGTGGCGGGTGCGGCCCCGGATGCGGGGAGGCGGTCCGGGGCTCGGCACCGAAGCTATCCCCGCCTCCCCCCGCCCGGGTCCGCTCCGTAACGCAGCTCTTACGGCGACGGGCCGAGTCCATACGCATCGCTGACGGCTTGACGGCGGCACCAAAACATATGACACTCAGAGTGCAAGTTGTTTTGTCGGTATTCAGACCTTTGCTCACTGTTAATAGCAGCCTGTAACGAAAGGCGAGACATGTCCGTCTACAGCGCCCGAGCCTGTGCCGGGCAGAGCCCTGTCCGCGAACGGCGCACGACGGCCGGGTCCGCGCGCAAGCGCCTCGCCTACGCCGCCGCCGGCGCGGCCGTGGGCGCGGTGTGGGCCTTCGGCGGTGACACGCCCGCGTGGGAGCACGCACTGCGCGTACTCCTGGTGGTGCTCTGCGTCAGCGTGGCCGGACGCCTCGTCGGCCGCCGGCTGGCCCGCACCGGCAGGGCGCCGCTCGACCGGAGCCTGTTCCTCGGCCTGGTGGCGGCGAAGGTGCTCCTCGTGGCCGTCGCGCTGCTCGTCGACTGGACCGCCGGCCTGTGGTTCTCCGACCCGGCGCTGATCACCGCCGGGATCCTGTTCGTCGCGGTGGCCGCGGGCGGACCCGCCCTGCACGACCGGCTCGCGCACGGCGGCGGCGACCGTGGCCGAAAATGAGCCCGACGCCCTCTTGGCGGGCCGGGGGAGCGGGGCGGGCCGGATAGCCTGCCCCCATGGGTGAGGGGACCGAAGGCACCGGGGTGGACCACGACCGTCAGGACTGGAGCGCCACGCGCTCCTGGGTGGAGAAGGAGCTGGCCGGGGCGGAGCGCATCGAAGGGGTCGTGGCGCTGCGCGGCGGCTGGACGTCGCAGATGCGCCGCCTGGACCTCCACGGTCCGGGCGGTCGGCGCTCCCTCGTCCTGCGGTCCTTCGTCAAGCCCTTCTACGTGCGCCACGCGGAGGGCCTGCTGACCCGTGAGGCGAACGTCCTGCGCCTGCTCGCCGCCACGGACGTACCCGCCGCCACGCTCGCGGCGGTGGACGCGACGGCGCGGTCCTGCGACCACCCGTCCCTGCTGATGTCCCTTCTGCCGGGCGCGGTTCGCCTGGACGACGAGGGCTCCGAGGAGCGCGCCGCCCTGCTCGCGCGACAGTTGGTGGGCATCCACCGGCTGCCCGTGACCGCGGCGGAGCGCCCCCGTGCCTACCAGGCCTGGACCTCCCCGGAGCGGGTGACCCCGCCCGCGGCCACCGGGCGGCCCGAGCTCTGGCGGCGTGCGGTCGACGTCATCCGCCAGGAGCCCCCGGCCCATCAGGGCCGCTTCCTGCACCGCGACTTCCACCCCGGCAACGTCCTCTTCGAGGGCGCCGGCGCAGACCTCCGGATCAGCGGCGTCGTCGACTGGGTGGAGACCTCCTGGGGTCCCGCCGATCTGGACGTGGCCCACTGCTCGACCGCCCTCGCCCTGCTGCACGGAGTCCCCGCCGGCATGGGCTTCGCCGACCGCTACGTCGCGGCGGGAGGAAGCCTGGACGACGGCGCCGCGCACCTGTACTGGCGGCTGCTGGACGCGCTGGCCTTCGCCCCGGACGCGGAGAAGGTCGCCGTCCCCTGGCGGGAACTGGGCCGCGTCGACCTCACGGCCGAGCTCCTGACGCAGCGGCTGGAGGGCTACATCGCTGCCCTCTTCGCGCGCTACGCCTGACGCCCGCGATCGAGCCTGCTGACCGGCCGTCCGGGGACGGGTGGCGCGGCGGACCCGGCAGCGGCGCGAACCGGGCTCAGGTCAAGCACAGCGCCGCGAGGTACACCCGGCCGTCCCAGCCCTCCGCGCTCTGGACGTAGGCCGTGTAGTCCAGGGAGCAGTGGCCGTTCCAGTCCCGCGAGGCGTGGTCGACCCTGTAGTGCAGTCCCTCGGTCAGCTGCCACCCGTCGCCGTCCGGTCGTGACAACTCACGCACTTTGCCCGGTTCCACCGGGCTGCCCGCCTGGGTGAAGCCGAGGCCTCTCAGGTACGCCTCGGAGTCCGCCGGAGAGCTCCGGAAGGTCAGTTCGGCATGCGTCGCGTCCCTGTACGACTTCTCGCAGAAGCGGACGTCTTCAGCCCCGGGGAGGTCCGGCAGCGAGTACCGCTCGCGGAGCGACGCCGAGAGGGGAGTGGCGGTGCAGGACGATTCCCCCGCGGTGAGGGCGGCGACGCCCGTGACGGTGACCTCCCCCACCCCCGCGAGGAGGCAGAGGGCGGCCACCGTCAATCCGCCGCCGGTGAGCGCCCAGACGGCGTTCCCCAGCGCGAGGCGGCCCCGTGACGGCGGCGGCTGCGGCGGTCGGATCCCTGGTGTCTGCACTGGTCCCCCCGGATATGGCGCCTTGAACATGTTCAAGATATGTCATGCCGAGGTGGGCGGGTGCCCGGCACGAGAATGCGGCGCGGCCGACGGTCGGGTGAATCCGCCGCCGGCGCCGCCCGCGCCGACCGGCGGGGCGTCAGGCGCGGCAGCGGAGCATTTCGAGTGGGGGGTTGGCGTGGAAGTCCGCCCAGAACTCCGCGTCGAACGCGCGCTCGCCGGCCTCCGACACGGTCAGCGGCACCCAGGTCAACTCGCCGAAGCCGGCGGCCTGCAGGCACGTCTCGTACACGTCGCGGCGCGGCCGGTTGGCGATGAACGAGACCGGCGGGTCGAGCAGTGCCGTGGTGCGGACCTGCGGCCCGGTCTCGACCTCCACGCCGGTCAGCTCGCTGCGGAAGCCGTACCGCTCCGGGGTGGGGCCGTCGAAGCGGAAGTCGGGCGACTGGTTGAGCAGGAACAGCTCGCCGCCGGGCTTCAGGCCGCGGTGCAGGGCGCGGCACATCCGCTCCGTGGTGGCGATGTCCTCGGCGTAGTTGAGGAGCTGGACGGCCAGCGCGATGTCGAAGCGCCGTGCGATGGGCCGCAGATCGGCCACGTCACCGACCTCGTAGCGCACGCCCAGCGGATCGCCGTCCTCCAACTGCTGCGCCACGGCGATCATTTCACCGGAGATGTCGATGCCGAGCACCTCGGCGGCGCCGCGCCGCCTGAATTCACGGCTGTAGAAGCCGGTTCCGGACGCCAGGTCGATGACGGACTTGCCGCGCACGTCCCCGACCAGCGCCAGGAAGCTGGGTACCACCACGTACTGTTCCAGGGGCAGGGCCTTGAACCCCTCGTAGGCCTCGCCGATCTCGTCGTACTGCTGCTGCGCGCTCATGGTGATGTCCTCCCCGTTCCGGCATGCCGGGGCCACGCCCCCCCGTCGTTCCAAGGGCGTTGCCACGGCCTGTACTTGGAAGTCTCCACGGGGCCGGGCGGGCGCCCGTACTGGCAGAACCCACAAAGATCCGGACACCGACCCGGCGTCGCCTACGGAGGGACGGCCGCCGCCTCCGGGACGGCAGCCGCCTCCGGGACGGACCAGCGGCGGTCCTGTTCGAAGGTACGGAGCAGGTCCGCCGCCACGCTCACCGCGATGACGGCGGGTTCCTTGCCGGCGATCCCCGGGATCCCGATCGGGGTCTTGATCCGGTCGATGGCGACCGGCGTGTGGCCGCCCTCGGTGGCCAGGCGCTGCCGGAACCGCGCCCATTTCGCCGACGAGCCGATCAGGCCGATCGAGCCCAGGCCGGCGGTGCGCAGGGCGGCGTCGCACAGCGCCGCGTCCTCGGCATGGTCATGGGTCATGATCAGGACGTGGGCGCCGGGCGGCAGCTCCGCGAGCACCTCCTCCGGGAGCAGCGGCGTGTGGTGCACCCGGATCTGCGCCACCGCGTCCGCCAGCACGCCGAGCCGCTCGCCGGTGAGCATGTCCGGCCGGGTGTCGATCAGGTGCAGATCGATGTGGTGACGGGCCAGGATGCGGGCCAGTTCCAGTCCGACGTGCCCGACGCCGAAGACCGCCACCGCCTCGACCACCGGCAGCGGTTCGAGCAGCACGGTGACGGCGCCCCCGCAGCACTGCACCCCGTGCGGACCGGTGACCTTGTCGTTGAGGGCGAACTCCATCAGTTCCGGTTCCTGTTCCGGATCGGCCGCGGCCGTCAGCTCGCGCGCCCGGTCGATGGCGACGGCCTCGATGTTGCCGCCGCCGATCGACCCCCAGGTCTCGGTGCGTCCCACGACGAGCTTGGCACCGGCCCGGCGGGGCGCGTGGCCGCGTACGGTCGCGACGGTCACGAGCATGCCGGGCTCCCGGCGTGCCCGCAACCGTGCGACCGCGGCCACCCAGCCCATGTCAGGCATGGATCGGCGCACTCGCCTCGGCGGGGACCCCGCTGCCGGCGGGCGTCCCCCCGCCGTACGGTGTGCCGCCCCCGCGGGCCGACTCGACCGCCCAGTACACGGCCTCGGGCGTCGCCGGGGAGGCGAGTTCCACGCTGACCCCGGCGGGCCCGAAGGCCGCGGCGGCCTCCCGCAGCGCCTCCCGTACCGAGAAGGCGAGCATCAGCGGGGGCTCGCCCACCGCCTTGGACCCGTAGACCGCGCCCTCCTCCGTGGCGTTCTCCAGCAGCCTGACGTTGAACTCCTCGGGCATCTCGGAGAAGCTCGGCAGCTTGTAGGTGCTCGCCGCCTGCGTCAGCAGCCGGCCGCGGTTCGGGCCGTCGCCGGCGTCCCACCGCAGGTCCTCCAGCGTCAGCCAGCCCGCGCCCTGTACGAAGCCGCCCTCGACCTGGCCGACGTCGATCAGGGGGGAGAGGCTGTCGCCGACGTCGTGCACGATGTCCACCCGCCGGATCCGGTACGCGCCGGTGAACCCGTCCACCTCCACCTCGGCCGCGGCGGCGCCGTAGGAGAAGTACTTGAACGGCGAACCCCGGAACACCTTCGCGTCCCAGTGCAGGCCCTCGGTCCGGTAGAAGCCGGCCGCCGACAGCTGGACCCGCTGGAAGTAGGCGGTGCGCACCAGGTCGTCCCAGGCCAGCTCCCCGTCGCCGCCCACGGCGCGCGCGACGCCGTCGACGATGCGCACGTCCGAGGCGTTCGCACCCAGCTGCGTACCGGCGACCCGGAGCAGCCGCTCGCGGATCTGCTCGCAGGCGTTCTTCACCGCGGCGCCGTTGAGGTCCGCGCCGGCGCTCGCGGCGGTGGCCGAGGTGTTGGGCACCTTGTCGGTGCGGGTCGGGGCCAGCCGCACCTTGTGCAGCGGGATCCCCAGCGTGGTCGCGGCCACCTGCAGCATCTTGGTGTGCAGGCCCTGCCCCATCTCGGTGCCGCCGTGGTTGATCAGGACCGAGCCGTCCTTGTAGACCAGCACGAGCGCGCCGGCCTGGTTGAAGGCGGTGAGGTTGAAGGAGATCCCGAACTTGATCCCGGTGATCGCGAGCCCTCGCTTGGTGTGCGGGTGCGCGGCGTTGAAGGCCGCGATTCCGGCCTTGCGGTCGGCGATGCGGGCGTCGTCCCGGACCTGGTGCCAGACGGTGGAGATCCGTTCGGGGTGCAGCACCCGCTGCCCGTAGGGCGTCGAGTCGCCCTGCCGGTAGAAGTTGCGTTCGCGCAGCTCCATGGGGTCCAGGCCGAGCAGGGGCGCGCACCGGCCCATGATGTCCTCGATCACCAGCATGCCCTGCGGTCCGCCGAAGCCGCGGAAGGCGGTGTTGGAGACCTTGTTGGTCCTGGCGATGCGGCCGGTGACCCGAGCGTTGGGGATCCAGTAGGTGTTGTCGATGTGGCACAGCGCGCGGGCCACCACGGGCTCGGACAGGTCCAGGCTCCAGCCGCCGTCGGCGGTCAGGGTGGCCTCCAGTGCCTGGATGCGGCCCTCGGCGTCGAAGCCGATCCGCCACGCGGCGTGGAAGCCGTGGCGCTTGCCGGACATGGTCAGGTCCTGGGTCCGGTTGAGCCGTACCCGCACCGGCCGCCCGGTCAGCCGGGCGCCGAGCGCGGCGACGGCCGCGAACCCGTGGGGCTGCATCTCCTTGCCGCCGAAGCCGCCGCCCATGCGCAGGCACTGCACGGTCACCTCGTGGCTGTGCAGGCCGAGCACGTGGGCGACGATCTCCTGCGTCTCCGAGGGGTGCTGGGTGCTGCTCTGGACGAACATCTGCCCGTTCTCGTCGACGTGGGCCAGGGCCGCGTGCGTCTCGAGATAGAAGTGCTCCTGGTCGGAGAACTGGAACTCGCCGCTGAACACGTGCGCGGAGTCCCCGAAGCCGGCGCCGACGTCGCCGGTCTCCATCACGGGCCGGGCGCCGTGGAAGCTCCCGGCCTCCATCGCCTCCCGCAGCGTGATCACGGAGGGCTTCTCGTCGAGTTCCACCTCGACGGCCGCCGCGCCGAGCCGCGCCGCCTCCAGGGTCTCGGCGAGCACCCAGGCGACGGCGTGGCCGTGGAACATGACCGTGTCGGGGAACAGCGGTTCGTCGTGCTTCATGCCGGCGTCGTTGACGCCGGGCACGTCGGCCCCGGTCAGTACGCGGACCACCCCGGGCACGGCGAGCGCGGGCGCGGTGCGCAGTGCGGTGATCGTGCCGTGGGCCTTCATGACCTGGACCGGGTGGGCGTGCAGGACGTCCTTGGTGCGGTGGATCAGGTCATCGGTGTAGAGGGCGGCGCCGGTGACGTGCAGGCCGGCGCTCTCGTGCGGCAGCGGGAGGCCGACGACGGGCTTCTCGGGACGTTCGGACAGATGGCTCATGACGACACCGCCTCGGTGGTTCGCGCGTACAGCTTCAGAAGGCTCTGGCCGAGCATCGCGGAGCGGTACGCGGCGCTGGCTCGGTGGTCGTCCATGGGCGTGCCCTCGTCCCGCAGCACCCGGGCCGCGGCCTCGGCGGTCCGCCCGGTCCAGGGCTCGCCCTCCAGGGCCGCTTCGGCGGCCAGGGCGCGGATCGGGGTGGCGGCCACGCCGCCCAGGCCGATGCGCGCCTTGCGGACGGTTCCGTCCTCGATGTCGAGCGCGAAGGCGACCGCCACGCTGGAGATGTCGTCGAAGCGCCGTTTGGCGATCTTGTGGAAGGCCGTGACCGGCGACAGCGGCAGCGGGACGCGCACCGCGCGGATCAGCTCGCCGGGCCGGCGCACGCTCTGCCGGTATCCGGTGAAGTAGTCGCAGAGGGGGACCTCGCGCTCGCCGTCGGCGCCGGCGAGCACCAACGAGGCCTCCAGCGCGAGCAGTACGGGCGGGCTGTCGCCGATGGGGGATCCGGTACCCAGGTTGCCGCCGAGGGTGGCGCTGTTGCGGATCAGGCGGGAGGCGAACTGCGGGAACAGCTCCGCCAGCAGCGGGACGGCGCCGTCGAGACGGCGTTCGATCTCCGTGAGGGTCTGTGCCGCCCCGATCTCGATGTGGTCGGATCCGACGTGCAGGGCGCGCAGTTCGGGCAGCCGGTCGACCGCCACGACGCAATCGGCGCGGCGGGAGCGGATGTTGACCTCGACGCCCCAGTCGGTGCTTCCGGCGACGACCACCGCCCCGGGCCGCTCGCGCAGCAGCCGTACCGCGTCGGCGAGGGTGCCCGGGCGCAGGAAGGCGCTGTCGTCCTGCGTGTACGCGGTGGCGGCGGGTTCGGGCGGGGACTGCTCGCGGCGCAGTGCCAGGGGATCGTCCTCGGCGGGCATGCCGACGGCGTACGCGGCGTCGCGGATCGGGCGGTAGCCGGTGCAGCGGCACAGGTTCCCGCTCAGCGCGTGCAGGTCGAAACCGTTCGGACCGTGTTCGGAGCCGGAGCCGGAGCCGGAGCCGGAGCCGGTGTCGCAGCTGTCGCCGGGGCCGTCTGCAGGGCCGTCCGCGGGGCTCGCGGGCGCGCAGCGGCCGGGCCGGTAGTACTCGGAGGCCATGCTGCAGATGAACCCCGGTGTGCAGTAGCCGCATTGGGAGCCGCCGCGGACGGCCATCTCCTCCTGCACGGGGTGCAGCACGGCTGGCGCTCCGGGCCCACCGGCCGTGGCGAGGCCTTCGGAGGTGACGACCTCCTGGCCGTCGAGCGCCGCGACCGGGACCAGGCAGGCGTTGACCGCCACCCATTCGGTGGGCCGGTCCACCCCGGGGCGGGCCACCAGGACGGAACAGGCGCCGCATTCACCCTCGGCGCAGCCCTCCTTCGTACCGGTCAGGCCCCGCTCGCGGAGGAAATCGAGCACCGTGGTGTGGGCCGGTGCCGGTGAGATCGGGGTTTCTTTCCCATTGACCGTGATCCGCGCCGCTACCATCGCACGTCCTCGTTTCGGCGCACGGTCGGTCGGACTGTCCAAGTCGCCATGTCAGGAGCTTTCTCTTCCGGTGGTCGCAGCCCGGGACACCGCGGTACCGCAGCGCGACGCATCGGCACGCGACGGCGTGCCGTAAGTGGTGACATAGATGAGAAGGTGCCGGGGCCGCAATCGGGCGCGCCGACGAAGGGGCTGCTCAGCAGCCGTGTGCTACACGACCCGGAGCCCAGGCGATCTGGTGTGCGAGGCGAATCAGCGCGGAGACGGTCGACATCCGGTTTCGCCTCCTTCCAGCAGCTCACGAGCGGGGTGCGGTCGAAGTTACGTTGCCGCGGGTTCATCGGTCAAGCACGGATCGGTGGATTCCACGAGGGCCGGCCGCGTCGACCGGCCGGTATTCGTAGGGCAATCCAGTGGCGCTCCGCCCCGCCCGTCGGTCAGGGGGCGGACGCGCCGTCGGAAGCCGCGGTCAGGAGGGCTTCGGCCACGGACGTGCGGGCGTACAGCACGCAGCGTCCGGCCCGGTGGGCGCTGACCAGACCCGCGCCGCGCAGCGCCGTGAGGCACTGGGACACCCCCGCCGCCGACAGCCCCGTACGGCGCGCGAGTTCGGTCGTGGTGGCGGGCGAGTCCAGCTCGGCCAGCAGCAGGGACCGCGAGCGGCCGAGTACGGGGGCCAGCGCGCCGCCCCCGCCCTGGGGGACCGGACGCTCCCACAGCGCGCCGATTCCCCGGGCCGGATAGGCCAGTTGCGGCGGATCCGGCGGCGCCAGCCGGGTGAAGGGGACCGGCCCGGTGAAGACCGAGGGGATCAGCAGCAGGCCGGCCCCGGCCGCCCGGCGGGACAGCGGCGCACGCCGGTCGGCCAGCCGGAGCGCACGGTCGTCCCAGCTCACCGAGGAGTGCAGCTCGCCCAGGAGGCGGCCCGCGCCGTGCTCGGCCACCTGCCGGGCCCGGTGGAAGACGTCGGCGTCGAGCACCGCCCGGATCCGCCCCCAGTACGGTGCCAGGGCCACCGCCCAGTAGGCCTCGATCTCCTCCGCCACCCGCTCCAGCAGGCGCGGCACGTCGTCGTACAGGCCGCCGAGCCCAGGGCCGAGACCCCCCTGTTCGTCCCGCAGCCGGTCGAGTTCCGCGCGGACCCGGTCGGCGGGTGCGGACCGGATCGCGGCGAGCTCCTCCTCGAAGGCGGGGGAGGGACCTGCGGGCGCGGGATTGAGGAAGTCGGGAACGTACCCCGAGGGCGGCACCAGTTCGGCGAGCCGGCCACGGTCGAGACCCGCGGCCGCCAGCCGCGGCCGCACCTGCGCCGCCCAGGTCCGGTGCACGGGGTGCTCGTGCCCCGACCGGAGGAGTCGCATGCTGGGCCCGACCTCCCACATCGGTGAGACGGCGAACCTCGTCCGTGCCAGATCGCCCACCGAGAACGCCAGTTCCGCCCGCACCGCCACCCCGAGGATTCACACATGCCTTAACCAATGGCCCGGCAGCCTACCCGCCACCGAACATCCGGTGCATGACCTCACAGACGATCACGGCAGCAGGCACCTGGAAGCTCGGCGACCGCACGGTCCACCGGATCGGCTTCGGCGCGATGCGCCTGGCCCAGAACGGCGAGGCCCTCGTCGGCGGAGCCGTCCCGCGCGACCGCGGCCAGGCGGTCGAGGTGCTGCGCCGCGCGGTGGACCTCGGCGTGAACCACATCGACACCGCGGCGTTCTACTTCTCCCCCCTGCGCTCCGCCAACGAGCTGATCAACCGCGCGCTGGCTCCGTACCCCGAGGACCTGGTGATCGCCACCAAGGTCGGGCCGGGCCGCGACCCCTCGGGCGCATGGCTGCCCCACGCCCGGCCCGAGCAGCTGCGCGGCCAGGTGGAGGAGAACCTCCGCCAGCTCGGCCGTGACCACCTCGACGTGGTGAACCTCCGGATCGTCGGCACCGACTCGATCGCCGAACGCTTCGGAGCGCTGGCCGAGCTCCGCCAGGCCGGCCTCGTCCGCCACCTCGGGCTGTCGAACGTCCGGCCCCACCACCTGGACGAGGCCCTGGCCATCGCACCGGTGGTGTGCGTGCAGAACATGTACGGCATCGGCGTGCAGCCCGAGCAGGACGATTTCCTGCGCACCTGCGGTGAACGGGGCGTGGCGTTCGTACCGTTCTACTCGATCGCCGGCAGCGGACGGCAGGCCGGCGCCGTCGGGGAGGACAGCCCGGTGGTGCTGGAGGTCGCGCGGGCGCACGGGGCGAGCGCCGCCCAGGTCCGGCTGGCCTGGACGCTGCAGCGGGGACGGCACGTACTGGCGATCCCCGGCACCGGCGACCCGGACCACCTCGCGGCCAACGTGGCCGCCGGCGCCCTGCGTCTCACACCGGCCGACCTCGCGGTCCTGGACACCCTGCACCGCGGCCGGGGGACGTCCTGAGCCCCGCGCAGGGGTGCGCGGCCGGGCCGGTGGACGGTCATCGGGTCAGCCGGTGCAGGACCACGTCGCGCAGGGCGCCCTCCTCGGCGGTGAGGGTCAGGTACGTGTGGTGGGGCTGACGCCTGCGGTCGGTGGGGGAGCCGGGGTTGAGCAGGCGCAGCCCGCCCGGGGCGGTGGAGTCCCAGGGGATGTGGCTGTGGCCGAAGACGAGGACGTCCGTGTCGGGGAAGCGTGCGGCGCAGCGGCGCTCGCGTCCGGCCGCCGGACCGGTCTCGTGGACGACCGCGAACCGCAGCCCCCCGAGTTCCGCGCGGGCGATCTCGGGCAGCCTGCGCCGCAGGGCGGGGCCGTCGTTGTTCCCGTACACGGCGACCAGGCGCCGCGACCTCGACTCCAGGAGGTCGAGGGTGGCCTCGTCGGTCCAGTCCCCGGCGTGGATCACCACATCGGCCTCGCCGAGGGCCGTCAACAACTCCTCGGGCAGCCGCTTGGCCCGCGCGGGCACGTGGGTGTCCGAAGTCAGCAGCAGCCGCATGGCCCCACCGTAGACGCCGCGCCCCACCCGCGTCCGGCGGCACACCATCCGCGCGGCGCGCAGAGGGTCCCGGCCATGGCGTGACGTGCGTCACCAGGCCGAGGGATGTGTCCCTCCTTGTCCCTTTCGGGCAACGAACTGCCTGGTCAGGGCGGTACGTTGCTCCCCTCGTACCGGGATCGCCGTGATCCGGCCGAAGAGGAGCGCAATGAGGGTGACCGTGTCCGTACGGGCCGTGCCGGCCGCCGTCCCGAAGGCCCCGCTGTGTGCCGACCGGTGGCCGGGGTGACGCGCCCGTCCCGTCGACTGCCCGTCGGCTGGGCCGTCGCCCTCGCCTTCGATTTCCTGGCCACGATCCTGGCGTCCCTCGTGCTGTGTGCCGTCGGCCTGCTGCTGCCCGGCATCACGGAGGACTACGGCCCCGCCACCGAGCCCACGTCACCCACGGCCCTGGCCTTCTTCCTGGGCGCCCTCCTGCTGGTTTCGTCGCTGGCGGGGACGACCGTCCTCCTCTCACGGGCCGCGACCGAGCGCCCCCGCTTCCTGGCCCTGTGGTGCTCGGCCGTCAGGCTCGCCCTGCTGGCCTCGGTCGCCTTCTACGTCGTGTACCGCATCGCCACGGTCGAGGCTCCCTGACACGACCCGGGAGCTACCCGGCCGGCGCCGGGCCGTGGGCGGCGGTGGTCCGCTCGTACGCGTGCCCCGCGCGCAGCACCGTCGCCTCGTCGAAGGGCCTTCCCATGAGCTGCATGCCGATCGGCAGGCCCCGGGGGTCCAGGCCGACGGGGACGGTGAGCGCGGGGACGCCCGTGACGTTGGCCGGGGCCGACAGCCGTACGTAGGCGTCGGACACGCTCTCCACGGTCCCGTCGTCCCAGGTCACGGAGGTCTGCCCGGCGGCGACGGCGGTCATGGGAACGGTGGGCGCGGCGATCACGTCGACCGCGGCCGCCATGTCCCGCCACGCCTGCCGCAGGAGCGTGCGGGCGCGCTGCGCGCGCAGATAGTCCCCGGCGGTCATCAGCGCGCCGGCCTCCAGCAGGACGCGTACGTCCGCCGAGTAGAGGTCGGGCACCGCGCGCAGGGTCCGCTCGTGGTAGGCCGACGCCTCGGGGACCATCAGCCCCCAGTGGGTCGCCCGGATGTAGCGTGTCATCGGGATCTCGACGTCGACGAGCCGCGCGCCGAGCTCCTCCAGCCGGGCGATCGCCCGCCGCACGGCGGCTTCCACGTCCGGGTCCACGTGGTCGAAGTAGTAGTTGCCCGGCACGCCGACCCGAAGCCCCGTCAGGTCCGTCCCCGGGCCCGGACGGTGGGCGACGGGCGACGCCGCGACGGACGCGGGGTCGCGTGGGTCGTGGCATGCCAGGGCGTCCAGGACCAGCGCGGCGTCCTCCACGGTGCGGGTGATGGGTCCGACGTGGTCGAGCGACCAGGACAGCGCGGTCACGCCGTGCCGCGGGACCAGCCCGTACGTGGGCTTCAGGCCGACCACCCCGTTCAGCGCGGCGGGCACCCGGATCGACCCGCCGGTGTCGGTCCCCAGCGCGAAGGTGGCCGCTCGCGCGGCCACGGCGACGGCGGACCCGCCGCTGGAGCCGCCGGCCACCCGGCCGCGGTCCCAGGCGTTGGCGGTCCCGGGCGTGGTCAGGCCGTAGGCGAACTCGTGGGTGTGGGTCTTGCCGACGAACACCGCGCCGGCCGCGGCGAGCCGTTCGGCGACGGTGCTGTCGGCCGGCGCCCGGTGCCCCTCGCGTACCCGAGAGCCCGCCGAGGTGGCCGTCCCGGCCACGTCGATCAGGTCCTTCAGGCCCGCGGGGACTCCGTGGAGGGGGCCCCTGGGGCCCGCGGCGGCGATCTCGCCGGCGGCGCGCCGCGCCGCGTCCCGCGCACGGTCCGCCGCCACCGAGGCGTAGGCGCCCAGGTGCGGTTGGACCCGCTCGATGCGTTCCAGCACCGAGTCCACCAGTTCCACGGGCGACAGCCGGCGGGTCCGTACCGCCTCGGCGGCGTCGGCCAGGGTCAGTTCATACGGCTGCACGGTCCGGCTCCTCTCCCGCGCGGTACGCGGCGGACGGCGGTGTGTCCCCGAAGTCCAGTTCCCTCAGGAGGGACACGACGGAGTGGATGTGGCCGGCGGTCGCCGCCACGGCCGCGTGGCGTTCGGGGGCCAGGGGGAGGCCGGAGCGGGCGGCCCAGCGGGCCGCCTCCGCTGGGGTGAGGGCGTCGGCGGACATGGGTGTCCTTCCTTCAACGGGCCGAGGGGGAGGGGGCGGTGGACATCCACCGCTTCTAAAAGCTAACAGGTTGCGTTAGTCGATCACAGGGCCTAGCGTACCTAAAAGCAAATCAATCGCGTTTAGGTGGGCGCTCGCCCCCCGCAGACGAAGGAAGGCCTCCCCGTGCACACAGCACCGCCCGCCGTCGCCCCGTCCTGGACGGTCGGATCCGTCGTCGTCCGGCGCATCGACGAGATCCCCCTGCCGCCGCAGACCGGCCCGTGGCTGCTGCCCGCCGCCACCCCCGGCGTCGTCTCCGAACAGGACTGGCTGCGACCCGACTTCGCGGACAAGGACGGTGTCCTGCGCCTGGACAGCCACAGCTTCGCGATGGTCGTGGACGGGCTGCGCGTCGTCGTCGACACCGGGATCGGCAACGGCAAGACCCGCGCGAACCCGGCGTGGCACGGCCTGCGGACCGACTACCTCGACCGCCTCGCGCGGGCGGGGTTCCCGCCGGAATCCGTCGACCTGGTCCTGCTGACCCACCTGCACACCGACCACGTGGGCTGGAACACCCGCGAGGTCGACGGCGTGTGGGTCCCCACCTTCCCCAACGCCCGCTACCTCACCTCGAAGGCGGAGTACGACTTCTGGGCCGCCCACGACATGGACGAGGCGCGGGCCGCCATGTTCCGCGACTCCGTGCACCCGGTCGACGAAGCGGGGCTGCTGGAGGCGGTCGAGGTGCCGGCCGGCGGCGTGAGCCTGGCCGCCGGCCTGGAGCTGGTGCCCGCCCCCGGCCACACGCCCGGTCACGTGGCCGTACGGGTGACCAGCGGCGACGCCACGGCTCTGATCACCGGGGACTGCATCCACCACCCGGTGCAGCTGGCGCGCCCCGGGATCGGCAGCTGCGTCGACATCGATCCCGGGCTGGCCGAGGCGAGCCGCCGCTCCCTGCTCGCCTCGATCGCCGACACGGGCGCGATCCTGCTCGGTACGCACTTCCCCCCGCCGACCGCGGGCCGCGTGGTCACCGACGGCGACGCCTACCGGCTCGAACCCGTGCCCGGCCGGACCGCGGGCGGCACGGACGCGGCGGACGTCCCGGACACCGCGGACGCCGCCGCCTGACGGTCAGTGCGGTGCGCCGGGGGCGTCCAGGAGGTCCCGTACGAGTCCGCGCGCGTACGCGGCGGTGAGGTCCCCGGGGCTTCCGCCGCCTCCAGGGCCTCCGGAGCGGAAGAGGATGCGGTACATCATGGGCGCCACGACCCGGTCGAGGACCAGCTCGACCCCCGGGGCGTCCTCGCCGCGCTCCGCCGCCCGGGCGAGCATGACGTCGATCTGCTCCGCCGCGTACTGCGAGCACCGCGCCGCGTTGTCGCCGTCAGGGGCCCCGAGCAGCGCGTCGCGGATGTAGGCGCGCCCGATCGGGGACGCCATCTCCTCGATGAACTGCTCGGCCCAGTTCCGCAGGTCCGCGGCCAGGTCGCCGTGGTCCTGCGGCGGCGTGTCCGGCCGCAGGTTCTCCACGGCGACGTCCGACAGCAGCTCCTGCAGGTCGCCCCAGCGCCGGTAGACCGTGGACGGGGTGACGCCGGCGCGCGCCGCGATCAGCGGAATGGTCAACTCCGGGCGGCCCACCTCCGCCTGGAGTTCGCGCACCGCGGTGTGGACCGCTTCCTGCACCCGGGCGCTGCGGCCGCCGGGGCGGACCATCGGTTTGCGACTCATGCCGGCAGCTTAAAGCAAAGTCCTTGCTTCTGGAGGCCCCGGCGGCCCCTTAATGCGAATCGTTTGCCTTAGTGGGCGGTTCAAGGGTAGCTTGCTTAAAGCTAATCATCCGCTTTAAGTGAGGAGCTGCTGATGCCGCCGACGGGAAAACGTCCGCCGTTCGCCCTCAACGCATCCGTCCTGGTCACGCTGTTGGCCGCCTCCAGCGCACCCACCCCCCTCTATCCCGTCTACCAGGACCGGTGGGGGCTGTCCGCCCTGTCCGTGACGGTGGTCTTCAGCGCCTACACCCTGGCCCTCCTGGTGGCGCTCCTCACCACGGGTGCCCTGTCCGACCATCTCGGGCGGCGTCCCGTCCTCGTCGGCTCGCTCGTCCTCGAAGCCGTCGCCATGGCCGTGCTCGCGAGCGCCGACGGCGCCGGCACCCTCATCGCGGGCCGCGTACTCCAGGGGCTCGCCACCGGCGCCGCGACCAGCGCGGCCGGCGCCGCCCTCGTCGACCTCGACCCGCCGGGGCGCCCCGGCCGGTCCGCCCTCACCAACAGCATCGCTCCGGCGGCCGGCATGGCGGCCGGAGTCCTGGCGGCCACCCTGCTCATCCGCTACGCGCCCGGACCCACCGTCACCGTCTACCTCACCCTGGCCCTCGTCCTCCTCCTCCAGGCCGCCGCCGTCGCACTCTCCCCCGAGACGACCCGGCCGCACCCCGGAGCGTGGCGGTCCCTGCGTCCGCGCGTCGCCGTCTCCCCGCCCGCCCGCCGGGCCTTCCTGACCGGCGGAGCCGGCGTCGTCGCCGTCTGGGCGCTCGGCGGCTTCTACTCCTCCCTCGGCCCGGCCTTCGTCCGCCTCGTCTCCCCGGACGCCCCGCAGGCGGCCGGCGGCATGGTCTTCTTCACCCTCAGTCTCTCGGCGGCCGTCACCGTCTGGACGACCCGCGCCCTGCACCCCGTCACCGCCACCCTTCTCGGCTGCGTCGCGGTCCCCGCCGCCGTGGCCCTCTCCCTGGCTGGCATGCACCTGGTGAGCCTGCCGGCCGTCTTCGCCGCGGCGCTGCTGGCCGGTGTCGCCTTCGGGGCGGTGGCGCAGGGCTCGATGCGCATGGTGCTCGCCCGGGTGCCGCGGTCGGACCGGGGTACGACCCTGGCCGCGTACTACGTGCTCTCGTACCTCGCGATGAGCCTGCCGGCCGTCGGCGCGGGCGTCCTGACGCAGTCCTACGGGCTGCGGACGGCGGCCCACCTGTACGCCGCCCTCGTCGCCCTCCTCGCCACGGCCGCGTTGCTCACCCTCACCCTCGCCGTCATCCGCACCCGCACCCGCACCCCCGCCCGAGCCGTCGGCCCGGCCGCCGGGAGCAGCGGACGCCGTGTCAGGTCCGGGCAGGCGGTGGCGGCCCCCGCCCGGTGCGGTGACACCCTGGAGCCATGGCATCGAGCAATGAACGGCCCACGGGCGACGCGGGAGCGGGCGCGGGCATGAACGAGGGCACCGCGGGCGCCGCCGGCCGCGTCCTGGTGGTGGACGACGATCCGACGGTCTCGGAGGTGGTGGCCGGGTATCTGGAGCGCGCGGGTTTCACCGTGGAGCGTGCGGACGACGGGCCGTCCGCGCTGGAGGCCGCCGCCCGGTGCCGGCCCGACCTGGTCGTCCTGGACCTGATGCTGCCGGGCATGGACGGCCTGGAGGTGTGCCGCCGGCTGCGTGCGGGCGGAGCCGGGGCGCGCACCCTGCCGGTGGTCATGCTCACCGCGCGGGGTGACGAGGAGGACCGGATCCTGGGCCTGGAGGTCGGTGCGGACGACTACGTCACCAAGCCCTTCAGCCCGCGCGAACTGGTCCTGCGCGTCCGGTCGGTGCTGCGCCGGGCGTCCGCGGCCGCCCCGGCCGGCGAGCCCCTGCTCGCCGCCGCGGGCCTCGCCGTCGACCCGGTCGCCCGTCGGGCCACCCGGAACGGCCTCGAACTCGCTCTCACCCTGCGGGAGTTCGACCTCCTCGTGTACTTCCTGAGGCACGTCGGGCAGGTCTGTGACCGGGAGCTGCTGATGCGCGAGGTCTGGGGCTGGGACTTCGGCGACCTGTCCACGGTGACCGTCCACGTCCGCAGGCTCCGGGCGAAGATCGAGGAGGACCCGGCCGACCCGCAGCTGATCCGGACGGTGTGGGGCGCCGGATACCGCTTCGACGCCGTTCCCGACGCTCCGGCCGGTACCGAGGTCCGGGCCGCCGTCACCCGTACGGAGGGCGGCCGTGTCTGACTTCCTGCTGATCGCCCTGTACGCACTGCTCGGCGCGGTGGCTGCGGGACTGCTCGGCGCCGCCGCGCTGCGGATGCTGCGGCGGCGCAGCGTCGCCGTCTCCCTCGCTGTCGTCGCGGCCGTCGCGGTGGCCGCGATGCTCGCCGGTACGCTCACGGTGGCCCGGGCGATGTTCCTGTCCTCCCACGACCTCACCGTGGTGACCACCGTCGTCGCGATGGCCGCTGCCGTCTCCCTGGGTACGGCGTTGCTGCTGGGACGCCAGGTCGTGTCACGCTGCCGGGAACTCGTCGATGCGGCACGCGACTTCGGGGAGTCCGGGACCTTCACGCGACCCGCCGCACCCGCCCCCGCCGAATTCGTGGCGCTGAGCCGCGAACTGGCCCTCACCGGCGAGCGACTGGCCGCCTCGCGGGAACGCGAACGGGCCCTGGAGACCTCCCGGCGTGAGCTGGTCGCGTGGATCTCGCACGATCTGCGGACCCCGCTGGCCGGCCTGCGTGCGATGTCGGAGGCGCTGGAGGACGGGGTGGTGACCGATCCGGCCCGCTACCACCAGCAGATGCGTGCGGAGGTGGAGCGCCTCAACTCCATGGTCACCGACCTGTTCGAGCTCTCCCGCATCCATGCCGGCGCGCTCTCGCTCAGCCCGGCCCGGATCTCCCTCCACGACCTGGTGGGCGACGCGCTGGCGGGCGCCGACGCCCTGGCCCGGCAGCACGGGGTGCGGCTGGCCGGAGGGGGAGTGGACCCGCTGCCGGTCGAGGTCGACGGCAAGGAGATGACCCGGGTCCTGTCGAACCTGCTCGTCAACGCCATCCGCCACACCCCGGCCGACGGCACCGTCGCCATCGCCGCCGAACGCCGCGCGGACGCGGTGGTGGTGTCCGTCACCGACGCGTGCGGCGGGATCCCGGAGGAGGACCTGCCCCGCGTCTTCGACACCGGATGGCGGGGGTCGCGCGCCCGTACGCCTCCCTCGGGCGCGGGGCTGGGGCTGGCGATCGTACGCGGCATCGTCGAGGCCCATTCCGGGCACGCCGACGTCCACAACGTGCCCGGCGGCTGCCGCTTCGAACTCACCCTCCCCGCCCCCGCCTGACCCGGCGCACGGCGGGGCGGTCAGGAAGCGGCGACGCGTACGGCGAACAGGACGGCGTCGTCCCGCGCGTCCCGCGGGCCGACGGCGTCCAGGAGGGACCGCAGCAGCGGGGCCAGCGCGACCCCCGGGGGAGCCGCGGCGAGATGCCGGGCGAGCAGGTCGACGTTGTCCTCGATGTCCCCGCCCCGCTCCTCGACCAGCCCGTCGGTGTACAGCAGCAGGGTGCTGCCCGGGGGCAGCGTACGGCTGTCGCAGGTGCGGGGGCCCGGCCTCAGGGCGTGGTGCAGCAGCACGTCGTGCCGCACGAGGGTCTCCACGGCGCCGTCCGCGGTGACCACGAGCGGCGCCGGGTGGCCCGCGTTGCTCCACCTCAGCCGCCAGTGGCCGTCGGCCGCCGGCGTGAGGTGGGCGTGGACGGCGGTGCCGCTGGCCGGGAGGTTCAGGCGGCGGCAGGCCCGTTCCAGTGCGCAGAGCGCCTGCTCCGGGCCCTCGCCCGGGTGGTCGTGATCGGCCTGCCGCAGCATGCTGCGGACCTGGCCCATCAGCGCGGCCGCCCGCATGTCGTGTCCGGTGATGTCGCCGACGGTGAGCGCGAGCGCGCCCGTCGCCGCCGCGCCCGGTGCCGCCGGCAGCGGATAGGCGTCGTACCAGTCGCCGCCCACCATGTCGTCGCGGGCGGCCGGCCGGTACAGGGCGGACAGCTCCAGGCCGGGTACCTCCGGCAGTTCGGTGAGCATGGCCCGCTGCAACTGGCGGGCGACGGTGACGCGTTCGTCGAGGTGGAGGGCGCGTTCGACGGCCTGGGCGGTGTATCCGGCGAGCGTGGTCAGTACCGCCCGCTCCTCCACGCCGACCTCGTACGGGGCGTCCCACCCCAGGACCAGGGCCCCGAGCGTGCCGTGGGTGCCGCGCAGGGGCAGACAGACGGCGGTCGCGAGGTCCAGACCGTCGAAGGCCGGCGTGGCCGACGTGGCCGGTCCGCCGGGTGCGGCACCGGCACCGGTACCGGCCGTGCCCGCCGCCGACGGCCCGTGGACCACGATCGTCCGGTGCTCGCGCACCGCCCTGGCGACCGGCCAGCCGGAACCCAGACCGAAGGGCTCGGTGAGCCTCCCGGCAGGAGCGCCGAAGGCACCGTCCCCGTCGGCGGGGCGGCCCGTCACGTGGTGGAGCACCCCCTGCCGCACCAGCACCAGGTCGATGCCGGCCGGCTCCAGCTCCCCGCCGACCAGGTCCCCGACCCGCCGGCGGACGTCGTCCAGCCCGCTGGTGTCGGCGAGGTCCTCGGACGCCCGCAGGAGCAGTTCGGACCGGTTGAGCAGCTCGTGCACGCGGGTCGCCTCCCCCTCCGCCGCCTCGCGGGCCTGGCGGACGGTCTCGGAGCGCGTCCGCATCCGCATCTGCGCGCTGCAGGCGGCGGCGAGGTCCGAGAGGTCCCGTACGTCGTCCTCGCTCCACGCCCGGGGGGCACGGTCCACGACGGCGAGGACGCCCAGGATCTCGCCCGAACCGCCGACGAGGGGGACACCGCCGAACGCGAAGGGGGCCGCGCCGTCGGCGGTGTCGTCTCCCACGTGCGACAGGAAGCGGGGCCGTGCGTCCTGTGCCACCAGCCGGCAGCACGCCGGTACGGCCGGGTCGGGTTCCGATCCGGCCGGCCAGCACTCGGGTACCGCGCCCGCGGCCTCCCCGGCCGGCTCCAGCCAGACGAGCCCCAGCGGCACCGCCAGCAGCCGCGTGGCGAGCCGGGCGAAACGATTCAACCCACTTCCTCTCCTGCCGGCCCCCCACCTGCGCGTTCGATGCCTCCCATCGTAGGCGCGCGCCCGCCGCCGGTCCGCCCGGGCCGCCCGGCCCGCCGCCGTGGCGCGGCGCCGCGCCCGCGCCGGCTGCCCTACAGTGGACGGTCCGTGATCCCGCAGGAGACCGACATGCGAGCCCAGCCGCCCGAGGGCGGACCGGACGACGGGGCGGACGCCCTGTTCGCCCTGGAAGACATCGACCCCGGCCGGGCGCCCCGCCCGCGGGGGAACGCCGGCCCGCTGTTCCGCGACGGCCCCGCCGCCCGCCGGCTGCTGTCCGTCGGCACGATCTTCGCCGAGCCCGCGGCCGCGGCCTCCCCGCGCGGCAGGCAGGTCCTCGCCCGCTACCCCGACGCCGAGATCGTCCCCGTCGACTCGCACTGGCGGATCCCCGACCTCCACGGGAACGAGGGGAACGTGGACCGCTGGGTCCGGATCAAGACGGAGACCCTGGTCCTGGGGGAGAAGAAGACGCTCACCACCCGGCCCAACGGCCGCTCCGCGGACTGGATCGCCCCCGGGCCGGCCAACGGCTGCGCCATGGCCTGCGCCTACTGCTACGTCCCGCGCCGCAAGGGCTACGCCAACCCGGTCACCGTCTTCACCAACATCGAGCGCACCGTCGCCCACCTCTCCCGGCACATCGCGCGCCTCGGCCCCAAGACCGAGGCCAACCAGTGCGATCCGGACGCCTGGGTCTACGACATCGGCGAGAACAGCGACTGCAGCGTCGACGCCCTGATCAGCGACAACGTGGCCGACCTGGTGCACGCCTTCGCGCGGTGGCCCGCCGCCAAGGCCTCCTTCGCCACCAAGTTCGTCAACCCGGACCTGCTCCTCCTCGATCCCCGCGGCCGCACCCGCGTACGGTTCTCCCTCATGCCGCCGGGCGACTCCCGGCTGCTCGACATCCGCACCAGCCCGGTGGAGAGCCGCATCGCCGCCGCGGGCGACTTCCTGGACGCGGGCTACGAGGTCCACTTCAACCTCTCGCCCGTCGTCCTGCGCCCCGGCTGGGAACGGGACTGGTCCCTGCTGCTGCGGCACATGGACGACGTGCTGCCCGCCCGGGTGAAGGCCCAGGCGGCCGCCGAGGTCATCATGCTGACGCACAACAAGGACCTGCACGAGCTCAACCTGGGCTGGCACCCCCGCGCGGAGGACGTCCTGTGGCAGCCGCGCCTGCAGGAGCCGAAGCGTTCGCAGAACGGCAGCTGGAACGTCCGCTACCGCGGCGACGTGAAGGCCGCCGCCGTCGCGGCGATGCGCGAACTCGTCGCCGCCCACGCGCCGTGGCTGCGGATCCGCTACGCCTTCTGAACGGGCCGCTGTGTCAAGAGCATTGACAGAAGTTGAACACAATCAGACTCTGAGAGCGCTCTCACGTTTCAATAAATCCATCCCTGCCTCGCCCACCGCTCCTTCGGCAGGTCCCCCCACGCAAGGAGGAAGAGAGTGTTCCGCTTGTCCAGAGTCCTGGCGTTCGGCGTCGCGGCCCTGTCCGTCGGCGCCGGCGTGCTGTTCTTCGGCCCGCCGCCGTCCGCCGAGGCCGTACCGGCGACCATCCCGCTCACCATCAAGAACAACTCGGGCCGCAGCGAGCCCGTGTACATCTACAACCTCGGCACCCAGCTCGCGACGGGCCGGCAGGGCTGGGCCGACGCGAACGGCGCCTTCCACCCCTGGCCCGCCGGCGGGAACCCGCCCACACCCGCCCCCGACGCGTCGATCGCCGGCCCGGCCAACGGGCAGACCAAGACGATCCGCATGCCCAAGTTCTCCGGACGCGTCTACTTCTCCGTCGGACGCAAGCTCGTCTTCAGGCTCACCACCGGCGGCCTGGTGCAGCCCGCCGTGCAGAACCCCTCCGACCCCAACAACGGGATCCTGTTCAACTGGTCCGAGTACACCCTCAACGACGCCGGCCTGTGGATCAACAGCACCCAGGTCGACATGTTCTCGGCCCCCTACGCGGTGGGCTCGAAGGCGGCCGACGGCACGGTCAGGAACACCGGCCGCCTCAAGGCCGGCGGGTACGGCGCGGTCTTCGCCGGGCTGCGCTCGGCCGGCTGGGGCGGCCTGATCCAGACCCGACCCGACGGCACCCCGCTGCGGGCGCTGTCCCCCGGCCACGGCATCGAGGCGGGCGGCATCCCGGCCGGCGTGATGAACGACTACATCAACCGCGTCTGGAGCAAGTACAGCTCCTCCACCCTGACGGTGACGCCGTTCGCGCACGAACCGGGCACCAAGTACTACGGCCGGGTCTCGGGCAACGTCATGAACTTCACCAACGGCTCGGGAGCGGTGGTCACCAGCTTCCAGAAGCCCGACTCCGACAGCGTCTTCGGCTGCTACAAGCTCCTCGACGCCCCCAACGACACCGTCCGGGGCCCGATCTCCCGGACCCTGTGCGCCGGGTTCAACCGTTCGACGCTGCTGACCAACCCCAACCAGCCCGACGCGAACGGCGCCGGCTTCTACCGCGACGCCGTCACCAACCACTACTCCCGCGTCATCCACGCGCAGATGGCCGACGGCAAGGCGTACGGCTTCGCCTTCGACGACGTGGGCGCCCACGAGTCGCTGGTGCACGAGGGCAACCCCCAGGAGGCCTTCATGACGCTGGAGCCCTACAACTGACCCGGGTCCGGGCCCGGTCGGGGCGACGGCGCCGCTTCAGTGGTCGCGGCGCGCTCCGTGTTCCATCGGCCGGGGCCCGGCCGCGCCGTCCTCATGGCCGAAGAGGTGCAGGGGCGCCCGTTCCCCGGGCCCCGTCGCGGTCAGGGGGATGCCGAGGCTCTGGCACATCCGCCGGGCGCGGGCCAGTGCGCTGAGGGTCATGGGTGAGGGGGAGCGGCTCGGCAGCTCGACGGTGACCTGCGCCGGGCGGTGGACGTGGACGAGGGACTCGATCTGCAGGGCGGCCGCGGCCCGGTCGGTGACGTGCAGCTCGTGCAGGATCCGCACGTGCAGCGTTCCCTCGGCGATGTGGTGACTGATGACCATGCCGCGCCTCCCCGCACCCGCCGGGATCCGGGCACCCCGCCGGCGGGGGCGCCCGGATCCAGTGTGCGGCAGCGGACCCGCCCGTACGAGTCGGGCGGGTCACGTCAGGGCGGGCGTGTCACGCCTTGAGGGCCCGTCCCGCCACCGTCAGGGCCAGGCGGCGCGGAGCCAGCGTGGACGCCGTCGCCGAGAGCCGGTTGCCGAGCCCGACGACGATGCTGGGCGGCGTCCTGTCGCGCTCCAGCGCCCGCCGGGTCGCCGTGACGACCTGCTCGGGGGTGGCCATCCGCCCGACCGCGGCGTCCTGGCTGCCGACCACGTCGAAGAACTCGGTGCGGACCGGCCCGGGCGAGACGGCGAGCACCCGCAGCGAGGAGGAGCGCGTCTCGTAGGCGATCGCCTCGGTGAAGTTCAGGACGAAGGCCTTGGTGGCGCCGTACACCGCCATCGCCGGCGTCGGCTGGTAGGCGGCCGCGCTCGCGACGGTGACGAGCGCGCCCCGGCCGTCGGCCGTCAGGTCCGGCAGGAACTGCCTGGTCAGCTCCGTCAGCGCCGTCACGTTGAGCTGGATCATCTCGCTGATCCGCGTGGGGTCCTGGTCGGCGAAGGGGCCGTGGCTGCCGAAGCCCGCGTTGTTGACCAGGGTCTGCACGCGCACCCCGAGCCCGTCGAGCTCCGCGTGCAGCGCGGCCGCGGCGCCCGGCCGGGCCAGGTCGACGGCGACCGTGCGGGCCTTCACCCCGTACCGGCGCCGCAGGTCCGCCGCCACCTCCTCCAGCCGCTCGACGCGTCGGGCGACCAGGACGACGTCCGCGCCGCGCTCGGCCCACTGCCGGGCGAACTCGACGCCGAGGCCGGCGCTGGCCCCGGTGATCAGTGCTGTGGTTCCGCGGTATGTCATAGACATGGTCGGCGCTCCGTTCCGGTGTTCCGGCCGATGGACGATACTTTGAATGTAGACAGAGCAAACATTGTTGTCAATGACAACATCGAGCGAGGGGAGGCCGCCATGGCCGACGCCGATGCGCCCTACCACCACGGCAACCTCCGAGAAGCCCTGCTGGCGCGCGCGGAGGCCGTCCTCGCCACGACGGGGGCGGACAGCCTTTCCCTGCGCGCCCTGGCCCGGGACCTCGGCGTCAGTCATGCCGCGCCCGGGCGGCACTTCCGCGACCGGCAGGCGTTGCTGGACGCGCTCGCCGTGGGCGGCTTCACCCGCCTCAACGAGGCCCTGCGCGCGGCCGTCGACGAGCCCGGCCCCGTCACCGCCCGGCTCGCCGGCCTGGGGCGCGCCTACATCGCCTTCGCCGTGGCGAACGCCCCGCTGCTGAGCCTGATGTTCACGGCCAAGCACGCCGACGACTCCAGCGCCGAACTGCGCGAACTCGGGCACCAGAGCCTGCACATCGCTGCCGGACTCGTCGCCCTCGCGCAAGCGGAGGGCGCCGTGCGGGCCGGCGAGCCGGACCGCCTCGCCCAGGTCGCCTTCTCCACCGTGCACGGCCTCGCGGCCCTGGCGGTCGGCTCCCTCCTGGAGGACACCCCGCTGTCCGAGGCCACCGACCTCGCCCTCGACGTCCTGCTCGCCGGGCTCGCGGCCCCCCACGGTGACACCGCACGGCCGGATGCCTGACCACTCGAAACGGTGACTCCTCCGGCGCCGCAGCGGCCGTAGCGCATTCGCGCCGCCGGCGCCACCTCGCGACCACGCGGCACAGCCGGCGCCGGAGGGGTTTCCAGGGTGAACGCCGGTGTCGCCGAGGCGTCGGTGGGCCGTCGACCTCCCCTTACGCCGCCGCTCTCCGCGGGCCTCCCCTCGCCGGGGCCGGAATCCATCGCCATCGATGGCGCATAACGGTTCCTCCGGTCCGATGAACTCCAACAAAAGCGCGCGTGCGGGCAGTTGGGCGTAGTTATGCTCCCGCCCACCGGTCAGAAGGTCACCCTTTTCCGATAATTCGAGGACGCCGATGGAGCAAAGAGACGTTCCACCCGAAACAGCCCACCCGGAGGCGGGAGCGAGCCGGGCGCTGCCCGCGATCGGGGCCCTGGCTGCCGTCTGCCTGGTCGGAGCGCTTGTTTCCTCCTCCGAGCCGGTCGGCACCATCCTGATCGCCGCGGGCGGCCTGTGCACCGCGGCGGTGTTCGTCGAGGCCCTGCGCCGCGGCCGGGCGCTCACCGCCCGGGGCTCCGAGATCGCCGCGCTCCGCCACACCCTGGCCCGGCAGGAGACCGAGGCGACCCGGCTGGCGGCGGTGGTGCTCCCCGAGGCCATCGAGCGGCTGCGCCGGGGCGAGGTGGCCGAGGAGGTGCTCACCTCCCTGGGCGGCCGCGCCGGACGCGGCAACCGCTGGGGCAACGACGCCGCCCTCACGCCCCGCTTCAGAGCCGCCCTCCAGGCCGTACTGGCCCACGCCATCGACACCGTCGACAACGAGGAGAGCCTGCGCGACTCGGCGCAGCGCGCCTTCGTCAACGTCGCCCGCCGCGTACAGGCGATCGTCCACCAGCAGGCGCACGAGATGCGCGAGATGGAGGACCGGCACGGCCGCAACCCGGACGTGTTCGGAGACCTCCTGCGCCTGGACCACGGCACCGCCCTCATCGGCCGGCTCGCCGACTCCATTTCCGTCCTCGGCGGCGCCCGCCCCGGCCGGCAGTGGAGCAGGGCCGTCACCCTCTACAGCGTGATGCGCGGCGCGATGTCGCGGATCATCGACTACCAGCGGGTCGAGCTCCACTCGGTCACCGAGGTCGCCGTCCTCGGCCCCGTCGTTGAGCCGCTGATCCACACCCTCGCCGAGCTGCTGGACAACGCCACCCGCTACTCCCCGCCGCACACCCGGGTCCACCTCACCGCCGTCGAGGTCCAGTCGGGCATCGCCGTGGAGATCGAGGACGGCGGACTGAGCATGAGCGAGGAGGCCCGCGCACGCGCCGAGAAGATGCTCGCCCAGGCGCAGTCCGGGATCGACCTCAACGACCTGGGCGAGACGCCCAGGCTGGGCCTGGCCGTGGTCGGCCGGCTGGCGCAGGCGTACGGGTTCCAGGTGTCCCTGCGCTCCTCCGCGTACGGCGGTGTCCGCGCCGTCGTCATCGTGCCGCAGCACCTGATCACCACCGCGTCCGCGGCGACCGGGCTCGCCCACGGCATCGGCTCCTCCTCGGGGCCCAGGGCGGTCTCCGCCACACCGCGCGAGCACCCCGTCGACGCGACCCCGGCCGGCTTCCCCGCGCCCCGGCCCACGCCGTCCGCGGCGCCCGGGCCGATGCCCGGACCGGTGCCCGGGCCGATGCCCGCGAGTGCCGGGCCGACCGCCGAACGTACCGCGACCGGCCTGCCGCAACGGCGCCGGAAGGACCGCGTCGCCACCTCCGAAGTCCGGCCGGCCGCGAGGCCGCAGCCGGCCGACGACAACGGCCCCGGAATGTGGCTGGAGGCGTTCCACAGCGGACTGTCGGGTGAGCCCGGCCAGGACCCGCCGGGCGCCCAGGACGCGTCGGGTTCAGCGACCAAAGGGGCATGAACAGTGATGACTCAGCGAAGCAGTATGGACTGGATGCTCAAGGACCTGGCAGCCGGCGTGCCGCAGACGCGGCACGTGATCGTGCTGTCCGCGGACGGGCTGTGCGTGGCCCAGTACGGCGCCGAGACGGACACGGCCGACCGCCTGGCGGCCGCGTGCGCGGGCCTGCAGAGCCTCGCCGGGGCGGTGGCCGCCGAACTGCCCAGCTCCGAGGGCAGAATGCGCCTGGTCGTGATCGAGATGGACGGCGGCTTCTTCTACCTCATGGCCGCCGGGGACGGCTCCTACCTGGCCGTACTCGCCGACGAGGGCGTCGACGCGGGCCTGATGGGCGCGCAGATGCGCAACCTGGTGTCCCGAATGGGGGACCACCTGAGCAGCCCGCCCCGGCACGACGGGCAGCCCGCGTGAAAGAGCCGCCCTCAAGCTGGGAGGACGGCAGCCCCGAACGGCTCTACGTCATCACCGGCGGACGCAGTGGACCCTCCACCTCCGTCCATCTCGACCTCGTGACCTTAGTGGTGGCCAAAGGGCCTCCCCGGCCCGAGATGCAGCCCGAGCAGGCCTCCATCCTGCGGATGTGCCGGTCACCGCTGTCGGTGGCCGAGATCGCCGCGTACGCCGGCCTGCCCGTGAGCGTCGTCACCGTGCTGGTGGGAGACCTGATGGCCGCGCAACGCGTGCACGTCCGACCGCCCATCCCCGCCGCGCAGCTACCCGACCTTGCTCTGATCGAGGCAGTGATCGATGGACTTCAGAAGCTCTGACCCGCCCGCCGGGCCGCGCGAGGCGGACGTCCTGCCGCAGTCGGCCGCGGCGGCCGTGAAGGTCGTGGTCGTCGGCGGATTCGGCGTGGGCAAGACGACGATGGTCGGTGCCGTCAGCGAGATCAAACCGCTGACGACCGAGGAGACGATGACCAGGGCCGGCGTCGGCGTCGACGACACCCGGGGCGTCGACCGGAAGATCACCACCACCGTGGCCATGGACTTCGGCCGCATCAGCATCAACGACGAACTCGTGCTGTACCTGTTCGGAACGCCCGGCCAGGAACGCTTCTGGTTCCTGTGGCGCGGGCTCTTCGAGGGCGCGCTCGGAGCCGTCGTCCTCCTCGACACCCGACGGCTGGAGATCAGCTTCGACGTCATCGGGCGGCTGGAGGAGCGCGGCGTCCCCTTCGTCGTGGCCGTCAACTCCTTCCCCGGCGCGCCCGACCATCCCCTGGAGGAACTGCGCGAGGCCCTCGACCTGCCCCCCGCCGTCCCGATCCTCGTCTGCGACGCCAGAAGGCGGGACTCCTCCCGCGACGTCCTGCTGACCCTCATGCGCTACCTGCACTCCCAGGCAGCCACCCAGGAGGCAATGTGAGCACCACCCCCACCCCACCGCCCGGGTGCCCCGCCCACGCCGCGGCGACCGCGGGCGGCCTGTACCGCCTGCACGGTGCCGAGGCACAGGCGGACCCCCTCGCCCTGTACGAGAAGCTGCGCGCCGAACACGGCCCGGTGGCCCCCGTGCTCGTCAGCGGGGACCTCCCGGCCTGGCTCGTCCTCGGGCACCGCGAGAACCTGGACGTCGCCCGGACGTCGTCGCGGTTCGCCCGCGACCCCCGGGGCTGGCGCGACATGAGGGAAGGCCGGGTACCGGCCGACACCCCGCTCGGCCCCATGGTCTCCTGGGTGCCGGTGTGCAACTTCACCGACGGCCCCGTGCACGAACGGCTGCGCTCGGCCGTCGTGGAGTCCCTGGAGCGCTTCGACAAGCGCGGCATCCGCCGCTACGTGACCCGCTTCGCCAACCAGCTCGTCGACCAGATCGCGGCCGAGGGATACGCCGACCTGGTGCCCGCCTTCTCCGACCAGCTCCCCATGCTGGTCATGACGCAGCTCATCGGGGCGCCCGACGAACACGGGCCGCTGCTCGTCAACGCGGCGCGCGACATGCTCCAGGGGACGGAGACGGCCCTGCAGAGCGACCGCTACGTCACGACCACGCTGGAGAACCTGGTCGTCGAACGCAAGGCCAAGCCCGCACGCGACCTCGCCTCCTGGCTGATCGAGCACCCCGCGGACCTGACCGACACCGAAGTTCTCATGCACCTGCGCGTCGTGCTGATCGCGGCCTACGAGACCACCGCCAACCTGATCGCCAACACGCTGCGCACCGTCCTGACCGACCCGCGCTTCCGGGCGAGCCTCTCGGGTGGCCACATGACCCTGCCGGACGCGCTGGAACAGGTCCTCTGGGACGACCCGCCCATCAACACGATCATCGGGCGCTGGGCCACCGGCGACACCGTGCTCGGCGGCCAGCAGGTCAAGGCCGGGGACATGATCCTGCTCGGACTGGCCGCAGGCAACGCCGACCCGCAGATCCGCCCCGATCCCTCCGTGTCCGTCCACGGCAACCGCTCGCACCTGGCGTTCAGCAGCGGCCCGCACGAGTGCCCCGGCCAGGACATCGGGCGCGCCATCGCGGACACCGGCATCGAGGTCCTGCTGGACCGGCTGCCCGACCTCCAGCTGGCGGTCGACCCGGGCGAGCTGGAGTGGCGGGGCACCCTGATGTCCCGTCACCTGCTCTCGCTCCCGGTGCGGTTCGCCCCGCGCTCCGCGCCCGCCCCGGCCCCGCCCCCGCAGCTCCCGGTGGAGCAGCCGGCCGGACACCCCGTCCACCCGGTGATCCCGCCGCAGCCGGCGGCGCCGCCGCCCGCCGCGGGCGGCCGCAGGCGCCGTGGTGTCAGCTGGTGGCGCCGGCTGCTCGGCCGCCGCTGAGCGGTCCGTCCGCGGCGGGGTCCGTCCGCAGCGAGGTCCGAGGTCCCCGGCCGCACCGGCCGGGGACCCCGTGCTTTCCGCTCAGCCGTGCAACTGCCGCCACCAGGACGCCAGCGCCGGCAGGTCCGGCGGCTCGGTCCCGGCGACGCTGGGTCGCTCGGCGTACCGCACGGTGAACTCAGCGTCCGGGAGCGGCAGTTCGTACCGGTTGCGCGGACTGGCGTAGCGCGGTGCCCGGGTCTGCCAGGCGATGGACCCGGCCACGTAGTGGCCCAGCGCCGCCAGGTGGCGGCGCAGTTCGCCGTCCCCGCCGGACGAGTCCTCCTCCAGCCGCGCCCGCAGTCCGGTGAACAGGACCATCACCCGGTCGCGCAGGGCGACGGCGAGCGGGACCGCCTCGGCGGGGGAGCAGCCCTCCTGGTGGGCGAGCACGTTGACGAGGTTCACCTCGCGCGGCTCCAGGTGGTCGTCCTTGTCGTAGGAGAACAGGTCGTTGTCCGCGCTGACGACGAAACCGGCCGCGTCCGTCAGGACCGTCAGGGCGGGGGAGCACAGGACGTCCGCCGACAGCCGGTCCCGGCGGGCGACGTCCGACCAGGTCAAGGAGAACCGCGTGCCGTTCGCCAGCGGACCCATGGCCACGAAGTCGTTCAGCCCCGGCATCGATCTCTCCTCCGCCCGGGCGGCGCGCCAGGCCGCCCCGAGCAGCCAGTCCCGCGTCCCTTCGACGAATCTGCGCAGCTCGTACGGGGTGAGCAGGGCGTGGGTGCGGTCCACCAGGTCCAGCAGCGCGCGGGTCATCGGCCCGTCGGGCAGCACGGACGTCCCGGGGTCCTCGATGGTGCGCAGCAGGCGCACCCCGTGTTCGACGACCGCGGCCGTCCCCACCTCGTCGGAGCCCGAGTCCTGCCAGTCGTCCACCGCGTTGGCCCAGTAGTTCCACTGGGTGAACAGCAGGACGGCCTCCACGTCCCCGTCGGGGATGATGCGGCAGGAGAAGTCCGCGCTGTGGGTGGCGAGCCCCCACGCGCGTTCGACCGGATCGGGGTACAGGCCGAAGGCGTCCAGCCACCGGACCGCCCGGGACTCCACCTCCTTGGCCTCGGGATGGACGAGGTCGCGCGGCAGGGGGCAGTAGAAGGGCGGCAGGCCCGCGCCGAGGAGCGAGGGCCGGGGCGGCTCGGTCATCGGCCACCGCCGATCCGGAAGCGCAGCAGCCGCGTCTCCACCGCGTGCTCGCGCCAGAGGCGGAAGAACTTGCTGTGCGCGATGGTCGACTGTTCGAGCCGGTCGCCGGTCCAGGCGCCGGGCTCGGCGCGGGAGTCCGCCCGGAGCCGGTCCAGTTCGGCGGTGTTCCACGCCATGGACTGCACCCAGAACTCCGCCACCGAGTCCGTCACGTCCTCGTCCTGCACCAGCTCGAAGCCGGCCGCCTCGGCCGCGGCCAGGTACTCCCCGCGCCGGCCGAGCCGTGTTCTGTAGTAGCCGTCCATGAACTCCCGCCATGCGGAGGCGCCCACGAAATGCTCCTGGATCCCGAACCAGCCGCCCGGTTCCAGGGCCTTGGCGACGACCTCGAACAGGCGGGTCCGGTCGGTGTAGCCGCTGCTCTCGTTGGCGTAGACGGCGTCGTAGGCGCGGGTCTCGTCGAGGTCGTGCACATCGGCCAGTACGGGCGTCACGCGCTCGGCGACCCCGGCACGGCGGGCGAAGCGCCGCACGATCGGCAGGTGTTCCGGTGCGACGGTGAGGCTGGTGACCGACGCCCCGTGCTCCTGCGCCCAGTAGAGCGAGGTGCCGCCGAGTCCGCAGCCGATGTCGAGCAGGCGCCGGGGAGGCGTCTCGTACGCGCCCCAGGTGCGGGCCGCGTGGTCGACTATCCGCTCCTGCGAGTCGAACAGGCTCCGCTGCAGCGTGTGCTGGGGGACGGTGGTGTCCGGTGGGCCGTCCGGGTAGAGCCCCACGTGGAAGTGGACGCGCGGACCCGGGCCGTACTTGTGCAGGATCTCCTGTGTCTTGCGGCTGTAGTAGAGCCGCACCTGGTCTTCCGCGGCCGAGCCGCGGCCGCCGCCTAAGGGCCATACGAAGGGTATAACGCGCATGGGGTGTCCGCCCTTTCGTGGGGTAGGGCTGCCCTCCGGGACGCGCCGGAGCCGCTCTCGTGCGTCCCGAACGACACACTGTTGAAGCACGGACCATCGTGGCACCTGACCGGCACCACGTCAGCCCGCTGGAGCAGCACGGTACCGTCAAGATCCTTGCTGTGCGCCCCGGTTGGCGTGACGGACCGGCAGGGTTCGCCCGTCAGGCGAGCGCTGCCGCCAGGACCTCGGCGGCCCTCGCGACCAGGGCGTCCTCGCGCGGTGCGGCGGCGTCCGGCTTGGTCGTCAGCACGGCCAGCTCCACGGGCGGCCGCCCGGGGGGCCAGGCGATGCCCACGTTGTTGTTGGTCCCGTACGACCCGGCGCCGGTCTTGTCCCCGATCACCCAGTCGCGCGGCAGCCCGGCACGGAACCGGTCGCCGCTCGTGGTGTTGGCCACGAGCCACCGCGTCAGGAGGTCCCGGTGCCGCGGGGCGAGTGCGTCGCCGAGCACGAGCCGCCCGTAGGTGCCCGCGACGGCCCGGGGGCTGGTCGTGTCGGTCACCCGCGACGGCTCGGCCGAGTTCAGCTCCGGCTCCCAGCGGTCGAGGCGCGTCGTGCGGTCCCCGAGGGAACGGCAGAACCGGGTGATCGCGGTGGGCCCGCCCAACTCGCGGAGCAGCAGGTTCGCGGCGCCGTTGTCGCTCTGCGCGATGGCCGCCGAGCACAGCTCGGCCACCGTCAGGCCGCCGGCGACGTTCTCGGGCCGGCCGGTCACCGAGCCGCCGCCCGCGGAGGTGACGTCGCCCTGCGTGTAGTGGATGCGCCGCGCGAGGAACTCACCGTCGCGGTCCAGGTCCCGCATCACGGCCGCCGCGGCCGGCGTCTTGAACACCGAGCACATGGGGAACAGTTCGTCGGCCCGGTACCGCACCGTCCGGCCCGAACCGGTGTCCCGGGCGTACGCTCCGACCCGCGCGCCGTACTCGCGCTCCAGTGCGCGCAGCCGCCGGACGGCCTCGCCTCCGAGGCCGCCCCCGCCGGGCCCGGGCGTCGCGGCCGGTGCCGCCGCACGGGCCGCGCCCGCCGGCAGCGCCGCGGCCAGCGCCACCCCCGCTCCCAGAGCCAGTACGGTACGACGGGTCTGCTCCACGTCGTCTCTCCTCTCCCTCGACGGTCATGTGGTGACAATGACGCCAAAGGAGATCATTTCGGTTCCACCGGCCGGCCCGGTCAGTGGCCGGCGGCGGGAGTGGGGCCCTGTTCGCGGACGCCCCAGGGGGAGCCGTACGCCGTCAGCAGGTCGAGGAAGGGCCGCGCCGGCAGCGCCTCGGGGCCCAGGACGCCGGACCCCGACCACACGCCGGTCGCGAGGAGTTCCAGGGCCACCACCGGGTTGACGGCGGTCTGCCAGACGACGGCCTGGGAGCCGTACTCGCGCATCGACCACTGGTTGTCGACCACATGGTAGAGGTACACCTCGCGGGGCCTGCCCTCCTTGGTGCCCTTGACCCAGGTGCCCGCGCAGGTCTTCCCCGTCATCCGGTCCCCGAGCGTGGCCGGGTCGGGCAGGCAGGCCGCGACCACGTCGCGGGGCGAGACCCGGACCTCGGCGCCGTCCTCGCCGCGGACCGGGACCCGGACCGTGGAGTCCAGGCCCAGCGCGTGCAGCGCCTTGAGCTTGCCGATGAAGTCGTCGCCGAGGCCGTACTTGAACGTCACGCGGCGGGCGCCGACCCAGCGCGGTACGAGGAGGACCTCCTCGTGCTCGACGTTGACGCACTCGACCGGCCCGATGCCCTCGGGGAAGTCGAAGACCTCCGGCTCGCTGAACGGCTCGGTGGTGAACCAGCCGCGCCCGCTCTCGTACACCACGGGAGGGTTCAGGCACTCCTCGATCGTCGTCCAGATGTTGAAGGACGGGGCGAAGTCGTAGCCCTCGACGGTCAGGTTGGCTCCGTCGCGGATGCCGATCTCCTCGATGTCGTCGAAGAGTTCGTCGGCCGCGTAGCGGGCGAAGACGTCCGACAGCCCGGGCTCGATGCCCATGCCGACGAGCGCCAGGCGGCCCGACTTCTCCCAGTCCGCGGCCTGTTCGAACTGCTCGTCGCCGAGCTTGACCCCGCACTCGCGGTACGGCTGGTCCGGGTGCGGGCGGGAAAGGGACATGGCCATGTCGACGTAGTGGCTGCCCGCCGCGAGCGCCGCGTTGAACAGGGGCATCACGAACCGCGGATCGGTGGCGTTCATCAGTACGTCGCACCCGTGCTCGGTGAGCAGCCCGGTCACCGCCGCCTCGTCGGAGGCGTCGACGCGGCAGGCGCTGAACCGCTGCTCGGCGCCGCCCAGGGCGGCGACCGCGGCCTGCGCGCGGCCCAGGTCGTAGTCGGCGACGACGAAGTGGTCGAAGAAACCGCGGCGTGTGGCGATCTTGGTGATCGCGCTCCCGACACCGCCGGCACCCACAAGCAGAACACGCATGTCTTGGTCCTCTCTCGGTGAGGCGTTCGCCTCAGGGGGCTGATGGAACCGGGCGCCCCGAGTTAAGGTCAATGGTGTTGGCATAAGGATGGGACGTTACGGAGGCGGGCGCCGATGGCGAAGGACGTGGTTCCCGAGGAAGCCCGCAGGCGGAGGCGGCCGACCCGCGGGGGGACGGTGCTCTCCGAGAAGCTGATCGTCGAGACGGCGCTGCGGATGGTGCGCGAGCACGGCAGCGCGGGCCTGTCGGCGCGCCGGCTCGGCGCCGCCCTGGGCGCGGACCCCAGCACCCTGTACCGCTACTTCGAGGGCATGGACGGCCTCACCCTCGCCATCGGCGAGGAGCTGATCGGCCGGGCGCTCGCCGGCTGGTCCCCGACCGGCCGCTGGCGCGACGACCTGCGCGCCCTGGGCCTGCGCATCCACGGCGCCTACCTCGCCCACCCGCAGGCCGCCCTGCTGACCGCGAGCCGGGTGACCGGCCGGCCGCGGGAGATCGCCGCCGACGAGGCGATCCTGGGCATCCTGCGCGGTGCGGGGTTCGGCGACGAGGACGCGGTGCGGATCTACCACGCCTACATCGACCAGAGCCTGGCCTTCGCCGCCCTCGACGCGGGCCCCCTGGCCCTGTCGGCCCAGGCACGCGCGTCGGACGAGGAGCGCTGGGAGTCCACCTACGCCCGCCTGCCGGCGGACGCGTACCCGAACATTGCGGCCACCGCCGGGCTGCTGGCCGCCAGGATGCCGCACAGCGCCTACCCGGTCGCGCTGGAGATGCTGCTGGACACGGCGGAGCGGCAGCTGGCGGACGCCGGGGCCTGAGCGGCAGGCCTTATGCCAACACCATTGACCCTCCGGGTGGCGCACGGGTTTCCTCATCGCATTCACGCCCCGTTCACACCGCACCAGTGAGGGACCATGGTCGAAGACACCCCGCGGACGCCGCAGGCCGCCACGCTCAGACCGAACGCGATCGGGTTCGTCGACGCGCTCGCCATCGGGCTCAACGCCACCTCGCCGGCGTACTCCCTGGCCGCGGTGATCGGGCCGATCGTCGCACTGGTCGGCGTACACGCTCCCGGGGTGATGCTCGCGTCCTTCGTACCGATGGTTCTCATCGCATCCGCTTTCTACTACCTCAACCGTGCCGATCCCGACTGCGGCACGACCTTCTCCTGGGTGACGCGTGCGCTGGGTCCCACGGCCGGGTGGCTCGGCGGCTGGGCGATCACGATGACCGGCGTCCTGGTCGTCGGCTCGCTGGCCGACGTGGCCGTGAACTTCGGCCTGCTGGCCGTCGGCCTGGACGGCCTCGCGGGCGACACGCTGGTCCGGCAGGCGCTGACCGTGCTCGTGATCGTGGTGATGGCGGCGCTGTGCGTACGCGACACCCAGGCGGCGGCGCGGCTGCAGAACGTCCTGGTCCTGCTGCAGACGGTCTGCCTGTTCGTGTTCGCGGGCGTGGCCCTGTACCGGGTCTACGCCGGCACCGCCTCCCTCGACGCCGTACGGCCGGCCGCCGGCTGGCTCGACCCCTTCGCGGCGGGCGGGACGGCGCTGACGGGCGGGCTGCTCCTCGGCGTCTTCGTCTACTGGGGCTGGGAGTCGGCCGTGAACCTCACCGAGGAGACCAAGGACCCCTCATCGGCGCCGGGGCGGGCCGGCATCTGGTCGACCGTGGTCCTCCTGGCCACCTACGTCTCCGTGGCCTTCGCGGTCGTCGCCTTCGCCGGCACCGGCTACCTCGCCGCGCACGCCGACGAGGAGGAGGCCGTCTTCGCCTCCCTGGCCCGCGAGGCCCTCGGCGGCTGGGACTGGATCGTCCTCCTGGCCGTCGCCACCTCGGCGCTCGCCTCGACCCAGACGACGATCATCCCTGCCTCGCGCACCGCGCTCTCCATGGCGCGCCGGCACGCCCTGCCGAGCCGGTTCGGCCTGGTCCACCCCCGCTACCGCACCCCCGCCGTCAGCACCTGGTGGGTCGCCGGCACCGCCACCGTCTGGTACCTGCTCATCCACCGGATCAGCGAGAACGCCCTCGCCGACTCCCTGACGGCCCTGTCCCTGCTGATCGCCTTCTACTACGCCCTCACCGGCATCGCCTGCGCCGTCTACCACCGGCGCCGGCTCACCTCCGGCCTGCGCGAGTTCCTGCTCATCGGGGCCGGCCCGCTCGTCGGCGCGGGCATGCTGGTGTGGCTGCTGGTGGAGGCGGTGGCCGACATGGCGGACCCGGCCAACTCCTCCGGCGGAGCCGCCTGGTTCGGCATGGGGCCGCCTCTGGTCATCGCCCTGGGCCTGAGCCTGGTCGGGGTGGTTCTGATGCTCGCCCGCCGTGCGGCGTCCGGCAGGTTCTGGACCGAACGCCCCACCACCGCCCCGGCCGGGGCGGTGGCCCGCACACCGCACGAGCCCGAGACCCCGGCCCGCCCCCCGGCCGCTGCCACCACCGGCGACTGAACCGGCCGGCCGGCTCGTCAGCCGGCCGGCGTCGGCCCGGTTACCGGGTGCCGCGGCCCGTGACGAGGTCGCGGGCATGGTCCACCAGGCCGATGCCCGGGGCCGTCGCCGTCGCCGGCGCGGTGGCGGGGGAGCGGGGCGCCCGCAGCTTCGCGCGCCGGACGCTGTCGCCGATCCGCTCCAGGGCCTCCTGCGCGCAGGTTTCCCGCAGCCGCGGGAAGAGGTTCTCCTCCTCGTCCCAGACGTGCGCGGTGACCTCCGCCCTGAGCGCCACGACGAGCTGGTCGAACAGGGGCCGGTCGGCGTCGAGCCCCTCCAGGTCCTTGAGGATCTTCTCCATCCGGGCGTGGTCGGCGATCTCCCGGTCCGCGATGAGGTCGCCGTCCGGCAGCACCTCCCGAAGGGTCGGAAAGAGGTGCTCCTCCTCGGCGACCGTGTGCCGGACGAGCTCGATGGTCAGCCGCTCCGCCGCCGTCCGGCGTTCCGCTGCGGGGACGGCCTGTTCGAGGATGTCGAACGTCTCGTCCATCTCGCGGTGGTCCGCGGTCAGTTCGGTGATGACGTCGGCTGTGAGTGCCATGGCGAAACTCCGTTCCGTCGGGAATCGGCGTGCCGGCCGGCAGGGGCTGCCGGCCCGGTCCCGCGTGTACCCGGCCCCGTACGCGTTAGCCGCGCGCAGGACCGGGCAGGCGCAGAGCGGGAAGAACAGGGAGAACCGGACGAGCAACCCGTGGAGGAGGTACTCATGAAGGCCTCGACCGTCGCGTACAAGCCCGTGGGGATGGCCCTCGGCGCCCTCGGGGGCGCGCTGGCCGGCCTCGCGTTCAAACAGGTCTGGAAGCAGCTCGGCCACGACGACGACGCACCGAACGCCACCGACGAGGAACGGTCCTGGCGGGAGATCCTCATCGCCGCGACCCTCCAGGGCGCCGTGTTCGCGCTGGTCAAGGCGGCGATCGACCGCGGCGGAGCCGTGGCCGTCAGGCGCCTGACCGGCACCTGGCCCGACTGACCCGAAGGACCGGGCCGACCCGACCGCAGGGTAGGTTGCCCGCCATGATCGGAATCGACGGCGTCACCTGGCCGCCTGCCCCGTTGCGGACCGAACGGCTCGTGCTCCGCGCGTCGGAGGCCCGCGACCGCCCTGCGTTTATCGACCTGTTCGCCTCCGCGGAGGTGGGCACCTACCTCGGTGGCGCCCGGCCGCGCGACGAGCTGGAGCGCCGCGTGCCCGAGGTACCCGGCCGGCGCCCCGGCTCCTTCGTGACCGAACTCGACGGATCGATGATCGGCATGGTCACGCTCGCCCGGCGCGACCCGGACCGCCCGGGTCACATCCGTCCGCAGGCCGGCGAGACCGAGCTCGGCTACACGTTCCTGCCGCGGGCCTGGGGACGCGGCTACGCCGCGGAGGCCTGCGCCGCGGCCCTCGACTGGTTCGCCGACGCCCGTCCCGGCGAGCCCGTGGTCCTGTGCAGCCAGAGCGCCAACGACCGCTCCCTGCGCCTCGCGGCGAAGCTCGGCTTCACCGAGGTGGAGCGGTTCGAGGAGTTCGGCGCCGAGCAGTGGTTCGGCCTGCGTTCCCCGCTCACGGACCTGGGGCCGCACGTATGATCGAGCGTGAGACGGCGGTCGGCATCGTCCGCGAACACCTCGCCCGCGAGGAACGGAAGGCCGCGGCCCTCGGCGTGCCGCGGACCCGCGAGGCGGTGGTGCGTGTGCACGAGCACGAGCTGGTGTGGAAGGTCTACGTGCAGTCCGAGGAGTACGCACGCACGCGGAACCCCTTGGACATGCTGATCGGTCACGGTCCGTACCTCGTCGACCGGATCGACGGAGGGCTGCACGAGATCGGGGTCGCCTCCGAGGCCGGTGGGGAGTGGGAGACCGACTACCGTTCCCGCGTCCTCGGCCTGCCCGTCCGGACGGCCGTGGACGATCTGCACGACGAGGTGTGCGAAGCGCTCGCCGTGCACGGGCGCATGCAGGCGGTACGGATCATGCGGCAGCGGCTGCCGGTGCTGTCGCCCTCGCAGGCGCTCTCGTACGTGCGCGCGCTGCCGCACGGCGAGGTCCCCGCCCACCTCGTGGCGCTCGCCGCCGAAGTACTCGTGGAGCCCTTCAACGAGGTGTTCGCGGTGCGGACCATCCATGGGGCAGTGCGCGAGCGGTGAAGCCGGCGGGTGCAGGATGTGCGGCGGGGTGGGGCCGCGGCGCCAAGTCCTGCGAATTCGCGGGGGCGTGAGCGGCGGTTATGCTCCCGAAGGGGCGGAACCCGCCCCCGCGCGAGGAGTTTCGGGAGTTCAGTGGTGATCGGGCGTCAGGAAGAACGGGCGTTCATCGCCGAGGCACTCTCCCCCCGCGCGGCGGCGGCCTGCGTGCTGCTGCTCGGGGAGCCCGGCGTCGGCAAGACCCTGCTGCTGGAGCACGCGGTCGGCGAGGCCGAGCGCGCCGGGACCCGGGTGCTGCGGGTCCGCGGGAACGCCGCCGAGAGCGAGCTCGCCTTCGCCGGCCTGCACCAGCTGCTCCTGCCCGTACTGGACGGCGCGGACGGCCTGCCGGTCCGTCAGCGCGGCGCGCTGCTCGGCGCCTTCGGGCTGGGCGAGGACCCCACGCCGCCCGACCCCATGATGATGAGCCTGGCCGTCCTGACCCTCGCCTCTCAGGTCGCCTCGACCGGACCGCTGCTGCTCGCCGTCGACGACGCCCACTGGCTCGACCGCGGCAGCTGCCAGGTGCTGGGCTTCCTCGCCCGGCGGCTGGCCGGCGAGTCGATCGGCCTGCTCGTCACCGCCCGCGGCACCCACAGGCCCGACTGGCTCGACCCGTCGGTGCCCCGGCTCGTGGTGGCCGCGCTCGCGCCCGCCGAGGCGGAGGAACTGCTCGGCGCCCAGCCCGATCCGCCCGTCGGCCCGACCCGGCGCACCGTGCTCGCCACCGCCGCCGGCAACCCCCTCGCCCTGGTGGAACTGGCCCGGTCGGCGGCGCGGGACGGGCGGCTTCCGGCCGTGGGGCCACTGCCCGTCACCGACCTGCTGGAGCGGACCTTCGCCGCCCGGGTCGACGAACTGCCCGAGGCCACCCGCGAGGCACTGCTCGTGGCCGCGGCCGCCGAGGGCGCGGGCCTGGCCGACGTACTGGCCGCGCTCCCGCCCGGCTCCCGCACCGACGTGTGGCTGCCCGCCGAGCGGGCCGGGCTCGTACGGCTGCACGCCGACCGCATCGACTTCCGCCACCCCCTGATCCGTTCGGCGATCTACGGCGCCGCCCCGTTCGCCGAGCGGCGCCGCGCCCACCTGGCCCTCGCGGACGTCCTCACGGGCGACCCCGACCGCCGCGCGTGGCAGCTGTCGGCCGCCACCGTGACCCCCGCCGAGCCGGTGGCCACCGCCCTGGAGGCCGCCGCCCTGCGGGCGCTCGGCCGGGGCGCGGTCGCCGAGGCACTGGCCGGCCTGGAGCGGGCCGCGCAACTGCACCCGGCCCCGGCCGAACGGGCCCGCCTGCAGGCCACCGCGGCCTACGCCGCCGTCGTCACGGGAGACATCGCCAAGGCCGAGCACCTCGCCGCCGAAGCCTCGCGGCTCGACGGGGACCCCGAGGCATTGCGCTGGATATCCGCCTTCAGCGGGCTGGTCGAAATGCTGATGCTGCGCATGGAACGGGCGTTCTGCCTGGTCGTACCCGACGAGCTGCCCGGGTCGGCGCAGATCGACGGGGGCGTCTCCACCATCGCGACGGGCATCGTCTACCACTCCGGCATCCCCGCCCAGCGCGAGCGGATCCGTCCGATGCTGGCCGCCCGCGCCGGGGACGAGGGCATGGCCACCCACCCCTTCCACCTGTGGGACATCGGCGCCACGGACCCCTACCTGCACGGCAACACGGTGCGCGGGCACCTGCCCGCGGTCACCGCGGCCCCCGGCCTGATCCCCACTCAGAAGCACACCCTCGGCGTGCTGTGCATGCTGCTCGACGAGACCGAGACGGCCGTGAGCCTGCTGGGCGACGTGGTCAACCCGCAGTGGGAGGACGCGGCGGACTTCCACGCCGGGACGACCGCCGCCGACCTGGCCCTCGCCAACCTCGACGGCGGCCGGTGGGCGGACGCCCGCCTGGGCGTGGAACGGCTCGCGGACCGCTTCCTCGCCGGACAGCACAACCTCGGGACCGTACGGGCCCTCGCCGTCCTGGCGACCCTGTGCGCCCTGACCGGCGACACCGCGACGGCCCAGCGGCACGCGGCGGAGGTGCTGGCCGTCACCGAACCGGCCTGCGCGCTCGCCACCACGGTCCGGGCCCGCAGGGCCGCCGCCCTCGCCGCCACGGCCCTCGGCGACCACGCCGGCGCCCACCACCACCTGCGGGCGCTCTTCGACGCGTCGGGCGCACCCACCCACTACCACCTGTCCTGCTACGCCGTCGCGGACCACGCGGCCGCCGCCGTGCTCACCGGACACGCGGACGAGGCCCGTACCTCCCTCGAGCAGGTGACCGCGGAGGTCGGCGACGGCGCCTCCCCGCGGCTGCGGCAGATCCTGCTGCGGGCCGCCGCGCTCCTGGCCGAACCGGCCGCGGCGGGCGCGCACTTCCGCGAGGCGCTGGCGGACCCGGCCGGCCGGCGCTGGCCCTTCGAACGCGGCCAGGTCTGGCTGGAGTACGGCGAATGGCTGCGCCGGCAGCGGCAGATCGCCGAGGCCCGGGCGGCCCTCACCAAGGCGCGCGAGATCTTCGAGGGGCTGGGCGCCGCGCCCTGGGGCGCACGCGCCGAGGCCGAGCTGCGGGCGGCGGGCGTCGCCGTCGAGTCCGCCCGGCACAGCGCCCTGCGGTCCCTGACCCCGCAGCGGCAGCGGATCGTCCGGCTGGCGGCGCAGGGGCTGACCAACCGCGAGATAGGCGAGCGGCTCTTCCTCTCGCCGCGGACCGTGGGAACCCACCTCTACCAGGCCTTCCCCGCCCTGGGCGTGACCTCGCGCGGGCAGCTGCGCGACGTCGTGGAGCGGGAGGCCGGCGACTGAGACGACCGGGTACGACGCAAGTCATGTGACGGATGGCAGCGGCGCCGCCCGGTCCGAGAGTGGGAACAGGATCGACCGCACCGCACTCGGAGCCCCTCATGTCCGTCGTACCGCCCCCCTCGCCGCTGTCGCCGGCCGACCGCGCCGACCACTGGCACACCCTCGTTTCCGGCACCTTCATCCCCCTCGACGTCGTGCTGCACGAGCGCGAGCGCTCGGTGGGGACGATCACCAGCCGCAGGCTCGGACCGCTGCAGATCTCCGTGGTCGAGGCCGGCCCGCAGACGGTGACGCGCAGCGAGCGCCGGATATCCGAGGGCGGTGCGGAGTACCTGAACGTCACCCTCCACCAGCGGGGCACCGCCAGGCTCGCCCAGGACGGCCGCCGGGCCCTGGTCAGACCGGGCACCTTCACCTGCTCGGACGCCGGCCGGCCCTTCCTGCGGGAGCAGCCGGACGACTTCCGCTTCACCGCGTTCCGGGTGCCCAAGCAGGGGCTCGGAGTCTCGGAGGACGACCTGCGGGCCGTCACCGGAACCCTGTTCAGCGGCAGTTCAGGGACTTCCGGGCTGGTCGCCGGATACCTGGCCCGGCTCGCCGAGCAGGCCGACGCCTTCGACCCGTACACCGGCCACCAGCTCGCCCTGACCACGGCCGACCTGCTGGCCGTGCTGGTCCGCGAGCGGCGCGGGCGGCTGGACCCCCGGGCGCCGGAAGCGGCGCGGGGCATGCTGGCCCGCGTCAAGGAGTACGTCCTGCGCCACCTCGGCGACCCCGGTCTCTCGCCGGAGCGGATCGCGACCGCGCACCACGTCTCGGTGCGGTACCTGCACAAGCTGTTCCGCTCCGACGGCACCACGGTGGGCCGCTGGATCCACCGCGAGCGGCTGGAACGCTGCCGGCGCGAGCTGTCCCGGCCGCCGGGGTCCGCCGCGGTGTCGGTGTCGGCGGTGGCCCAGCGCTGGGGTTTCGTGAGCCCCTCCCACTTCAGCCGGGCCTTCCGCGCCGCCTACGGCATGCCGCCCGGCCAGTGGCAGGCGGACGCCCGGGCCCGGATCGGACCGGGCCCGGGCGAGGCCTGACGGCGCGGGCGGAGCGGGGCAGGACGCGCGCCGCGCCCGTGCCTCCGGCTCACAGCGTGCGGCGTACGCCCGCCTGCCGTTCCACGTTGCGCAGCTGCACGGCAAGATCCCCCTCGACCGCGTGGTGCGCCGGTCCGCTGCGGCCGATCGGGAGTACCTCCTCGCCGCGCATGTCCTCCAGCATCAGCGCGTACGCCGCGTAGGCGGCCACGAGCCCCACCACGAGGCCGAGCGCCCCGGCGGTGCGCGTGAGCCACTCGGCGCCGGTCAGCCCGGCCAGCCCCGTCGCCGCCCAGCGGGGCAGGGAGGCCACCAGCACGCACCACAGGGCGCGTTTGGGCCGGGTCACCGCCGCCATGAGCGCCCCGAAGCACAGGAACGCCAGGTTGAACACGCCGAGCACCTCCGGCCCGCCGGCCGCTCCGGAGGCCATGACCAGCGCGTACGCCAGCCAGCTGCCGGCGAAGGTGCCCATCAGGGTCGCGGCGATCACGTCCCGGGCCCCGAAGGCCAGGACGCTGACGAGCAACTGCAGGACGAAGGCGGGCAGCACGCACAGGGCGACCGCCCGCCGGTCCTGCGCCTGGAGGACGCCGAGCTGCAGGCAGCCCGTCATCACCGAGGCGATCGCCACCGTGAAGAAGCCGAGGGGCATCGGTGAGGCGATCGGGTGCAGGTTGATCCGGGTCATCGAGCGGAGGTCCGGCTCGAAGCGGCGCCCGGACGGCCCTGCGCCGTGGCCGTGGCCGTGGCCGTCGTCGCCGTCGGCGGTGCCGGGGACTGTGGTCATCTGCGCGGTCTCCTGGTGGTTCAGTGCGCGAAGCAGGGGTCGACGAGGTCAGGCGCCGGCCCGGGGACCGCCGCCTCGCCCCGGGCGGCGCGCCGGCGGCGGTGCCGTTCGGACTCGGCGACGGCCTCCGCCATCGCCTCGGCCTGCAGGGCCCCGCCGCCCGCGTATCCGCCGAAGCGGGCCACGGGGCTCCACGGCGGGGCGACCGGCGGCAGGGCCTCCTCCAGGCCCGCGTACTCCGCCTCCGCGTGGACGATGCGTCCGCCGACCACGGTGAGCACCGACTCGATGTCGGGGATGGCCGCGTCGGGCACGGTGAAGTAGTCCTCGGACAGGACGGCGAGGTCCGCGTAGTACCCCTCCCGCAGGACGCCCTTGACGTGGTCCTCGCCGGTGAGCCGCGCCCCGCCCCGCGTGTACAGGCCGAGGGCCTCCTCCCGGCCGAGGAGGTTCGCGGCCGGGTAGAGGGCCGTACCGCCCACGGTGCGGCCCGTCACCAGCCAGTGCAGCGCCACCCACGGGTTGTACGAGGACACGCGCGTGGCGTCGGTCCCGGCCGCGACGGTCAGACCGCGCTCCAGCATGGCCCGCACCGGCGGGGTGCGGGCGGCGGCCTCGGCCCCGTACCGGTCGAGGAAGACGGTGCCCTGGAAGGACATCCGGTTCTGCACGGACACGGCCCCGCCGAGGGCGGCGATGCGGTCCAGGCTCCGGTCGGAGACGGTCTCGGCGTGGTCGAAGAGCCAGCGGCCGCCGCCGGGGAACAGCCCCTCGGCCGCGAGCCTCTCGAACACGGCGAGGTCGCGGCGGATGGTCTCGTCGTAGGTGGCGTGCAGCCGGAAGCCCCAGCCGTGTTCCAGCAGCAGCCGGACGGCCTGCTCGAACTCGGCCTCGTAGCCCTCGGCGAGCGAGGGCCGGGGTTCGGCGAAGTTCTCGAAGTCCGCGGCGGCCCAGGTGAGGTTCTCGCCCGCGCCGGCCAGGCGCAGCCACTCGTCGCCGTCGCCGGGCCGGACGGTCTGCGTCCAGCGCCTGAGGTCGGCGAGCTCCTGACCGGCGGTCTGCGGGAACAGGTAGTAGGCGATCCGCAGCGAGAGTTCGCCCGAGCGGGCCAGGTCGACGACGGTCTCGTAGTTGCCGGGGAAGTTCTGGAAGCCGCCGGCGGCGTCGAGGGCGGAGGTCAGCCCGAACCGGTTGAGTTCCCGCAGGAAGTGACGGGTGGAGGTGCGCCGGTCCGCCTCGTCCAGGGCCGGGGCCTTGGCGAGGGTGGAGTAGAGCAGGAGGGCGCCCGGCGCCGCCAGCAGCACCCCGGTCGGCTCGCCGTCCCGGCCGCGGACGATCTGGCCGCCGGCCGGGTCGGGCGTGTCGCGGGTGTACCCGGCGGCCCGGACGGCGGCCCGGTTCATCAGGGCCGACTGGTACAGGTGCAGGACGAAGACGGGCGTGTCGGGCGCGGCCGCGTTCAGCTCGGCCACGGTCGGCATCCGGCGCTCCGCGAACTGCTCGGCGGTCCAGCCCCCGACGACCCGGATCCACTGGCCGCGCGGGGTGCGCCCGGCCTGCTCGCGCAGCATGGCCAGCGCCCGGCGCAGGCTGCGCACGCCGTCCCAGCGCAGCTCCAGCACGTAGTTCAGGCCGCCGCGGATGACGTGCAGGTGCGAGTCGTTCAGCCCGGGGACCACACGGCGGCCGAGGGCGTCGACGACCCGGGTGGCGGGGCCGACGAGCCCGGCGAGTTCGTGGTCGTCGTCGCCGAGGGCCAGGACCCGGCCGTCCTTGACGGCCACGGCGCGGGCCCCGGGCCGGGCGGGGTCTCCCGTGAAGACCTTGGCGTTGCGCACGACGAGGTCGGCCGCGGAGCCGTCGTGGAGTTCCGCGGCCGGGCGTATGCCGGCGACGGGCATGCTGGGCGCGCCGCTCATGCGAGGGCCTCGCGCAGGGTGGCGACGGCGAGCGAGATGGCGAGGGTCGCGGCCGCGGTTTTGCGCAGGGCGTTGAGCATGACGAAGTCGTGGATGGTGCCCAGGGCGCGCAGTGCGGTGACGGGTACTCCGGCCGCCCGCAGCTTCGCGGCGTACGCCTCGCCCTCGTCGCGCAGCACGTCGGCCTCGGCGGTGATGACCAGGGCCGGCGGCAGCCCGGTGAGCTGCTCGGTCCGGGCCCGCAGCGGGGAGGCGGTGATCTCCGCGCGCTGGGCCGGGTCGGTCGTGTACTGGTCCCAGAACCAGAGCATGGCGTCGCGGCGCAGGAAGTACCCCTCGGCGAACTGCAGGTAGGACGCGCTGTCGAAGGAGGCGTCGGTCACCGGGTAGAAGAGGACCTGCTGGACGAGGCGGACGTCGCCGCGCTCCTTGGCCATCAGCGTGAGGGCGGCGCTCATGTTGCCGCCCACCGAGTCGCCGGCGACGGCGAGGCGGCCGCCGTCCAGGCCGTGCCGGCCGCCCTCGGTGGTGATCCACCGGGCGACGGCGTAGTTCTGCTCGATGGCCACGGGGTAGCGGGCCTCGGGGGAGAGGTCGTACTCGGGGAAGACGACGGCCGCCCCGGCGCCGACGGCGAGTTCGCGCACCAGCCGGTCGTGGGTGTGGGCGTTGCCGAAGACCCAGCCCGCGCCGTGGATGTAGAGGATGACGGGGAGCGGGCCGGTGGCGCCGCTCGGGCGGACGATGCGGGTGCGGACCTCGCCGGTGGGGCCGCCGGTGACGGTGACCCATTCCTCGTCCACGGGCGGGAGGGCGACGCCTTCGCCGCTCTGCACGTCGTCCACGGCCTTGCGGCCGTCGGCGACGGGGATCTCGTAGAGGAACGGCGGCTTCGCGGTGGCGTCGGCGAAGGCCTGGGCGGCGGGCTCCAGGACGGGGCGGCTGGTCATGGTGACTCCTTCGGAGGAAGCGGTGGGGAGGTTGCCGGTACGGCGCCCAGGATCACGCCGGTGGCCGTTCCCCCGCGGGAGACGGCCACCGGCGCGCCGGAGCGGGACCCGCTCAGCCGAGGAAGGCGAGCAGGGCCGCGTTGACCTCGTCGGCGTGGGTCCACAGCAGGCCGTGCGGGCCGCCGGGGACGGTCACCAGCCGGGCGCCGGCGATGCTGCGCGCCAGCGGGACGGCGGTGGAGTCGATCGGCAGGGTGCGGTCGGCGTCGCCGTGGATGATCAGCGTGGGCACGTCGATGCGGGGGAGGTCCGCGCGGAAGTCGGTCAGCCAGGCCTGCACGCAGTCGAGGGTGCCCTTGGCGGAGGCGCCGACGGCCACGTTCCAGCTCGCCCTGACCGCCTGTTCGCTGATCCGCTCGCCGCCCAGTACGTCGACGTTGTAGAAGTCGGCGAGGAAATCGGTCATGAAGGCGAACCGGTCGGCGCGGATGGCCTCCTCGATGCCCTTGAAGACCTCGCCCTCGACGCCCGCCGGGTTGTCCTCGGTCTTGAGCAGGAAGGGCGGGACGACGCCGATCATGACGGCCTTGGCGATCCGCTCGGACCCGTACGTACCGAGGTAGCGGGTGACCTCGCCGGTGCCCATCGAGAAGCCGACGAGTACGGCGTCGCGCAGGTCGAGCGCGGTCAGGACCTCGTGGAGGTCGGCGGCGAAGGTGTCGTAGTCGTAGCCCTCGGCGGGCTGGTCGGAGCGGCCGAAGCCGCGCCGGTCGTAGGTGATGACCCGGTGGCCCGCGGCGAGCAGGGCGGCGGTCTGCTTCTCCCAGGAGGCGCCGTTCAGCGGCCAGCCGTGGATCAGCACGACCGGGCGGCCGGAGCCGTGGTCCTCGTAGTGGAGCCGGACGGGGGCGGAGTTGCCCTCCGCGACCTCGATGTGGGGCATGGATGTGCTCCTGTGCGGGATGGGGGATGTGGGATGGGGCATGCGGGAGGGGAGTGCGGAGTCCGGTGCGGTCCGGTGTGCCCGCTACGGCGCGGACGCGCGCGGAGCGCCGGCCGGGGCGCGGTGCAGGACGAGCCGGGTGAGCAGTCCGCTGCCGACGCCGGCGGCGAGCACGAGGACGGTCCACCACAGGGGGTAGGGCGGCAGGCCGAGCGCGCGGTCGAGGGACCAGGCGCCGGGGCCGGTGGCGGCCAGGGCGGCGGCGGTGCCGATCAGCACGAGCGGGTACTCGTAGCCGTCGTTCTGCACCCACAGGCCGTTGTGCCACTTCACGGTGACGGCGACGGTCATGACCCCGATGGCCCCGGTCGCGGCGAGCGGGGTCAGCAGTCCGGCGGCGAGCAGCACGCCGGACCCGATCTGGCCGCCGCCGGCCGCGAGGGCGGTGAGGGCCCCGCCGCGGAACCCGTCGGCGCGGAACTCCCGCGCACCGCCGTCGAGTCCTCGCCCGCCGAGGCGCCGGCTGACCTTCTGCACGCCGTGGCCCGCGATGAGCAGGCCCGCCAGCAGCCGCAGCAGGAGCAGGCCGGTGTCCGGGGAGGTCATCCGGCCGCGTGCGCGCCGATGACCGCCTGCGCGTAGACGACGCCGAGGCCGTACGCCCCCGCGTGCTCCTTGACGATCTCCATGACGGCGCCGTAGGTCTCCGAGCGGGCCCAGTCGCGTTGGAGTTCCAGGAGGACCTGCACCCAGGTGACGGGGACCGCGCCGGCGGCGAGCATCCGCTGGAGGGCGTGCTCGTGGGCGGCCGGGCTCACACCGCCGGAGGCGTCGGTGACCACGTAGACCTCGTACCCCTGGGCGAGCGCGGACAGCGCGGGCAGTACCAGGCAGACCTCGGTCCACAGACCGGAGAGGATGATCTTCTTGCGGCCGGTGGCCCGGACCGCCTCGACCAGCGCCTCGTCCTCCCAGGCGTTCATGCTGGTGCGGTCGACGGCCTTGTGGCCGGGGAACACGGCGGCCAGCTGCGGCAGCAGGGGTCCGGAGAAGGACTCGGCGGCGACGGTCGTCAGGACGGCCGGGACGTCGAACGCGCGGGCCGCCTTCGCGAGGCCCACCGTGCTGTTGATGATCGCGGCACGGTCGCCGCTCCCGGTACCGAAGAACATCTGCGGCTGGTGGTCGATGAAGAGCATGACCGAGTTGTCGGGCGTGAGCAGGTCCGCGCTCGGGGCGGCGTGGACCTGGGCGATGTCGAACACGAGGGTGTCCTCTCGGAAAAGGGCGGAATCAGAAGCGGAAGCGGCCTGCTGGAGCTACTCCCGGTCGGCCGCCCCGGCACCGTAGGCCGGCTCTGATCGGCCCGGTTGCCCGTCCGTGCCCGGCCTCTTGCCCACCCGTGCACCGCCGCTTCCGGAAGGCCGGGAAGCGGAGCCCGTGACAAGGGTGAGGATCGGCCATTTCAGTGGCGTGATATGCACCTTAATTGGATCACGACATCGTGCTTGGATGGCGCCCCACGGTAATTCGTTTACCGCTTAACGTTTTTGACGAACCGGCGGTAACTGCGCGAAGCGCCCAGGTTACGGAGAAGGGAGAAAAAGTCGGACGGAAGGAAATGGGCCTTCCGTCGGCTCGACTTCCGCAAGATCCGTTATGTAGTGTTCCAGTTATTCACCGCCCAACGGGGGGCGGACGGCGGCTTCGGGTTTGGTCCGGACTATTTCCGGAGTGTGACGGCCCCGGAGAACCGGCAGATCACCGCCCCCGCCACGCTCCCCATTGGGGGAATGCGTGTCCCGACACGGGGGATCAATCATCCGGTTCCAGCTTTTGGGGCCCTTGAGCATTGCGCACGGCCCGGAAACCGTCGTTCTCAAACCGTCCAAGCCGACCAGTCTTCTCGCCGCACTTCTGCTGCACCCGAACACGGTGGTGTCCACCGCATACCTGCTGCGCGCCGTATGGGACGAAGAACCGCCCGCCACGGCACGCGCCGCACTGCAGACGTGCGTCCTCCGGCTGCGCCGGCTGTTCGCCAAGTACGGCATATCCGCGACCACCATCGAGGCCGTCCCCGGCGGATACCGGATGCACTGCGACACCGAGACCCTCGATCTCGTCCAGTTCCGCGCGCTCGCGGCCCGCGCCGGATCGGCGGGCGGGCCGGGGGAGGAGCTCTACCGGCTGCGCGAGGCACTCACCCTCTGGCAGGGGCAGCCCCTCGCCAACGTGGCCTCCCGCATGCTCCAGGAGGACGCGGTGCCCGCCCTCGAACAGGAGCGGCTGCGGGTGCTGGAACGTGTCTGCGACCTCGAACTCGCCGCCGGGAACTGCCATCAGGTCCTGGTCGACCTCTACGAGAGCGCACGCCGGCACCCGGTGCGCGAGCGGTTCACCGAGCAGCTCGTCGAGGCGCTCTACCGCACCGGACGGCAGGCCGAGGCGCTCGCCGAGTACCGCACGGTCCGCGACCGGCTGCGGGACGAACTCGGCATCGACCCGGGACCGGGGCTGCGCCGCCTCGAACTCGCCATCCTGCGCGCCGAGGAGCTGGCGCCCGCCCCGCCGGAACCCGCGCGCGCCGCGGTGGCGGCCGCGGCCGGACCGGCCGCGCTGCCCGCCGGCGCGTCCGTACCCTCCCGGCCCCCCAGGGCGGTGCCGCCCGTCCCCGCCTTCGCCGGACGCGACGCCGACCGCCGGGCCATGGCCGCCCGGCTCACCGCCGCCGACGGACCGCGCCTGGTCGTCGTCTCGGGAGCGCCGGGCATCGGCAAGTCCGCGCTCGCCCGCCAGACCGCCCACGAGGTGCAGGAGTCCTTCCCCGGCGGCGTGTTCACCCTCCAGCTGGCCCGGCCCGACGGAACCCCGGTCCCCGTCGAGGAGGCGGCGCGGCTCATGCCCGGGCCGGCCCCCGGCCGCCGACTGGTCGTCCTGGACGGCGCGGCCGGCGCCTGGCAGGTGCTGCCGCTGCTGCCCGCCGCCGAGGACGCCGCCGTCCTGGTGACCAGCAGGCGCCAGCTGGCCGCGGTCGTCGCCACCCACGGCGGCGCCGTGCACCGCCTCGACGTGCTCCGCTCCGCCGAGGCGCACGCGCTGCTCGCCGGGCTCGTCGGCGCCGAACGCATCGCGGCCGAGCCCGCTGCCACCCGTGAACTGGCGTCCGTGTGCGGCCACTTCCCGCTCGCCCTGCGGATCGCGGCGGGGCGGCTGCTCACCCGGCCCGGTCTGTCGGTCGCGGACTGCGCGGCCTGGCTCGCGGAGGATCCCCCCGCACGGCTCGCGCTCGCGGAGGACGCCGGGCTCTCCGTCCCCGAGGTGCTGGGGCAGGCCCTCGACGCCCTCGCCCCCGCGCTGCGGGAGGCCTTCCTCCGGCTGGGCGAAAGCGCCGAAGCGGGCGACCCGGGGGCCGGGGAGAGCGAGTCCGTACTCGAACAGCTCGTGGAGGAAGGGCTGTTGGAGGACGGGCCACCCGGCCCGTACCGCCTCCACGCGCTGCTCCGCATCTACGCGCGTTGGCGCGTGCGCACGCACGAGACGGCGGCCACGGCCGCACCTCGCTGACCCCACCGCTGAAGGCTCCTCCCCGATTCCCGCCCAGACCGCACCCAGGGGTGTTCCCATGGCCCACGCCAGCTACCAAGCCGTTGCCGAGACCCGTCCCCGGATCCGCCGGGACGTGCTGTTCACCGAGACGCCCGACGGCGTGCTGTTCCACAACGCGGACGGCGGCTTCCGGCTCACGGCCAAGTCCGCGTACCGCTTCGCGACCCTGATCGTCCCCCACCTCACCGGCGAGCACTCGGTCGCCGACCTGTGCCGGGGCCTCGGCGAGGCGCAGCGGGCCATGGTCGGCGAACTGGTCCGGACGCTGTACGAACGGGACTTCGCCCGGCCCGTCACCGCGCCCGCCGGACCCGCCGCCGGCGAGCCCGCGCCCGATGCCGACGTGGTCCGCCGGTACGCCCCGCAGATCGCCTACGTCGACCACTACGCCGACGACGCCGAAGCCCGCTTCCTCCGCTTCCGGAACACCCGCGTGGCCGTCCTCGGCGACGACGACGTCGCCCGCTGGTGCGCGTCGAGCCTGATACGCAACGGCTGCGCGCTCGTCGGCGTGACACCGGCCCTGAGCGCCCCCGCGCCCGGCCCTCACACGCCCGGCCCCGACGCGTCGGGCCCTGACGCGTCCGGCGCGCCCGAGCTCGACGCGGAGGTGGCCGAGGCCGTCGCCGACGGCTGCCCGGCGCAGCTGCGCACGCTCCCGACGGACCCCGGCCGGGAGCCGTCCTGGTCCGAACTGTCCGACTACGACTTCGTGGTCGTCACCGGAGGCCGTACCGCGCCCGCCCGCGTGCTGCCCCTGCTGCGTGCCGGGATCCCCGACGGCCGCACCCTCCTGCCGGCCTGGTCGTTCGGCACCGACGCCGTGATCGGCCCGCTCATGACGTCCGGGACCCCCGGCTGCTGGGCCTGCGCCGCGCTCCGGCTCGGGGCGGCCGCCGGCCGCGACGGCTCCGCCGCGGCCGAGCTGTGGAGCACCCTGGCACTGCCCGGCGGGTCCGCCGCGGGCGGACCGGAGCCGGGGCGGCCGCTGGCCGCGATGATCGGCAACCTGCTGGGCTACGAGGTCTTCCGCCACACCTCCGGATCCCTGCCCGCCGAGACCGCCGGCCAGGTGATCGTGCAGGACATGGCGTCCCTGGACGTGACGGCCGAGCCGCTCCTCGCCCACCCCCGCTGCCCGTTCTGCTCCCCGGACCCGGAAGAGGCGGACCGGGCCGCGGCCCCCGTGGACCTCGCCGAGGCCGGCACCGCCGCCGTCCCCGCCCTGCCCACCCTGGACACCGCACGCGAAGCCGACGCCCTGGTGGAGGAGCTGAACCGGCGCTCCGCGCTCGTCCGCCCGTACACCGGCGTCTTCACGCGCTACGCCGACGAGCCGCTGACCCAGATCCCCCTCAAGCTGAGCGTGGTCGAGTTCGGCACCGGCCGTGCGGGGACCCGGGCGATCGCGGCCTTCGACGTCCACCACGTCGCCGGGGCCCGGATGCGGGCCCTCGACGCCGCGGCCGTGCTCTACGCCGAGCACGTCGTCCCCGCGTACGCCGTCACGGCCGGTGGCGAAGGCGCGGTCGCGGAAGCCTCGCTGACCATCGCCTCCGGCCTGCCCGGTACGGCCACCGCCTGGCAGCGGGCCGTCTCCCTCGTCACGAAGGAGCCCGCCCTCGTACCGGCGGGCGCCGTCCGCCCCTTCGGCCCGCACAACGGCGACCGCCTATTCGAGCGTACCCGCGCCGGCGCCGGCGCCGGACCCTCGCCCGCCGACGCGGCCGCCGCCGGCCTGCTGTCCGCCCTGGCCCACGACGCCCTGCTGCGGGCGGTCCGCGGGGCCGCGGCCGTACCCGTACCGACGGTGGACGACGCCGACGGCCCTGACGGTACCGACGACGCCGAACTGGTCTTCCTCGTACGGTCGGCGGACCGGCTCGGACTGGCCGTCGAGCTCCTCGACCTCGGTGAGGCCGCACGCTCCGGCGTCCAGGTGCTGCTCGCCCGCGCCGGGGAGCGCTGGGCCGTGGGCGCGGGACTCGACCGGCGGACGGCGACCGTGGCCGCGCTGCGGGACCTGCTGGGCGCCGTGCAGTTCGAGCGGGACGAGGCCGCCCCCGGCGGACCGGCCGACACCGGTGACCCCCTGCTCGCCGACCTCGACGCCCGTACCCTCACCACCACGCCGCACGCCCGCTCCGCCGACGCCGGCCGGCCCGCCGCCGGCTGGTCCGAAGTGCTGGACCGGCTGCGGGCGGCGGGCCGCGACGCCTACGTCGTCCCCACCGGCACCCCGGACCTCGCCTCGGCCGGACTCCACACCGCCAGAGTGCTGCTGACCACCGCCCAGGAGCCGGGCGATGACCACTGATCAGTCGACAACCGGCCCCCGCCCCGGCCCCCGCCCCAGCCCCGGCCCCCGCCCCGGTTCCGGCCCCGGCCTGGCCGGCGCGCTCGGCCCCGACGCGGCGGCCCGCTTCACCGCGCGGCTGCACCGCGACCTCGCCGCGCTCGGCGGGCCCCGGATCACGCTCACCCCCCTCGGTCTCGGCGACGCCTTCACCCGGCCCGTCCCCGAGCCCGCCGACGGCGCGACCGTGCCCGTGCACCTGTACGGCCACCAGGCGGTCGTGGGACCGACCGGCGGCTGCGCCCGCTGCCTGGAACGCCGCTGGCAGGCGGTACGGTCCGTGGCGCTGCGGGACGCACTCGAACTCGGCGGCGGCACCCGGTCCGCGGGGGAGTGGCCCTACGCGCACCCCTTCGCCGCCGCGGCGCTCGCCGCGCTGGTCACGGCCGCCCGGAAGCCCCGCCCCGACGGAGCGGAGCCCGGCGGCGCCTTCCCCGACGTCCTGCTGCTGGACCTGCGGACCGGCCGCGTACGCCGGTACCCGCTGGTCCCGGACCCGGAGTGCCCGGTCTGCGCCACCCCGCAGGCGGACACCGCCGCCGCGGCCGTGCCCGACCTGGCACCCGCGCCGAAACACCGGCCCGGGGTGTTCCGCACCCGCCCCGTGGAGTCGTACGGGATCGACGTGGCGGCCTTCGCGAACCCGCTGTGCGGGGCGCTGGGACCCTCCCTCGTCCAGGACGTCTCCTCCACCTCCACCTCCGCGACCATCGGCTGCTTCTCCATGCGCTCGGGCGCGTACCTGCGCGAGACCTTCTGGGGCGGGCACACGGACTCCTTCGCGCGCAGCGCGCGCGTGGGGGTCCTGGAGGGCCTGGAGCGCTACGCCGGGATGCGGGCCCGCGCCCGGACCACGAGCGTCACCGGTTCGCTGAACCGGTTCGGCGCCGACGCGGTCGACCCGCGGGAGGTCGGCCTCTACAGCGAGGCCTTCCACCGGGACAACCCGCGCGTGCGCCCCTTCGACCCGGACCGGCAGATCGCCTGGGTGTGGGGCTGGTCGCTGCGGGACCGGACGCCCCGCCTGGTTCCGGAGATCCTGACGTACTACCACGCCCCGGGCCTGGAGAACCGGTTCGTGCAGGAGAGCTCCAACGGCTGTGCCTCCGGCGGCAGTCTGGCGGAGGCGGCCTACTTCGGCCTGATGGAGGTCGTCGAGCGCGACGCCTTCCTGCTCACCTGGTACGGGCGCCAGCCCCTGCCGGAGATCGACCCGGCCGGCAGCTCCCGGCCCGCGACGCGGGCGATGGTCGACCGGCTGGCGATGTACGGCTACCGGGCCCGCTTCTTCGACACGCGGATCACCTTCCCCGTTCCCGTCGTGACGGCGGTCGCCGAACGCTTCGACGGCGGCCCCGGCCGGATGTGCTTCGGCGCCGGCGCCGGCCTCGATCCGGAGGCCGCCCTGGCCTCGGCGCTCTGCGAGATCGCCACGGACGCCGTCAACCTGCCCGGGCGCACCGCACGCGACGAGGCCCGGCTGCGCGCCATGGCGGCCGACTTCGACCTGGTCACGGCACTGCACGACCATCCGCTCGTCTACGGGATCCCCGAGATGGGCGTGCACGCCGACTTCCTGCTGCGCGGCCCGGGCCGCGCACAGCCGCGGACCGTCGCCGAGCTGGAGTGGCCCGACGCGTGGGGCGCGCCCGCCTCCGACGACGTGCGCACCGACCTGGAACGGTGCGTGTCGGCGGTCGCGGCCGAGGGCTTCGACGTCGTGGTCGTCGACCAGACGATGCCCGAACAGCGGGCCCTCGGACTGCACACCGTGAGCGTGCTCGTCCCCGGGCTGCTCCCCATCGACTTCGGGTGGTCCCGGCAGCGGGCGCTGGGCATGCCGCGGATGCGGACCGGCCTGTTCGCCGCCGGTCTGCGCGAGCGCCCGCTGGAGCCCGCCGACCTCAACCCGGCACCCCACCCCTTCCCCTGACCGGCCACCGCCGGCGTCCGATCCGAACGCAGGAGGACCCATGGGCCACGCCCATGTCTACGCCCACGAGATCATGCACCGCGGCCGGGTGCCGATGGAGCCCGTCGACTTCGTCCCCGACTGGGCGGACCGGCCCCGCAAGGCCAAGTTCCACCCGGACGCCGAGACCCTCCCGCTGCCGGCGACGCCCCCGCGGGCGCGGACACCGCTGCCCGCGCCCGGGTTCACCCTGCCGCTGCTGTCCGGGATGCTGAGGGACTCCTACGGGCTCACGGGCCGGCGCCTCGCGGTCCAGGCCAACACCGACCTGGCGGCGCTGCCGCACTACACCCACGCGAACTGGTCGCGGGGCACCGCCTCGGGCGGCGGCCTCTACCCGGTGGCCGTCCACTGGGCGGCCGGCCCCGGCGGACCGCTGACCCCCGGCCTCTACCACTACGCGCCGCACCAGCACGGGCTGCGCCGGCTGCTGACGGGAGACGTCACCGGCGACGTCCGGGCGGCCCTCGGCCCGGGCGCGGGCGAGGCCGGGAGGGCCACGCAGTACCTCGTCCTCGGCGTCAAGTACTGGCAGAACGCCTTCAAGTACAACAGCTTCTCCTTCCACGCCGTCAGCATGGACGTGGGCGCACTCGTACAGACCTGGCGGCTGTGGGCGGCGCAGTACGGGCTGCGGATCGACCCCGTGCTGTGGTTCGACGAGGAGCGCCTGGCCCGGCTGGTGGGCGCGGCCCCCGAGGAGGAGGGCGTCTTCGCCGTGGTCCCCCTGACCTGGGAGGGCGGTCCGACCCCGTCCGGCGAGGGCGGGGCGACGGGCGCGGCCGCGCGCCACCGGGACGTCGAACGCTCCCGCCGCGTCCTGGAGTTCGAGACCCTGCGACGCGTCCACCGGGCCACCGAGGGGCGGGCCGCCGACCGTCCGGAGCCGGGAGCACTGGACTCGGCGGCCGCCCACCCGCCCCGCGGCGCACGGCCGCTGCCGCTGCCGCCTCCCCCCGCGCCGCCGGCCGCCACCACCCGCGCCCTGCGCGAACGCCGCAGCAGCTTCGGCCGCTTCGACGCCTCCCGGCCGGTCGCAGCCGAGCAGCTCGCCGCCGCGCTGGCCGACTGCGCGGCCACCCGGTACGGGACCGAGGCCGAGCGCCCGGGCGGCCCCTCCCTCACCTCGCTGTACGCCTTCGTCAACCACGTCGAGGGCATCGCCCCCGGCGCCTACGCCTACGACCCGGCCGCGCACACCCTGCGCCCGGTCAAGGAGGGACCGCCCGGATCCTTCCTCCAGCGCACCTACTTCCTCTCCAACTACAACCTGGAGCAGGCCGGCGCGGTGCTCGTCCCGACCGTCCGCACCACCGCCGTGCTGGACCGCGTCGGCGACCGCGGCTACCGGCTCGTGGGCGGCACCGTCGGAGCCGTCGCGCAGACCTTCTACACCACGGCCGCGGCCTTCGGCCTGGGCGCCGGGGTGGCCCTCGGCTTCGACAACATCTCCTACATCGAGGAGCTGGGGCTGACCGGCACCGACGAGGCACCCCTGCTGATCATGCTGCTGGGCCACGAGCGCCCGCGGCCCGCCGACTTCCGCCACGAGATCGCCTGAAGGGAGCGACAACGATGAACACCACCGAGTGGCGAGCGGGCGAACGCTTCATGCTGCGCGTCGCCGGGCTCCCGCTGTCCGCGGTCGACGCCCTGCGCGCCGACGGCACCCGCCGCTGGGCCGAGGACGTCCTCGGCGCCGAGGCCGGCCTGCGCCGGAGCGCCGAGCGGCTGGGAGAGGTGCTCCACGCGGCCGTCGGCGCGACCGACCCGGCTCCGGACGGCCCGGGCGCGGCCCAGCGCCGGGCCCTGCTGCGGCTGCGCCGCCAGATCCACAACGACCGGCTGCCGGCCCGCCCCGACACCTCGACCGAGACCGCCGTCGAGGCCGTCGCCGCCGTGGACGAGGCCGCCGCCGAGCAACTGGCCGGCTGGCTGCACCGGCGCCGCCTGCTGGACAAACTCCTGGCCGAAGGACCGCACCTGCTCACCGCCGACCTGGCCCGCAACCGGGCCGCCCTGCGCGCCCTGGCCGCCGACGAGCGGCTGCGCGGCGGCCTGCTGCTGGCCTCGCCCGTCCTCGAAGGGCAGCTCGACGGGTACGCCCGCGCCGAAGGGGTACCGAACGGACGGGCCCGCAAGGCGGAACGGGCCCTCCTGTCGTACGTGTACCGCACGGCCTGCAAGACGAGCCCGTTCAGCACCCTCACCGCCGTGGCCACCGGACGCTTCACCGCCGGGGCCACCGGTGACCGCGCGCCGCAGGACGGGATGCGGGTGGCCGACGCGTGGAGCAGCCACGTCCGGCTCAACGTCGTCGTCCTCGCCCGGCTCGCCGAGCTGATCCTGGCCGACCCGCAGCGCCGCCGCGACCTGCCGCTGCGCCTGGCCTCCGGCTGGGGCCACGAGGACGACCGGATCCGCTACGTACGGCGCTCGGTCACGGCGGGCGACGACGCGGCCGCCGTCACCTTCGACGCGGTCAAGGACCGGCTGTTCTTCCTGCGCCGCAGCGGCACACTGGACCGGCTCCTCGGCCTGTTCGCCGAACGCCCCGAGCTGCGCCACCGGGAACTGACCGACTGGCTCGCCGCCGAGCACGCCGCCGGCCCCGAGGAGTGCGAGGCGTACGTCGCCGCCCTCCTCCAGCTCGGCATGGTGCACGTCCCACGCCTCGACACCGAGGTCCACAGCGCCGACCCGCTGCACTCCTTCCGACAGGCGCTGACCTCGCTGGAGCGCCCCTGGGCCGACCGGCTCGCCGCCCTGCTAGAGGCGCCCGCCGCCGCCCTGGCCGGCTACCCGGCCGCAGGGCACGCCGAACGCGCCGACCTGCTGCGGGTGCTGCGCAGCGGCCTGCGCCGCGCCCAGGAGGAGCTCGGCGCACCGGACGCGGCCCTGCCGCAGACCCTGCTGTACGAGGACGTGAGCGCCGGCACCGAGCTGCCCTGCCCGCCGCGCGACTGGACCGCCCTGCGGTCGGTCGAGCGGATCCTGCCCGCCTTCGACCTCACGCTGGCCCAGCGGATCACCTTCGAGGGCTTCTTCACCGCCCGGTACGGGTCAGGCGGCCGCTGCGAGGACCTCCTGGGCCTGGTGCACGACTTCCACGAGGACTTCTTCGACCAGTACCTGTCGTTCACCGCCCGGCGAAAGCCCTTCGACGAGCGCGGCGAGTACGTCGCGGAGGAGAACTGGCTCGGCCTGCCGGGCATCCGCGCCCTGGACACGGCGCGCCGCGCCTTCATCGGCCGGATGCGGCGCGCCTGGACGGCGTACGGGGACGCGGGCGGCCCGGACACGGCGGCCGTCCTGCACCTGGGCGAAGAGGACCTCGCGGCCGTCGCGGACGAACTGGGCACGATCGCACCGCGGTTCGCGCCGCGCTGCCACCACCTCCAGCTCGGCCGCGATCCCGCCGACGGCACCCCGCTGACCGTGCTGAACCGCTCGTACGGCGGCCTGTCCTTCCCCTTCAGCCGCTTCACCCACGCCTACGACGGACCGGGCGCGGACCTCTCCGACGCGCTGCGGGCCACGGCACACGCGGTCACCCCGCCCGGAGCGGTCCTCGCCGAGGTCACGGGCGGCCCGGTCACCACCAACCTCAACCTGCACGGCCGGCTGACCGAGTACGAGATCGTCTGCCCCGGCGAGAGCGGCACCCTCCCGCCGGAGCAGCGCCTCCACCTGGACGACCTGTACGCCGAACACGTGCCGGCCACCGGGCGCGTGGTGCTGCGGTCGCGCCGCCTGGGCCGTGAGGTGATCCCCGTCTACCTCGGCTACCTGGTGCCGCTCGCGCTCCCCGCGATCCCGCGCACGCTCCTGCTGCTGTCCCCGTCGTCGATGTCACCCCTCGACCCGTGGGCGGGCGTACCGGAGGGCGCCGCGCACGACAACGTGACCACCCGGCCCCGCGTGGTCCACGGCGACGTGGTGCTGAGCCGCCGCAGCTGGACCACCACCGCCGGCGACCTGCCCGTCCGAGGGGCGCAGGAGGCCCGGCACTTCCTCGACTGGCAGCGCTGGCGCCGCGCCCACGGCCTGCCGGAGCAGGTGTTCGCGACCGTGTCCGCCGGGCCGTCGGCCGCCGGGGCCAAACCGTGCCACGTCGACTTCGCGAGCCTGCTGTCGCTCGCGGCCTTCGAGACGCTGCTGCGGGACCCGGCCCACCGGGTGGTCTTCCGGGAGGTGCTCCCCGACCCCGGAGGCCTGCACGTGCACTCGGCGCGCGGCGCGCACGTCGCCGAACTGGCCGTCGAGACCTTCACCACCACCAAAGAAGAAGCAGACCAGGAAGGCGGCACGCGATGTCCGAGATGACCCCGTCCACCACCGGCGCCCGCGCCGACACCCGCGGCGCCTGGCAGGCCCTGCACGTCTTCTACGCCGCCAACCCCCAGCCCCTGCTGGTGCAGTGCGTCCGGCCGCTGATCGCCGGGCTCACCGCCGACGGACTGCTCGCCGGACACTTCTTCATCAACTACTGGCTGGAGGGCCCGCACGTGCGGCTGCGGCTGCGCCCGGCCACACCGGAGGCGGAAGGCGAGGTGCGGCGCCGCGCCGAGGAGGCCGTGACGGCCTTCCTCAAGGCTCGCCCGGCGCTCTACGAGGTCGACTCCGGATTCCTCAACGAGTTCTACAACACGCTGTTCGACATCGAGTTCCCGGAGGGCGACCGGGCCGCCTTCATGGGACCCGACGGCCGGATGAACCTGCGGCCGAACAACTCCTTCTCCCGCGAGCCGTACGAGCCCGAGTACGGGAAGTACGGCGGCCCCGCCGGCGTCGAACTCGCCGAATGGCACTTCGCCCGCTCCAGCGACCTCGTCATCGACGCACTGCACCGCATGAACCTGCACCTGCGCACCGTGCTGCTGGGCACCTCCGCCCAGCTGATGATGGTCATGGCGGGCGTGTTCCTGCCCGACCGGGACGAGCTCGCCGGATACCTCGACCGGTACTACGACTTCTGGCACGGGGCCTTTCCCGGCACCGGCTTCATCGGGTCCGAGGAGTACGACCGCACCTACGGGCAGACCGCGCCCGGGCTCGGCCGCCGCTTCGCCGCCGTGCGCGCAGCGCTCGCCTCCGGGGAGACCGGCCGGCTCCCCGCCTTCCTCGCCGGATGGGCGCAGCACTGCCAGGAGCTGCGCGAGCGCGCCGAGGCCCTCGCCGTCGCCGGGGACCTCGTGTTCCGCTCCTGGGACGGCACCCGCGACGAACGGGTGACGGATCCCGCGCAGGCCCTGCCGCTGCTGCTCTCCCCGTACATGCACATGACCAACAACCGGCTGCACGTCACCATCCGCGACGAGGCGTACCTGGCACACCTGCTGGGGCGGGTGCTGCGCGAGAGCGAGGTCCCGGCCGGCGGTACGGCGGTCGCACCGTGACCGGGCTGCTGGACCACCGGCCCGCCCTGCGGCCCGACATCCTGCTGTCCCCGCCGCTCCTCGACGGGCCGGCCACCGTGCACCTGGTCAAGGACCCGGTGTCGGGGGCCTCGTTCGAGATCGGGCCCAAGGAGCACTTCCTCGTCTCACGGCTCGACGGCAGCCGCAGCCTGGCGGAGATCGGCGCCGAGTACGGGCGCGCCTTCGGCCGGCGGCTCGGCGAGGGCAACTGGCAGCAGCTGCTCGCCCTCCTCGGCAGCCGGCGGCTGCTCGCCGGCGGCCCGCCGCCGCCCGCGCCCGCCCCGCCCGGCCCGCCGCTCACGGGCGGCCTGCTCCGCGGCACGCTGCGCCTGGTCGCGGACGCCGACGCCACGACGGCCCGGCTGCACCGCGCCCTGCGCCCGCTCCTGCACCCGGCGGTGCTCGGCGTCCTGCTCCTGGGCTGCCTCGCCATGGAGGCCGTGCTCGCGGCGTCCTTCGGCGAACTCGCCGCGTCCCTGTGGTGGTTGCTGCGCCGGCCGGTGCCGCTGCTGGCCGTGGCCACCCTCCTGTGGCTGAGCACGGCCCTGCACGAGTTCGCCCACGGGGTGGCCGCCCGCCACGTCGGCGGGACCGTGGGCGAGATCGGGCTGCGCTGGCGGCTGCCCGTCGCCATCATGTACTGCACCGTCGACAACTACCGCTTCCTGGAACGCCGCCGGCACCAGCTGGCGGTCGCCGCCGCGGGCGCCTTCGCCAACCTGGCGTTCCTGGTGCCGTTCTGCCTCTGGTGGGCGGCGCTCCCCGCGGACGGCGACCCCACCCGGCGCACGCTCGGCGCGCTGCTGCTCCTCGGCAGCGCCCAGGCCCTCGTCAACCTGATCCCGCTGCCCCCGCTGGACGGCTACACGATGCTCGGCCACGGTCTGCGCGTCACCCGGCTGGCACCCGCCAGTTCGGGGTACCTCCGGCTCAGGATGCGCGACCGGACGGCCGCCGCCGCGTACCCGCCGCACGCCAGGAGGCTCTACCTCGGATACGGCATCGGCAGCGCCGCGCTCGTCCTGCTGCTGGCGGCCGCCCTGACGGGAGCCGTCTGGTACGCCGCCACCACCTGAACCCCGCCCCACCCGACCCGAACACACCGCACGACAGACACAGAGGGACGCACCACCCATGACGACAGACAGCACCCAGCCGCCCGACGCCCCGGCCATCGCCGTCCAGGACGTCCACAAACGCTACGGCGACCGCCGGGCGGTGGACGGGGTCTCCCTCGACGTGCGCCGCGGCGAGTTCTTCGGGCTCCTCGGCCCCAACGGAGCGGGCAAGACCACCCTCATCGAGATCATGGAGGGGCTGCGCCGGGCGGACGGCGGCACGGTCACCGTCCTCGGCCAGAGCCCCTGGCCCCGCAACACCGCGCTCCTGCCCCGCATGGGCGTACAGACCCAGGCCTCGGCCTTCTTCGTCCGGCAGAGCGCGCGCGAGCACCTCGCCACCGTCGCCGGCCTGTACCGCCGCGACCCTGCCGCCGCGGACCGCACCCTGGAGAGCGTCGGGCTGACCGAACAGCGCGACGTCCTGGTGGAGAACCTCTCCGGCGGCCAGCGCCAGCGCCTGGCCATCGCCTCCGCACTCGTCCACGAACCGGAGCTGATCTTCCTCGACGAGCCGACGGCCGCCCTGGACCCGCAGGCCCGCCGCGACCTGTGGGAGGTGCTGCGCGCCCTCAAGAGCCAGGGCCGCACGATCGTCTACACCACCCACCACCTCGACGAGGCCGAGGCGCTGTGCGACCGCGTCGCGATACTCGTCGGCGGCAGGATCGCCGCCCTCGACTCGCCGCACCGCCTGGTCACCGCGGCCGGCGCCCCCTCGCGCCTGCTGCTGCCCGCGGGCCGGCTCGCCGTGGAGGAGGCCGCGGCGCTGCCCGGCGTGGACCGGGCCGTGCTCCAGGGCGGCTCCCTCGTCCTGGAGACCGCGGCGCCCGGCAAGGTGCTCCAGGCCGTCGACGCCCTCACCGGACTGGACGGGGTGATGACCCGGACGGCGACCCTGGAGGACGTCTACCTCGAACTCACCGGCGCCGCGCACACCGCACCCACCGCACCCACCGGTCCGCAGGCCGGCCCCCACACGCAGACGGAGCACCAGGCATGAGCGCGTACACGGCCCTGACCGCCGCCGGCTACCGGGCCCAGGTCCGGGACAAGGCCACCCTCTTCTTCACCTTCGCCTTCCCGCTGCTCTTCCTGGTCGTCTTCGGCCTGATCTTCAGCGGGCAGGACGTCGAGGAGACCGGACGTCCCTACATCTCCTACATCGCGCCCGGGGTGATGTCCTGGGGCGTCGCCAACGCGGCCGTCTTCGGCATCGCCTTCACCCTGATGCAGTGGCGGCGCGACGACCTGCTGCGGCTGATCCGGCTGACGCCGACCCCGCTGACGACCGTGCTCGCCTCGCGGTACGTCCTGGCGCTGGCCGTGGGAGTGGTGCAGGCGGCGGTGTTCGTCGCGGTGGCCATGCTCCCCGGTTTCGGGCTGGTCCTGGACGGCCGCTGGCCGCTCGTCCTGCCCGCCCTGGTGCTGGGCATCACCGCCTTCCTCGCCATCGGGGTGATCGTCGGCACCTACGCGAACACCCCGGAGGCCGTCGCCGCCATCGCCAACTGCCTGATGGTGCCGATGGCGTTCCTGTCCGGCTCGTTCCTGCCGCTCGACATGATGCCGGCGTGGCTGCAGTCGGTCTCCCGGGTACTGCCGCTGCGCTACCTCAACGACGCCGCGACCGGCGCCCTCACCGGCACCGGCTCCCTCGCCGCCATCGGCACCGGCTGCGCGGCACTCCTCGGCTTCGCCGTCCTCTTCGGTGCGATCGGGCTCAAGACCTTCCGCTGGAGCAACCGGACATGACGACGACCCCGACCCGTCCGCTCGCCCCCGACGGGACGCCCCTCGAATCGGCCCGGCGGCACCTGGCCGAAGCGCTCGCGCCGCTCGGCGCCGTCGTGGTGACCCTCGGCGTGCACGACGCCCTCGGGCCGCGCGCCGCCGACCCGTTCGCCGCCGTCCGGCCGCGGGCCACCGTCCACCTCACCGCCCGGGAGGTGCTCGTCGGCCCGTGGGGCGGCGACGGCAGCGCACCGGCGTGCGGCCAGTGCCTGGCCATGCGCCGCCAGCGGCTGCGCAGCCGCAGCGAGCGCGACGCACTGGAGACCGGCCGCCGGCCCGGCACGCCCACCGGCCCCGAATGGCCGCGGCTGTCCCCGTACGCGCTCGACGCGGTCCATGCGCTGCACGAGGCCGTCCACGGCGGCCGGGTCACCGCGCCCGCCGGGGCGGCCGCCGACCGGGCCCTGCCCCAGGTGTCCCGGCTGGACCTGGAGACGCTGCGCATCCGCACGTACCCGCTGCTGGCCGACCCGCTCTGCCCGGACTGCGGGCCGCGCGGCACCGACGCGCCGCGGCCCTTCACCCCCGCCTCCAGGCCCAAACCCGAGCCAGGCGCGCAGCGGCTGCGCGCCGCCTCCTCGTACCCGATGCCGTACGCGGCGCTGGCCAACCCGGTGACCGGCGTGCTCGGCGGCGGAACCTGGCAGAACGTCACCTCGCCCACCACCGCCCCGGTCGCGGGGAGCGTCTTCATGCGCGGGTACGCGGGACTGACGGACGTCACGTGGAGCGGGCAGGCCAACAGCTTCGCCGCCAGCCGCGACCTCGCCCACCTGGAAGGACTGGAACGGTACGCCGGCACCCACCGCCGCACCGGGAACACCCTGCTCACCGCCAGCTACACCGAACTGGGCGAGCGGGCGCTGGACCCGGCCGCCTGCGGGTTCTACGCGCCGGAGACCTACCGCGACGACCCGCTCGTGTCGCCCTTCGACCCCGAGCGGCCCATCCCGTGGGTGTACGGGCACTCGCTGCGCGACGACCGCCCGGTCCTGGTCCCGGCCCGGCTGGTGCACTACAGCGCCGGCGTCGCCGCCGACAACTTCGTCTTCGAGTGCTCCAACGGCTGCGCCATCGGCAGCTGCCCCGAGGAGGCGCTGCTCGGCGCGCTGCTCGAACTCGTCGAGCGGGACGCCTTCCTGCTCGCCTGGTACGGCGGCCTGCCGCTGACCGGGATCGACCTGGCGAGCGTACCGGGCAGCGCGGTCCGCACCATGGCCGACCGGGCCGCGCTCCAGGGCTACGACGTGCACGCCTTCGACAACCGCATCGACCTGGCGGTCCCCGTCGTCACCGGGCTCGCGGTGCGGCGCGACGGCGGCCCCGGACTGTTCTCCTTCGGTGCGGGCGCCGCGCTCGACCCGGTGGCGGCGGTGGAGGCCGCCCTGTCGGAAGTGCTCACCTACATCCCGCACCTGCCCCGGCAGGTAGAGGAGCGCCGGCACGAACTGGAGGCGATGGCAGCCGACTTCGGCAAGGTGCTGCACCTGAAGGACCACGCCCAGCTCTACGGTCTGCCCGCGATGGCCGAGCACGTCGGGCCCTACCGGGAGCCCGTCGCCGTGCGCCCCGTGGAGGAGGTCTACCGGTCCTGGACGGACCGCGGACGGCCCCGCACCGGGGACCTCCGCGACGATCTGGCCTGCGTCGTCGAGGAGTTGGTGCGCGCCGGACACGATGTCATCGCCGTCGACCAGACCACCCCGGAGCAGCGGCGCATCGGACTGCACACCGTCTGCGCGGTGGTGCCGGGGCTGCTGCCGATCGACTTCGGCTGGGCCCGGCAGCGCGCCCCGTACCTGCCGCGGCTGCGCACCGCGCCGCGGCGGGCGGGACTGCGGTCGGCCGACCTCGCCGACGCCGACGTCCGCAGGGTCCCGCACCCCTTCCCGTAGGAAGCCCCGGACGGGCGGATGCCCCGGTCCCCCGCACGCGGGGGACCGGGGCATCCGGGTGTCCTCGGCCCGGCGGGTCAGGCCGAGCAGGAGGTGGTGCTGGTGGTCGAGGAACAGGTCGAGGTGGAGCTGCAGCTCGTGGAACCGGCGAGCACGACCTCGCTGGCGTCCGAGTAGTCGGAGATCTCGAAGGTCTCCGACTCCAGCTCCAGGATCTCGTCCGCGAGCGAGGCGAGGGGCGACTTCTCCATGGTGGCTCCTTGGGGTGAGGGGACGGCGCCGGGGTGCGCCGCGCCTGCACCCATCAGAGCGGGTGGCGCCGTCACCGGACCCCCCGTACCGCTGACACTCCTCTGTCACGACGTGTCAGCGCCCTGCCGTGACCGCTCCGGACCCGCCGCCCGATCATGGCTCCATGACCGGCCACGCCCCCGAAGCCCCCGCCGCGCCGCTCGCCCGGCTCGGCGCGCACCTGCGCGACCTGACGGCCTTCTACCTGGAACTGCACCGCGACCCGGAGCTGTCGGGGGAGGAGCGGCGTACGGCGGAGCGGTTCGCCGCACGGCTGGAGTCGGCGGGGTACGCGACCACGCGCGGCATCGGCGGGCACGGCGTGGCCGGTGTCCTGCGCAACGGGGCCGGGCCCACCGTCCTGCTGCGGGCCGAACTGGACGCCCTGCCGGTCCGGGAGACGACCGGACTGCCGTACGCGGCCGACGGGGAGGCGGCCCACGCCTGCGGGCACGACCTGCACCTGGCCGCCGCGGCGGGCACGGCCCTGCTGCTCGCGCGGGCGCCCCGGTCCTGGCGCGGCACCCTCGTCGTGGCCGGGCAGCCCGCCGAGGAGACGCTGGAGGGAGCCCGGGCGATGCTCGCCGACGGCCTCTACCGGCGGTGCGGGCGGCCCGACGACGTCCTGGCGCAGCACGCGGCGCCGCTGCCGGCCGGGATGGTCGCCCACGGGTACGGGCCCGTGACGGCGGGCAGTGTCACCTTCCGGGTGGTGGTGCACGGCCGTGGCGGGCACGCGGGCGCCCCGCACCTCGCCGTGGACCCGGTGGTGGCGGCCGCGCACGTGGTGACCAGGCTGCAGACGGTGGTGGCGAGGGAGGCCGCGCCGGCGGACCAGGTGGCGGTGACCGTGGGTTCGTTCCGGGCCGGGGAACGGGCGAACGTGATCCCGGACCGCGCCGAACTGGCCCTCACCGTCCGGGCGGTGAGCGAGGCCTCGCTGGCCCGGGCGGCCGCGGCCGTGGAGCGGATCGTACGCGCGGAGTGCGCCGCCGCGGCCTGCCCCCGGGACCCGGAGATCCTCCGGCTCTCCGCCTCTCCCGTCACCCACCCGGATCCGGCGCTGACGGCGGCTCTGCGGGAGGCGCACACGGCCGAGTTCGGGCCGGAGCGGGTGGCGATGTGGCCGCCCTCGCTCGCGACGGAGGACTTCGCGCTCTTCGGCGACGCGGGCGTGGACGTGCACGGCGAGCGGGGCATCCGGCTCGGCTACTGGATGCTGGGCACGGCCGGCCCGGCCGCCTGGTCCCGCGCACCGGGTTCGACGGCGGCGGAGAAGCTGGCGGCCCTCCCCGCCAACCACGCACCGGACTTCGCCCCGGACGCCCGCACCGCCCTCCCGGCCGCCGTCCGCGCCCTGACCGCCGCGGCGCTGGCCCGGCTCGGCCCCCCGTGAACCGGTCACGAACGGCCCCGCCCGCAGGCAGTCCAAGGCCCGCCCCGCCGGGGCCGAAGGGCACGGCAGTTGATGGAACCGCCGACTCCGGTCCGCTCGTCCCAGCCCTTGTACTCGGCCGCCGCGGTCGGCGCAGTCGTCCGGCCCCCGGCGAGTGCCTGCCCGCTGCGCCTGTCGCCGGTACGCACGAGCAGACTTGGAGAACCGTTTCACCATGGCAGCACCGCACCACCCCGCCGGCCACGGCCCCGTGACCGGCAACCCGTACGAGACCGCCCCCGCAGGCCGGGCGCTCCCCGCGCCCTGCCGTGCCTGCGGCGGGCCGACCGCCGTGGACTTCAAGGTCCGCTCCCACACGGGCGTCCTGATCATGATGAGGTTCCAGCACCTGGACGGACCCTTCTGCCGGGACTGCGGCCTGGCCGTCGTCCGGCAGATGACCTACCGGACCCTCATCATCGGCTGGTGGGGACCGCTCTCCCTGGTGATCCTCAACCCGCTCACGCTCGTGTGGAACCTGGTCGCCCACCTCAAGTACCGGGCACTGCCGCCCTCGGACCCCGCCCCGGGCCGCACCCACCTCGACACCGGCCCGCCGGTCCTGCGCCGGCCGCTCACCTACGTGACCCTCATACCCCTGGCGTGGGCCGTGTGGGTCGTCACCCAGATCGTGTCCCACTCCACGTGAACCGACGCTCCACGTGAACCGGCGCCGCCCGGTCGGGCGGCTACCCGGTGTCCCGGGAGCTGCGCGCAGAGCCACGGGTCCGGGCCGGGTGAGTGAAAGCGGGAACGGCCGGGCAGGCGCACAGGCGGAAGCGCAATACCGGAGATTTCCGGGAATGCGGTGATTGTCTATGGGTTCAGGAGGGTGGTTCATGCCGCTCCAGCTGATGCTGCACCTCGACCTGCACGGCCGGAGCGCCGCCGCGCAGGCCCGGCGCGCTGCCCGGTCCCACCTCTCCGGGACGGCGGGGGGCGATGAGGAATGCCTCCCGCCGCTCGCGCTGGACACGGCACTCCTGCTGATCAGCGAACTCGTCACCAACGCGGTCCGCCACACGGGCGGCGGCTGCATGCTGGAGGTCTGCCTCGTCTCCGACGGGATCGACATCGAGGTCTCGGACACCAGCAGCGAGGAGCCCCGGGCCCGGCAGCCCGACCGGCGCGGCGAGGGCGGCTGGGGATGGCACCTGGTCAACCGGCTGGGGACCGATGTGGGGATCCGCCACCACGCGGCGGGAGGGAAGACCATCCACGTCCGCGTCCCCCGCTGACGGCCGGGTCCCGCCGCCGGGCGCTCCGCGCGGCCGGGCGGGGGATCCGCGATGCCGTGCCCGGGCCGGCTTCGGCCGGACGGTGGAACCATCGGTGTCCGCGCCCGGTGACTCCCGGTGGCCGCGGGCTGCCTCAGGTCACCGCCCGGGCCCGCAGCACGCGGGCCGGCTGCTGGCCCCCGCTCGTGGCCAGCACCCGTACCTCGCCGCCGCTGCTGATCTCCGCGCGGACGATGCCGGTGGCGTCCTCGTAGACGGGGTGTCCACCCGGTCCCGCCGCGGGGGTGCGGGTCATCCGGACGACGTCCTCCCCGACCCCGTCCGCGGCCGCGAAGACCACCTCGTAGGCCTCCGCGTCCGCGTCCCCGTGCACCGTGCTCATGGCCGACCCTCCTGCCGTGACGACTGCCGTTCGCCGGCGGGTGGCCGACTTCCCACCTGCCACGCTAAGCCCGGCCCGTCGCTCTGTCCTGGCCGGAAGCGGGCCCCGGAGCCGGGCCCGGCCGCCGCGCACCGCTCAGCTGCCGGGGCGCACCACGAACGCCACCGCGTCCACCGGGCCGCTGCGGCGGAAGTGCAGGACGAACGGGATGGCGTCGCCCACCTGGCGGCGGGTCTTCACCCTGACCATCAGGTCCAGGGTGCTCGGCGTCATGTGCACGACCGACCCCGCCGGGATGTTCGCCGACGGCACCGCGCGCATCGTGTCGCCGCCCTCGCCGACGCGTTCGTGCCGGTTCAGCATGATCTCGTCCGCGGCCGGCGAGGTCACCGAGACCAGCTGGTCGTCGGATCCGCCGGTGTTGGCGATCCGGAAGAAGGCCGCGGTGCGCTCCCGGCCGGCGTACGGGAGGAAGACCCGTCCCACGCCGACGTCGATCCGCGCCGGAGTCCCCGCGGCCCCCGCCCTGGTCCAGGCCGTCAGGGCCACCAGCATCGTCATGCAGGCCATCACGGGAACCAGCGTGGCGAGCAGCCCCTCGCGCAGGCCCCGGCGGCCCGGCCCGCGGACCTCCGCCGCCGCCTTCACCGCCCGGGCTGCGGCCCGGGCCACGGCCCGCCGCACCGTCCTGCCCACCGGGCCGTTCACCGTCCGTACGAAGGCGTTCCTCATCGGGACGCCCTTCCGGCGGGGGAGCCCGGGCGTTTCGGCGCGGGCTGCCAGGTGCGCAGGCGCAGGCTGTTGGCCACCACGAGGACCGAGCTGGCGGACATCGCCGCCGCGGCCAGCATCGGGCCCAGCAGGCCTACGGCCGCCAGGGGGACGGTCACCGCGTTGTAGCCGAACGCCCAGACCAGGTTGAGCCGGATCGTCGCCAGGGTGCGCCGGGCGAGGCGGACCGCGTCGGCCACGGCCTCGATGTCACCTCGTACGAGGGTTACGTCGGCGGCCCCGATGGCCACGTCCGTGCCGCTGCCCATCGCGATCCCGAGGTCCGCCTCCGCCAGGGCCGCGGCGTCGTTGACCCCGTCCCCGATCACGGCCACCCGGCGGCCCCCGCCCCGCAGCCGCCGCACCAGCGCGGCCTTGCCCTCCGGGCTGCAGTGCGCGTGGACCTCCGTGATGCCGAGCTCGCGGGCCACGGCCCGCGCGGTGGCCTCCCGGTCGCCGGTGGCCAGGACCGGCTCCACGCCGAGACGGCGCAGCCGGTCGACCGCCCGGTAGCTGCCGGGCCGCAGGCCGTCGCCCAGCGCGATGAGCGCCTCGTCGAACCCGTCCACCCGGACCAGGACGGGGGTGAGCGCGGCGGCCTCCGCCTCGGCCAGGGCCTGCGCCAGCGACGCGGGCAGTCCCTCGCCCGGAGTGCGTACCTCCACCCGGCGGCCCTCCACGATCCCCGTGACCCCGCTGCCGGGGACGGCCAGGAAGCCGGCGACCTCGGGCAGCGGGCCCCGGGCGGCGGCGGCGCGCTGCGCGTACGTGACGACGGCGCGGCCCAGCGGGTGCTCGGAGCCCTGCTCCACGGCCCCGGCCAGCCGGACGGCCGCGTCCCGGCCGATGCCGCCGGCGGTCTCCGTGACCCGTACGACGGACATGTGGCCCGTGGTGAGGGTGCCCGTCTTGTCCAGCACGATCACGTCGACGTGCCGCAGGGCCTCCAGCGACTGCGGCCCCTTGACCAGGATGCCGAGGCGCGCGCCACGGCCGGTGGCGGCCATGAGGGCGGTGGGGGTGGCCAGGCCCAGGGCGCACGGACAGGCCACGACGAGGATCGCGACGGCCGCGGTGACCGCGGCCTGGGGATCGGCCCCCGCGCCCAGCCAGAAGCCCAGCACGGTGACCGCCAGCGACAGCACCACCGGGACGAAGACGCCGGCCACCTTGTCGGCCAGGCGCTGCGCCCGTGCCTTGCCCGCCTGCGCCTCGGTGACCAGGTGCGTGATCCGGGCCAGCCGGGTGTCCGCGCCGACCGCCGTGGCCCGGACGAGGAGCAGCCCGCCCATGTTGACGGCGCCGCCCACGACCGCCCGGCCGGGGCCCACCTCGACGGGCTCGCTCTCGCCGGTGATCAGCGACAGGTCCAGGGCCGAGCTGCCGGAGACCACGACGCCGTCGGTGGCGACCCGCTCCCCGGGCCGGACGACGAACCCCTGGCCCGGTACGAGCTCAGCTATGGGCAGCAGGCGCTCCCTGCCGTCCTCGCGCACCGTGACGTCCTTGGCCGCCAGCCCGGCGAGGGAGCGCAGTGCCGCCCCCGTGCCGCGCCGGGCCCGCGCCTCCAGGTGGCGGCCGGTCAGCACGAAGAGGGGGACGGCGACCGCCGCCTCGAGGTAGACGTGCGCGACCTCCGTCCCGGCCGAGGGCAGGAGGCTGAACGGCATCCGCATGCCGGGATCGCCCGCGCCGCCGAGGAACAGCGCGTAGAGGGACCAGGCGAAGGACGCGAGGACGCCGAGCGAGACGAGGGTGTCCATGGTGGCCGCCGAGTGGCGCAGTCCGCGGGCCGCCCTCAGGTGGAACGGCCAGGCGCTCCAGACGACCACGGGGGCGGCCAGTACCAGGCACAGCCACTGCCAGTTGCGGAACTGCAGGGCGGGGACCATCGACAGGACCAGGACCGGCAGACAGAGCAGCGCGGTGATCAGGAGGCGTTCGCGGTCCTTGCGGGCCTCCTCCGGCGTCGGACCGGCAGGATCGTCGGGGGCGGCCGGAGCCGCCGGATCGTGCGGAGCCGTCGGGCCGGGCGTGGCCCGCGGTGCGGCGGCCCGCGGCACGGGCGGCGGCACCCACTCGGTCTCGTACCCGGCCTTTTCGACGGCGGCCAAGAGCTCCTCCACCGTGACGTCCGCCGGGTGGTGGACGCGGGCCCGGCCGGTGGCCAGGTTCACCGAGGCCGTCACTCCGCCGATGCGGGACAGCCGCTTCTCGACCCGGTTCACGCACGCCGCACAGGTCATGCCCCGCACGACGAGGTCGGTGCTCACCCCGGCGACCGTGCCCCCCTCCGCCGTCATCGCGCGCCGCCGTTCATGCCGCCCATGCCACCGCTCATGCCGCCCATGCCGCCGCCCGGCTCGGCGGGGCCGGCGTCGCCGACGGTGCTGCGCATGCCGGGCGCCACCGGACCGGCCGCCGACCCGACCCCGTACGCGAGGGCGAACATCCCCAGGAGCAGCGCCACGAAGCCGGTCAGCGCCGGCGGAGGGCCCCACCGCCCCCTGGACGCGGGCGGGCGGACTGCGGACTGCTGTTCTTCGGTCATCGACATTCCCTGATCCGAGGATTCGCTCACGGGGTCGACGCCCCGCCGGTTCCGCGCAGGTGGTCGGACGCGATGCCCGCCCGGTTCCCGCGGATCTCCGGCAGCCCGGATGTCCGGCGGTCAGGGCCGCGCGGTCAGATACCCGCCCATCGAGGTGAAGTACTCGGCGGCGGGCAGCTCGCGGCCGTCCTCGGTCCGCACCCGGGTGATGGCCAGTCCGTGACTGCGGCCGTAGCGGGCCTCGGCGCCCGCGACGATCACCACGCCGTCGCCCTCGCGGTAGAAGACGCGGCCGGGCGTGCCGCCGTAGCGGCCCTCCGACACGAAGGCGGCCAGGATCTCGATCCTCCTGCCCCGGTGGAAGGTGAAGGCGCTGGGGTACGGCTCGGACTGGGCGCGGACCAGACGGTCCAGCTCCTGTGCGGACCAGGTCCAGTCGATGCGGCTGTCCTCGACGGAGCGCTTGTGGAAGAAGCTGGCCCGGGAGCGGTCCTGGCGGACGAACTCCCGCTGCCCGGAGGCGATGAGGTCGAGCGCGCCGACGGTGACCGGCGCGATGAGGTCGACGGTGCGGTGGAAGAGGTCGGTGGCGGTGTCCTTCGGCCCCACCGGTACGGCCTCCTGCCGCACGATGTCGCCGGCGTCGAGCTCGTCGTTCATCATGTGCGCGGTGACGCCCACTTCGGTCTCGCCGTTGATCAGCGCCCAGATCAGGGGCGAGAAGCCGGCGTACTTCGGCAGCAGCGAGTCGTGCACGTTCAGGGTGCCGTGGCGCGGGAGGTTGAACACGCGCGGCGGGAGCCAGGTCCGCCAGTTGTTGGCGACGATGATGTCCGGGGCCGCCTCCTTGAGGCGGGTCAACAGCTCGTCGTCGTCGGGGCGGTTGCGCAGCAGCACGGGGACCCCGTGCTCCTCGGCGAGGTCGGCGACGGAGTCGCTCCAGATCTTCTCGTACACGTGGTCGCTCTTGGGGTGCGTCACGACCAGGACCACGTCGTGCTCGGAGTCCAGGAGGGCTTGCAGGGTGCGGTGCCCCCAGGTCTGGTAACCGAACATGACGACCCGCATGGGGTTCCTCCTCAGCGCAGGGGGTTGGTCATGTCGAGTAAAGCAAGGCTTGCCTAAGCCTGCAATGGCCCGCATGCGTACGGGAGTTGAAGATCGCCCGGAAGGGTGACCGTCCGTTTTGTCTATCGACAGTGTCCTCGGAATGAGCTTAGCCTTGCCTAAGTCTCATGGTCGTGGCTTCGTCGGCATGCCCGCATTCCGGGCCCGGCGATGCCGGACCGACGGCCGCGCGTCCCCACGGCGCGCCGGCCGCCCTCGCAGGATGGGAGTGACATGGCACAGGTTCGTCCTGGCGAAGCCCCAGTCGTCCACGATCTCATCGGAATCGGCTTCGGGCCGTCCAACGTGGCCATGGCGATCGCGGTCAGCGAGCACAACTTACGCGTCGGCGGACAGGAAGCGGTCAGCGCCCACTTCTTCGAACAGCAGCCACGCTTCGGCTGGCACCGCGGAATGCTCATCGACGACGCGACGATGCAGGTCAGCTTCCTCAAGGACCTGGTGACGCTGCGGAACCCGGCGAGCGAGTTCAGCTTCCTGTGCTACCTCAAGAGCAAGGGGCGGTTGATCGACTTCATCAACCACAAGAACCTCTTCCCGCTGCGCGTGGAGTTCCACGACTACTTCGAGTGGGCCGCGGCCAAGGTCGACGGCATGGTCTCCTACGGCCACGAGGTCGTCGGGGTCACCCCCGTCGTCCGGGACGGAGTCGTGGACTACCTGGACGTCACCGTCCGCTCCGGCGAGGGGCTCGCCCTCCACCGGACCCGCAACGTCGTCATAGGCACGGGACTGCGCCCCTTCATGCCGGACGGCGTGGAGCGCACCGACCGCGTCTGGCACAACTGCGACCTGCTGACGAAGGTCGACGGCATGGACGGCGCCGCCCCCTCCCGGTTCGTCGTCGTCGGCGCCGGGCAGAGCGCCGCCGAGAACGTCGCCTACCTGCACCGCCGCTTCCCCGGGGCCGAGGTGTGCGCCGTCTTCTCCCGCTACGGGTACAGCCCCGCCGACGACAGCGGCTTCGCCAACCGGATCTTCGACCCGGACGCGGTGGGGGAGTTCTTCGCCGCGCCCGAGGACGTCAAGCGCCGGCTCATGGACTACCACGGCAACACCAACTACTCCGTGGTGGACATCGACCTCATCGACGACCTGTACCGGCAGATGTACCAGGAGAAGGTCCTGGGCACCGAACGCCTCCGCTTCCTCAACGTCTCCCGGCTGACGAGCGTCAGGGAGACCCCGGCGGGCGTCCGCACGACCGTGCGGTCCCTCGTCACCGGCGAGGAGACCCGGCTGGACGCGGACGTCGTGGTCTTCGCGACCGGGTACCGCCCCGCCGACCCCCTCGGCCTGCTCGGCGAGGCCGCCGAGCGGTGCCTGCGCGACGACGAGGGCCGCGTCCGGGTCGAGCGCGACTACCGCATCGCGACCGATCCCGCGCTGCGCTGCGGCATCTACGTGCAGGGCGGGACGGAGCACACGCACGGCATCACCTCCTCCCTGCTGTCCAACACCGCCGTCAGGGTCGGCGAGATCCTGGACTCGCTCCTCGGGCGCGGCCTGAAGTCCGGCTCCGACGAGGCCCGTACGGTCGCCGGGGGCACCGGCAGCACCGCCGCCCGCTGACCGGCGCCCATTCCACTGACTCCAGTCCACCGGTGGACCGAAGGGATAACGTACGGCGACATGGGCACGATTGCAGTGGAACGCCCCGTGCCCCAGGGCACAACACGGGCGCGCAGGCGGCGAGTTGTCGGTTCGGTGACGCTCGTGCTGATCCTCCTGACCGCGATGGTGGTGTCGTTGGGCGTCGGTGCGCGCGGGCTCAGCCCGTCCGAGGTCTGGTACGGCCTGTCGGCCGGGCCGGGCGGCGGCGACCACCGGCTCACCGAGATCCGGCTCATCGTCCAGACCGTGCGGGTCCCCCGCACGGTGCTCGCCACGGTGGCCGGGGTGGCCCTCGGGGTCGGCGGGGCGCTGATCCAGGGGTACACCCGCAACCCGATCGCCGACACCGGCCTGCTGGGGGTCAACGCGGGCGCCTCGTTCGCCGTCGTCTCGGTGATCGCCGTCTTCGGCTTCGCGAACCCGTTCCAGTACGTCTGGTTCGCCTTCGCCGGGGCGGCGGTCGCGGGCGTCCTGGTGTTCGGGCTGGCCAGCATCGGGCGGGGAGCCGGCAACCCGCTGACGCTGGCACTGGCCGGGCAGGGCGTCACCGTGTTCCTCGCGGCCATGACCACGGCGGTCGCCCTGTCCGACAAGGCGTCGCTGAACGCGCTGCGCTTCTGGAACGCGGGCTCGGTGGCCGGCGTCGGATTCGGCGTCATCTGGCCGGTGACCGCCTTCATCGCGGCCGGGCTGCTGCTGGCGCTGACCACGCTGCCCGCCATCAACCTGCTCAACCTGGGCGACGACGTGGCGCGGGGCCTGGGCGTCAACATCGCCCTGCACCGGACCATCGGCATCATCGCCATCACCCTGCTCGCGGGCGCGGCGACCGCGGCGTGCGGCTCCATCGCGTTCCTCGGACTCATGGTGGCCCACGTGGCCCGCTACCTCACCGGCCCGGACTACCGCTGGCTGGTGCCGTACGCGGGTCTCCTCGGCGCCATCGTCCTGCTGGTCTGCGACATCGCCGGGCGCCTGGTGGTCAGGCCGGGTGAACTGGACGCGGGTGTCGTCGTGGCGCTCCTCGGCGCCCCCTTCTTCGCGGTGCTGGTGTGGCGCGGAAAGTTCAAGAGCGCATGAACGGGACCGGCATGGACGTGAGCGGCATGAGCGTGACCGACGTGGACGTGGCACGGGCGAAGCCGTCGGTGGCCCCCGGAGTGCGGATCGGCCGGGTGTCGTTCGTCTGGCGGCCCTGGCCGGTCTGCGTCACGCTCCTGCTGGCGGCGGCCACGTTCCTCCTCTTCTGCCTGTCCATCGGCGTCGGGGACTTCCCCATCGGCCTGCCCCAGGTGGTCGCCACGATCCTGGGCCGGGGCGAGCAGGTCGACGAGTTCGTGGTCATGGACCTGCGGATGCCCCGGGCCCTGGCCGGCTGCGTCGTGGGTATCGCGCTGGGCATGTCCGGCGCGATCACCCAGTCCGTCGCACGCAACCCGCTGGCCAGTCCGGACATCCTCGGCATCACCTGGGGCGCCGGGGCGGTCGCGGTGTTCCTGGTGACGGTGTCGGGCGGGACGGCCACGGCCGTCGTCAACTCCGTGGGCCTGTCCGGGGCCGCCCTTGCGGGTGGTCTCGGCACGGGGCTCCTGGTCTACGTCCTGGCGTGGCGCCGGGGGATCGACGGCTTCCGGCTCATCCTCATCGGCCTCTCCGTGAGCGCGGTCATGGAGGCGGTCACCACCTGGCTGCTGGTGACCGCCGACATCAGGGACGTGGCCCGGGCGCAGGCCTGGCTGATCGGCTCGCTGGACAACCGCTCCTGGGAGGACGTACGGGTGGCGCTCTGGTGCACGCTCGTCCTCGCGGTCGTCGTCGCGGGCGCGGCGTTCCAGTTCAAGCCGCTGCACCTCGGCGACGACGTGGCCGCGGGCCTGGGCGTGCGGTACACGGTGGTGCGTGCCGTCCTGCTGCTGTGCGCGGTGCTGCTGGCCGGGGTCGCGGTGAGCGCGGCCGGGCCCGTCTCCTTCGTCGCGCTGGTGGCACCGCAGGTGGCGATGCGCCTGACGAGGTGCCCGACGCCGCCGATGGCGGCCTCGGGCCTGACCGGTGCGCTGCTGCTGATCGGCGCGGACCTTCTCGCGCGTACGGCACTGCCGATCACCCTGCCGGTCGGCGTGGTCACCGCCGCGATCGGCGGACCCTTCCTGGTCTACCTCCTGGTGCGGGCCAATCTTCGTTGATCGACACATGTCCGGGCAGGCACGAACCAAGGGGGAACCGTGGCCATCGAAGACGTCACCGGGAGCGCGGCCGGGGGCGGGGAGCCCGCGCGGCTGGCCGCCAGAGGGGTCACGGTCGGGTACGGGGGCCGGGTCGTCATCGACGACCTCGACGTGGCGATCCCGCCCCGGGTGATCACCACGATCATCGGCTCCAACGGCTGCGGGAAGTCGACCCTGCTGCGGACCCTGTCGCGGCTGCTCAAGCCGACCCGGGGGTCCGTGGTCCTCGACGGCGACGACATCGCCCGGCTCAGGACCAGGGACGTGGCCAAGAAGCTCGGCCTGCTGCCGCAGGCCCCGGTGGCCCCGGAGGGGCTCACGGTGGCCGACCTGGTCGCCAGGGGCCGCCATCCCCACCAGAGCTGGCTGCGGCAGTGGTCGTCGGACGACGCCGCCGTCGTGGAGCGCGCGCTGGCCATGACCGGGGTGTCCGACCTGGCCGACCGCCCCGTCGACGCGCTCTCCGGCGGCCAGCGCCAGCGCGTGTGGATCTCCATGACCCTGGCGCAGGGCACCGACCTGCTGCTGCTGGACGAGCCGACCACCTACCTGGACCTGGCGCACGCCATCGACGTGCTCGATCTGGTGGACGACCTCCACGAGTCCGGGTGCACGGTCGTCCTCGTGCTGCACGACCTGAATCTGGCCACCCGTTACAGCGACAACCTCATCGTGATGAAGGCCGGATCGATCCTGGCGCAGGGGCACCCGCGCGAGGTCATCACCGCGGACCTCCTGCACGAAGCCTTCGGACTGCGTGCCAAGGTGATCGACGACCCGGTGGGGGACAGGCCCCTCATCGTGCCGATCGGCCGCGCCCACGTGCGGCCGGAACGGATGGACAAAGATACGGTTGAAGTAAGGCTAGGCTAGCCTCACTTGAGCGCGATACTGTGTGCCTGCCCTCGGCCGGGGGCGCAATGGACAGCACGAAAGCAAGGGATTGCGGATGCTTCTCCATCGATCGACAGTCACGAAGCCCTGGGCGCGGGTCGCGGCGGCGGTGTCCGCCACCGCGCTCGGGGTGGGCCTCCTGGCCGGATGCGGATCCGACCCGGCGGACCCGGCCGACAAGAAGAGCGGTGACGCCCCGGCCGCCGCAGCCGGAACCTTCCCGGTCACCGTCGAGCACGCCTTCGGATCGACGAAGATCGAAAAGGCCCCGAAGCGGGTCGTCTCCGTCGGCTACACCGACGACCAGGCCATCCTCGCCCTCGGCACCAAGCCGGTGGGCATGGTCGACCAGTACCCCAACCCGCCCGGCACCAGTCCCGACATCAACACCCAGTGGCCCTGGACGAAGGACAAGTGGGGCGACGCCCGCCCCGAGGTCGTCATGAACAACGGCGACGCCGGCCCGAACTACGAGAAGATCGCCGCCCTGCGGCCGGACCTGATCATCGCGGTCTACTCCGAGATCGACCAGGCCGCCTACGACAAGCTCACCAAGATCGCGCCGACGGTGGGCCGCACCAAGGCCGAGAAGGAGCCGTTCAGCGCCCCCTGGCAGGACAACGCCGTCCACATCGCCAAGGCCCTGGGCCAGGAGTCCAAGGGCACCGAACTCGTCAAGGGCATCCAGGACAAGCTCGACGCGGCCAAGAAGGCGCACCCCGACTTCGCGAACCAGACCGCCGTCGCGCTGTCCTGGTACAAGGACTCGGTGGCCCCCTTCACCACCACCGACGTGCGCGGCCGGCTGGTGACGGGCATCGGCTACAAGGGCCAGACCGAGATCGACAAGATCGCCGACGGCAAGTTCTACACCACGCTCTCCCCCGAGCGCATGGACCTCGTCGACGTCGACCGCATCTTCGTCATCGCCGACAAGGCCGACCAGGAAGCCCTGAAGAAGTTCGAGCTGTTCACCAACCTGAACGCGGTCAAGAACGGGAAGGTCTCCTACCTCCTGGACAGCGAGGGCCCGGCCGTCGGCGCGGCCATGTCCCAGGGCACCCTGCTCTCCCTGCCCTACGCGATCGACGAACTCGTCAAGTCGGCCGGCTGAGTGTGAGCACCACGGACACGCTCGTCGCCCCGGCCACCCTGCGCACCACCACCGGACGCGAGGCCACCCGCTGGGTGGCCGCGCACTGCCGGGAGGTGCCCTGGCTGACGGCCGCCACCGCCTTGACCACGGTCGCCGGGGCGGCGCTCCAGGTACTCCCGCTGCTCCTGCTCGGCCGGGTCGTCGACGGGGTGGTCGCGGGCGGACCGCGCTCGATCCTCGTCACCACGGGCGTGTTGATGGTGGCCGCCGCGCTCCTCGGCGCGGCGGCCACCGCCCTGTCCACCTACCTCGTCGGCCGGCTCGGCGCGGACCTCCTCGCCCGGCTGCGCGAGGGCGCCGTCCGGGCCGTGCTGGCGATGCCGAGCGCCCGGATCGAACAGGTCGGCCGGGGAGACGTGCTGTCCCGCGTCGGCGACGACGTCGCCGTGCTGTCCCGGGGCATCCGCACGGCCGTCCCCACCGTGTTCTCGGCGGGCGTGCTGGTCGTCATCGCCACGCTCGGCATGTTCGGCCTCGACTGGCGGCTCGGTCTGGCCGGAGCCGGCGCGCTGCCCGCGTACGCGCTCGCCCTGCGCTGGTACCTGCCCCGCTCCGCCCCGCTCTACAAGCAGCAGCGGGCCGTCCAGGCCGACCGCGCCCAGGCCCTGATCAGCGGACTCAACGGGATCGACACGGTCCGCGCCTACCGCCTGGAAGGCGCCGTCCGGGAGAAGGTCACCACCGAGTCCTGGCGGGTCCGCGAACTCGGCATCGAGGTGTTCCGCCTCTTCGGCCGGTTCGTCGGCCGCGAGAACCGCGCCGAGTTCATCGGACTGGTCCTCATCATCGTCGTGGGGTACGCCCTGCTGGAGGCCGACGCCGCCACCCTCGGCGAGGTCTCCGCGGCCCCGCTGCTCTTCCACCGGCTGTTCACCCCGCTGGGTTCCATCATGTTCACCTTCGACGAGGCGCAGAAGTCGGGCGCGAGCCTGACCCGGCTGGTCGGGGTCCTCGGGGAGGACGCCGAGGACCGGCTGGTCGGCACCCCGGCCGAGGCGCCCGCGGCCGACGCGGCGTACCCGGTGACCGTGAAGGGCCTGACCTTCAGCTATCCCGGCACCGAGCAGCCGGTCCTCCAGGACGTCGACCTGGCCATCCCGGCGGGCGGCTCGCTCGCCCTCGTGGGCGCGACGGGCGCCGGCAAGTCGACCCTGGCCGCGCTGGTCGCGGGCATCGGGACCCCGCAGGCCGGATCGGTGCGCATCGGCGGCACCGACCTCGCCGGCCTGGACGAGGCCGGGGCGCGCGCCCTGGTGAGCATCCTGACCCAGGAGACCCACGTCTTCTCCGGCCCGCTCGCCGACGACCTGCGGCTGGCCGCACCGGGGGCGACCGACGCCGAGCTGACGGACGCCCTGCGCACGGTCGGCGCCGACGGCTGGGTGGACGCCCTGCCCGAGGGACTGCAGACCCCGGTCGGCGAGGGCGGCGAACGCCCGGACGTCACCAAGGTGGCCCAGATCGCACTCGCCCGGCTGGTCCTGGCCCGCTCGCCCGTGGTGGTGCTCGACGAGTCCACGGCGGAGGCGGGCAGCGAGGGCGCGGCCGAGCTGGAACGGGCCGTGCTCGCGGCATGCGCCGGCCGCACCACGCTGTTCGTCGCACACCGGCTGACCCAGGCCATGGCGGCGGACCGGATCGCCGTGCTCGACGCGGGCCGCGTCGTGGAGCACGGCACGCACGAGGAACTGGTGGTCCTGGGCGGCCGCTACGCGCAACTGTGGCGCGCCTGGCGCGAGGGAAGTTAGGACACGGCCTGGGCCCGCCCCACCCGCGACCGGACGGGGCGGCCCGCAGACACTGAAGGGGCGTTGAGTCTTCGATGACGGAACCGACCGCTCGTCTCGTGCGGCTTTCTCCCACGCGCCTGGCCGGGGTGCGCCGGCGAACGGGCGACTACAGCGACCGGACCATCGCCTCGGCGTGCTCGATCGGGCTGTCGTACTGGGCGACGGGCCGCAGCCCCGACGGCATGGAACTCACCCCCGCCACCCTCTTCGCCGACGTCCTCGGCTGGGTCGACAACGGCGGCGCCGGCGCGGCCGGCCGGGAGACCGGCGCGGACGCCCGCAGCATCACCCTCCCGGAGGGCGTCCCGCAGGCCGAGGCGCAGCTCGCGCTCGACGACCTGGCCGACTTCCCCGACCGGCCGCTCGGCACCATCGCCCCCTCCAGCGTCGCTGCGCGCATCGAGACCCTGGCCGAGTGGAACGACAATCGCGCAGACCGGGTCCGCCCGACCGTCGTGGAGATGTTCCGCGAGCAGGCCCGCACCCGCCCCGACGCCGTCGCCGTCGTCGACGGGCACCGCTCGCTGACGTACGGCCAGGTCGCGGAGCTCTCCGGCCAGCTGGCCCACCACCTCCTCGCGCGCGGCACCACCGCCGAACAGGTCGTCGGCATCTCGCTCGACCGCTCCGCCGACATGGTCGTCGGCCTCCTCGGCGTGCTCCGGGCCGGCGCCGCCTTCGTACCGCTCGACCCGCAGTGGCCCGCCGCGCGCAGGGCCGTCGTCATCGAGGACGCCGGCGTCGTGCTCCAGCTCAACACCTCGGGCGAACACGCTCCGGGCGAACCCGCCGCCGTGGCCGTCGACCTCGGCGACTGGCGCCACGGATCCCACCCCGGCGACGACACCGGCATCGCCACCCCCGGCGACGCCCTCGCCTACGTGATCTTCACCTCCGGTTCCACCGGCCGGCCCAAGGGCGCGATGATCCGCCACGAGGCGATCAGCGAGCGCCTGCTGTGGCAGGTCGAGGAGGTCCTGGGCTTCGGACACGACGACGCCTCCCTCTTCAAGGCGCCGCTGTCCTTCGACATCTCCATCAACGAGATCTTCCTGCCGCTGGTGTCCGGCGGCAGGCTCGTGGTCCTGCGGCCCGGCGGCGAACGCGACCCGCACCACCTGCTCGGCGTGATCGCCGAGCAGCGCGTCACCTTCACGTACCTGGTGTCGTCCATGCTGGACGTGCTGCTGGAGATCGCGGGCGACACCGGCCGGCTGGACAGCCTGCGGCACGTGTGGTGCGGCGGCGAAGTCCTGACCCCCGAACTGTACGAGCGGTTCCGCACCCGGCTCGACATACCCATGTACCACGGCTACGGCCCGGCCGAGACGACGATCGGCGTCTCCCACGTCGTCTACCGGGGCGCCGCGGAACGGTTGTCCACCTCCATCGGCCGGGCCAACCCCAACACCCAGCTCTACGTCCTCGACGACGAGCTGCGCCCGGTCCCCGTCGGTGTCGGCGGCGAACTGTACGTGGGCGGCTTCCTCCTGGGACGGGGCTACGCCGGCGCCCCCGGCCTGACGGCCTCCCGCTTCGTCGCCAACCCCTTCGCCACGGACGGCTCGCGGCTGTACCGGACCGGCGACCTGGCCCGGTACGCGCCCGACGGATCGCTGGACTTCCTCGGCCGGGCCGACAACCAGATCAAGATCCGCGGCATGCGGCTGGAGATCGAGGACGTCGAGGCGGGCCTCGCGGAACACCCGCACGTCCGGCACACCTGCGTCGTCGCGAAGAAGAACACGGCCGGCGGCACCTACCTGGTGGGCTACGTGATCCCGGCCGCCGGAGCCGCCGGCCTGCACGCCGAGGAGGTCCGGGACTGGGCCGCCGCGCACATGGTGGACTACATGGTGCCCGCCCGCATCGTGGTCATGGAGGAGTTCCCCCTCACCGCCAACGGCAAGCTCGACCGCGGCGCGCTGCCCGAGCCCGAGTCCGCCACCGGCCCGCTCGCCCTGCCCGCCACCGACAACGAGCGCCTGGTGTGCGCGGCGGTCGCGACGCTCCTGCGCCTGGACCGGGTCGGCGTCGACCAGGACTTCTTCCGGCTCGGCGGCGACAGCCTGCTCGCCATCTCCCTGCTCGGCGCGCTGCGCAAGGCGGGCCTGCACGTCACCCCCCGGCAGATCTTCACCCACAGCGTGATCGGCGCGCTGGCCGCGGTGGCGAGCCCCCTGGACACCGCCGCCGAGGACCACGACGACATCGCGACCGGACCCGTCACGGGCTCGCCCGTCGTGCGCTGGCTCGGCGAGACCACCGACGCGGTCGACGGCTTCGTGCAGTCCGTCGTGCTGAACACCCCGGCGGACCTGACCGCCGTCGCCCTCGACACGGTCCTCTCCGCCGTCGTCGACCGCCACGACATGCTGCGCGCCCGGCTCGTCCGCGACGGCCGCTGGGGCTTCGACGTCCCGGCCCCCGGGGACCGCACCGCCGCCGGGTGGCAGGAGAGCGACCGGCCGCTCGACGAGTGCGTCACCCTGGCCACGCGGGCGCTGGACCCGGCGGGCGGCGTCATGCTGCGCGCCGTGTGGCGGCGCGACGCCCGCCAGCTCGTCCTCGTCGCCCACCACGTGGTGGTCGACGGAGTGTCCTGGCGGATCCTGATGGAGGACCTCGCCACCGCGTGGCGGCAGTACGCCGAAGGTGAACCGGTCCGGCTCCCCGCGGTGGGAACCTCCTTCCGCCGCTGGACCCAGCTGCTGGAAGGCGCGGCCTTCGACGACGACCTCGCCCACTTCCGGCGCGCCCTGCCCGGGACGGACGCACCCCTGGGCCGGCGCCCGCTGGACGCGGCCGACACCGTCGCACGGGAGCGGACGACGACCGTCACCGTCGGCCCCGACATCACCGCCGCCCTCCTCGGGGACGTTCCCGCGGCCTTCCACGCGGGCGCCAACGACGTCCTGCTGACCGCGCTGGCCGTCACGCTCGCCCGGTGGCGCCGCGACCTGGGCCAGGACCAGACCTTCGCCCACATCGAACTGGAGGGGCACGGACGCGAAGCCCGCTTCGTGGCGGACGGCGCCGGCTTCGAACCGGAACTCTCCCGGACCGTCGGCTGGTTCACCACCCTCTTCCCGGTGACTGTGGACCCCGGCCCGGCCGCCGCGGACCCCGGCGACCCCGCCCACCTGGCCGCCGCCCTCAAGGCCGTCAAGGAAGACCTCGCCCGCGTGCCGCGCGGCGGCCTCTCCTACGGTGTCCTGCGCCACCTGGCCGGTGCCCGGTTCGACGCGCCCGCACCCCAGGTGCTCTTCAACTACCTCGGCCGTTTCGATGCGGGATCGGCCGGCGACTGGGAACTCAGCACCACCACGGGTCAGTTGGGGGAGAAGCGCGACCCGGGCATGCGCCTGCCGCGCGCCCTGGAGTTCAACGCCATCGCCGAACCCGACGCGACCGGCGCCTTCGAGCTGGTCACCACCCTCTCCTGGCCCGACGGGCTGTTCACCGACGAGGACATCGCGACCATCGGCGGGTACTTCCGCCGGACCCTGGCCGCGATCGCCGCACTCGACACGGGCGGCCACTCACCCAGCGACTTCGACCTCGTCGCCCTCACCCAGGCCGACGTCGACGAACTCGACGGCCCGGCCCTGCGCGACGTCCTGCCGATGACCCCGCTCCAGGAGGGCCTGTACTTCCACTCCGTCTTCGACGACGACTCCGCGGGCCACTACGTCGAGCAGCAACTGCTCACCCTGGAGGGGGAGGTGGACGCCGACCGGCTCGCAGCCGCCGCCACCCGCCTGCTCGCCCTCTTCCCCAACCTCGCCGCCCGCTTCGTCCCCCTCGCCGACGGCCGCGTGGTCTGCGTACTGGAGAGCGGCGTACGGGCCCCCTTCACCGTCCTGGACCGGCCGGGCATCACCGAGGAGGAGATCCGCGACCACGCCGAACGGGACCGCCGCGCCGGATTCGACCTGGCCACCGGCCCCCTCATGCGGTACACGCTCATCCGCGCGGGAGCCGGCCGGACCGTCCTGGTCCAGACCGTCCACCACATCATCGCCGACGGCTGGTCGGTGCCGCCGATGCTCCGGGCGCTGCTCGCCGAATACCACGCGCCGGGCACCGTGTACCCGGTCGGCGGCTTCGCCGACTACGTGCGCCGGCTCGCCGCGCACGACGAGGAGGCGAGCGACCGGGTGTGGCGCGAACAGCTCGCGGGCCTGCCCGGCCCCTCGCTGGTCGCCGAAGGACACACGCCGTCCGACCGGTTCGCCGACACGGTCGTGGAACCGGACGCAGACCTCGACGAGGCGGCCCGCTCGGCGGGAGTGCCCCTGAGCGTCGCCGTGCACAGCGCCTGGGCGGTGACCCTCGGCGGCCTCCTGCACGACCGGGACGTCGTCTTCGGCTCCACGGTGTCCGGCCGCGACGCCGACGTGCCCGGCATCGAGGACATGGTCGGCCTCTTCATCAACACCGTCCCCGTCCGCGCCCGGTGGACCGCCGGCACCACCGCCCGCGACCTGCTCGCCTCGGTACGCGAGCACCAGAGCGCCGTCCTGCCGCACCAGCACGTCTCGCTGGCGCGCATCAGCCGCCACGCCGGAGCCGGACCGCTGTTCGACACCCTGGTGGTCTTCGACGTCGCGACCGACACCGCCGCCCTGCGGGAACCCGGCCACTCGCTGTCCATCACGGGCATCGTGAACGAGGGCGCCCCGCACTACCCGCTGACCCTCGTGGTGGAACGCACGTCCGACGGCCGGCCGCGCTTCAACCTGATCCACGACGGCGCGCTCCTGCGGGAGGAGAGCGCCCGCGCGATCCTGTCCGCCTTCACCCACACCCTCACCGGCCTCCTCACCCGGCCGGACGCCCCGGTCGACGACCTGCTGCCGGACGAGGCCCGGCGTCCGGCCCGGACCGCACCGGCCGCCTCCACCGCCTCCACCGCCCCGGCCACCCTCGGCGCCCTCTTCGACGCCGCCGCCCGCCGGGACCCGCAGGCCGCCGCCGTCACCCAGTGCGCCCTCGACGGCGCCATCCGCACGCTCACCTACGGCGAACTGTCCGCGGCGCGCGACGAACTGGCCGCCACCCTGCGCGCCGCCGGCGTCGGACCGGGAGAGCGCGTCGCCGTCGCCGTCCCGCGCTCCCTGGAGCAGGTCGTCGCCCTGGTCGCCGTCGTCTCCGCGGGCGGCGCCTACGTACCGCTGGACCTGGCCTACCCGGACGGCCGGCTGGAGTACGTCCTCGCCGACGCCGCTCCGCAGGCCGTCCTCGTCGCCCCCGAGCAGCGGGACCGCTTCACGCGGCTGCTGGCCCGGGCCGGGGTGCCCGCCCGCGTGCTCGTACAGGGGGAGCGGCTCCCGGAGAGCGGCGGGGATCCCGGCCCCGCGCCGGCTCCCGCCCCGCACGACCCCGCGTACGTCATCTACACCTCCGGCTCCACCGGCCGGCCCAAGGGCGTCGTCGTCCCGCACTCCAGCGTGGTGAGCCTGCTCGCCAACACCCGCCCCGACATGGACTTCGGCCCGCAGGACGTGTGGGTGCAGTTCCACTCGTACTCCTTCGACTTCGCGGTCTGGGAGCTGTGGGGCGCCCTGGCGCACGGCGGCGAACTGCTGGTGCCGGACTACGCGCTGACCCGCTCGCCGGTCGACTTCCACCGGCTGGTGCGTGAACGCGCGGTCACCGTCCTCAACCAGACCCCCTCCGCCTTCTACCAGTTCATCGAGGCCGACCGGCACGCCGGCGAGCCGCTGCCCGCCCTGCGCCGGGTCGTCTTCGGGGGCGAGGCACTGGACCTCGGGCGGCTGCGCGGCTGGGTCGAACGGCACGGCACCGCCTCGCCCGAACTCGTCAACATGTACGGCATCACCGAGACCACCGTGCACGTCACCCACCGGGTCCTGACCGACGAGGACTTCCGCCCCGGCGGCGATGCCGGCCCGATCGCCGGGCCGATCGCCAGCCCGATCGGCGGCCCGATCCGGGGCCTCGCCACCTATCTGCTCGACGACCGGCTCCGGCCCGTGCCGCCGGGCCGCGTGGGCGCCATCTACGTCGCGGGCGACCAGGTCTCGCTCGGCTACCTCGGCCGGCCGTCCCTCACCGCGGGCCGGTTCGTCGCGGACCCGTTCGCGGGCGACGGATCCCGCATGTACCACACGGGCGACCTCGCCCGCCGCAACCTCGACGGCGAGCTGGAGTTCACCGGCCGGGCCGACGACCAGGTCCAGCTCAAGGGCTTCCGCATCGAGCCGGCCGAGGTGGAGGCCGCGATCCGGGAGCTCGACGGGGTCGTCGACGTGGCCGTCACCGTCGCCGGCAGCGGCGACCACCTCGTCGCGCACGTCGTGGGCCGGCCGCCGGCCGACCTCGCCGGGCCCCTGGCGTCGAAACTGCCCGCGCACATGGTGCCCGCCCGGGTGCTGACGGCCGACGCCCTTCCGCTGACGGTCAACGGCAAACTGGACCGCAAGGCCCTGGCCGAGCGCGCCGAACAGGCCGAGCGGGCCGAACGCGCCGAGCAGGGCGCACGGGCCGGTGCGGCGGGCGCGGAGCGCGGCGCGCCCGAGGCGCCCGACACCGTCCTCACGGCGCTCGTCGGCATCTTCACCGACGCGCTGCCCGGCACCGCCGTGGACGCCGACTGCGACTTCTTCCGGGCCGGCGGCGACAGCATCCTCGCCATCACCGTCGTCAACCGGGCCCGGGCCCTCGGCCTCGCGATCACGCCACGGGAGGTGTTCCTGCTCAGGACCCCGCGCGCCCTCGCCGCGCACCTGACGACAAGCACCACGCGGACCGCGGCGCCCGCACCCGCCGCCCACGAGGACGGTCCGCTGACCCCCACCCCGATCATCCTGCGCCAGCGCGAACTCGGCGGATCCCTCGCCCGGTTCGCCCAGGCCCGGGCGGTGACCGCGGCCGAGGGCACCGGATTCGCCGCCGCCGAGCGCGCCGCGAACGCCGTCGTCGCCGCCCACCCGGCCCTGCGGCTGCGCCTGCGCGTCGAGCACGGCGTGTGGGCCCTGCGCACCGAACCCGCCCGCGCGGTCACCGTCGTCCGCAGCGACGCGTCCGACGCGGGCGCCGCCGCCGAGGAAGCCGCCGGACGGCTCGACCCCGAGAACGGGGAGGTCATCGCGTTCACCTGGCTGGACGCGACCCGTACCCTCGTGGTCGCCGTGCACCACCTCGCCGTCGACGCCGTCTCCTGGCTGGTCCTGCTGGACGACATCGCCACCGCCCTGCGCGGGGACCCGCTCGCGCCGCCCACCACCTCCTACGCCGCGTACGCGCAGGCACTGGCCGACCGGGCGGCCCACGAGACCGACGGCCTCGGGCACTGGATCACCACCCTCCAGGCGCCCCCGCTGCTGCCCGTGGCCGAGCGGCCGCGCGAGACCACGGTCGTCCTCGCGCCCGAGGCCAGCGACCTGGTGACCCGCACCGCGCCCGCCGCACTCGGCGTCGGCCTGACCGAACTGCTGTGCGGCGCACTGCGCACCGCGCTCACGCATATCCAGTCCGCGCCGACCGATCTGGCGATCGAGCTGGAGCGGCACGGCCGGTTCCCGGCCGCCGCACACCACGACTACACCCGTACGGTCGGCTGGTTCACGGCGATCGCCCCGGTGCGCCTCACCGCGCACACCGACCCCGTCGCCGCGGCCCGCGAGGTCCTCGAACGCCTGCCGGACGAGCGCGCGCACGTCGCGTACGGCGGGCTGCGGTACCTCAACCCGCAGACGGCCCCCCTGCTCACCGCCCGCCCGCAGGTGCTGTTCAACTACCTGGGCCGGGGCGACGAGTCGCAGGCCCTGCACATCACCGGCGGCGACCGGACCGGCAGCCCGTACGCCGTGGAGGTCAACGCCTGGACCGACGCGGCCACCGGAAGCCTGCACGCCGTCTTCACCCTCGCCGAGGGCGTCCCCGACGAGATCACCGGGCACTGGCGCGCCGCCCTGGAGCACATCGCCGGCGCCTGCGCGACCGCCGAGCGCACCGCACCGGTCACCCCGCTCCAGCGCGGCCTGTTCTTCCAGGCCCAGCTGGCCGGGCCGGCCGGACACTACGTCGCCCAGAGCTGGTTCACCTTCGACCGGCGCCTGGACACCGAGGCCCTGGCCGAGGCGATGGCCTGGGTGATCGCACGCCACCCGGCGGTGGGCGCCGGCTTCGCCACCGACGACGACGGCAACGCCGTGCAGGTCCTCGCGGCCGTCCGCCGCGTCCCCGTGCGCACGCTCGACCTCACGACGGACGCGGAGGTCGACGACCTGCTGGCCCGCGACCGCGACACCGGCTTCGACACCGGCCGCCCGCCGCTGATCCGGCTGACCGTCGTGCGCCGGCCCGACGGCCGCGACGGCCTGCTGCTCAGCTACCACCTGCTGCTGTGGGACGGCTGGTCCCGGGAGATCGTGCTCCGCGACCTCTTCGACGCCTACGAGGCCGCCGTCGCCGGGTCCCTGACCGCGCCCGCCCCGGCCACCCCGAGCTTCGAGGACCACGCCCGGGCCCTCGCCGCCAAGGACCCGGCCACGGCGGAACGGTTCTGGGCCCGGCACCTGACCGGCCTGCCCGGCCCGACCCTGCTCGCCGGACCGGCCCCGGCCCTCGCCGACGGCCTGCCCCGCACCCTGGTGCACACCCTCACCGCCGACCGGTCGCAGCTGCTGCGGGACGCCGCCCGCACCCACGGCGTCACCCTGAACTCCGTCCTGACCGGCGCCTTCGGCCTCCTGCTGGGGGCCCGGACGGGCCGCGGCGACGCCGTGTTCGGCGTCACCGTCTCCGGCCGCGAGGGCGAAGGACGCTCCGGGATCGTCGGCGTCCTGCTCAACACCGTGCCCCTGTGGACGCGGGCCCGGCCGGGCGACAGCGTACGGGAGTACCTGTCGGCCGTGCAGGCCGCCCGGGTCGAGGCGATGGAGCACGAGCACATCGGGCTCGGCGAGATCCAGCGGGCCGGCGGACACGACACCCTCTTCGACAACCTGTTCGTGCTGCAGAACTTCCTGGACCTGGACGCCTTCGCCGCCATGAACGCCCGCCACGGCATCACCTCCGTACGGGCCGACGACTCCACGCACTACCCGTACACCTGGGTGGTCACCCCCGGTGACCGGCTCACGGTCAAACTGGAGTACCGCGACCACGACACCCCGGCGGCCCGGCGCCTGCTGGACGACTACCTGCGCCTGCTCGACGACCTCGCCCGGGCCACGGGACCGGTGGGCGCCCTGCGGGGCCTCGCGCCGCTGCCCCGTCCCGCCGAGCGCACCGAGATCGGCACGGACACCGTCGTCGACGCCTTCGACCGGGCGGCGGACCGCGACCCCGGGCGGACCGCCCTCGTCGCCCACGGGCGCACCATGACCTTCGCCGAACTCCAGGACCGCAGCCGCGCGGTGGCCGGCGTCCTCGCCGGGCGCGGCATCGGCCCCGAGACCACCGTCGGCCTCGCCGTCCCGCGCTCCCTCGACTCGATCGTGGCGCTCTTCGCCGTACTGCGCACGGGCGCGGCGTACGTACCCCTGGAGCTGGACCACCCCGACGAGCGGATCGCCGCGATCGTCGCGGACGCCCGCCCGCAGGTGATCCTCACCGTCGCCGCCGTGTCACCCCGGCTCGGCGGACTGCCCGGCGACCTGATCGAGCTCGACCGGCCCCTGCCCGATGCCGCGCCCTTCACGACCTTCGCCCCCGACGACCCGCACCGCCTGCGGCACCCCGCCTACACGATCTACACCTCCGGCTCGACCGGCCGGCCCAAGGGCGTGGTGACCGAGTACGCGGGCCTGACCAACATGCTGGTCAACCACCAGCGCCGGATCTTCGAGCCGGTGCTCGCGGACCACGGCCACCGGGTCTTCCGGATTGCCCACACCGTGTCCTTCGCCTTCGACATGTCGTGGGAGGAGCTGCTGTGGCTCGCCGACGGCCACGAGGTCCACATCTGCGACGAGGAACTGCGCCGCGACGCCCCCCGGCTGGTCGAGTACTGCGTCGGGCACGGGATCGACGTCATCAACGTGACCCCCACCTACGCCCAGCAACTGGTGGCCGAGGGGCTGCTCGACGATCCGGACCGGCGGCCCGCCCTGGTCCTGCTGGGCGGCGAGGCCGTCACGCCCACGCTGTGGCAGCGGCTCGCCGAGACGGAGGGCACGGCCGGCTACAACCTGTACGGCCCCACCGAGTACACCATCAACACCCTCGGCGTCGGCACCTTCGAATGCGCGGACCCGGTGGTGGGCGTGGCCATCGACAACACCGACGTCTACGTCCTGGACCCGTGGCTGCGCCCCCTGCCGGACGGGGTTCCCGGCGAGCTGTACGTGGCGGGCATCGGCATCGCCCGCGGCTACCTCGGCCAGGCCGCCCAGACCGCCCACCGCTTCGTCGCCTGCCCGTTCGGCGAGCCCGGCGAGCGCATGTACCGCACCGGCGACCTGGTGGCCCGGCGGCCCGACGGCAACCTGGCGTACCTGGGCCGCACCGACCAGCAGGTCAAGATCCGCGGACACCGCGTCGAACCGGGCGAGGTGGAGGCCGCGTTCGCGGCCCACCCGCAGGTCCGCTTCGTCGCCGCGGTCGCCCAGCCCGACCCCCAGGTCGACGGCGCCCACCGGCTGGCCGCCTATCTCGTGCTCGACGACGGCGGCGACCTGGCGACGGTGGCCGCGCAGGTGGGCGCCGTACTCCCGGACTTCCTGCGCCCGACGCACTACGCCCGGGTCGACGGCATCCCGCTGACGGTGAACGGCAAGGCCGACACCAAGGCGCTGCCCGAGGCCCGCCCGCTGGGCGCGCTGACCACGGCGGGGGAGCGCGGCCCGCAGACCGCGACGGAGACCGCCGTCTGCGTGTTCTTCGCCGAGGCACTGGACCTGGACGACGACGAGGTGAGCGCGGTGAGCGATTTCGTTTCCCTCGGCGGACACTCCATGCTGGCGGTGCGGCTGATCGGGCTGCTCCGCCGGGAGTACGGTCCGGTCATCACCATCCGCGATCTGTTCACCCTGCGCACCCCGGAAGCGATTGCCCGCCACCTCGATGACAACTCCTGACACCCAGCGGCCCCGTTCGGGGTCCGACATCCTGCGCACCGCCCTGCGCCGCAACGTCGGCGCCATGGCCGGGGGCACCGTCCTCATGGGCCTGTACCAGGCCGGTGAGACCGCCTTCCCCATCGCGCTCGGCCTGATCGTCGAGCACACGATGCGCGACCGCAGCCCCGGCGCCCTGGCCCTGTCGATCGCCGTACTGGCCGTGATCATCACGACGGTGTCGCTGTCGTGGCGCTTCGGCATGCGCATCCTGCAGAAGGCCAACACCACCGAGGCGCACCGCTGGCGGGTGCGCGTCGCCGACTGCGGCCTGCAGCCCGTGGCCCGGGACGTCGACCTGAAGTCCGGCGAGGTGCTGACCATCGCCACCGAGGACGCCGACCAGACGGCCGACATCATCGAGGTGGTGCCCCTGCTGATCAGCTCGCTGGTCGCGGTCCTGGTCGCCGCCGTCGCGCTGGGCCTGGCGGACCTCAGGCTCGGCCTGCTGGTCATCGTCGGCACCGTCGCGATCCTGTCGGTGCTGTCGGTGATGTCCCGGCGGATCGGCTCCAGTACGCGGGAACAGCAGGCCCGGGTGGCGCGGGCGGGTGCGAAGGTCGCCGACCTGATCACCGGCCTGCGCCCGCTGCACGGCTTCGGCGGCAACCACGCTGCCTTCGGGTCCTACCGGAAGGTCAGCACCGAGGCGAAGCACCAGGCCGTCACCGTGGCCGGGGTGAACGGCGCGTACGCGGGCACCGCCATGGCCCTCAACTCGGCCCTGGCCGTCGCCGTCACCCTGACGGCGGGCTGGCTGGCGTTCGACGGCCGCATCACCATCGGTGAGCTCGTCATGGCGGTGGGGCTGGCGCAGTTCATCATGGAGCCGCTCAAGATGTTCTCGGACATGCCCAAGTACGTGATGATGGCGCGGGCCTCGGCCGAGCGGATGGCGCTGGTGCTGACCGCGCCACCGGTCTCGGTCCCGGGGCCGCGGCGCCCGGCCGCCGGCGGCGACCTGGAGATCGACGGCATCCGGCACGGGGCCCTGCGCGGCCTGAAGTTCCAGGTTCCGGCGGGCGGGTTCACGGCGATCGCCGCCTACCAGCCGCGCGCCGCCGCGGACCTCGCCGCGGTCCTGGCCGTGAAGGTGCCGCCCCACGCGTACGAGGGCACGGTACGGGTCGGCGGACAGGAGGTCGCCGAGCTGTCGGTGGAGGCGGTCCGGGAGCACCTGCTGGTGAACCCGTACGACGGGGAGATCTTCGCGGGCACGCTCCGGACGAACATCGATCCGTCGGGCCGCAGCCGGACGGTCCCCGAGGCCGTCGAGGCGTCCATGCTGACCGACGTCGTCGCCCTGCACCGGGAGGGGCTCGACTACGCCGTACGCGACCGCGGCGCGAACCTCTCCGGCGGGCAGCGCCAACGGCTGTCCCTGGCCCGGGCCCTTGCCGCCGACAGCGACGTCCTCGTCCTGCACGACCCGACGACGGCCGTCGACGCCGTCACCGAACAGCTGATCGCGCGCAACATCGCCCGGCTGCGCCGGGGCCGGACCACCCTCGTGATCACGAGCAGTCCGGCCCTCCTGGACGCCGCCGACCGGGTCCTCGTCCTCGACGACGGCGTCATCACGGCCGAGGACACCCACCGCAACCTGCTCGCCACCGACCGGAACTACTGCCTGGCAGTGGCCCGGTAGGGGGCGGGTCGGCGCGCGGCGGCGGGACCGAGGGTGTAGCCGGTCAGGGGTGCGAGGACCTTCCAGCCGAGGGTCTCGTAGAGCGCCCGGCCCTGGACGGTCGCGCCCAGGGTGCCGGTGGCCGCACCGCCGGCGACGGCCGCGTCGGTGAGCGCGCCCATCACCAGCGTTCCGAGGCCGCGGCGCTGGTGGGCCGCCTCGGTGATGATCTGGTCGAAGACGCAGGAGCCGCCCGCCAGGCCGATCTGGCCGCGGGCGGCGGGTTCCCCGCCGGCGGCCAGGACGCGCACGCTGACGACGCCGCCGGAGGTCTCGGTGGCGACTGTGTAGCCGTCGGGCGCCCGCACACTGCCCGGGCGCAGGTCGGTGGCCATGAGGAAACCGGGATCGAGCGGTTCCCACCCGTCCGGGAACCAGGGCGCCATCACCTCGGGTGCCAGGAAGCCCTTGACGCAGGTGGCCGGCCGGGTGACCGCACCGACGAGCCCGCGGGCGGTCGCCGCGTCGGCGTCGAGCAGGACGTGCCGGACCGGCTGCCCGGGCAGTCCGACCTCGATGCTCAGCCCCCACGGCTCCTCCACGGGCTCGGCCACCTTCCGCGAGACGGCCCACCCCTCGACCCACGACCGTGCGAGATCCCACATCCGGACCACCCCTCCGAGTAATGCCTGAAATCCAATTTCAGATATTACCCGCGCAGTTGGCGTCGAGCCGGCTCAACCCAGGGCCCAGGCCACGTCCCTGAGCAGGGCGTGGCGCCATGACGCGCGGTCGTGGGCCGACGGGGAGCGCGACACGCGCACGGTCGCGCCGGCCTGGGCGGCCAGGGTCTCGACCAGCGCGCAGTGGGGCAGCATCCGGTTCTCGTGTTCCCCCACGTCGAAGGCGACCCGCAGCCCCGACAGGTCCACGCGCTCGCGCAGGCGCGCCGCGACGGCGCCGCCGAGCGGGCCCGCCAGGGGGTCCGGAAGGTCGGCGGCGCCGGGTGCCCACCAGAAGGACGGGGACTGGCAGGCGACCCGGGACACCAGCTCCGGGAACTCCAGCGCCGCGTACATCGCGCTCAGCCCGCCGAGGCTCTGCCCGGCGACCACCAGGCGGTCCGGCCCCGCGGGCAGGCCCGTGTCCGCCACCAGGGGCAGCAGTTCGTCCCGTACCGCCTCCCACAGTCCGGGCCGGCATCCGAACTCCGCCTCCCGGTCCCGGGTCGGCAGGAAGACGAGGGTGACGGGCGGCATCTCCCCGGCCGCGACGGCCGCGTCGAAGGCCGTCATGGCCGGGTGCAGGTGGAGCCAGTCGTCCCCGTCGAGCAGCAGGACCACGGGGCCGCCGCCGCCCGCCGGGTGGACCCGTACGGTGCGCCGCCCGCCGAGGCGTTCGCTCGTCCAGCGGACCCGGGTGCGCGGCAGGGGCAGCACCGGGTCGGCGCCGGCACCGAGGACGGGCCAGTACGGCTGGGCCGGCGCGTCGGGGGTCGCCGCGATGGACCGGTCCCCGCCCGCGCCGAGCGGGTTGAACGGGTCGGCGAACGCCGCGCCGTCCGCGAGGAACCAGTAGGTGAGCCGCAGCCGCGCGGGCATGCGGACCTCCGCGTACCAGCAGTCCGTGTCGCCCCACCGGGCCAGTTCCACCGGCTCCGACCAGCTCTCGAAGCCGATGCTCGCCGGGGAGCCGCGCCACAGGAAGAGCGTCGACCAGCCGCCGTCCTCGGCGGGGATCGACGCGGGGGTCCCCGCCGCCGCCCAGAACGCTTCGGAACCCGGCGCGCCGGGCAGTCCGTACGCGGCGAAGGCGTCCTCGGTCAGGCGCATGCAGGCCTCCTTGTGAGCGGCAAGGGGAAGAGATTAAGCTCGCTGCAATGAGGCGAGCCTAACCTAACCACGACGTGCCGGGGAGGCAACGACCATGAGCACCAACCCCTTCGACGACACCGAGGGCCGCTTCCTCGTCCTGGTCAACGACGAGGGCCAGCACTCGCTCTGGCCGTCCTTCGTCGACGTGCCCGGCGGGTGGACGATCGCCCTCGGCGAGAACACCCGGGAGGCGTGCCTGGACTTCGTCGAGGCGAACTGGACCGATCTGCGCCCCCGCTCCCTCGCCCGCTCGATGGACGCCTGACCTCCACCGCCCGTCCGACGCGCCGGCGACACCGCCGGCCACCACCTCGGGGACCCGCACCATGCTCTGCACCAGGCTGACCAACGCCCGCTTCCTCACCATGGACCCGGACCATCCGGTCGCCCACGAGCTCGGCATCTGGCGGGGCCGGATCGTCGGCCTGGACGAGGCCGTGGCCGCCCTGCCCGCGCGCGAGGTGGTCGACCTCCAGGGCGCCACGGTGCTCCCCGGGTTCATCGACTCCCACGTGCACCTGCCCTGGACCGGATTCAAGCAGAACACCGCCAGCATGGCGGGCTGCACGCGGATCGAGGACGCCCTCGCGGTCGTGGCCGAGGCGGTCGCGGCCAGGAACGCGCCCGGGTCCTGGGTGAGCGTCGTCGGCTACGACCAGCGGGCGCTCGGCCGCCACCTGACCGCCGCCGAACTCGACCGGGTCAGCCAGGGGCACAAGCTGTACGTGCTGCACGACTCCGGGCACGGCTGCGTGGTCAACACCGCCGTACTGGACCTGCTCGCCGCGGACGTCCCGCACGAGAACGGCTTCCTCGCCGAGGGCGCGATGGGCGCCGCCCGTGCGCTCAGACTGCCCTATTCCCAGGAGGAGTTGGCGCAGTCCATCGGGCGCGCCGCCCGCACCTGTGTGGCCGAGGGCATCACCGCCTGCGCCGAGGCCGGCATCGGCGGCGCCCTCTTCGGCCACACCCCGGTCGAACTGGGCGCCTACCAACTCGCCCGGGACAAGGGCCTGCTGCCGCTGCGGGTCCAGCTGATGGTCTCCGCCGACCGGCTGCGGCCGGTCGCCGCGCACGAGGCCGACGGCATCCCCAGGGCCCTCGACCTGGGCCTGCGCACCGGATTCGGCGACGACTGGCTGTCCGTGGGCGCCCTGAAGATCTTCACCGACGGCGGGATGATGGCCCGGACCGCCGCCCTCAGCGCCCCGTACGAAGGCATGGACCATGCCGGGCAGTTGCAGGACGACCCCGAGGTCCTCACCCGGTCCATCGTCGACGGCCACCTCGCCGGATGGCAGCTCGCCGTGCACGCCATCGGTGACCGCGCGGCCGACGTGGCCCTGGACGCCCTGGAGGAGGCCCAGCGGCTCAGGCCCCGGCCCGACGCCCGCCACCGCATCGAGCACGCCGGCCTGATCCGCCCCGACCAGCTCCCGCGCTTCGCGCGGCTGGGGATCGCCGCGGTGGTCCAGCCGAACTTCCTGCGCTACTTCGGCGACGACTACGCGGCGATCACGGGCGAGGAGCGGGCCCCGTGGCTGTACCGCGGCCGGGGGTTCCTCGACCACGGCATCACCCTCGTCGGCAGCTCCGACCGCCCGGTGACCGACGGCTCCCCGCTGCGGGCCGTCCAGTTCATGGTCGAGCGCGCCTCCGAGTCGGGCCGGCTGATCGGCCCCGACGAGGGCATCACCGTCGACGAGGCCCTGTACGCCTACACGGTGGCGGGAGCCCGCGCCTGCCGCTGGGAGGACAGCGCGGGCAGCCTCACGCCGGGCAAGCGCGCCGACCTCGTCGTCCTGGGCGACGACCCGCGGCGCGTCGACGTCAGCGCGATCGGCGACATCGAGGTCGTGGCGACGTACGTCGACGGCCGGGAGGCCGGCAAGCCCGCCGTGTAGGCGGGCACGGCGCGAGCGTCAGCAGGGGCGGACCGGCTGGTGGTCGTGGACGAAGCGGGCCGAGACCCAGCCCTTGGAGCCCTGGAGGCGGTACCACAGGGGGTTGCCGTCCACCCACCCGCCGCGCGCCTGGCAGTTGAGGAGCACACGCTGACCCGGGCGGAGCGTCTTGACGACGCCCGAGTACACCGTGGGCTTCTGGCGCACGTGGAGCGGGGCGTCCGAGACCACCTCGCCGACCGGGTACGCGGCCCGGGGCGCGGCGGGCGCCGGCGCGGACCCCTGCTGCTGGGCCGCCCACCCCGCGCCGCCCATCGGGCCGAGCGCCAGGCCCGTCACCAGCGCGCACATCACTACGGACTTCTTCATCTGCGGCCCCGTTCTCCGACGACTTCGGTACGGGCGCGCCACGGCGGACCGCGGCCGGCCGGGGGTGCCCGGTACGACTATCCGTGCGCACCCCGGAGCTTGCGGGCCGACACGTCCGCCGTTCCCCCCAATGGCCCGCACGGCTGTTTCGGACGCGGACGAGTGAGCAGACGCGCTGCATGGCACCCGGTGTCGCCGGTGCCGTTCCGGCCGGACGGTGCGCACCGGGCCCCGGCCGCCGCCCCGCCGCCCACCTGCAGAGACGAGTCATCATGGACCACCGGCCCCGCTGTCCCGAGCAGGACCTGACCTGGACGACCGGGATCCACCAGGTGCGGACCCGGCTGCGCTTCCCGCTCCGGGCCACCTTCCACTGGTCCGCCCGCTCGCCCCTGGGCGTCGAGCTCACCTTCCACCAGCCGGGAGAGGACGACGTGACCTGGGTCATCGGCCGTGACCTGCTGGCCAGGGGGCTGCGCACGCTGGCGGGGACGGGAGAGGTGCGGATCCGGCCGACCGCCGGACCCGGCCGCACGGCGCAGGTCCTCCTGCGGCTGGGGACGGAGGCGCCCCACGCCCTCTTCGTACTGGACCGCGCGGGGCTCGCGTCGTGGCTGGAGCGGACCTGGGCGGCGGTTCCGGCCGGCGCCGAGGCGGAGCGCCTGGACTGGGAGTTCTTCGAAGGCCTGCTCGCGGACCGCTAGCCGGGGATCACAGCCGGGGCAGGGCTCCGTCGCCGTCGGGGACGGCGGGTGCGGAGCCGGGGCCGGGCGGCGCCGTCGCCGTCGGTGTCCCCGCGAGGTAGGCCAGGAGGCCGGCGATCTCCAGGCCGGACTCGGCCGGGTGGCGGAAGCGCGCCCCGGGGGCGATCGCGTAGCGGTTGCGCCGGCCGTCCCGGGTGCGTGTGAGGTACCCGTCCGTCTCCAGGTCCGTGACGATCGCCTGCACGGTGCGCTCGGTGAGGTCGCAGCCCGCCGCGATGTCGCGCAGCCTGACTCCCGGGTCGCGCGCGATGGCGATCAGGACCCGGGCGTGGTTGGTCAGGAAGGTCCAGTGGTTCCGGCGGGAACCCGTGTGCTCGTTCTCCACGCCGACATTCTTGAGTGGCGACTCGCGAAAAGCAAATCCAGAAAACCTTTTCCGGTATAACTTGACGTGTGTCCGGGCTCCCGGCAGGGTGCTGGGGAGCGGAAGGGGACTTCCGCACCGACCGAGCAACGAGCGAGCAATCGCGCAACGCGCCGCAAGCACCTGTGCCCAAGGAGCGAAGACGATGACCATGACGGCCGCGACCGAGGCGACGCCCTCGACGACGCCCCCCACTACGGCCGCCGCCCCCGACGGCGGCGCCGTGGCCGCACCCGCCCTCGGCGGGCTGCCCGAGGTGCCCTGCCCCCGGGAACTGTCGACCGGCGACGCCCGGGAGCTGACCCGGGTGTTCTTCGAGCGCCTGCGGAGCCTGGAAGAGGGCACCCGCGAGTACCAGTACGTGCGCGGCACGCTGATCGAGATGAACATCTCACTGGTGAACTTCGCCGCACGGCCGTTCCGCGACCGTCCCGGCGGCCCCGAGAACGAGGACATCGTCCAGGTCGGCATCATCGGCCTGATCAAGGCCATCGACCGGTACGACCCCGACCGCAACACCCGGTTCACCACGCTCGCCGTGCCCTACATCACAGGTGAGATCAAGCGCCACTTCCGCGACACCACCTGGGCCGTGCGCGTCCCGCGCCGGCTCCAGGAGCAGCGCCTGGTCCTGGCGAGGGCCACCGAGGAACTGACCTCCGAGACGGACCACGCGCCCACCCCCGCGGAGCTCGCCGCCCACCTGGGGCTCACCGAGGACGAGGTCCGCGAGGGCCTGGTCGCCGCCAACGGCTACTCCACGCAGTCCCTCGACGCACCCCAGCAGTCCGAGTCCGGCGGCGGGACCCCCGCGGGCGGACAGCCCGCCCGCTCCCTGGCCGACACCGTCGGCGACCTCGACCCCGCCCTGGAGGCCGTCGAGGACCGGCAGGCCCTCGCCCCGCTGCTGGCCGGCCTGGACGAGCGCAGCACGCGCATCCTCCAGCTCCGCTTCGGCGAGGAGATGACCCAGGCGGAGATCGGCGAGGAGGTCGGCCTCTCCCAGATGCACGTCTCCCGCGTGCTCGCCCGCACGCTGGAGAGCCTGCGCGAGGAGATGCTGCACGACTGACCGGCGGTCCGAGGACCTCAGGAGCCGGTCCGGGCGTCCTGTCGCGCCCGGCGGCCCCCATCCGTTCCCGAGACCGGACACCGGGGAGTCATGAACAGCCTTTTCCGACTGCTGACCGTCCTGGGCGGCTCCGTCGTGCTCACCCTCGTCGTGGGCCGCCTCACCGACCTGCTGCTGCGCCGGGCCGACGCCCGCCATCCCGAGACACCCCTGTGGAACATGCTGCGGCGCTGCGGCCCGTCCGTGAAGGTACTGCTGTTCACGGCGGTGCTGCGCGGTGCGTACCGACAGATCGAATGGCAGCCGCTGCGCGACCACGAGACGGCCGTGGGCCGGACCCTGACGCTCCTCCTGATCGGGGCGGGCGCGTGGTGCGTCGTCGGCGTCGCCTCGGCCGTGGTCGAGTCCTCGTACGCCCGCTACGCGCTCGGCACCCGCGATCCCTCACGGGTGCGCCGGGTCCGCACCCAGGTGACCCTCATCAGGAGGATCGTCACCGCCGTCGTCGCCGTGGTCGCGGCGGCCGCGATGCTGCTCACCTTCCCCGCCTTCCGGGCGGTCGGCACGTCCGTCCTGGCCTCGGCCGGCATCATCGGCATCGTCGCGGGCGTGGCCGCCCAGTCCACCCTCGGCAACCTCTTCGCCGGCTTCCAGATCGCCTTCGGCGACATGGTGCGCATCGGTGACACCGTCGTCGTCGACGGGGAGTGGGGCGTGGTCGAGGAGGTGACGCTCACCCTGATCGCCGTGCGCACCTGGGACGAGCGCCGCATCACCATGCCCGTCTCGTACTTCACCTCGCGGCCCTTCGAGAACTGGTCCCGCGGCGGAATCCAGATGACCGGCACGGTCTTCCTCCACTGCGACCACACCGTCCCCGTCGCCCTCATGCGCGAGAAGCTGAAGGAGATCCTGGACGGCTGCGAGGCGTGGGACGGCCGCGGCTGGGACCTGTCCGTCACCGACACGACCCCCACCACGATCGTGGTGCGGGCGATCGTCACGGCCAAGGACCCGGACCGGCTGTGGACCGCCCGCTGCGAGGTGCGCGAACAGCTGGTCGGCTGGCTGGCCGAGAAGCACCCGTACGCGCTGCCCCGCGTCGCGACCGCAGCCGCGGTGCCGTCGCCCCGCACGGAAGCCCGTACGGAAGCCCGTACGGACGTCAGGCCGCCAGCGGGGTGAAGGGGAACAGGGCGTCCGCACCCGGCTTGACCACGCCGTAACTGCTCTCCGGCACCTCGTTCCACGCACCGGGCAGATCGCCCAGGGGCTCGGACACCACCAGACGGGTCTCGTCGGACGCCTCCTGGAGGAACCGGATGTCGGGGTGCAGCCTGCGCAGCGTGTCCACCCGGCTGCTGTAGAACAGCGACCGCGAGGCGCCCTGGCTGGAGTAGCGGAAGGCCCACACGCTGGTCCCGTCGGTGACGGCCACTGTCATCTGCATCGGGTACTCCACGCCGTGCTCGTGGCCGACCCGCTCCACCACCCCCACCATCTTGGCGACGGCGGCCGGAGGGTCCTCCTCCAGGCCGTAGGTGAGCGCCAGGTAGAACATGGTCTCGGAGTCCGTCGTGCCCTCGATCTCCCCGAACAGGGCGGGGTCGACGAGGAGGGCGAGGTCGCGCCGCATGGCGTGGAAGCCGGAGATGGCACCGTTGTGCATCCACATCCAGCGGCCGTGGCGGAAGGGGTGACAGTTCGTCTGCTGCACCGCCGTACCCGTCGACGCCCGGATGTGGGCGAAGAAGACGGGGGAGGTGACGTGGTCCGCGAGCTCGCGCAGGTTGCGGTTGTTCCAGGCGGGACCGACGTCCTTCATGAGGGCGGGCGTGCCGTCCCCACCGCCGCCGTCCGGATACCAGCCGATGCCGAAACCGTCGCCGTTGGTCGTCTCCACGCCCAGCTTCGAGTGCAGGCTCTGGTCGATCAGCGAGTGGGCGGGCTTGTACAGGATGGTGTCGAGCAGCACGGGGGTTCCCGAATACGCCAGCCACCGGCACATGTGCGATCACCTGATCCGTCCGCCCCGTCAGGTCGGCCGAGCCGCGGGCCGGCCGGGGCCGCAACCTCCCGCGTGGGCGCCCCGCCGCCCCTGTCATTCTCGCGCCGCCCGGCGGGGCCCGCACGCGGGACGTCCGGCGGACGTCCGCCCGCCGGACGCTGCGGCGGCTACCAGCCGAAGCGGCGGTCGACGACGGCCGCGAACTCCTCGAAGGTCAGTACCCGGTCGCCGTTCTGGTCGGCCGCGTCGAAGAGCGCGGAGGATTCCTCGGTGTCCCCCACGCCCCAGAAGGGGATCGCCCCCTGCGCGGCGAGGGTCGGGCCCTTGGAGCGCAGGGCGCCGATGACCTCGGCCCGGGTCAGGGTGCCGTCCTGGTCGAGGTCGAGGGCGTCGAACAACCGACGGGCCTTCTCACTCATCACATGTCCTCTCCGCGGTGCACGCGCCGTCTCGGCCGGCGGGTCCTGTACGCAAGGACGCAGCGGCACCCCGGGAGGTTGCCCCACTCAGTGCCGGACGTCAGGGCCGGGCCTCGGCGCCCCGCCGGTTGAACGGCAGCCGGCCCAGGACGACCGCCATCGCGCAGGTGCCGGTGAGCGCGGAGAAGACCAGTCCGCCCCCGACCGCCGCGGACAGCAGCGAGAAGCCGGGGTGCAGGAGCAGCCCGAGGAGCAGCCCGAGCAGCACGAGGGCGCCCGCCGCGCAGCGGACCTGGCGCTCCATCGCCCACACGGCCCGCGTCCGGGCGCCGCCGCCGGGGTGGTCCAGGGCGTTGCCGCCGGCCGCCCAGGCCTCCGTACCGCCCGTGAGGCTCGACGCGCCGATGCCGTGGGACGCCAGGCTGCGGACGGCGCCGGCCGAGCGGGCCCCCGAGGCGCACACGATCAGCAGCGGGCCGCGGCCGGCGGCCGACCGCAGCTCCGGCAGGCTCCGCAGGAGCCGGTCGAGGGGCACGTTGAGGGCGTCCGGGAGGTGGCCGGAGGCGAACTCGCCCGGTGTGCGGACGTCGACGACGGTCAGCTCGCGCAGCCGCGGACGCGCCTGCTCGACGTCGAGTGAGGGGGGAACGCTCATGGCGGACCTGGTCCTTGGCGGTGGGGGAGCGGAGGGGAGGCCCGGCGGCGCGCCGCACGGGGTGCGGTACGGCACGCGCCGGAGCCATGCCGGGGATGTTAGGCACCCGCGGGGCGCCGTGGCCGGATTCCGACGGTCCCGCCACACGACTGCCATGTTCCGGAAACAACCGGAGCCCCGGACCCGGCCCGGCCCCCGTTCACCAGGTCACGTGCAGTGCCTCCGGCGAGCGGTGGATCAGGGTGGGCCGCATCCGCGGCCGCGGGCGGCCGGGAGCCGGCCGCAGCCCCGGCATCCGGCTCGTCAGCAGTTCGAGCGTCAGACGCAGTTGTTCGCGCGCCAGCCGGGATCCGGGGCAGCCGTGCGGGCCGTGCCCGAAGGCCAGGTGGCGCCGGTCCACCGGGCGCGTGATGTCGAACTCGCCGGCCCGCTCGTACCGCTCCTCGTCGCGGTTGGCCGCACCGTACGCCACCAGGACGGCGGCCCCGGCGGGCAGCTTCGTGCCGCCCAGCGTCACCGGGCGGGTGGTGGTCCGCCGGAAGGCCTGGATGGCGGTGTCGTGGCGGGCGGCCTCCTCCACCGCCGCGGGGATCAGCGAGGGATCGGCGCAGAGCATCCGCCACTGCCGCCGGTCGTCGTCGAGCAGGTGCAGCAGCGCGGTGCCGATGAGGGCCCCGGTGGTGAGGAATCCGGCGATCAGCAGGTTCTGCAGGCTCGTCACCAGCTCGTGGCGCTGCTCCAGGGTGAGCTCGCCCGCACCGGGGGCGAGGGCGGCCACCATCACCGAGCACAGGTCGTCCCGGGGGCGGGCGCGCCGGTCGCGCACGTACCCGTCCAGCAGGTGCTGGAGCGCGACCACGTCCTCGGCGGCGGCCGCCTGGCCCTCCGGCGGCAGCGGCCGGAACAGCATTTCCTCGGCCCGGTAGCCGCCGTGCACGGCCGCGGGCACGTCGGCGGGATCCAGCCCGATCAGCCGCCCGACCACCATCCCCGGCAGCCGCTGCGCATAGGCCTCCACCAGGTCCGCGGAGCCGTCCGCCGCGAAGCCGTCCACCAGCTCCGCGGCCGACGCGCGCACGTACGGGACCAGCGCGGCCACCCGCGCGGCCGACAGGCCACGGTTGAGCGGCGCCCGGTGCCGGCGGTGGGCCGCGCCGTCCGAGGACACGACCGTGGGCCGGGGCCCGAACCCGCGCGGCAGCACGCCGAGCGCCGCCTCCGAGAGCTGGACGTCCGGCAGCAGGGAGTTCGCGGAGGAGAAGTCCTCCGCGCGCAGCAGCACCTCCCGTACCTCGCGGTCGCGCGCGACCAGCCACGCGTCGAACTCGGGCACGTACGTCAGCCCCTCGGCCCGGCGGGCGCGCTCGTACAGCGGGTACGGGTCGCGGTAGAGCTCGTCACGCCGTGCCTGCTCGTCGTGCCACGTCACAGGGGACCTCCGGATCACGGTCGGGCCGGGCGGGCGCCGCCGCGGGGCGCCCGCCGGTGCGCCGGGTCATCCTGCCCGAACCCGGCCGTGCCCGGTAGGGCGCACGACCCCCGCTACGGACCGGAGTTGAGCTCGGCGACGACCGAGGCGGGGGTGTGGCCGCTGCCGTCGGAGAGGCGGTGGAAGTCGACCGAGACGAAGTTCGGGTTCCGGCCCCCGGCAGCGGGCCGGCACTGCTCGGCGATCCGGTTCCGCAGCTTCGCACCGTTGTCCAGGGCAGCCGTCAGCACGGTGGGCACGTTGCGGTGGTGGCTCATCGTGAACAGGCGCCGGAAGCCGGGCTCCTGCCGGTCCAGGGGCACGTCGGACCAGCGGCTGACGCACGACAGGTCGTTGCCCAGGTCCCCGAGGCTCCAGAAGTTGCTGACGGTCCACGACCGGTCGTACATGACGCCCAGGTTCTCCCGGTCGGACCGGTCGGAGAAGATCAGCAGCCGCTTGTTGGAGGTGACGAGGTCGGCGACCTTCGGCCAGCCGTTCTGCCGTACGCCCCACTCGTCGGGCCGGAACACCATGTCGGACAGCCCCCGGACCCGGCCGAGCGAGCGGCCCAGCTGGTCGGCGCTCACGTAGTCCTCCAGGAAGACGGTCACGACCTCCTGGGGGTGGGCGGCGAGGAAGTCCACCACGGTCTGCATCGTGCCGTGGAAGGACTGGCGCGGCAGGGCGTACGTGGCACCGGCGAAGGTCTTGCACTCGCCGTGGCACAGGTACACGTCGCTGGGATAGCAGTCGCTGCCGAAGCTGATGACGCACAGCCAGGTACTGCGTTCGTACCAGTGGGTGTCCAGGCTCAGACCGCGCACGCCGCCTTCGAGCTGGCCGCGCACCGATTCGGACTGGTTGACCGAACTCCAGCGGGAGTCCTCGTAGTTGGTGAAGGCGTTGTGGGTGGTCAGGAAGGAGACCTCGTCGAGGCGCCGGTCGCCCCAGCGGGCGGCCGCCGCTCCGGCCGCCGCTCGGGCCGCGGGCGCCACCGCGGTCGGGGCCGTCGCGGCCGGCGGGGCCGGTGAGGCCGTCGCGGTGGTCGCCGTGCCCAGCAGTGCCAGCAGGAGGAGACCCACCAGGGTGCGCCGGGCGCGGCCTCTGCGGAGCACGCCGGCCAGGCGGCCCCGGAAGCCCCTTCGTTTCATGTCCATGTCAATCATGGCGGGAGGGTAGCGCGCACCCCGCCAACACGCCCCCCTGCGGACGCGTACGGCCGGTAAACGACGGTCCGAGCGGGCGCGCTCCGGCGCCCTTCCTGCACCGTCGGGGGGCCTCAGTAGCGCAGGGCCGTGCCCGTCTGCGCCGTGACGGTGCCGGACAGCTTGTGCGTACTGCGGGCCGTGCCCTGCCCGGTGCCCTGCCCGGCCACGTCGGAGACCGTCACCACCACGGTGTCGACGAGGTTGCCGCTCTCGTCCTTGAACTCGACCTGCACCGCGAAGGACTTCGCGGCGTCGTCGGTGTTCCGCACGGTCACGGGAACCGTCGTGTACCCGTCCGTGTCGGTGGCCACGGTGCCCAGGGACACCTGGTCCTTCGCGTTGACCCCGTTCTTGACCTCGCCGAGCTTGTCCTTGGCGACGGCGGCCGCGGACTCGGCGGCCTTCGCCGCCTCGGAGGCGGCCGACGACACGGCCTCGCCGGCCGACCTCACCGCGGACGCGGCGCTGGAGACGGCGCCGGACGGGTTGCCGTCCCCGCCCGAACAGCCCGCGGCGCCGAGCCCCACCGCCGCCGCCAGCACCACGCCTGCCGCACCACGCGTCCACGCGACCGTCGCCACCACGCCTCCAAGGGTGTTCCGGGCCTCCCAGTCAACGGCCCGGCGGCCCGGATGCCCACTGGACGGGGCATCCGGGTGAGGGGCGGCGGCGCGGCGCGGTGGCCTCAGGGGCGTCCGGCCGCCAGGCGGTGCTCGTGGACGCGCAGGTGGAGGGCGGCGAGGTCCAGCAGGGGAGTGGGCACCCCCAGCGCGCGGGCCCGCACGGTGAGGTCGGTCAGGACGTGGTCGGCCTCCGTCGGCGATCCGGCGACCAGGTCCCGGTAGAGGGACGGGGTGAGCGGGGAGCCGGGGGCGGTGACCGTCGCCGTGGTGAAGGCCAGTTCGGCCTCGGGCACCGGATGCCCGGCGGCCGCGGACACCGCCGCCGCCTCGGCGAGCAGGGACGCTCCGAGGGCCGCCCCGCCCGGTACGGCGTTCACCTCCCCGACCGTGCCGCGCATCAGGCAGGTGACGGCGACCAGGGTGGAGATGAACACCCACTTGTGCCACATGGCGGCGACGATGTCCGCGGTGTCCGGCGAGTCGATGCCCGCACCGGTGAGGACCGTACGGATCGCCTCCACGCGCGCGGAGGGGCGGGCGTCGGTCTCGCCGGTCAGGATGACCGCGGGCGGCGCCATGCGGAGGATGTCACCCTCCTCGTTCAGGGTGGTGACCACCTTCGCGACCCCGCCGAGGACCGCCCCGGCGCCGAGGTGCGCGACGAGCGCGTCGAGGTGGGCCACCCCGTTGAGCAGCGGCACGACGGCCGTCTGCGGGCCGACGGCCGGTCGGATGTCGGCCAGCGCCGGGTGCAGGGCGGTGGCCTTCACGGAGAACAGGACCAGGTCGTAGGGGCCGCCCGGGGCGTCCGCCGTCACCAGCTTCGGGGTGAGGCGGAGCTTCTCGCCCTGGCCCTCGATCCGCAGGCCGCGGGTCTGCAGGGCCTTGGCGCGGGTGGGCCGGACGAGGAAGGAGACGTCCTGGCCGGCTTCCGCGAGCCGGGCGCCGAAGAAGCCGCCGACGGCGCCGGCGCCGACCGTGAGGATCCTCATGTGCGGTTGCCTTTCGTGGGAGCGGGCGGAGTGCCGTCGACGGGAGTCGCCGGGGCGGGCGGCGTGCGCGGTGCGTACCGGGAGACCGCCACGCCGGCCAGGCACAGCACCCCGCCGAGCAGGGTCAGCCAGCCGGGCACCTCGGCCAGCAGGGCCCAGCTGAGCAGGACGACGATGGCCGGGACGGCGTACGTCGTCGCGCCCAGCCGGGCGGCGGGCATGCGCGCCAGGGCGTAGGTCCACGTGGTGAAGGCGAGGGCGGTGGGGACCACGCCCAGGTAGACCATGTTCAGGGTCGCGGAGACGGGTGCGCGGGGGAGTTCGTCGAGCAGCTGCCCGGTGAAGGGCAGGCAGACCGCGGCGCCCGTCATGCAGCTGTACGCCGTGATCTGCAGGGGCGTGCCGAAGGAGAGCGCGGGCTTCTGGGCGATGACGCCGGTCGCGTAGGCCACCGCCGCGAGCAGGCAGAGGACCACGCCGAGGAGCGAGGTGGCCCCGCCGTCCCCGGAGGACATGGACAGGCCCACGACCACCGCTCCGACGAAGGAGACGGCCATGCCCGCCAGCAGGCGCGGCGGCAGCGCCTCGCCGAGCAGGCGGGCCGCGAGCAGCGCCATGAGGATGGGCCCGGTGTTCACGAGCAGAGCGGCCGTACCGGCGTCGACCAGCCGCTCACCCCAGTTCAGCGCGACCGTGTAGCCGCAGAACCACACCACACCCGAGACCAGGATCCCCCGCCAGGCGTCGCGGGGCGGCAGGCCCTGGCGGCGGACCAGGAGCAGGACGGCGAGCACCAGCGAGGCGGCCAGCAGCCGGCCCAGGGCCAGCGCGCCGGGGGAGTACGCGGCTCCCGCGCTGCGGATGGAGACGAAGGCGGAGGCCCAGGCGAACACCGTGAAGGTGACGGCACCGGCCGTGAGGACGCCGGGCGGGATCGGAGTCGAGCGGAACGTCATGGCACCACTCTACGACCGCAACATTTCGGCGTCGACCGAAATATTTCGGAGGTGTGGACGGAGGGGCTACGCCCAGGCCCGCCGGGTGATCCCCAGCAGTTCGGCGAAGGCCCGCTCGCCCGCCGCGGTCACCTCCAGGGCGCGCCCGCCGCCCGGCGGGCGCACCACCCACCCCTGCGCCAGCGCCCGTGCGCACAGCCGCGCACCCGCCAGGCCGCCCAGATGGCGGCGCCGCTCCGTCCAGTCCAGGCAGGAGCTCGCCGGCCGCCTGCGCCCCTGGCCGTCCAGCGGGATGCCGGCCTCCGCGCACCAGAGGCGGCCGGCCTCGGTCAGCTCGAACACGCCCTCCGTACGCAGCAGGCCGCGCTCCTCCATCGCGTCGGTCACCGCCATGCCCAGCCGCCCTGCGAAGTGGTCGTAGCAGGTCCGGGCCCGGGCCAGCGGATCCGGTGCGCCGACCACCGGTACGGCGTGCGCGGCGTCCCGGTCCGGGACGGCGTACGAGGCGAGTTCGTCGAGCAGCCGGGCCGTCGCGGCGTCGGCGACGCGCACGTAGCTGTGGCGGCCCTGCCGCTCGGTCACGCAGATCCCGGCGTCCAGCAGCCGGGTCAGGTGGCCGGAGACGGTGGAGGGGGCCACCCCCGCGATCCGAGCCAGCTCACCGGCGGTCCAGGCACGCCCCTCCAGCAGCGTCATGCAGATCGAGGCCCGCGTCTCGTCGGCCAGGGCGGCGGCGAAGGCCGCCAGGCGGGCCGCGGGGGCCGCGGCGTCCGCGGGCTGCTCGGGGTGCAACTCGTTCATGCGTCCAGGATGCCCCATGATTTCGGCATACGACGAACCATTCGCGCCGCCACTGGTTCAGTGGCCGGCTGCCGCCTTCACCAGGGCGACGGCCAGGCCGATCGCCGCGTCGAGCGCACCTGCCAGCAGGGCGAGGCCCGCCCCGCTGCCCATGCGGACGCCGCCGTACCAGCCCCAGCCGAAGAGGCTGGCCACGCTCACGCCCGCCGAGGCGTACAGCGCGGTCTGCAGGTCCATCACCCCCAGGGCGGAGGCGGCGATCAGGATCAACGGTCCGACGGCGGAGAGCAGCAGCGGGCTGCCGACCCACAGCATGTGCCGCAGCTCCGCTCCGGTGGCGAGCCTGCCGTGGACCACGCGGTGGGCCTGCTGATCGGCGACGAGGGCCGCCAGCCACAGTCCGACGGCGGCGGTCAGCACCGTGGCCGCGGTCCCGGCGGCGTCGGCGTGCTCCGAGACGGCCAGACCGATCACCACGGAGATCATGGTGATGGTCGCGTACAGCCGCTCCTTCAGCCGGGCGGCGGCAGCGGCCGCCTCCTGCTCGGGTGCACCGGCGGCTGCGGCTGCGGCTGCGGCATCGGCATGATCCATGGCGCCACCCTAAGGCGCGGCACCCGGTCGTGCCCGGGCACCGGGGCCCGGGCGTGCCCTCTGTCGTGACGGTCCGCCACGGGCCACACTGGTGGCCGCGGGGCACAACGTCCCCGTCGCGAGGAGGCGGTGACGTGGTGTCGGAAGATCCTGCGGAGCAGTCCGCTCCGGCCGTACGGCCCGAGGTGTGGGAGACGTACGGACCAGCCGACCTCAGCGCCGTGCCCGTGTTCGCCGGAGGGTTCATCAACTTCGGCTACTGGCACGCCGTCGACCTTGAAGGGCCGCTGTCGCAGGACGACCGGATCCGCAGCGAGCAGGACCTCTATCGGCACGTGCTCGACGCGGTCGCCCCCGACGGCGCCCGCGCCGTGGAGATCGGCTGCGGCCTCGGCCTGGGATGCGCCCTCGCCCTCGACGAGTACGGACCCGCCGCGGTCACCGGCGTGGACATCCACCCCCAGCAGCTGCGGCGGGCCCGCGAGGCGAACTCCCCGCTCCTCGCCGCACGGCCGCAGCGGCTGCGCTTCGTCCTCGGAGCGGCCGAGAGCCTGCCGCTCGGCGACGCGGAGTTCGACTGCCTGTACAGCGTCGAGGCGGTCCAGCACTTCCCGGACCTGCCGGCGTTCGCCCGGGAGGCGGCCCGGGTCCTGCGCCCGGGCGGGCGGGTGGCGGTCGCCGGGTTCTTCAGCGTCGACGGCGAGAGCGCGCCCGAGGAGCGGCTCGCGGGCCTGCTGGAGACGTTCGCGAGCGGACTCGACATCGCCCGGCCCGTCTCCCGGCTCGCGCAGGCCCTCACCGAAGCCGGCTTCTCCGACGTCCGCACCGACTCGATCGGCCCGCAGGTCTGGCCCGGCTGGGACCGCTGGCTCGCCCGCCTCTGGGCACCCGGTACCTGGCCCCGGAACTTCATGGCCGCCTGGGAACAGCGGATCCTGGACTACTACCTGATCACCGCCGCCCGGCCCTAGGGAGTGTCGTCAAAGTAGCGTCGGCCGCCCGAAGGGCGGGGCGTGCGTGCCAGACCCCGCCGGCCAGACGGGACTTTGACGACACGACCTAGGGGTGTCCGGCGCACCGCACTAGTGTGCTCGGTGTGCACGTACTTCTGGTGGAAGACGATGAGCCGGTCGCCGAGTCCCTGTCGCGCGGGCTGCGCCGCTACGGCTTCGACGTCGAGTGGGTCACCACGGGCGGCGCGGCGCTGAGCCACGAGGGGCCGTACGACGTGGTCCTCCTCGACCTCGGGCTGCCCGACACCGACGGCCTCGACGTCTGCAGGGCGCTGCGCGGGCGCGGCGGGGTGCCGATCATCGTGATCAGTGCGCGCAGCGACGAGACGGACCGGGTGGTCGGCCTCGAACTGGGCGCCGACGACTACGTGTCGAAGCCCTTCGGGGTCCGGGAGGTCATCGCCCGCATACGGGCCGTGATGCGGCGCGTGCAGCCCCGTACCCCGTCCTCCCCGCAGAGCTCGCCCGACGGCTACGGCGCCCGCCTGACCATCGACCGCAGGGCGGCCCGCGTCCGGCTCGACGGCCGTGAAGTGGCCCTCGCGCCCAAGGAGTACGACCTGCTCGCCTTCCTCGCGGAGGAGCCCGGGGCGCTGATGTCCCGCGAGCAGATCATGGAAGCGGTGTGGGACGCGAACTGGTTCGGGCCCACCAAGACGCTCGACGTGCACGTGGCGGCGCTGCGGCGCAAACTCGCCGGGGCGGTCGTGATCGAGGCGGTGCGCGGGGTCGGCTTCCGGCTGGAGGTCGACAAGGGCGGGGGCGCGGCCGCTTCATGATCCGCCAGCTCATCCGCAGCTACATCCTGCTCGTCGCCGTGGCGATCCTCCTGTTCACCGTTCCGGTGGCGTTCACGCTCACCGCTCAACTGCGCGACGACACCGAGGACTTCGTCCAGCGCGAGGCGACGACCATGGCCCTGCTGCTGGGCAACGGCAACGCCGGCTCCTGCCGGGCGCTGGAGGAAGTGGTGCGGGCGTACGAACGGGAGACCCACGACCGGGTGGAGGTGACCGCCACCGGCACCTGCGCCCCGGACATTCCCGCGCCGGTCCCCGACGCGGCCCTGGAGCGTGCGCTCAAGGACGGGCACCCGACCACCGACTGGGGTTCGGACGTCATCTGGGGCGGCGAGCTGGTCATCACCGTCCCCGCCGAGGACCGCGGCCGGATCACCGGCGCGGTACGCATCGTCTTCTCGACCGGCAACCTCACCGACCGGCTCTGGACGATCTGGGGGTTCCGGGCGGGCCTCGCGGTGGCGGTCCTGGGGGTGGCCGCCCTGATCGGCGCGGTCGTCGCCCGGCGGCTGACGCGCCCCCTGCGCCAACTCAACGACATGGCGAGCAGGTTCAGCGACGGCGACCTGACCGCGCGTTCCCCGGTGGAGGGCCCGCAGGAGACGCGGACCCTCGCCCGCACCCTCAACCAGGCGGGCGAGCGCCTGGACACGCTGATCGCCTCCCAGCGCATCTTCGTCGCGGACGCGTCCCACCAACTGCGGACGCCGCTCACCGCGTTGCGCCTGTCACTGGACAACATCGCGGACGGGGTCGACGACGAGTTCGTACGGGAGGACGTGGAACTGGCGACCGCCGAGGTCGTCCGGATGAGCCGCCTGGTCAACGGTCTGCTGGTGCTGGCCCGCGCCGAGGCGAAGGAGTCGGCGGCCGAGCCGCTCCCGCTCGGGGACATCGTGGAGGAACGCCTGTCGGTGTGGCGGCCGGCCGCCGAGGAGCGCGGGGTCACCATCGCCTTCCCGGCGGGCGCCGGCGGCCGGCCGACCGTCCTGGCCAGTCCCGGTCATCTGGACCAGGTCCTGGACAACGTCCTGTCCAACGCACTGGAGGTCTCGCCGGACGGTGGCACGATCACCGTCCGGATCGACCCCGGGGGTGCCGGGGCCGTGCTCTCCGTCGTCGACGAGGGCCCCGGCATGACGGACGTGGAGAAGTCCCGTGCCTTCGACCGGTTCTGGCGCGGTCAGGGCCTGACCGGGCGGTCCGGCTCGGGCCTCGGCCTCGCCGTCGTCAGGCAACTGGTGACGGACGACGGCGGCACGGTGACCCTGCAGGACGCGCCCGGCTCGGGCCTGTGGGTGGTCATCACCCTTCGGGCATCTTCGAGGAGTGGTGGTTGACGATCAGCCATGTGCCGTTCCGCTTCTCGTACGCGTACGTGTAGCGGGCCTTCACGGTGCTCTTCGCTCCGGTCTTCGGGTCGGTGAGCGTGAACGCGTAGACGCCGGTGTCGATGGCGGAGTCGCCGTCGAGGACGTTCACCCTGGTCTCGATCTTCGTGCCGACCGGCTTGTTGCGCAGGAAGTGCTCGAAGTAGTCGACGATCTCCGCGCGATCGGTGCGTATCTCGTTGGAGACCGTGGGCAGGAGCACGGCGTCGCGCGCGTAGAGGTCGGCCACCTTCCGCGGATCGCCGGTCTGCAGGGCCTTGTTCCAGGTGTCGAACAGGGCGGCGATCCGGTCCTTGCCGGGGTGTGACGGCCGGTGCTGGGGCCCGGCGGCCGCCGCGACGGTACCGACGGTGCCGAGGACCAGGACGGCGGCGCCGGTGACGACCGCGGCGCGCTTGCCGAGGGAACGACGGGTCAACGCATCTCCAGGGGTGTGGGTCGGGAGGGCTGCTTCCCGTCGGGCCCCGGGGGCCTTCCGGGGAAGCGGCTCCAGACTTGCCCGCCACGGACCAGCGGCCGTGCAGGGGACCTGCAGCGCAGGTCCAGGAAACGGCCAAGGTACGCACAGTGGCGGCCCGTTCACTCCCGCGGGCAAGGCGGGCCCGCACCGTCGCGCAAGGCGCCCTGTGCCGCCCGGGACGGCCCCGGGACGCCCCTATGCCACGCGGCTGTCGCCCGTCGCCCCGTCGTCGTCGCCGGGCAGGTGGACGTCGTTGACGGCCACGTTCACCTCGACGACCTGCAGTCCGGTGATCCGTTCGACCGCGCCGATCACGTTCTCCCGTACGTCCCGGGCCACGTCCGGAACAGGAACGCCGTACTCCACGACGAGCTCGACGTCGATCGCGGCCTGCCGTTCGCCCACCTCCACCTTGATGCCGCGCCCGACGTGGGGCCGGCCGCCGGGCACCCGGTCGCGGACCGCGCCCAGGGTCCGCGACAGGCCGCCGCCCATGTCGTGGACGCCCGGGATCTCCCGGGCCGCCATACCGGCGATCTTGACGACCACGACGTCCGCGATCGAGGTCCGGCCCCGGGTGCCCGCCGGCTCGGAGGCCTCCGTACGTCCGGCTCCCGGCCCCGGGCCGGAACCGTTCGCACGGTCGAGACCGGCCGGTGCCGTTTCCTGCGTCGTGGTCATGACTGCTCCCTCGGGGCCGTGTGCGGTTACGCCCGATTGACACCGGCGGGAGCCGATCGGTTACGGACGCCTTTCGGGGGATGGTGCGAACGACAGTGCGCTTCTGTGGGGCGTAACGAACCCGGGGGCCGGGGTGTCAAAGCAGCGGAGGCTGGAAGGAGCCCGCGTGTGAGTGCTCGAAGGGACCCCGACGGTGGCGGTGAGGACGAGGACCCTGCGTCCGGCGCCGGGGACCGGCTGCTCGCCGTGCGGGCGGCGGAGGGGGACGAGGAGGCGTTCGAGGTGCTCGTCCGCCACCACGGAGCGGCCGCGCTCCAGCTCGCCGAACGGCTCATGGGGTCCCGCGCGGAAGCCGAGGACGCCGTACAGGACGCCTTCGTCAGCGCCTGGCGCAAACTGCCCGAGTTCCGGGGGCAGGCGGGTTTCGGCACGTGGCTGCACCGCATCGTCACCAATCGGTGCCTGAACCTGCTGCGCGCCCGCAGGCCCGTCGCCGACCTCGACGCGGTCCCGGAACCGGCCGCTCCGGACCACCGGTCGTCACCCGTCCGGGCCGCCGAGTCCCACGCGGCCGCCCGCGACCTCGACCTGGCGATGCGCTGCCTGTCCACGCAGCAGCGGGTGTGCTGGGTCCTGCGCGAGATCGAGGGCAGGTCCTACGAATCGATCGCCCACACGGTCCGCATCAGCCCGGAAGCGGTCCGCGCTCGCGTCTTCCGGGCCCGGCGCGTGCTGACGGAGGCGATGGCCGCATGGCGATGAACGACCCCGAACCCTTCGGAGCCCCCGGGGGACGACCCGACGAGGAACCCGCCGAACTCCTCGCCTGCGGCCGCGACCTGGCCGCCGTGTGGGAGCAGGCCGAGCGCGCCGGCGAGCCCGGGCAGGGCCGCACGGACCCGCACGCCCTCACGTGCCCGCACTGCCGGGACGCCGCGGCCGACCTGGAGCGGCTCCGCGCCGCCGCGCTCGCCCCGGCCGCGACCTGCGACGCCGGCCCCGGCGCCGACGGACCGGCGGACACGTCGGCCCTCGTCCGCAGGGTCATGGACGTGGTGCGACTGGAACTGCGCCCCGGCCGGACGCTGCCGCTCGGCGGTGCGGACGAGGACATCTGGGTCTACGAGTCCGTCGCCGCCCGCACCCTGCGCGCGGCCGCGGAGGAGGTTCCCGGGGTCCGCGCAGGCAGCTGCCGCATCGCCCCGTCCGGCGGCCGGGGCGAGCACCCGCGCGGACCGGTCACGGTGCAGCTGGAGGTCACCGTCGCGTACGGGCACGAACTCCGGGCCACGTGCGAGGCCGTACGCCGCGACACCGGCCGGGCCGCGGACGAACGGCTCGGCCTGGCCGTCTCCTCGCTCGACGTCACCGTCACCGACCTCCACGACCCGCCGCACCGGCCACAGGGGGCCACACCATGACGACGCCACGGGCGGATGCCGTCACCGCGGCCGTGACCGACGCCGTGCTCGCCGTACCGGGCGTGGCCTGCCTGCGCCCCGGCCTGCGCGGACTGCTGCACGCCGCCGTGGGCCGACCAGGCGCGGTGCGCGTCGTCCTCGACGCCACCGGGTCCGTACGGTCCCTGCACGTGGAGATCGTCGCCCGGTCGCAGCACCGGGCGGCGGACGTGGCCCGTGCGGTACGGACGGCGGCCGCCGAGGCGGCGGCCGCGCCGTCGGCGGCGGTGAGGATCACCGTCACCGGCATCGTGTGAACAGGAGCTAGAGCGGCGGCGGGCAGGTGAGGATCACCCACAGGGCGGCGATCGACCACGCGCAGGCGGCCGCCCCCAGCACCCGCAGTCTGCGCACCCGGCCCGCCGGGACCGGGTCCACCCGCCCCACGACGCGCGCCGGCGATGGCGGTGAGGGCAGTGAGGGCGGTGAGGGCGGCGCGGCCTTCTGCGGCGATGCCTTCGCCGGTACCGCCTGCCGCGCCGCGGACTTCGGGGGGACGGGCGCGGCAGGCCGGCCGCCGGGGGAGCCGGACGCCTCGACGCCGGTGTGCTGGGCCAGGCCCGCCAGGAACCGCCGGTACGCCTCGCGCCGGCTTCCCCGCGGCGCCGTGCGCCCGCACTCCCAGGACCGCACGGTCGCCGGAGTCACCCCGAACGCGGCGGCGACCTGGCGGGTCGTCAGCCCCCACTGCTCACGGAGCCGACGCCGCTCACCGGGCTCGGGAAGCCCCCCTGCCCGCCGCACGGAGGACTTCTCCAGCGGCGGCCGGACGATCTGACGAGGAAGAAACTGATCGACTGTCATACAGGTCTGACAACCGCACTTTCGATCCGTGATGCGCGATCCCCGGCATTCATCCGATCGGCCCCTCCCGATACCGGTGGAACGCTTCCCGGGCATCCGGGACGAACGCCTGATGGCGGACCAGCTCGGCGAGTTCGCGCTCGCTCACCCAGCCGTGCCAGGCGACCTCCGACGGATCGGGCCGGACGGGTTCCGCGACGACGACCTCGTGCAGGCCGAGCCAGTACGGGCTGATCGCACCCCTGCACAGGAACTTGAACACGAAGCGAGGACGGGCGAGGACATCGAGTTCCTCCGCCAGTTCCCTCGCGGCGGCATCCTCGTAGGACTCGGCGACGTCCACGGCGCCCCCGAGCATCCAGTTGAGGTGACCCGGAAAACGCGGGACGCCGTCCGGGCGGCGGTGGACAAGGAAGCGTCCCTCGGTGTCACGGCACACGATCGTCGCCACGCGGTGCAGCCAGCCGCGGTGGATCGCCTCGGCCCTGTCCACGACACCGAGCACCTCGTCGTACTCGTCGACCCGTTCGACCTGTTCACCCATGGCGCACACCCTGTCAGACACCCCCGACCGTGCTTCCGCCGGCCGCGGAGTCGCCGGTCAGGGGGACGGCGGAGCCTCCTGGAGGTAGGCGGCGATCATGGCGAGGTCATTGGCGATGGCGACCACGTCCTGGGTGTTCGGGCCGGGGGTGGAGGCGCCGTTGACCCCCGCGTAGAAGGGGTCGAAGCGGCCGTCGCCGCGGTCCAGGTACCCGGCGATGGTGATGGCACCCACGGCCAGGCGGTCGTTGAGAGCGTCCCCTCCGACCGCCGCACCGGTCTTGCCGAACACCTTCCCGCGCGCCGGGCAGTCGCGGCAGTTCTCGGCCAGCAGCCCGTCGACGCCGAGGATGGGCAGCGCCTCGCGGAAGAGCCGTGCGTCGGGGGTGCGCTGCCAGTACGTCAGCATCTGCACCAGCGCCTCGGGCGTGGCCCGGTCGGCGGGGTTCCCGCCCCGGCCGTCCATGAGCTGGAGCTGCCCGCGGTCGACGCCCGCCTCGTCCAGGAAGTCGGCGAGCACCGGGAAGCCGTCCTCGCACTGACGGCTGCCGGTCGCGACGGCCATCAGGCAGATGCCCAGGTTGGCGCCCAGGTTGTGGCTGACCTTGAGGATCAGCTTGGCGTACTGGGCGTAGGGCGGGGAGGTGTACGCGGCCACCCGCGGCCGGCCCTCGTAGTCCCGGGGCAGCCGGGCGACCGGGTTCGGGCCGGCCGGGTCCGCGGTGACCCGTACGCCGGCCCGTTCCAGTGCCTGGATCAGCGCGGCACGCCCGAAGGCGGCGGGATCGGCGATGGGGGAGGTGCGCAGCAGCGGCTCGGCGCCGGCCGCGATCGTGCCCGACAGCCGGATGCGGGTGCCGCCGTCGGTGGCCGTCACCGTGATGTCGGTCGGCCCGCCGGCCGCGACCGTCTTCACCGTGGAATCGACCTGGTAAGGGGCGACCTTGGGCCGCCAGTCCAGCCGGGCGTCCGCGCCCGCCCGGTCCCCGGGCGTGGTCAGGAGGTCGATCAGGTTGTCGTTGACGATCAGCGGGGTGGGGGTCGGGTCGAGGACGGGGTCCGGGGCGAACAGCCGGCTGTCGACGATCACGTCGCCGTCGACGCGGGTGATGCCCGCGGCGCGCACCTGGCGCGCGAGTTCGTCGATGCCCGCGAGGGGGTTCTCCGGGGTGAGGGTCGCCCCCGTGAAGTCGTTGGCGTAGGTGTGGTCCAGGTCCGTGTACGCGACCGTGCCGTCGGGGCGCGTCCTGCCGCCCAGGGTGAGGTCGCCCTGGGCGACCAGGTCGAGATCGCCGGTCAGTGTGGCGCCCCTGCGCTCGCCGACCGCGTAGAGCGGTGTCACGAAGCGGTGTTCGGAGCCGAGGGTGTGCCACGGGCCGGAGACGGTGACCAGCTTGGCGGTGGACCCGGGGATGAAGAACTGGTCGGGGTACATGCTGTGGACCACGCGGCCGCCGTCCGGTCCGGTCTGCAGCAGACCCCACTGGGCGTTGCGGTACTCCGGCTTCCGCATGATCTCCGTGATGCGCGGGTCGAGCCCGCCGGAGGAGGACGGCGAGGGCGAGGGGGTGGGGGACGGGGTCGCCCCGGCCGCCGTACCGGTGGTCAGGACCACGAACAGGAGCGCGGCGCAGGCGGCGGCGAGGCCGCGGCGCAGCGGTGCGGGAGGGTGCGGACCGTTCACAGCGCGCTCCGTTCGCCGCGGCTGTCTCCCCGAGGCCTGTGAACAGCGTGGCACGGCCGCATCCGGCCTGCACGTCCCCGAAAGGCGCCGTCGAGGCCGCGCCGGCGGGCACACGGTGTGACCTCCGACGGACAAGATCGTTCTGAGGGCATGCGCCTGAACGTACGAACCACCAGCCTCGCCCTGGCCCTCGCGGGCTGTGCCCTCTCGGCCGCCACCGCCGCCACCACCGCCCACGCCGCCGGTCCCGCCTCCGGGCCGGCCGTGACCGCGGTGTCCGCGGCGGCCGCCGACGGCCCGGCCGACGAGCTCACCGACGACCTGACCGACGACGTCACCGATGTGGTCGAGGACCTGGACCTGCTGGGAGAGGACTGACACCGGCGCCCACCGCACCCGGGGACCGGGGACGACGCCGCCGCGACGGCCGAACGGCCGGCCCGCAGAGATGCGGACCGGCCGTTCTCGTTGTCGTTCCCGTCGTCGTTCCCGTCGTTCCCGTCGTCCGGTCCGGCGGTGTCTCAGCCGTTCTCGTCGCCGGGGCGCACCGCTTCGACGAGGGTGGCGAGCACGTCGACGGCGCTGCCGTCGTGGTCGCTGCCGGCCGTCCCGCTTCCGCTCTGGAGGTTCGCCGCGCGGTCGACCTCGACCACGGAGTCGGAGTGGGAGTTGTCGATGACGGTGATCAGGCTGCCGCTCGCGGCGGCCGGTGCCGCGCCGCCGCCGATGAGCGCCACCGCGAGCGCGGCGGCGGCCCGGACGCGCGCGCCGGTCACACCTTCACGCTCTCGCGGGCCACCGGTACCGGGTGGTGGCGCGAGATGTTCTTGGCCAGCAGCCGCGTGGACTCGCCGACCCCGACCTCCTCGCCGCCCTCGGCCGCGGGCAGCCGCCCGTCGGCGAGCCGGAGTTCGGCGAGGGCGGTGTCCATCGCCTTGTGCGCGGCGAACAGGCACGGGGTGCTGTAGATGGCCATGTCGACGCCCAGGTCGGTCAGCTCGGTGAGCGAGAGCCGCGGCGACTTGCCGCCGGCGATCTGGTTGAACAGCAGCGGCTTGCCGCCGACGGCCTCGCGGATCCGCTCGATCCACTCGACGCTGCGGACCCCGTCGACGAGGACGACGTCCGCGTCGGTCGCCGCCAGGGCCTGGGCGCGGTGGATGATGTCGGCCTCCTCCGTCGCGTCGGTGCGCGCGACGACGACCAGGTCCTTGCGGGTCGCCAGCACCATCTCCAGCTTCTCCAGGTACTCGGTGAGCGGGAGCACCTGCTTGCCGTCGGCGTGACCGCAGCGCCGGGGGCGCTTCTGGTCCTCCAGGATGACTCCGGAGGCGCCCATCCGCTCCAGGCCCTCCACGACGTGGCAGGCCACTTCGGGGTCGACGTACCCGTCGTCGATGTCGACGAGCAGGTGGTGGCGGGGGAAGGCGCCGCGCAGTCGCTGGACGAAGGCCACCATGTCGGGCCAGGCGATGAAGCCGATGTCGGGCAGCCCGTAGTAGGAGGCGGCGAACCCGAACCCGGACACGAACATCCCGTCGTAGTGCGCGGCCGCGACCGAGGCCGAGTACATGTCGTACACCCCGATGAGCGGCGTGGTGCCCGGCTTCGCGATCTGTTCCCGCAGCTTGTTCCCGTAAGACATCGTTCGGTTCCTCCGAGGAGCGCATCGGCACAGGGGAGGGCGGAGAGCCGCGCCACCAGGGCTCTTTACCCAAAGCGGATACTTCCTTGGTGAAGAGCAGAACTTTCACTGATGAAGCCTTTACTCACCCCTACGGCGTAGCCGGTTCACCACAGAAACGTCACTTGAGGCGTCCGGATCAGGCCTCGGTGGGCAGCCAGCAGCCGTGCAGGCCGAGCGGGACCCGGACGGGGATCCGGGCGCGGGCCACCGGACCCGCCGCGGGGTCCTCGGCGGGGAAGACCAGGAACCAGCTCGCCCCGTCGGTGCGGTCGGTGGCGAAGGTCAGCCAGTAGCCGTGTGCGTCGGAGTCCCGCCCGGGCTCGGGGGCGAAGACCGGCTCGCCGACCGAGAGGTTCCCCGCCCGCCAGACGCGCGAGCTTCCGGTCTCCGTGTCGTACCAGCGCACGGCGTCGTACTCGCCCGGCAGGAGGTCCGTGCGCCCGGTCTCGGCGGCCAGCGCGGTGTACCGGTGGCGCCGTCCGACGAGCCGGTCGTCGACCCGGGGGAACTCCACCCGGGAGTCGTCCAGCCGGGTGCGGGCCATCCGGCCGGCGGCCGGGTCGATGCGCGCCCGCGTCAGTCCGCCGCTCACGGGTCCGGCCTCCGGGCTCGGGGGCGGGCCGACGGTCAGCCTGCTCCACTCCACGTAGTCGAGGACCACCGGGGCGTCCTCGCCGGGGCCGTCGTCGTAGGCGTTCACCGTGTGCCACATCCAGAACGCCTCGTCGGCCGCCCAGCGCACCGGTCCGCCGTCGCGGGGGATCAGTGCCACGCGGGTGCCGCGCTCGGGCCGCCAGGCCAGCAAGGACCCGCCCGACATCGCCGCCGCCAGGTCGAAGAGGGCCGGGGCGAGGACGAGGACGGCGTAGCGGCCGGTCAGGGCCATGTCGTGGATCATCATCGGCTCGTCCACCCCCTCGACGGGCGTGGGCCCGCGCGTGACGGCGCCGTCGCGGCCGATGACCGACCAGGTGAGGTACGGCGGTTCCAGGCCGTAGCAGAAGACGACCATCTCGCCCGTGACCGGATCGACCTTGGGATGGGCGGTGATCCCGGCGGGCAGCGCCCCGCCGAAGTCCTCGCGGCCCAGGGTCGCCAGGCCCGCGTCGATCCGGAACGGGCACGCCGACTCCGCGAGGGCCAGCATCCGCCCGCCGTGCCGGACGACGTTGATGTCGGGGAGGTCGCGGAAGGTGCCCGCGAGCTCCGGACCGACCTGGTCGGCGTCGGGCATCACCATCGACTCCAGGCCGCCCCACAGGGCGCGCCCGGCCCGCTCCTCGGCCTCCAGCGCGGGCGTGCGCACGAAGCGGTTGCGGTACCGGGCGCGGCCCCCTGAGAGCCAGACCCCGTGCAGCATGCCGTCCCCGTCGATGGGGTACAGGTACGAGCCGATCGGGGTGAACCGCGGATTGGGGCCGTTGCGCAGGTACAGGCCGTCCAGCGAAGGCGGCAGCTCGCCCGTCACCTCCAGGTCGGCGACGTCGACCTCCTGCGTGACCGGGGCGAACGAACCCAGGAGATGAGGGACGCGGGTGGGGTCGAAACGGGGCGGCGTGTGCGTGTTCACGAAGACCTCCCGGCAGGGCCCGGCGGGTCCCGGCGGCCGGAAGGAACTCCTCCGCGGGCGCACCGTCGCGGCTCCCTCCAGTGAAACGCGGGACCCGTACGGCTGCCAGAGCGGGCGGCGAGGCCGCTCGGCCGGAGTCCGTCCGGGCAGGTCAGGCCGGGGTGAAGAGGTCGGCGTGCGCGTCGTCGAGGACGAATCCGCTGTCCAGGCGGACCCGGACCGTCACCCGCGGCCCGTGCTCCCGGTGCGCGGCCCACTCCGGTTCGAGGGAGGCCACCTGCTCCGCCAGCTGCTGCCGGCTGGCCGGGGGCATCTGGTGGCCGAAGTCGTCCAGGAGCGCCTTGAGCCGGACGTACTCGCACACCTCGTGGCTCTGCTCCCGTTCGCTCGGCGCGTCCACCCGCTCGACGGTGCCCCCGGTGCCCGACGCGAGGGAGAGCGAGCCGGCGACGGGTTCCCCGCCCGCCGGGGAGCCCTCGGCCGTGACGACCGTCCCGGCCAGCCGGAGGTCTGCCGCCAGCGTGACCCGCTGGCCTTCCTGGAGGGGCATCGGTGGTCCACTTCTGCGGTCGGGTCCGGTAACGGGGCTGTCCGACCCTGATCCGCCGGACACCCCCTAGTCTCCCACCCCGTCCGTCAACATCGATCTTGACGAGGAGTGCTGGGCCGCGCCCGCCGGGGCCGGGGGCAGCGCCCAGCGGATCGCCCGGGTCACCGCATGGCCGCCCGCGCGGGCGGCCGGGCCCGGCACCCGGTCGGCCGCGGAACCCGATCCTGCGGTGACCGCCGTCCTCGCCCACGACGGCAGCAGCTCCACGGCCGCCGCGGCGAGCAGCGCGTACGGCAGCCGGGCGACCCCCGGCAGCGGCGGGTCCGTCAGCAGGAAGCGGGCCGTGTCCCGGGACGCGTCCGTCGCCCGCAGGCCGGGACGGTACCGCGCCATCCGCAGGGCCAGTTCCCGCACGTCCTGCGGTGGCTGTAGCGCGCCCAGCGCCCGGGCCACCCGCGCCGTGTCCGCGAGGTAGGCGTCGCAGCCCGCCGGATCCAACGGGCGCCGGCCGTAGAGCTGGTGGGCCCGCAGGAAGCAGTCCGCCTCGGCGGCGTGCACCCAGCCCAGCAGCTCCGGGTCGTCGGCCCGGTACGGTACGCCGTCGGCCGTGCGCCCCCGGACACGGGCGTGCACCGCCCGGACGCGGGCCACCGCCGCCTCGGCGTCGGCGCTCGTACCGAAGGTGGTGACCGCGAGGAAGGTGCTGGTCCGGTGCAGGCGCCCCCACGGGTCGCCGCGGTACCCGGAATGCGCCGCCACCGCGGCCATCGCGACGGGGTGCAGGGACTGGAGCAGCAGGGCGGCCAGGCCGCCCACGAACATCGACGCGTCCCCGTGGACCCGCCGGACCGGCCGGTCCGGCCCGAACCAGCGGGGTCCGGGCGTCCGGTGGATGCGTTCCCGGTTGCGGGCTCCCTCGGGACCGGCGATGCGCAGGAAGACCGCCTCGCCGGCGTGCCGCCTGATCCGCCGGACGGCCGTCGTCGGGCTCGCCATGCGCCCAGTATGCGCCCGGCGCCGCCGCGCGGTCCCATGGACACAGGGACGGTTGACCGACGTCACCACGGGCAGGTGCCCCATGTACGAGGAGGTACGTCATGGCTGCCGAGGACGCGCCCGTACCGGAGCCCGCCGCCGGCACCGGGCACCACGACCCCTACGTGGTGCAGGTGATCGGCGACATGGACCTGGACCACGCGGGCGAGCTCCGCCGGACGCTCGCCGCGGCCCTGGCACAGGCGCCCGAAGGCGCCGAGATCATCGTCGACCTGCGGAATTCCTCCTTCTGCGACTCCGCGGGACTCAACACGCTGCTGGACGCCCGGCGGCAGGCCGCCAGGACCGGGCACGTCCTGCGTCTGGCGGCGCCCAGCCACCAGCTGCTGAGGCTGCTCGAACTCACCGGTTCGAGCGGTTCCTTCCCCCTGGACGCCACCGTGCCCGGCTGAGCGCACCGGGGACCGGTGCGCCCCCTGCCGGCGGCACGCCGACCCCGACCGATCGGAGAAACCGATGAGCAGCGCCGACGAAGCCTACGGCGACGACGTCTACCAGCCGCAGGAGACCGACGAGTCCGCCGAGGCGCAGCCCGACCTGGAGAACACCCTCGACGAGCCGGGCCTCGACGACACCCTCGACACCGCCTACGTACCGCTCGACCGCCCCCTGGCCGTCGACGACCGGGGTACGACCGCCGCCGAGGCGCGCACGGGGGAGACGCTGGAGCAGCGCCTCGCGCGCGAGCAGCCGGAGGTGTCCGACCAGGACGAGATCTCCGACGAGTCCGGCGAGGCCATGCTCGTCGGACCGGACCGCGCGGGCCGCCTGGCCGCGGTCGACGACTCGGCGCCGCAGCGCCACATCTCCGTACTGGCCCGCGACGTCGGGATCGACGGCGGCGCGGCATCGGCCGAGGAGGCCGCCGTCCACGTCGTCGAGGAGCTGCCGCCCGCCGAGGACATGCCCGCCGAGGACATGGAGGCCTGAGCCCGCGGCGGGGCCGGGTTCAGATGATGTGGATGCGCTCAAGGGCGCCCGCGGTGTCGCGGATCATCAGGTCGTTGCCCTTGGCGCGTTCGCGCTCGATGAAACCGAGCAGGAGCACGGCCCGGTTGATCACGTCGGACTTGCTGACGCCGCTCGCGGCCGTCAGTTCGGAGACGACCGTGACCGCGGGCGGGCACAGGGTCACGGAGTACCGCTCGGTGTCCGGGTGAGGCGGGAGCTGATCCATGGGAAGCCCTTCCTGAAGGTGAGGAGGGCACCATGCTTGCATCAACTCGGTGCGGATGCGCACCAATTTTGCGCAGTGACGGTGCAGAGGTGAGCGGGCGTCAGTGATCCGGCGCCCAGAGGGCGGTCAGTCGCCCCCTGCCGGGCGTCAGGTCCTCCCAGCCGCGCGCGAGATCCACCACGACGACGCCGGAGGTCGGGAACCCGTCCCGCAACCGCTCCAGGAGTTCCTGCGGGCCGCTCCCGCACAGGGCCGTGGCCAGTTCGTGGATGCCGGTGTTGTGGCCGACCAGCGCCAGGCAGCCCAGTCCCGCTCCGCGTTCCGCCAGTACGGTCACCAGCGTGTTCGGCGCCGCGTCGTAGAGCCTCTCGTCGTAGACGGCGTCCGGGGGGTCCGCCAGGGCCGGGACCAGCAGCTGCCAGGTTTGGCGCGTCCGGCGCGAGGGCGAGCACAGGGCCAGATCCGGCCGGTAGCCCTCCTCGGCCAGCCAGCGGCCCGTCCGGGGCGCGTCGGCCCTGCCGCGTTCGCCCAGGGCGCGCCCGAAGTCCTCGGCGGGATCGCCCTTCGGCACCGCCTTGGCGTGCCGTACCAGCAGCAGCCGGCTCCCGGTCGTCCGCTGCGCGGGGTCCGAGGACATGGCGCTCTCCCTTCCGGCTGGTCCGCGTACCGCGCACCGCGTACGGGTACACGGTCATGGTGCGGTCCGTGCGGGACGCGCGCACCCGCACCCGGGCCGGGCCGGGGCGCACTAGGCTCGGCGGGATGGAACGCGCAGACGTGCTCAGGCGAGTGATCGGCATCCTCACCGAGGCCCAGGACATCCGCAGGGCCGCCGAGGCCGGGGAGGACGCCGACGGTCCCGCCGAGACGGCCGGAGTGGCCACCCAGCTCCTGAACGAGATGCTGCCGTCGATCAGCGTGCCCGCCGACGCGTCGCCGCAGCAGGTGGCGACCCTGGTGGCCGGGGCGCTCGGCCCGGCCCTGCACACAATGGTCTCGGGATTCAGTCTGGCCTTCACGAGCCTCGCGATCGCGCACGACGCCGGGCGGACGGACGTCTCCTCGATCGAGGTCCTCCAGGAACTGGCCCTGGAGGTGGAGGCCGGCACCTACGACGAAGGCCCCTGGGAGACCTGACCCGCCGGGCAGGACCCTTCCGGGCAGGACCCGTCCGGGGGCACGTTCGCCGGACGGACGCCGTCAGCCGGCGTCCTCCTCGTGCTCGTGCGGGTGGGACATCCTGCTCTCCTGCCGCATCCGCAGCTCCTCCGGGGTCTTGCCGGCGACCGGCTTGCTGGCCTCGGGGTGCACCGGGTCCGGACCGGGGTGTTCCTGCGCGTGCTCCCCACGGCCCCCGGCCGGCTGCTCACGCCTGTCCTGCGTACCCTTCATGGCTGACGCTCCCTCGCGGATCCGATCGACGCGGACTTTTGGACTTCGGACTCCTTCCACCTACCCCGCACCGCACGCGCGACACGGGACGGAACGACGCGGTACGACACGACCGGACTCATCGGTTCCGGCACGCGTCATCCGGCGCGGCCTGGGAAGATGCGCAGTCATGCCCGAAACGATCACCAGCTTCGCCACCCGTGTCGCACGGCGCCGCCGCGAGCCGGTCGCCGTCCAGGCCCTGCGCTCCACGGCCGCGGCCGTCATCAGCTACGTCGTCGCGCTCCGCCTGAGCAGCGAACCGAACCCGCTGACCGCTCCGCTGACGGCACTGCTCGTCGTCCAGGTCACGCTCTACTCCACGTTGACCACCAGCATCCGCCGGGTCAACTCGGTGGTCGTCGGCGTCCTGATCGCCATCGGCTTCAGCGCCCTGGTCGGCCTCACCTGGTGGAGCCTCGGCCTGCTGATCCTGGCCTCCCTGGTGGTGGGCCACCTGGTGCGCGTGGACGAATTCGTCCCCGAGGTCGCGATCAGCGCCATGCTCGTCCTCGGCGTCACCCAGGTGGCGGACACCGCCTGGGACCGGGTGCTGGAAACCGTCATCGGAGCGGTGGTCGGCCTGCTGGTCAACCTCCTCCTGGCGCCACCCCTGTGGATCGGCCCGGCGGGCGACGCCATCACCGATCTCGCCCTGCGCATGAGCCGCCTGCTCGACCACCTCGGCGAGGAACTCCCGGGCCCGGGCCGGGTCGAACGGGCCGCCGCCCGACTGCACGAGGCGCGCCGCCTCGACAACGACATCGCGCAGGTCGACACCGCCCTGCGGCAGGCCGAGGACAGCCTCCGGCTCAATCCGCGGGTCAAGGAGGGCCTGCTCTTCAGGCTGGTGCTGCGCACCGGCCTCGACACCCTGGAGATCTGCGCGGTGGTGCTCCGCGTGGCCAGCCGCACCCTCACCGACCTGGCCAAGGCCCGCCCCGACGGCCCGCTCTTCGAGCCCGAGACCGCCACGGCGCTGCGCGAGGTGCTGCGCCACACCGCGGTCGCCGTGCAGAGCTTCGCCCAGCTCATCACCGCCCAGGTGAGCGCCAACGCCGAAGAGGCCGAGGCCCGCCTGACCGGGGAGCTGGCCGTGGCCCGCGTCCACCGCGACCGGCTCGCCGACCTGCTGCTGGCCTCCGCCCGCGAGGACCCCGAGCACTGGCAGCTGCGCGGCGCGCTGCTCACCGAGATCGACCGGGTCCTCGACGAGCTGGGAGTGGAGAAGCGCTCGCAGCGCCTGCTGGAGGAACTCGACGAGCACACCCGCACTCGCCGCACCGGCGGGCTGCGCGGCCGGCTGCGGACGTGGACCCGCAGGCGCGGCGGCGCGAAGCAGCCGGGGTGACGAAGGGGGCGCGGTGCGCGAAGGTGGGGGCATGGTGCACGTACTGGGCAGCCGGATCCTGCTGCGACCCACGGACCCCGAGCGCTCGCGCGCGTTCTACGGGGAGACCCTCGGCCTCGCCGTGTACCGCGAGTTCGGCACGGGACCGGACCGCGGCACGGTGTACTTCCTCGGCGGCGGCTTCCTGGAGGTGTCGGGGCGGGCCGACGCGCCGCCCGCGCCGGGCCTGCGGCTGTGGCTCCAAGTCGCCGACGTGCGGGCGGCGTACGAGGAGCTGCACAGCCGCGGCGCCGAGGTGCTGCGGCCTCCGGTGCGCGAACCGTGGGGCCTGGTCGAGATGTGGATCGCGGACCCCGACGGTGTGCGGATCGCCGTGGTGGAGGTCCCGGAGGACCATCCGCTGCGCCGCCGCCCCTGAGCGTGGTGCCAGGAGGGTCGGCGTCAGTAGTAGTGCTTGCGGCCTCCCACGGCGTGCCCGACCGCGCCCAGCAGCCACAGCACCAGGCCGATGACGACGAGGATCACGCCGATCGTCCAGAGGATCGATATCCCCGTGACGAAGCCGATGATCAGCAGGATGACGCCCAGAACGATCATGATTACCTCCTGGTTCCTGTCGAACCGGTATGCAGGGCGTCTACCACGATTGCGCGACCTTATGCCCGTTTCGCCCCGATCGAGTGTCAGTCGATCCGCGGCGGCAGCCCCGCGAGGCCCGTGTCGCGCAGGACACGGTCGATCGTCTCGGCGAGGGCGCTGTCGGCTCCGACGACGGTCTCGACGCCACCGGGCAGGAGGTCGCGTTCGCGGTACCAGGCGCGCAGTTCCAGCTCGGTGACCTGGGCCAGGTAGTCGGGATCCGCTTTGGAGGAGTGCCGGGTCAGGGTCTCCTCGATCGGGATGTCGAGGTAGTAGCAGCGCGAGACGCCGCGGTGGTCGCGGAGCAGGCCCGCGAGCATGTCGCCGTACCGGTCGGCGAACAGGATGCCCTCGACCACCACGTGGTAGCCGGCGTCCAGCGCGTAGCGGGCGACCATGTCGATCAGGCCGATGTTGGCGCCGCCGGGCACGTCGCGCTCCCTCAGTACGGTCCGGCGCAGGTTGTCCTGGCCGACCAGGGCCAGGCCGCGGCCGAACCGGTCGCGGATCCCCGCCGCCACCGAGGACTTGCCCGACGCCGAGTTTCCCCGGACGACCACGAGGCGGGTCTCTTCGCTCCCCAGGGGCAGGGGCATGTCACCGGCCCCCTTCGTGCGGGAGCGGCCCGTGCGCATCGGCCGCGGGGCCGGCCAGGAACTCGGTGCGGCCGGCGCCCGGTTCGCCGTCCCGGTGGTCCACGGGGTCGCCCGGCCGCTGGAAGTGGACGGCCGCCGGGAGTCCGGCCCCGTAGGCGTCCAGTCCCGCCCGGCAGTACGCGACCATCGGCGCCGGCAGCGCGTCCAGGGCGTACCAGCCCATGCCGTCGCACCGGTCCGGCTCCATGATCTGCGGCAGGCCGGACCACCTGCGGACCTCGAAGAAGACGCCGAGGCGGGACGACGAGCCCGTCGGCGGGCGGTGGTGCACCGTCACCGCGGCCCGTACGTCGCCCGTGTCGATGAGGATCCCGGTCTCCTCGCGGGCCTCCCGGACCACGGCCTCGACGAAGTCCTCGCCCGCCTCCAGGTGGCCGGACGGCAGGTGCCACATCCCGGCCGCGTAGACCGGCCCGGCCCGCCGCGACAGCAGGACCTCCGGGCCGCGCCCGCCGTCGCGGCGCAGCAGGAGGTGCACGTCGAGCGGCAGCGTGTGCCGGGGCGCGCCGGTCACCGGGTGTCCCCGGGGCGGCCCCAGCCCAGTTCGGTGTAGGGGCGTCCGGCCCGGATGCCCTCGATCGCGGCCCGGGCGTAGGGGACGACCGGGTCCGGCAGCGCGTCGAGCGGCCACCACGTCCACGCCACGCACCGGTCCGGTTCCAGCAGTTGCGGCTCGCCGAGCCAGCGCCGGGCCCGGAAGACCAGCTGCATGCGCGGCCGTGCGCCCGGCCGGTCCAGGGTGTGCACCAGGTGGACGAGGTCGACGTCGGCCGGGTCGATGACGAGCCCGGCCTCCTCCCGCGCCTCCCTGACCAGGCAGCTCACGGCCGACTCCTGCTCGCAGTGCCCGGCGAGGAAGTGGTGGGCGGAGGCCGCGTAGGCGGAGTCGGGGTGCCGCAGTCCCAGCAGGACCTCGCCGTCGCGTTCCAGGTAGAGATGGACGCCGACGACGTGGGGGACCGCCGCGTCCGCGGCCGCGGCGCGGGGCGGCCCCGGGGGCCGCTCCTCGGCGTGCCGGCGGATCAGGTCGAGGGTCGAGGGGCTCATGCGCAGGCGGGACGCGGTCTGCGGGTCGTGCCAGGCGAGCATGACCCCCTCGGTCAGGGTGAGGGCGGCCGGGTCGCCGTTCCAGCGGGCGGTGAAGATCTGCACGGGGACGGTGGTGCCGTCGGTCCCGGTGACGCGCTCCACCGCGTACGCCTCCACGGTGCGGGGTTCGAGTCCGGCCTCCTCGCGCAACTCCCGGCGGACGGTGTCCTCCAGCGAGGCGTCCTGCGGCTCGCGGCCGCCGCCGAGCAGGGCCCAGGCCCCCGGCTCCCAGATGTCCGGGACGTCGTCCCTCAGGTGGAGCAGGTAGCGGCCTGCGCCGTCGTGGATCAAGGCCGAGGCGTTCACCGGCCGGGCCACACCGTCGAGCCCGGACTCCAGCAGCCTGGCCCGCAGGGCGGGCGGGCCGATCTCGTCGAGGGGGAGCCACTCGGCCCCCGGGGCTCCTTCGCCGCGCGACGCCGGGCCGGCAGCCGCGTCGGCCAGGTGGAAGACCATGCGGAAGTCGTAGTGCGGGCGGGCCGGTTCGCCCCCGACCGGTTCACCCCCGGCCGGGTCCACCCCGACGGTGCCGACGCCGATGTGGACGGGCGCACCCCCGTACTCGGCGGTGTGGCAGAGGGCGGCGGGCGCAATGCCCGCCCCCTCCCGGACTCCGCGCAGGGCCGCGGCCAGGAGCGTACGGTCCACCGGCTCGACGCGCCCGCCCGGCAGGCGGAGCGTGCCGTCGGCCCCGTGCCGGACGTGCAGGACGCGCCGTCCGGGGTCGATCACGACCGCGCTGCACGTGATGTGCACGGGCGCGGCCGGCCGGGCGGCGTCGACAGGCCCGGCGTCGAGGGTCGCCAACAGGCCGCGGAGCGCATCCCGTTCGGCGGGATGGCGTTCGAGGTGGGCGGCGACGGCGTCGCGGAGGTGGGCGCGGGTGGGCGGCACGTGAACCTCGCAGTTCCGGGAGAGGGAGGGCCGGCTCCCAGGATGGCCCGGGAACCGGCCCGCCGCGGTCGTTCCGGGGGCGGTCACCCGCCCGGGGGTGGTGCCGTGACGGGGCAACTCCCGCCCACCCCAATCAAGTTAGGTTAGCCTTGCCTAAAAATGGTTTAGGATGCGGGGCATGAAGAAGATCATCCGTGTGCTGGCGGCCGTGGCCGCCGGCTTAGTCCTCGCCGGGCCCGGCACCCTCGCGACGCCCGCCGCGGCCCAGACCGCCGCACCCGCCGGGGATGCCACCAGGCTCGAACTCCCGCGCCCCACCGGCGCCTTCGCGGTCGGCCGGGACACCCTCCACCTGGTGGACCGCGAGCGCAAGGACCCGTGGGTGCCGACCGCGGACCGGGAACTGCTGCTGTCGCTGTACTACCCGGCCCTCGACCGCACCGGCGGCCCCGCCCCCTACATGGCGGTCGCCGAGGCCAAGGCGCTGCTCACCGACCGCGGGCAGCTCGGTGACCACGTCACCCCCGAACGCCTGGCGGCCACCCGCACGCACTCCAGGACCGGTGCGCTGCCCCGGCCGGCCGCCGGCCGCCACCCGCTGATCGTGCTCTCCCCGGGCTTCACGATGCCGCGCGCCTCGCTGACCACCCTGGCGGAGGACCTCGCCAGCCGCGGTTACGTCGTCGCCGCCGTGGACCACGCGTACGAGTCGGACGGCACGGTCTTCCCCGGCGGACGGGTCCTCACCTGCAAGGCCTGTGAGCAGGTCTTCCCCGACCGATCGCTGCACCGGGTCTCCGACGGGCGGGCCCAGGACGTCCGGTTCCTCCTCGACCGTCTCACCGGCCCGCACTCCGCGTGGCGTTACTCCTGGCTGATCGACGCGCAGCGCATCGGCATGGCCGGCCACTCCATCGGCGGTGCGGCCGCCTCGGCCGCCATGGCCGCGGACCCGCGCGTGGACGCCGGGGTGAACATGGACGGCACCCTCTTCACACCCGTACCCGAGGCCGGGCTCGGCGGCCGCCCCTTCCTGCTGCTCGGCGGCGATCCGACGTTGCTGCCGCCCGACCTCAACGACACGTCCTGGGAGGACAACTGGCCCCGGCTGGACGGCTGGAAGCGCTGGCTGACCGTCACGGGAGCGGGCCACCCGGCCTTCACCGACTGGCCCGTGCTGGGTGACGGGGCGGGCTACCCCCACCCCGAGACCCCGCTGTCGGGCACCCGGTCGCAGCAGATCACGCGCGCGTACGTCGGCGCGTTCTTCGACCTCCACCTGCGCGGCAGGCCGGCGCCCCGCCTGGACGGCCCGACCCCGGCCGACCCCGAGGTGGTGTTCCACCGCAGCTGACCCGGCACGGGGGCGCGCGGCGCGAGTGCCGCGCCGGGCGCCCCCGTCCCGCCCTGTTCCGGACGACCCATCGGACCGAGGAGCCACACCCATGTCGACCCCATCCGAGAGCGGCGGCAGCGCCCACGGCCTGAGCGGCGTGGCCATGACCCTGCTCACGCCCCTGTACGGCAGGGCCCACGCGGCCGAGCTCCTGCCCGGCACCACCTTCCGCGACCCGGCCGCCGCCTCCGTGCTGGCCGCCACCGGATTCCGGCCCCCGGAGGTGCTGACCGACCGGAGCAACGCGCGCGGTTCCGTCCACCGCGCCATCGTCCTCGACGAACTCACCTCGGCCTTCTGCCGCGAACACCCCGACGCGGTGGTCATCTCCGTCGGCATCGGCCTCGACACCCGCGCCGAACGGCTCGCCCCGTCCCGGCCCGCCTCCGTCACCTGGCTCGGCGTCGACGTGCCCGAGGTCGTGGAACTGCGCGCCACGCTCCTTCCCCACGACCTGACCGGGGTGTTCCCCGCCTCGATCACCGAGCCGGGCTGGACGGAGCGGCTGCTGCCGCTCGTCGGCGGGCGCAGGAACGTACTCGTCCTGGCCGAGGGGGTCCTGATGTACCTGGACCCGGCCGGGCTGCGCTCCTTCCTCACCTCCTGCCGGGAGGCCTTCCCCGGCGCCGAACTCGTCGCCGACTACTTCCACCCGAAGGTCGCCCTCAGCGGCCGGCACCCCATCGTCAGGGCGACGGGAGCGCAGTTCCGCTCCGGGGCCCGCGGCGGGCGCGGGCTGGCCGCCGCCGCTCCCGGCTGGGAGTGGGTCGCCGACCACCCGGTGATGGAGCGCATCGGCGTCGGCCACCGGGCGGCCGCGGGGCTGTTCCGCCTGCTCACCCTGGGCGCCCCCGCGTACTCGGTGGCCCGGCTGCGGGCCACGCCCTAGGGATGTCCGGGCCGGACCGTACGGGACCTCAGCCGTCGTGGCGGAAGCTCCAGGCCTCGATGTCGCGGTAGTGGATGGGGCCCGGGCCGCGGCCGATGTTGCTGCCGACCAGGTGCAGGCGTGCGGTCCGCCACCGGCGGCCGGAGAACGCGCCGAGCCCGGCCGCGGCCTCCACCACGCACGCGGGATCGTTGCGGCGGGTCCGGGCGAGGGTGAGGTGGGGGCGCAGCGGCCGGTCCTCGAAGGGGACGCCGCACTCCTTGACCACGGCGCGGACCTCGGAGGCCAGCAGGTGCAGGCCTTCGAGGTCCCCGTCGACACCGCTCCACAGCACCCGCTCGTCGAAGTGCCCGCCGCCGCTCAGCCCCAGTTCGAGGGGGCGGCGGGCCGCCGCCAGGCCGGCGAGCGGCGGCCGCAGGAGCGGGACGGTCCCGACCGGGAGTTCACCGAGGAACGCCAGGGTGATGTGCCAGTCCTCGATGCGGTTCCACCGCAGGCCCGGGTACGCGGAGTAGGCGGGCCGCAGCGCCCGCGCGAGCTCCTCCTTGGCGTCGTCGGGCGGGGCGAGCGCTATGAACACACGAACGGTCGAGGGCTGGATCTGTTCCTTCACAGAAGTCTTCGTACCGTACGACGCGTGCTCCGGTCATCTTCGCGGCACGTGCCTTCGCGGCCGGCGCCTTCGCGGCCCGCGCCCCGGGCGGGGTGCCGCTCGCCGCTCAGCCGACGAGCACGCCGGGGTTGAGGATGCCCCGCGGGTCGAGCGCGCCCTTCGCGGCGCGCAGCGCGAGGGCGAAGGGATCGGGGCGCTGGAGGTCGTAGCCGGGGCGGTGGTCCCGGCCGACGGCGTGGTGGTGGGTGATCGTGGCCCGGTACCGGTGCAGGACGTCGCCCGCCACGGCCTTGAGGTCGTCCCAGAAGGCCACCTCGTCGCCGCGGCGGCCCGCCGCGAGGACGGTGAAGTACGGGGCCGCGCCGTCGGGGTAGACATGGGTGAGGCGGCAGTTGACGGTCGCCGGGTGGCCGGAGCCCTTGAGCGCCGCCTCCCCGACCTCCTTGCGGACCGCCTCGATCAGGCCGGGGATCCGGTCCCAGGTGGCCGCCGTCTCGAAGGTCTCCGCGACCGCCCCCATCCGGGCCAGGCCGTCGCGGAGGTAGGGCATCCGCAGGAAGGCCGAGCGCCAGGCGCTCACGGCCGCGTCGGCGTCACCGCCCCCCGTGCCGCCCGCGGCCGCCGTGGCGGCGGAGGCGGCCGGCCGGCCGCCGTGGGACCGGGCCAGGTCGACGGCCTGCCCGAGCCGGGCGGTCACCGGTCCGTCCGCGGACTCGAACCCCAGGACGAGCACGGCGGAGCCGTCGTGCGAGGCGCCCGCCAGCGCCGCCTCGCCGGCGTCGAGCAGCCGGCAGTTGGCGGGGAACAGGTCCGACTGCGCGATGGCCCGCACCGCCTCCAGCGCGGCGTGGAAGTCGCCGAAGGCGAGGGAGGCGGACGCCTTGTGGGCGGGACGTTCCTGCAGCCGCACCCACGCCTCGGTGATGACCCCGAGCGCCCCCTCGGAGCCGAGGAACAGCCGGTCGGGGGAGGGGCCCGCGCCGGACGCGGGCAGCCGCCACGAGGCGCTGGTCCCGGCCGGCGTGACCACGCGCAGCGACTGGACGAAGTCGTCGATGTGCGTGCGCCCGGTGGCGTAGTGGCCGCCGGCCCGCGTGGCGAGCCAGCCGCCCAGCGTGGAGAACTCGAAGCTCTGCGGGAAGTGCCGCAGGGTCAGCCCGTGCGGCCGCAGCTGGTCCTCCAGGTGCGGGCCGAGGGTGCCCGCCTGGATGCGCGCCGCCCGGCCCGCGGTGTCGACCTCCAGGACGCGGTCCATGGCGGTCAGGTCGAGGGACAGCACCGCGCGGTGGGCGTCGCCCCGGTACTCCACCCCGCCCGAGACCGAGGAGCCGCCGCCGTACGGGACGACCGCGACCTGCCGCTCGCCGGCCCAGTCCAGCAGGTCGGCCACCTCGCGCTCGTCCGTCGGGCGGGCGACCAGGTCGGGGATGCGGCCGGGGCGTCCGCGCAGGGCGCGCACGATGTCGCGGTAGGCCTTGCCCATGGCGTGGGCGGCACGGTCCTCGGGATCCGCCGTGACCAGGTGCGCCAGGCTCGCCGGGGGCTCGGCGGCGGGCCGCTCGATGTCCAGGTCGCGGACGTGCGGGACGGGCAGCGGGTGGGCGAGGGTGCCCGGTATCAGGGCGCCCATCGCGGCGCATTCCGCGTCGTCGGGGTGCGCGTCCGCCCACCCCCACCCCCACCAGGACCGGGTGCGCGTGGCAGGGGTCGGCTGTGGCGTCGTACCGGGCATGGGGGCGCTCCAGAGGTCGCGATGCGGAACTTACCTTGCGGTAAATTACTTACTGATAATATCCGTCCATGGCAACCCCACGCTCGAAAGCCGGTACCAAGGGAGTCCCGCGGCACCACCGCCGGGCGCAGATCCAGGCCGCCGCCACCGAGGAGTTCGGCACCCGCGGCTACGCGGCCGCCTCCCTCGCCGCCATCGCCGAGCGCGTCGGCGTCACCAAGACCCTGCTGCACCAGTACTTCGGCACCAAGGAGGACCTCTACCTCGCCTGCCTGGTGCCCGTCGGCGACCGCCTGCTGGACACCATCCGCACCGCGATGGGCCGGGAGGGGGCCACCGCGCACACGCCCCTGCGGGTGCTGCAGAGCATCTTCACCGCGCTGGAGGGGCAGCGGGAGGCGTGGTTCGTGCTGTACGACACCTCCCTGCCGGCCGACGGAGCGGCCGCCCGCCGGGCCGCGGAGTACTGGTCCGCCATCGACGCCCTCGCCGCGGGCGGGACCGCCGACCTGCTGCGGGCGACCGGCTCCGACGACCCCCTGGACGCGGACGCCCTCAAGTACGTCTGGCGGGACCTCGTCGCCACCCTCGTGCGCTGGTGGGTCAAGCACCCCGACGAATCCCCGGACGCCATGACCCGCCGCTGCGCCCGCCTCTTCGCGGCCGCCGCGGCCCTCACCCCCGCCCCGGCCGAGCCGGCCGCCCAGGCCGAGCCGGACCGACGCGTGCCCCCGCCCTCCCGGGGTTAGCCTGGACGGGGCGACGCGACAGCGGCCGGGCCGGTCCGCGAGAGGGAGGTCCCGTGGTCGCCAGACTGCGCGTGACGACGGTGGACGCCGGGCCGTTCACCATGCCGAGGAGCGGCCTGCAGTACGGCGCGAGCGGCACCGTCACCGTCCCCTCGACGGTGGCAGTCATCGAGCACGCCACCCACGGACCGGTCCTCTTCGACACGGGGATCAACCACCGCGTGGCCGACCCCGAGACCGCCGACGCCCACTGGGGACCGGGGCTGCGCACCGCGTACGGCGCCGAGGGCTTCACCCGCGCCCACGCCGTCGACGCCCAGCTGGAACGCCTCGGCTACCGGCTCCAGGACGTCCGCTACGTCGTCTACTCCCACCTGCACCTCGACCACGCCGGCGGCATGACCTACTTCCCGCACGCCGTGCACGTCGCCCAGCACGAGGAACTGCGCCACGCCTGGTGGCCCGACCGCTGGACCGCCCGCGGCTACGCCTTCAACGACTACGCGGCCTGCCGGGACTACGAATTCCTCGAACTGCGCGGCGACACCGACCTGTTCGAGGACGGCACGCTCACCATCGTGCGCACCGCCGGACACACCCCCGGCCACCAGGGCATCGTCCTGGACCTCGACCACCACGGACGGATCGCCCTCATGGGGGACGCTGCGCACCTGCAGAAGAGCCTGGAGCAGGACCTGCCCATGCCCAGCGACTGGAACGTCCAGGAGAAGCTGCTCACCCACGGCCGCCTGCGCGCGCTCTCCCGGGCCGGCATCCGGGTCTTCCTCTCCCACGACCCGGACCACTTCGCCGCCCTCCCGCACGACGGCGAGTTCTGGGACTGAGACCCGCCGCCCCGCCGGGGCCCCGCGCCCGCGGCGGCCTCACACGTCCGGGAACACCGGGTCGACGCCCAGGACGGGCGCGATGCTCCGCCAGATCGTGGAACGGGCCGTCGCCAGGTCCACCCGGGGGTCGTCGAGCATCAGGCGGATGCCCAGGCCGTCGCACAGGGCCAGTACGAGGGTGCTCAGCGCCGCGACGTCGCAGTCGGCGAACTCGCCCGACCTGATCCCGCGTTCCACGGCCCCGCCGACCCAGGCGTGCAGCTGGTCGTACAGGTCGACGGCCAGGTGCCGGGCCGCCGCGTCGCGCTGGGCGCGCACCCACAGCTCCTGCCACAGCTTCCAGTCCTGGCGCAGCTCCGCGTCGCTGGGCAGCATGCTGCGCAGGATCCGGGCCAGGACGACGGACGAGGGCACCGAGTCGGCGACGCCCTCGGTGTCCGTACCCGTCTGGGCGAAGGAGTGCGTCATGGCCTCCGCGAAGAGCTTCTCGCGGGTGTCGAAGTGGTAGTGCAGCAGGGCCTTCGACACCCCGGCGTGCTCGGCGACCTTGCGCATGCTGACGTTCTCGAAGCCGATGTCGGCGATGACCTCGCACGCGGCCGTGAGGATGCGCTCGCGCGTCTCGAGTGCGCGCTCGGCCTTGGTCACGTTGGCTGCTCCCCGTCTCGACGCCCGCTGCCCGGGCGGGTGGGCCCGGCTGCCGTGGCCACCCCGCTCCCATCCTCGCGCATCGCACCGCCCCCGTGGGCGTCGTAGGCGTGGAAGCCCCGGCCCGTCTTGCGGCCCAGCCGCCCCGCGTCGACCATCCGGGCCAGCAGCGGCGGCGGGGCGTACAACGGCTCCCGGTACTCCGCGTACAGGGACCGGGCGATGGCCTGCACGGTGTCCAGCCCGATCAGGTCGGCCAGGGCGAGCGGGCCCAGCGGGTGCGCGCACCCCAGCGTCATGCCCCGGTCGATGTCCTCGGCCGACGCGGTCCCGCACTCGGCCATGCGCATGGCGGCCAGCAGGTACGGCACGAGCAGCGCGTTCACGACGAAGCCGGCCCGGTCCTGGGCGCGCACGACCTCCTTGCCGAGGACCTCGGAGGCGAAGGCGTGCGTGCGCCGGACGGTCTCCGCGCCGGTCAGCAGGGACGGCACCACCTCGACCAGCGGGAGCACCGGTACGGGGTTGAAGAAATGCAGGCCGACGACCTGTTCCGGCCGCGAGACCGAGGCGGCCAGCCGGATGACGGGGATCGAGGAGGTGTTCGTCGCCAGGACGGCGTCCCGCCGCTCCACCACCCGGTCGAGCAGCTCGAAGACCTCCAGCTTCGCCCGTTCGTCCTCGGCGACCGCCTCGACGACGAGGTCCCGGTCCGCGAGCCGCGCCGGGTCCGCCGTCACCGCGATCCGGCCGAGGGCGGCGTCCCGTTCGGCGGCGGTCAGCCGTCCCGACGCCGTCGCGCGGCCCAGGGAGCGGGTGATCCGCTCCAGGCCGGCGGCCGCGGCCGTACGGCTCGCCTCCACCACCACGACGTCGCGTCCGGCCCGGGCGCAGACCTCCGCGACACCGGATCCCATCAGCCCGCAGCCCACGACCCCGACGCGTTCGACATCGGTCATGGATCCGTCCTCCCTCCTTCGTGTGCCGGTCCGTGCGAGAGCCGTGCCGCGGTCCGGGGCGGCGCCCGCGGGCGCCGCCCCGGACCACGGGGTACGGGTCATCCCGCGGACGGCATCCGCAGCACTCCCGTACCGCGCTTGACGAGTTCGCCCGCGACGATCAGGCGCTGGATCTCGGAGGTGCCCTCCCAGATCCGGTCCACGCGCAGCTCGCGGTAGAGCCGCTCGACCGGGTAGGAGCGGTCGTAGCCGCGGCCGCCGAAGATCTGCAGGCACCGGTCGACCACCCGGCCGGAGGCCTCGCTCGCCGCCAGCTTGGCGATGGCGGCCTTGGCGTGCAGCGTCTTGCGGTCGGCCGTGCCCTCGTCGACCTCCCAGGCGACCTGGTGGGTGTAGGCGCGGTTGACGGCGATGTCGACGGCGCAGTCGGCGAGCATGCCCTGGACGAGCTGGAAGTCGGCGATGGGGGAGCCGAACTGGCGGCGTTCGACGGCCCAGTCCCGGGCGAGCTCCAGGGCGCGCTCGGCGGCGCCGATGGTCCTGGCGGCGATCATCAGCCGCTCCTCGGTGAACCAGGAGCGCGTGATGTCGTAGCCCTGGCCCACCTCGCCGAGCACCGCGTCCTCGGGGACGAACACCTCGGTGAAGGTGAACTCGGGGTGCTCGTAGACGAAGGTGTGCATCCAGCGCGGCACCCGGGTCATCTCGATGCCCGGGGTCTCCTTGTCGACGAGGAAGAGCGTCGGCGCCCGCTCCTCCCCGGCGGCGGCCAGCACGATCATGAAGTCGGCGTGGTCCCCGACGGTGACGAACCACTTCTCGCCGTTCAGCACCCAGCCGCCGTCGGCCCGCGTCGCCGTCGTCCGGATGCTCTGCGGGTCGGAACCGGCCTCGGGCTCGCTCACCGCGTAGCAGTCCCGGCGCCGTCCCCGGATCACGGGGACGAGGTAGCGCTCGCGCTGCTCCGGCGTGCAGAAGGACAGCGCGTTGGCCGGACGCCAGACCATGTCCCACAACGCGCCGGTGAGCCGCCCGAGTTCGGCCTGGACGGTGACCTGCTCGAGGATGCTGAGCCCGGCGCCGCCCCACTCCGCCGGCATGTTGACGGCCTGCAGCCCGCTGTCGAGGACGGCGTCGCGGATCTCGGTGTGCGCCTGCGGGGGCAGGCCGTTGTTCTCCTCGCAGTCGAGCTCGTACTTCATGATGAACTCGGTGAGTTCGCGCGCCGCGCTCCGGAGCTCTTCCTGACGGGCGGTGAGACGGAAGTCCATGTGCACTCTGTCCTCTGGGTCGTGGTGGGGGAGCGGTCGTTCGAAAGGGGCGTCCGGCGGGACCTCGGACAGGACGTCAGGAGCCGGGCAGGGCGAGGGCCCGCGTACCGCGCTTGACCAGCTCGTTGGCGATGATCAGGCGCTGGATCTCGGAGGTGCCCTCCCAGATACGGTCCACGCGCAGCTCGCGGTACATGCGCTCGACCGGGTAGGAGCGGTCGTAGCCGCGGCCGCCGAAGATCTGGACGCACCGGTCGATCACCCGCCCGGCCGCCTCGCTCGCCGCGAGCTTCGCCGTCGACGCCTTGGCGTGCAGCGTCTTGCGGTCGGTCTCCGGCCGGTCGGCCTCCCAGGCGACCTGGTGGGTGTAGGCGCGGTTGACGGCGATGTCGACGGCGCAGTCGGCGAGCATGCCCTGGACGAGCTGGAAGTCGGCGATGGGGGAGCCGAACTGGCGTCGTTCGACGGCCCAGTCCCGGGCGAGCTCCAGCGCCCGTTCGGCCGCGCCGACGGTCCGGGCGGCGATCATCAGCCGCTCGTCGGTGAACCATTCCTTCGTCAGCTCGTAGCCGCCCCCGATGCCGCCGAGCACGTCCTCGTCGGCCACGAACACGTCGGTGAAGGTGAACTCGGGGTGCCCGTTGACCGCGGAGTGCATGAAACGCGGGACGCGCGTCATCTCCACGCCCGGCGCCTGCTTGTCCACGAAGAACAGCGTCGCCGCCCGCTCCGGTCCCGCGTCCGCCTGCACCAGCAGGAAGTCGGCGATGTCACCGCAGGTCACGAACCACTTCTCGCCGTTGAGCAGCCAGCCGCCGTCCGTCCGGGTCGCGGTGCTCGTGCCCGAGCCGGGGTCGGAGCCGGCCCCGGGCTCGGTCACGGCGAACGCGTCGAACCGCTCGCCCCGGATCACCGGCAGCAGGTACTTCTCCCGCTGCGCCTGCGTGCCGTACGCGAGGACGTTCGCGGGCCGCCAGGGGATGTCCCACAGGCAGTTGGTGGCCTTGCCGAACTCCTCCTCGACGATGACCTGGTCGAGCAGGGACAGGCCGGCCCCGCCCCACTCCGCGGGCATGTTGATGGCGTAGACCCCGGCGTCGATCGCGGCCCGGGTCAGTTCCCGGACGGTGTCGGCGGGCAGCGGGCCGCCGGCCTCCTCCGACTGGTCCTCGTAGCGCATCAGCAGCCGCGCGTAGCCGGCGGCGCGGGCCTTGAGAGCGGCCTGTTCGGGGGTGTAGCGGAAGTCCATGCGTCCTCCAGGGCACAGGGGTGGGATGGAGCGGTCAGAGCAGGACGGCCCGCGCGTCCAGGGCGAGGGCCCCGTCCGGCCGGACCAGCAGGGGGTTGACCTCCAGCTCGGCGATCTCCGGGTGCGCGGCGGCGGCCGCGGTGATGCGCTCGACGACGGCGGCCGCCGCGGCCACGTCGAGGGCCGGCCGGCCGCGCACGCCGTCCAGCAGGGCCGCGCTGCGCAGGCCCCGCAGCAGTTCCTCGGCCCGCCCGGCCGGTACGGGCGCCAGGGCGAAGGCGACGTCGCGCAGGGTCTCGGTGAGCACCCCGCCGAGCCCGACCATGGCGACCGGCCCGAACCGGGGGTCGCGGTTCACCCCCACGATCAGCTCGACGCCGTCCGTCAGGTCGGCCATCGCCTCGACCGAGTGGGCGGGTGCGCCGAGCCGGGCCCGCATCTCCCGGTACGCGGCCAGCAGCGCCGCCCGGTCCGCCAGGCGCAGCGCCACACCGCCCGCGTCGGACTTGTGCAGCAGGTGCAGGGCCTTGAGCACGTACGGTCCCTCGAACTCCGCGGCCGCCGCGAGGAGTCCGGCCTCGTCCGTGACCTCGCGCGCCGCCGGGAACGGCACGCCGGCGTCGGCGAGCAGCGCCCGGACCGCGTGATAGCCGGGGTCCCGCAGCGGCGCGGCGGCGGGCGGCAGCGGCGGCACGGCGCCGGCGCCGCCCCGGGCGGCCGCCGCCCGGCCGGTCATCGCCGCCAGCGCGCGGGCCGCGTCCTCGGTCGCGGAGAACACCGGCACCCCCGCCTCGGCCAGCACCCGGCAGCTCGCCGACCGCGGGTACATCGACTGCACGACCAGCGGCTTCGACACGGCGGCCAGGTGCGCGACGATCTCCTTGGCGGCCCGGGTCTCGCCCTCCGCGAGGACGCTGCCGCCGTCCGCGCCGCCGCCCAGGCCCCCGTCGGAGGCCGCGTAGCCCCCGAAGTAGCCGGTCATCAGGACGGCGTCGACCTCCTCGCCCGCGAGGAGTTCCCCGACGGTGTCGGCGTACGAGAGCGGGCGCTGCTCGCCCATGCCCGCGAGGTCGACGGGGTTGCCGACGGAGGACTGCTCCCACAGCACGCTCCGCAGCCGCGCCTGGGTCCGGGCGCCCAGCTCCGGCACGTCGAGCCCGGCGTCCTCGGCCGCGTCCGCGGCGACCGCGCCGTGGCCCCCGCCGTCGGTGAAGACCGCGGTGCGCCGCCCCGCGGTCCGCGGACCCGCGGCCAGCGCGGCCAGGACGACGGTCATCTCCCGCGGCGTGCGGACGAGTTCGACGCCCGCGTCGCGGCAGGCAGCGGACACCACGTCGGCCGAGGTGGTGAGGGCGCCGGTGTGCGACTGGGCGCTGCGCGCGGAGGCGGAGCCCCGGCCGGCCGTCAGCAGCACCACCGGCTTGCCGGCCGCCGCGGCGGCCGCCGCGAAGGCCCGGCCGTCGCCGAAGTCCTCGGCGTACACGGCGATGGCCGAGGTGGCCCGGTGGCGGGCGCAGTCCTCGACGAGGTCGACGAGGGTGACGTCGGCCTGGTTGCCGAGGGAGACGAAGCGGGAGAAGCCCAGGCCGTACGGTTCGCCGCGGAGCTGGAGTTCGAGCGCGAGGTTGCCGCTCTGGCTGAGCAGGGCGACTGTGCCGGGTGCGAACCGGTCCGAGGCGAGGTACAGCTCGGTGGTGTTGTCGGCGATGCCGAGGCAGTTCGGTCCGACGAGGACCGCTCCGGCGGCGCGCACGCGGTCGGCGACCGCCCGCTGGCGGGCCAGTCCGGCCGGGCCGGCCTCGGCGAAGCCCGCGGTGATGGCGACGATCGCCTTCGCCCCGCAGGCCAGGGCCTCGTCGACGGCGGCCTCGAAGCCGGCGCCCGGCACGGAGACCACCACCAGTTCGACGGGTTCTCCGATGGCGGAGAGGGAGGTGGCGGCGGTCCGGCCGAGGACGGTGCCGCCGCGCCGGTTGACCAGGTGCACGGGCCGCCGTCCGGGTGCGCGCAGGGCCTGGGAGGCCACGGCGTGCCCGTACTTCGCCGGATCGTCGCTGGCGCCGACGACGGCGACGGAGGCCGGGTCGAAGAGGGGGGTCAGATCGCGTCCCATGTCATCCCTCCACGCGGAGGGCGGAGTTGGGGCAGCTGTCGGCGCAGGCCCGGGCGGTGTCCTCGGCGCCGGGCGGGACGGTGACGGCGATGACGTTCGCATAGCCCCATTCGTCGAGTTCGACCAGGTCGGGGGCGTGCTCCTGGCACAGTCCGTAGCCCTGGCAGCGGGTGGAGTCCAGCAGGAGTTTCACGGCGTTCCTTTCAGCGCGGGCAGCGGCTCGGGCAGGGGGAGGGGCAGGCGGGCGGGACGGGGTACGGGCGGGAGTACGGGTGCGGCTGCCGTCGGCGGGCCCGCGACCTGCGGCACGGCCACGGTGAGGCGACGTGTTCCCTCCGCGGGAGCGGCGGCCGCGCACAGCGGGCACGGGGCGGCGAGATGGGAGCGGACGTGCCCCGGGAAGGCCCGGAGCAGGCTGCCCGCGAGGCCGGCGGCGGCGTCGAGCAGCCCGCAGGCCCCGCGCCCGCGCAGGCCCCGCGACCAGCGGTCGAGGCGGTCGGCGGTGTCCGGGCCGGCCGTCCCGGCGGCGAGGGCGTACAGGGCGTCGCCGACCGCCGAGGTGCCGGAGACGCACACCCCGCACTGCCGTGCGCTCTCGGCCGCGAGGTGGGCTGCCGCGTCGGCGGCGCAGGTCACCGGGCAGCTGCCGGGGGCCAGGAAGCGGATCGCGCCGCAGCCGAGCGCGGTGCCCGCGGCGCCGAGCGCGTCCGGTTCGAGGGGAAGGTCCAGGGCGTGGGCGTCGACGAGTCCGCCGAACAGGCCGCCCATCAGCGCCCCGGCCGCGTCGGGGACGCCGTGCCGGGCGGCCAGTGCGCGCAGCGGGACCCCGTACGGGACCTCCGTGAGCACGGGCCCGGCCGTACCGCCGGAGAGCGTCACCAGGGTGCCGCGGGCGATGTCGGTGCGCAGGTCGGGCCGGGCGGCGGTGAGGGCGATCCGGGCGAGCGTCTCGACGTTGGAGACCAGGGTCGGGGCGCCGCCGACCCCCCGCTCGAACGGGCGGGGCGGCTTGGCGGCGGGCAGCGCCGGTCCGCCGTCGATCCGGCGGACCACCGCGGTCTCCTCGCCGGCGACGTACGTGTGGCCGGTCTCGACGACCTCGACCGGCAGCGGCGGCGGATGCTCCGCCAGGGCCCGGCGCACGCTCTCGCCCGCGGCGGGGTCGGAGAGGTAGACGAAGCCGCGGGCCGCGCCGGTGATCGCGGCGGCCCGGGCGAGACCGTCGAGGACCAGGTGCGGGCGGGCCCGCAGCAGCCAGCGGTCCTTGGCCGAGCCCGGTTCGCCCTCCTCGCCGTTCGCGACGACGACCGGAGGGCCGCCGGGTGCGCCGCGGCCGCCCGGGGCGCCGTGGTCGCCTTGGCCGCCGTGGTCGCGTACGGAGCGGAGCTTGACGGCGGCCGGGAAGCCGGCCCCGCCGCGGCCGCGCAGGCCGGAGTCGGTGAGGTGGGCGAGCAGTTCGCCGGGGGTGGTGTCGGTGCCGTAGCCGCCCGCGGCGCGGTAGGCGTCGGCGCTCTCGCCGGTGTCCGGGGCCGTCCCGAGGACGGTGCCCGGCGGCCGGGCGGTGGGGAGTCGGATCGTGGTCATCGGCTGCCTCCGGTCCGGGGGGTGGGGGTGCGCAGGGCCCGTACGGCGCCCTCCAGCGCGGTGCGGTCCGTCGCGGTGCGGCCGTATCCCGGTCCGGGAAGGCCGATCAGCATGCGGTGGTGGTCGAGGACGACCTCGCCGGCGAGCAGGGCGGCGGCCCGGTCGCCGGTGCGGGACCCGGCGGCGACGCCGGTGACCAGGTCGGTGACCTCGGCGAGGTAGCGCAGCCAGCTGTGCCGGCTGCCGCGCAGGATCAGGCGCTCCACGCGGCGGCGCTCGGCGGCGGCCAGCTCTTCGGCCGTCCGCGGGGCGCGGGTGCCGCGCGACGAGGCGCGCAGGGCGGCGACCGCCGTGGGGAGTTCTCGCTCCGGTTCGGGGGTGAGCCCGAGCCAGTCCAGACGCCGACGACCGCTCATGCGTGCCTCCGGGGGTGGGATGCCGCCGCCGACCCGGCGGCCGGCGCAGGCCGGTCGGCGGGGGAGCGGGGAATCGAGGGGTGCGGGCCCGGGCGGGGCCGGGCGGGCCGCCCGGGCCGAATGCGCCCCGTTGAACAGGGCGAACGCGGAGCAGCGCCGGGCCGGCGACAGGAAAGCACGTTTGCTGACCGAGCGGTCAGGCAAGAATCACGCTAGCTGACCGATCGGTCAGTGAACAAGTCTTGACCCGGCGGAAACAAGCCAGCAATCTGACTGTCCAATCGGTCAGCCCGGTCCCGGCTTCCCGCCCCGGCCGCCTGTCCACTGCAGGGTCGTCTCGCCATCGAACGCCGACACCGATCGCCGCACGGCGGCACGGAGGAGTCACGATGCATTCCCGAGCTCCCGAAACACCGACGACGGGCCACTCCGGTGCCTCCGCACCCCCCGGCCCCTCCGCACCCCCCGGCCGCACCGACGGCGCCGGCCCGACCGGCCCGCCGGGCCGGGGCGCCGTGCCCGGACCGCCGGCCTCCGGGACCGCCACCGCCCAGAACGCACCCGCTCCGGGCACCGGGACCCCGAAGACCCCCGCTCCGGGCCCGAGGAACCCCGAGGCCCCCGACCCTGAGGCCCCCGCCCCTGAGGCCCCCGGATCCGAACCCCCGGCCCCGGCGGCCGCGGCTTCGGCGGGCCCCGTTTCCGCGGCCCCCGTTTCAGCGGCCCGGGCCTCCGCGGCCTCCGCCTCCGACGCGCCCGGTTCCGCGCTCCCGGCGCGCTACTACACCGATCCCGCCATCGCCGCCGCCGAGACGCGACACGTGTTCGCCGCGTCGTGGCAGCTCGTCTGCCACGAGTCGGACCTGCCGGACCCGGGATCCCGCCTCGCCGCCACCGTCGCGGACCGGGAGGTCGTCGTGGTCCGCACCGAGGACGGCGGCCTCGCCGCCCACCTCAACGTCTGCCGGCACCGCGGAACCCGCCTGGTCACCAACCCCGAACCGGCCGGCAAGGCGATCCGCTGCCCGTACCACGGCTGGACGTACCGCCTCGACGGGAGCCTGGTCGGCGCCCCGGAGGCCCGGCAGATCCCCTGCCTCGACAAGCCCAGCCTCGGCCTGTTCCCGGCCCGCGCCGAGTCCTTCCTCGGTTTCGTCTTCGTCAACCTCGACCCCGACGCCGTGCCGCTGGCGGAGAGCTGCGCTGGCCTCGCGGAGGCGGTCGGCCACTACGCCGGAGCCGACCTGGTCCCCGTCGGCCGGGCCCGGATCCACGACCTGGCCGGCGCCGAAGTGCAGCACGCCAACTGGAAGGTGGCCGTCGACAACTACCTGGAGGGCTACCACGTCCCGGTGGCCCACCCCGGCCTGATGCGCCTGCTCGACTACCAGGGGTACACCTGCGAGATCGAGGAGTCCTACGCGCTGTTCGCCTCGCCGCTGCGCGACAAGCCCTCCTCGAACTGGGCCGAGCGCCTCTACCAGCGCATCGCCGCCCCCATGCCCGGCCTCGCCGAGGCCGACCGCCGCATCTGGCGGTACGCGGTCATCTATCCCAACACCCTCATCGACTTCTACCCCGACCACGTGCTGGCCTGGACGGCGCTCCCCACGGCGGTGGACCGGGTGGCCGTGCCCGGCGCGTTCTACACCCGCCGGGGCACGGGCCTGCGCACCCGGCTGGCCCGCCGCCTGAACATCCACATCGGCTGGATCACCAACGACGAGGACGCCGAACTGGTCGCCCGCGTCCAGAAGGGGCTCTCCACCCCCGGTTTCGAGCCCGGACCGCTCTCGCGCCGCGAGTCGGCCGTGGGCTGGTTCGCCGGCCGCATCAGGGCCGCCCTCGACGCCGCCGGGCCGTAGGCCGTGCCGTACGGATCGCGCCGGACCCGCGGCAGCCGGCACCGCGCCGTCCCCCGGACCCCGCGGGCCCTGACCTGCGCGGACCCCATGGCGCGGGACACCGCGAGCTGATCCGCCCCGGTCCACAGGACAGGACAGGACAGGACCCGGCCCGGCGGCCCGGCCCGCCCGTCCCGGCACGCCCGCCCGTCCCGGCCCACCCGCCCCACCTCCGGCTCCGCCCCACCGCGCGACCGGCGCCCGCGCACCGTCCGTACGACGACGGCGCAGCCCGTACGGCGCCCCGCCCGACCGAGCCCCCCACCTTCCGCTCGTTCCCGCCGTCCCCCCGCGGCCCTACGGAGAGGACCCCATGTCCCCCGAGGCACTCCACCCGACCAGACGCCGGTTCCTGCGCATCGGCACCGCCGCCGCTCTCACCCTCACCGCCGCCGGCTGCGGCTTCGCCTCCGAAGCCGACCCGGCCGGCCGAGCCACTGCCGAGACCCCCGTCGACGCCGAGGTCGACGGCGACCTCGTCTACTTCAACTGGGCCGACTTCGTCGACCCGGCCGTCTTCGAGGGCTTCCAGAAGGAGTACGGCGTCAAGGTCGTCCAGTCGAACTACGACTCCATGGAGGGCATGGCCGCCAAGCTCAACGCCGGGAACCGCTACGACATCATCTTCCCCACCGCGAAATGGGCGCAGCGCCTCGCGACCGGCGGCCGGCTGCGCAGGATCGACCACTCCAAACTGCGCAACGCCGAGCCGGTGTTCGGCGGGTACGGCTACTTCGCCGACCCCTGGTACGACCCGGGCTCGGCCCACACCGTGCCCTTCACCATGTACAAGACCGGCATCGGCTGGCGCCGGGACCGGCTCGGCGACCTCACCGGGTCCTGGAACGACCTGTGGAACGACAGGGCCAAGGGCAAGGTCTTCGTCCTCGACGACCGCGACGAGGTCCTCGGCCTGGGCGCGCTCAAGCTCGGCCTGGACCTCACCACCGGCGACCACGGCGACCTCGCCCGCGTCACCGACACCCTGCGCTCGCTCCGCCCCCGCCTGCGCGGCTTCTCCAGCGACAGCTACAACAACCTGCTCAACGGCAACGCCGACATGACCCAGGCCTGGAGCGGGGACATGGCCGCCATGCTCGCCCAGGCCGAGGACCCGGCCGTCTTCGGCTTCGAAGTCGCCCGCGAGGGCGCCCCCGTCAACTCCGACTGCTACGCAATCCCCGCCAACGCGCAGCACCCCGGCACCGCGATGCTCTTCATCGACTACATGCTCCGCCCGGAGAACGTGAAGAAGAACATCGAGTACATCGGCTACCCCATGCCGGTCCGCGGCACCGAGGACACCTACGCGGCGCTCGTCGAGCCCTTCCCCCAGTGCCTGGTGACCGCCGACGACCTCAAGGCCGACCTCTTCTTCCGCAACGGCGACGCCCGGGCCGAACAGGCCCGCGACGCCGCCTGGACCGACGTGAAGGCCGGCTGACATGGCACGTGTGAACGGGGCCCGGCCGCGGACGCGGCTGTGGACCTGGCTCCTGCTCCCCGGCACCCTCTGGATGACCGGCTTCCTGGTCGCCTCCCTCCTCCTGGTGGCCACCCTCGCCCTCGGCACCACCGACCCCCTCGGCAATCCGCGCTTCGGGTTCAATCCCGACAACCTCACCGCCCTCGCCGACCCGGCCTACCGCACCGTCCTGCTGCGCTCCCTCGGCTACGCGCTGATCACCTGCCTCATCTGCCTGGCCGTGGCCTACCCCGTCGCCTACGCCATCGCCCTGCGCGGCGGCCGCTTCAAGAACCTGCTGATCGCCGCGATCGTCGTCCCGTTCTTCGCCAACTACCTGGTACGGATGTACGGCTGGTCCGTCGTCCTCTCCGACGACGGGCCGCTGCTCAGGGCCCTGCGGGCGATCGGCGTGGCCGACGACGGCACGAAGATCCTCCAGACCGGCGCGGGGGTCGTGGCAGGACTCGTCTACGGCTTCGTCGTCTTCATGATCATCCCGCTGTACGCGGCGATGGAGCGGATGGACACCTCGCTCATCGAGGCCGGCCGCGACCTCTACGGCGGCCCGCTGCGCACCTTCCTCTACGTGACCGTCCCCGCCACCCGACAGGGAGCCGCCGCCGGCTGCGTCCTCGTCTTCCTGCCCGCCATGGGCGACTTCGTCAGCGCCCAGCTCATGGGAGGCCCCGACCAGATCATGATCGGCAACCTGATCCAGGACAAGTTCTTCCAGGGCCAGAACTGGCCGCTCGGCTCGGCCCTGACCATGCTCCTGATGGCCGTCCTGTTCCTCGGGATGCTCGGCTACCTGCGGCGCACTCGCAAGGACGAGGCGGAGGCGGTCCGATGAGCACCCCGAGCACCCCCGTGACGACGAGCACGACGAGCCCCGCCGACACCCCGGACACCCCGAGCGCTCCGAAACAGCAGCAGCAGCGGCAGCGGCGGCGCCGCCGCACGGCCGAGCGCAGGCCCCGCTTCGCCATCGCCGTCACCGCCGTCTTCTTCGCCCTCCTCTACCTCCCCGTCGCCGTCGTCGTCCTGTTCTCCTTCAACTCCCAGAAGTCCCTCACCGTCTTCGAGGACTTCAGCTTCCGCTGGTACACCGCGTTCCTCCAGGACGACGTCATCCTCGACTCGCTGGGCATGAGCCTGCGGGTCTCCCTCGTGGCCATGGCCGGCTCGCTCGTCCTCGGCGTGGCCCTGGCCCTGGGCCTCGTACGCAGCCGGAGCCGCCTCGGCTCCTTCGCCGGCCTGGTCATGCTCGTCCCGCTCATCACCCCGGAGATCGTCACCGGTGTCGCCGCGATGCTCCTCTTCAAGGGGCTCGGCATCACCCTGTCCACCACCACCGTGATGCTCGCCGAGATCACCTTCTCCATCTCCTACGTGACGGTGATCCTCCGCTCGCGCATCGCCGCCCTGAACCCCGAGGTCGAAGAAGCCGCGATGGACCTCGGCGCCACCCGCCGCCAGGCACTGCGCCTGGTCACGCTGCCCGCACTGCTCCCCAGCATCCTCGCGTCCGCGGTGCTGATCTTCGCCCTCGTCTTCGACGACTTCGTCCTCGCCTACTTCACCACCGGAGTCGACCCGCAGCCGCTGTCCGTCCGCATCTACTCGGCGATCAGGTTCGGCGTACAGCCCACCATCAACGCCGTCGGCACCCTGATGCTCGCCGGATCCGTCGGCCTCATCGTCCTCGCCCTCGCCATACCGCGCCTGTTCGGACGCCGCGGCGGCCTCGACCTGCTCTCCGGGAAGTGACACCCATGCACCCCACCCCCGTGCACCCGACCCCCGCCGTCCGGCTCGACCACGTCAGCAAGCGGTACCCGGCGGCGGACGACACCTACGCCGTGCGCGACGTCGTTCTCGACATCGCCCAGGGCGAGTTCTTCTCCCTCCTCGGCCCCTCCGGCTGCGGAAAGACCACCCTGCTGCGGATGATCGGCGGCTTCACCGACCCCACCGAGGGCAGCGTCCTGCTCGACGGCGAGGACGTCACCGGCCTGCCGCCCAACAAGCGCAACGTCAACACCGTCTTCCAGAGCTACGCCCTCTTCGACCACCTCTCGCTCGCCGACAACGTCGCCTTCGGCCTCAAGCGCAAGGGCGTCGGCCGCGCCGAGACGCGCGAGCGGGTCACGGCCATGCTCGACCTCGTCCAGCTCGGACACCTCGCGGCCCGCAAGCCGCCCACCCTCTCCGGCGGCCAGCGGCAGCGCGTCGCCCTCGCCCGCGCCCTGGTCAACCGGCCCCAGGTGCTGCTGCTCGACGAGCCGCTGGCCGCCCTCGACCTGAAACTCCGCCGCCACATGCAGGTCGAGCTCAAGCAGATCCAGCGCGAGGTCGGCATCACCTTCGTCTTCGTCACCCACGACCAGGACGAGGCCCTCACCATGTCGGACCGGCTCGCCGTCATGAACGACGGCCGCGTCGAGCAGTGCGGAACCCCCGAGGACGTCTACGAACGGCCGACCAGCAGCTTCACCGCCTCCTTCATGGGCACCTCCAACCTCGTCCCCGGCACCTACCGCTCCGGCCGCGTGGTCCTGGACGCCGGACCCGAACTGCCCGTCGGCAACCGGCCGTCCGTCACCGACGGCAGCAGCGTGAGCCTGTCGATCCGCCCCGAGAAGATCTGGCTCTCCGACCTCGAACCCGACATGGCCCGGGTCGGCGGCGTCGTCCGGGAGACCGTCTACTGCGGCCCGACCACCACCTACCTCATCGAACTCGCCCCCGGCGTCACGGTGTCCGTACTGGAGCAGAACACCGTCCGCTCCCGCATGGAGGACCGCTGGAGCGGCGGCGAGCACGTCGAGATCGGCTGGAAGCCCGAACACTGCCTGGTCCTCGACCGATGACGGCCCCCGACCGGAGGAACACCCCATGAACCACGACGTCATCGTGCTCGGCGCCGGCCTGGCCGGCCTCGCCGCCGCACGCGACCTCGCCGCCGGCGGAGCCGACGTCCTCGTCGTCGAGGCCCGCGACCGGGTCGGCGGGCGCGTCGAGCAGACCGAACTCCCCGACGGACGGCTGGTCCAGCTCGGCGGAGAGGTCGTCGGCCGCGCCCACACCGCGTACACGACCCTGGCGGCCGAACTCGGCCTCACCCTGATACCCAGCTACGTCGCCGAACCGGGCGCCCTCACCCGCGCCACCCCCGAAGGGGTCTCCGCGGGCGAGCCGCCCCACTGGTTCGGCCCCGGCGACGACACCTGTCACCGCAAGGTCACCGCCGCCTTCTGCGCCCTCGCCCGGACCGTCGACCCCGAGGACCCCTGGGCCCACCCCGACGCCGCCGCCCTCGACCGGCTCTCCGTGGCCGACTGGCTGCGGGCCGAGGGGGCGACCCCGGCCGTCGTCCGGCTCTGGGAGATCGGCCAGCTCGCCCTGGCCGACGGCTCGTACGAGCGCACCTCGCTGCTGGCCGCCCTGCGCAAGCACGCCGCCGTACCCGTCCCCGACGCCGGTACCGGCACGGGCACCGGCCCGGACCACTACGACTACGAGGCCTGGGAGGGCCTGCGGGTCGCCGAGGGCTCCGCGACGGTCGCCCTGCGCATGGCGGCCGCACTCGGCGGCCGGATCCGTACCGGCTCACCCGTCGAGGCCGTCACGGTCCGCCGCCCCGGCCCCTGCACCGTGCGGCTGGCCGGCGGCGAGACCCTCACCGCCGGCGCGGTCGTCAGCGCCCTGCCCGTCGGCCCGCTCCGCTCGGTCGTCGTCACCGGCGTATGCGAGGAACGGCTCACCTCCCTGCACCGCCAACGCCACGCTCTCGCGGCCAAGTTCGTCGCCGCCTACGACCGCCCGTTCTGGCGCGACCGGGGGCGCAGCGGCCTCTCCGAATGCGAAGGGGTCCTCGGCAGCACCTGGCCGCAGAGCGAGGGCGTCCTCTCCGCCCTCGTCCCGCCCGAGCGGCTCGCCGTCCTGCTCGGCACACCCACCGCGCTGCGCACCGGCGAACTCCTCGCCGAGGTCGCCCGCCTCTACGGCGAAGAGGCGCACCGCCCGCTGGCCACCCACACCCGGATGTGGGGCACCGACCCGTGGACCCAGGGGTACGTCACCCAGTGGACCCCCGGCGACGTCACGGCCGTCGGACCCCGCCACGGCACCCACGAACCACCCTTCTACGTCTGCGGATCCGACCAATGGGTGGCCGGCTACATGGAGGGCGCCGTCCGCACCGGACGCGCCGCGGCCCGGGAGGCGTTGCACCGTGGCTGACACCGCCACCACCACCGTGCTCAACCACATCGCGGGCGCGGACCGGCCCGCCGCGGACGGCGCGGTGATGGAGCTGACCGACCCCGCCACCGGCCGGCAGCACCGCCGCGCCCCGCGCTCCGGCCGGGCCGACACCGACGCCGCCTGCGCGGCCGCCGCGGCCGCGTACGCGCACTGGTCCGCGACCACCCCGGCCGTACGGCAACGCGCCCTGCTCGGCATCGCCGACGCCATCGAGGAGCACGCCGAGGCCCTCGTCGCCGCCGAGACCGGCGACACGGGCAAGCCGGCCCACCTGTTCAGAACCGAGGAACTGCCCGCCATCGTCGACAGCGTCCGCTTCTTCGCCGGCGCCGCCCGAAACCTGCCGGGCTCCGCGGCCGGCGAGTACACCGAGGGCCGCACCTCCCTCCTGCGCCGCGAACCGGTCGGGGTCTGCGCCCAGATCACCCCGTGGAACTACCCGCTGATGATGGCTGTGTGGAAGATCGCCCCGGCGATCGCCGCCGGCAACACGACCGTGCTCAAGCCGGCCGACACCACGCCCACCTCGACCGCGCTCCTCGCCCGCATCGCGGCCGCGCACCTGCCGCCCGGCGTGCTCAACGTGGTCTGCGGCGACCGGGACACCGGCCGCGACCTCGTCGCCCACCGCGACGTCGCACTCGTCGCGGTCACCGGCAGCGTGCGGGCGGGCCGGCAGATCGCGGCGGCCGCGGCCGTCGACCTCAAGCGCGTCCACCTGGAGCTCGGCGGGAACGCACCCGTCCTCGTCCACGACGACGTGGACGTCGACGCCACCGCCGAGGCCCTCGCCGCCGTCGCCTACTACAACGCCGGCCAGGACTGCACCGCGCCCACCCGGTTCCTGGTCCACCACCGGATCCACGACGCGTTCCTGGCCGCCTTCGCGAAGCGGGTGCGCGCCCTGCGCACCGGCGGCCCTGACGATCCGCACGCCGACTTCGGCCCCCTCAACAACGCCGCCCAGCTGGCGTCGGTGCGGGAGCTGCTCGGCCGGCTGCCGGACCGCGCCGAGATCGTCGCCGGTGGCGCCCGGCTGCCGGGGCCCGGCTTCTTCCACGAGCCCACGGTCGTCGCGGGCGTCCGCCAGGGTGACGAGATTGTGCAGGAGGAGGTCTTCGGTCCCGTCGTGACCGTCCAGTCCTTCACCGACGAGGCGGAGGCGCTGCGGCTGGCCGACGACGTGCGCCACGGACTCGCCGCCAGCGTGTGGACCGCCGACCACGACCGGGCGATGCGGGCCACGCGTGCCCTGCACACCGGCATCGTCTGGGTGAACACCCACGGCACCACCGTCTCCGAGATGCCGCACGGCGGGGTCAAGCACTCGGGCTACGGCAGCGACCTGTCGATGGCGGGCCTGCTGGACTACACCCGGGTCAAGCACGTCATGCTGTGAGCCCGCCGCCACCTGCGCCCCGTCAGCCGTTCAGGGAGGCCATCAGCTCGGGTGCGTAGCGGTCGCCGGAGGCCACGCCGTGCGGGGCGACGGCGTCGATCGCGGCCAGTTCGGCCGGGGTGATCACCACGCCGGTGGCGGCGATGTTCTCCTCCAGGTAGGTGCGGCGCTTGGTGCCGGGGATGGGCACCGCGCCCTGGTGCAGGGTCCAGGCCAGGGCGAGCTGCGAGGGCGTCACGCCCTTCTCGGCGGCGAGCCGGCGGACCTGGTCCACGACGGCCAGGTTCCGCCGGAAGTTCTCCCCCTGGAAGCGCGGGTCGGTGCGCCGGAAGTCGTCCGCCGCGAAGTCGTCGGGGCTGGTGATGGCGCCGGAGAGGAAACCGCGGCCGAGCGGGGAGTAGGCGACGAGCCCGATCCCCAGGTCGCGGAGGGTGTCGAGGACGCCGTCGTGCTCGATGCCGCGCTCGAAGAGGCTGTACTCGGTCTGTACGGCGGCCAGCGGGTGCACGGCGTGGGCGCGGGCGATCGTGGCGGGGGAGACCTCGCACAGGCCGATGTGGCGGACCTTGCCGGCCTCGACCAGCCCGGCCAGGGCGCCCACGCTCTCCTCGATGGGCACGTTCGGGTCGACGCGGTGCAGGTAGTAGAGGTCGATGTGGTCGGTGCCCAGGTGGCGCAGGGAGCGGTCGGCCGACCGGCGGATGTACTCGGGGCTCCCGTCGTGGCCGAGGAGGGCGCCCTCGTCGCTGAACGCGATACCGGTCTTCGTGGCCACGACGGCCGCCTCGCGGCGCCCGGCGAGGGCCTTGCCGAGCAGCTGCTCGTTGCGGAAGGGGCCGTAGCCCTCGGCGGTGTCGAGCAGGGTGACGCCGAGCTCCAGGGCGCGGTCGATCGTGGCGAGGGACTCGGTCTCGTCGGTGGCGCCGTAGTGGGCGCTCATCCCCATCAGCCCGAGGCCCTCGGCCCCGACCTCGAGTCCCTGGCGGCCCAGTGCGCGCATCTCCATGGTGTGCTCCTCGAAAGAAAGTAACTAACTGGATAGATAGAGTCTGCGACGAGTCGGCGTCCGTTGTCAATAACCAGATAGTTACTTGCTAGGCTGCGGGCCATGGCACGGGATTCCCACGCGACCAAGGCGCGCCTGCTCGACGCGGCCTTCTCCGAGTTCGCGGCGTACGGCATCGCCGGTGCGCGCGTCGACCGCATCGCCGAGACCGCGCAGGCGAACAAGCGGCTCATCTACGTCTACTACGGCAACAAGGAGCAGCTCTTCGACGCCGTGCTCCAGCGGGCCCTGGAGACCGGCTCGGAAGTCGTCCCCTTCGACGCCGACGACCTGCCCGGCTACGCGGGCGCCGTCTTCGACCACCTCGTCGAGCGGCCCGAGCTGATGCGCCTGGTGCTGTGGAAGCAGCTGGAGCGCCCCGGATCCACCGGGGCGGAGGCCGAGTCCTACGCGGGCAAGATCGCGGCCGTGCGGCAGGCGCAGGAAACGGGCCGGATCGACCCGGGCATCGACCCGGTGGACCTGCTGACGCTGGTCATCGGCCTGTCGCAGGCCTGGTTCGCGGCGGTGGGCGGCCCGGCGGCCGGGGGAGAGGGCGCCGGCTGGGCCGCCGGGCGCCTCGCCGACCACCGGGCGGCCGTGGTGGAGTCCGTACGCCGGATCACCGCGCCCCGGACCGCCTGACACCGCACACCCGCCGTCAGTCCTTCCGGCCGGCGAACTCCAGCAGGGTCCGCTCGTACCGGCCGCCGAAGCCCACCCGCGTGACGTCCTCGAACGGGAAGTTCGACGGGGCCGTCCGCCACCGGGCCTCCGGGTCGACCTCGCGCAGCCGCAGCGACTTCGGCCGCACCCCGGCCACCTCCCCGATCCAGCAGGCGTCCGGCGCGTGCCGCTCGACGTGCAGGGCGACCAGGCCGAAGGCGCGGGAGGCGGCCTGCGCCAGGGCGGGCAGGGCGTCCAGCGGGAGCGCCGGTTCGGGCGCCCGGACCGGCCACCGGCCGCGCCGGCGCAGCACCCGTACGGTCAGGCAGTCCTCGTCGCCGCGCGGGCGGACCTTGGTGACGTCGGCGGTGCGGACCGCCTCCCAGCCGTCGAGCCGCAGGTCCGTGCACACGGCGATCACCGTCCACTCGGCGCCCACGCCGACCACGAAGCCGTCGATCCGGTCCGCGCCGCGGATCGAGGACCGGTGCACACGGACCGGAACGCCCGCCGACATCGCTTCGTCGAGCCGCGCGGTGATCTTGTTGTTCATGCACCGGATCCTGCCCCGCCCCGGGGTCCGCGGTCACGGGGTTTTCCCGGCAGGCCCCGGCGCGCAGCCCCCCCGTGGCCGCCGCTTCGGCGGCGCCGTCGCAACCCGCCCCGAGCGTGCGGAAGTTGACGGTCCGCAAGGGCTGTGGCGGAAACTGCACGGCATGTGTGTCCGGAACCACCCGGACCGTGATCAAACGCGCCGCAGGTCAAGATCACCGAATCGAGGTAATCCCTCTGCCTTCCGATGGGGGAACCGGTTCGCGGGCGGTTAGTGTGCTTCCGGATCTAGAGGGATTGCCCGGGTATTCACCCTATTTTTCTTCTTTCACTGGTGACGTGCACACGCATGCGCCGATCACCGCCCGCACGAAGGAGAGCCCTGCGCGATGACCGTGGACACCAGCCCAGAGGCGCAGCTGGAGCCGACCCAGCAGACCAGTCTGGGCACGGCGGCCGCCCGCAACCTTGCCACCACGACCAAGTCCGCCCCGCAGATGCAGGAGATCACCTCCCGGTGGCTGCTGAGGACGCTCCCCTGGGTGGAGACCAAGGGCGGCACCTACCGTGTCAACCGCCGCCTCACCTACACCGTCGGTGACGGCCGCATCGAGTTCATCCAGGACGGATCCGACGTCCGCGTGATCCCGCGCGAACTCGGCGAACTCGCCCTGCTGCGCGGCTTCGAGGACGAGCAGGTGCTGGTCGCGCTCGCCGACCGGTGCGTCCAGCGCGACTTCCGCGCCGGTGAGGTGCTCGTCGAGCGCGGGGCCGCCGCCGACCGGATCCACCTGATCGCCCACGGCCGCATCAGCCAGACATCCGTCGGCAAGTACGGTGACGCGATCGCCGTCGCGGTACTGGCCGACGGCGACCGGTTCGGCGAGAACGCGCTGCTCGACGCCGACGCGACCGCCGACTGCACGGCCACCGCCGAGACCTCCGGCACCCTGCTGACCCTCTCCCGCGCCGACTTCGCCGCCGTCCTCGACGCGGCACCGAACCTCCGGGCCCACGTCGAGCAGTTCGGCTCCCTCCCGCACCAGCGGCAGAACAAGCACGGCGAGGCGGAAATCGCCATGTCCGCCGGCCACACCGGCGAGGCCGCGATCCCCGGCACCTTCGTCGACTACGACCTCAAGCCGCGCGAGTACGAACTCTCCATCGCCCAGACCGTGCTGCGCGTCCACACGCGCGTCGCCGACCTCTACAACGGGCCGCACAACCAGACCGAGGAGCAGCTCAGGCTCACCATCGAGGCGCTGCGCGAGCGCCAGGAGTACGAGCTCGTCAACAACCGGGAGTTCGGCCTCCTCCACAACGCCGACTTCAAGCAGCGCATCCAGACCCACTCCGGCCCGCCCACCCCGGACGACATGGACGAACTGCTCTGCCGCCGCCGCGGCACCAAGTTCTTCTTCGCCCACCCCAAGACCATCGCGGCGATCGGGCGCGAGTTCAACGCCCGCGGGCTCTACCCGGACCACGTCGACCTCGGGGGCCAGCAGGTGCCGGCCTGGCGCGGGGTCCCGATCCTGCCCTGCAGCAAGATCCCCATCAGCAAGGAGAACACCAGCTCCATCCTCGCCATGCGTACGGGCGAGGACAACCAGGGTGTCATCGGCCTGCACCAGACCGGGCTGCCGGAGGAGTACGAGCCCGGCCTGTCGGTGCGCTTCATGGGCATCAGCGAGCAGGCGATCATCTCGTACCTGGTCACCACCTACTACTCCGCCGCCATCCTGGTGCCCGACGCGCTCGGCGTGATGGAGAACGTCCAGATCGGCCGCCGGCGCGACTGACGGCCCGGCCGTCATCAGCCCGGACCCTCCCGGGCCGGCCGAACGCGCCCGGGAGGGTCCGGCACAGCACACCCCCATCACCTAGGAGCCACGGATGCCCGTTCCCGGGCCTTCCCCTGCGCAGTCGAGCCTGCCTGCCGCCGCGGCCCGCCTCGGGACCCACGGTCACGCCCGCGGCGCCGACACCGTCACCGCCACCGCCACGGTCTCCGCAGGCAAGCCCGCCCTGCCGACCGGGCCGGCGCTGCCCTTCGGGCCCGCGGCCCGGCCCTCCCACCCCGCCCCCGTGCCCGGCGCGGGAGCGGGCGGCGACGCGGTCGCCGAGCCGGTGCGGAAGGCGGCCGCCGCAGCGGCGACACCGAACCCCGCACTGGAGCGGATCATGCGCGGCCCCAGCGGCGTGGGCACGGAGGGGCTGTACTTCACCCCGCGCCCGGCACCGCCCGCCGCGCCCCCGACACCCGCGCCACCGGTCCCCGCACCGGCGGCGGACGCACCCGCGCCCCCGCCCGCCGCCAAGGGCAGGCCGATCCCGGGCCTCTACCACCACCCCGTCCCGGAGCCCGACCCGGTCCGCGTGGAGGAGGTCAGCCGCCGGATCAAGCGCTGGGCGGTGGACGAGGTGGAGGCGTACCCGCCGGAGTGGGAGGACCAGTTCGACGGCTTCTCCGTGGGCCGCTACATGGTCGCCTGCCACCCGGACGCCCCGACCGTCGACCACCTCATGATCGCCACCCGGCTGATGGTCGCCGAGAACGTCGTCGACGACTGCTACTGCGAGGACCACGGCGGCTCGCCGGTCGGACTAGGAGGAAGGCTTCTGCTGGCGTACACCGCACTGGACCCGGTCCACACGACCGCGGAGTACCAGGCGGAGTGGGCGCAGTCGCTCCTCTCGGACGCGCCGCGGCGCTCCTACCGCTCGGCCATGGAGTACTTCACCCGGGCGGCGACCCCGTCCCAGGCCGACCGGTACCGGCACGACATGGCCCGGCTGCACATGGGCTACCTCGCCGAAGCCGCCTGGGCCGAGACCGAGTACGTCCCGTCAGTGTCCGAGTACCTGGCGATGCGCCAGTTCAACAACTTCCGCCCCTGCCCCACCATCACCGACACCGTGGGCGGCTACGAACTCCCGGCCGATCTGCACGCGATGCCCGCCATGCAACGGGTCATCGCGCTCGCCGGCAACGCCACCACCATCGCCAACGACCTCTACTCCTACACCAAGGAACTCGACGGCCCCGGCCTGCACCTGAACCTGCCGGTGGTCATCGCAGTACGTGAGGGCCTCTCCCACAAGGAGGCCTACCTGAAGGCGGTCGAGATCCACAACGACCTCATGCACGCCTTCGAGGCCGCGGCCGCCGAACTGGCCGTGTCCTGCCCCGACCCGCGCGTGGTGCGCTTCCTGCGGGGCGTGGCCGTCTGGGTCGACGGGAACCACTACTGGCACCAGAGCAACACCTACCGCTACAGCCTGCCCGACTTCTGGTAAGGATGGACTTATTCGTGACCAGCACCGATTTCACCGTTGCCGCCCCCACTTCCGCCTTCATCCCCGCCCCGGCGACGCCCTACCAGGGCGACATCGCCCGCTACTGGGACCACGAGGCCCGGCCGGTGAACCTGCGCCTCGGCGACGTCGACGGCCTGTACCACCACCACTACGGCATTGGTGACATCGACCACGCGGCCCTCGGGGACACCCAGGACAGCGCCTACGAGAAGAAGCTGATCGCCGAGCTGCACCGCCTGGAGTCCGCGCAGGCGGACGTCCTGCTGAACCACCTCGGCGCCATCGGGCGCGACGACACCCTCGTGGACGCCGGCTGCGGCCGAGGCGGCTCGATGGTCATGGCCCACCAGCGGTTCGGATGCAAGGTCGAGGGCGTCACCCTGTCGGCCAAGCAGGCCGACTTCGCCAACCAGCGCGCCCGCGAGCTGGGCATCGAGGACTCGGTCCGCGCCCGCGTCTGCAACATGCTCAACACGCCGTTCGAGACCGGGCAGGCCGCCGCCTCCTGGAACAACGAGTCGAGCATGTACGTCGACCTGCACGACCTGTTCGCCGAGCACTCCCGCGTGCTCGCGGTCGGCGGCCGCTACGTGACCATCACCGGTTGCTGGAACCCGCGTTACGGCCAGCCCTCGAAGTGGGTCTCCCAGATCAACGCGCACTTCGAGTGCAACATCCACTCCCGCCGGGAGTACATGCGGGCCATGGCCGACAACCGCCTCGTGCCGCAGGCCGTGATCGACCTGACCCCCGACACCCTGCCCTACTGGGAGCTGCGTGCCACGTCCTCCCTCGTCACGGGCATCGAGGAGGCGTTCATCAACTCCTACAAGGACGGCTCCTTCCAGTACGTCCTGATCGCCGCCGACCGCGTCTGACGCCGGGGCGAGGAGGCCGGGCCCGTGACCACGGGCCCGGCCTCCGGGCGTGCGCGCGGGGCGGGTCCTGGCCAAAGCGGCCGCGGCTCATTCCGGCCCCCGCCGACCCGTCCGCGGCGGGGGCCTTGACGATCACCGGGCCGATCCCGGTACGCGATTGTCCTGTACCGGCCAAACAGGCAGGTGATCGATCCGCTCGCGCGCTACTGTGCGCCCGTGAGTCTTCATGTGGTCGTGGGTTTTGGACCCGCAGGCGCCGCCACCGCCCGTTTGCTGGCAGAGCAGGGACATTCCGTACGGGTCGTCACCAGGGCGGGCAGAAGCCCGGAACCGGGGATCGAGCACCTCGCCCTCGACGCCACGGACCTTCCGCAACTGACCGCCGTCGCGCAGGGCGCGGCGGCGATCCACCACTGCGCCGCGCCGCCCTACCACCGCTGGGTGCGCGAGTGGCCCCCGCTCGTCGCCTCGGTCTGCGCCGCGGCGGAGGACACCGGAGCCGTCCTGGTCATGCTGGGCAACCTCTACGGCTACGGGCCCGTGGAAGGCCCCCTGACCGAGGAGCTGCCGCTCGCGGCGACCGGCCCCAAGGGCCGTGTCCGCGCGGCTGCCTGGGAGCGGGTGCGGACGCTGCACGAGCAGGGCCGCATCAAGGCGGTCGAGGTGCGCGCCTCGGACTTCTTCGGCCCGGGCGTCACCGACGGCGGCCACCTGGCCGGACGGGTCGTACCGGCGCTGCTGCGCGGCAGACCCGTCTCCGCGCTGGGGGACCCCGACGTCCCGCACAGCTGGACCTACCTCCCCGACGTGGCCGCGGCGATGGCCGAGGCGGCGGGGGAGGAGCGGGCCTGGGGACGTGCCTGGCACGTCCCGACCGAACCCGCGCTGTCCGTGCGGGAGATGGCCGACCGGCTCGCCGCGGAGGCGGGGACCGGGCCCGCGGTGGTGCGCAGGATCCCTCCGGCCGTACTGGGCCTCGCGGGGCTGTTCTCGCCGCTGCTGCGCGAACTGAATGAGATCCGGTACCAGTTCGACCGCCCCTTCGTCGTCGATTCGAGCGCCTTCGAGGCGGCCTTCGCGGTGCGCCCCACTCCCGTCGACGAACAGGTCAAGGCCACCCTCGACTGGTGGCGTGCGCGACCCACCGCACGGTGAACTCCGTGACAGGGGCGCGGAGCCCGGGGGAGGGGCGCGAGCCGATAGCGGTGGTGGGAATGGCCTGCCGGTTCCCCGGAGCCCGCAACCCGAACGAGTACTGGCGGCTCCTGACGGCCCCGCGGCCGCAGTTCTCCACGGTCCCCGACACGCGCTGGCGCAGCGCCGCGTTCCTCACCGGCGACTTCCGCGACACCTCGTCGACGTACACCGACACCATGGCGCTGCTGCCGGACGTGGGCCACTTCGACGCGGCGCACTACGGCATACCGCCGCGCCGGGCCGCCGCGATGGACCCCCAGCACCGGCTGCTGATCGACCTGACCCGCGAGGCGATCCAGGACACGGGGTGGGAGGCCGACGGCTTCGACCGCGAAGAGACCTCGGTGATCACGGCCCTCACCGAGAGCGGCTACCGCGAGCTCAGCACCATGCGGATACGGATGCGCCAACTGGCCGGCGGCGAGTTCGGCACCCCGGCGACGGACCCCGGCTGGCAGGAGACCGTACGGGCCGTCCAAGGACTGCACGGCACGTCCGTGGCCGGTCTGCTCCTCAACATGGGTCCCAACACGATCAGTTCGGTCTTCGACCTGCACGGAGAGAGCTACGCCCTGGACTCCGCGTGCTCCGGTGGGCTCATGGCCGTCGCCAACGCGGTCCACGCGCTGCGCGCGGGCCGCTCCCGCATCGCGATCGCCGGCGGCGCCCAGCTGATCCTCGCCCCGGACCTCCTGGTGGGGCTCTGCCGGATCGGCGCCGTCTCGCGCAGCGGCAGGTGCCTGCCCTTCGGAGCGGAGGCCGACGGTTTCGTCCTGGGGGAGGGCGCCGCGGTGCTGGTGCTGCGGCCCCTGGCCGACGCCCGGGCGTCCGGCGACCGCGTCTACGCCGTGATCCGCGGTGTGGGCGCCGCCAACGACGGGACCGTGCAGGGCGGCATGCACCCCCGGGCGGGCGGCCAGCTCAGGGCCCTGCGCCGGGCCTACCGCGACGCGGGCCTGCCCCCGGGCGCGGTGGGCTACCTGGAGGCGCACGGCACCGGAACCGCCGTCGGCGATCCCGTCGAGCTCGCGGTCCTGCGCGAACTGCGCGGTGCGGACGCCGCACCCGCCCACCTGGGCGCGGTCAAGGCGGTCGTCGGCCACTCGCTCAACTCCGCGGGGCTTGCCGGACTCGTCAAGTCGGTCCTGGCCGTGCAACGGGGGGTGATCCCGCCGCAGCCGGACTTCGGCCTCGCCGACACCGCGGCCCTTCAGGCCGCGCGCCTGACCGTCGCGACGACACCGGTCGCGTGGCCCACGGGCGGCTCGCCCCGCCGCGCCGGGGTGAGCGCCTTCGGCTTCGGCGGTACCGGCGTCCACCTCGTCGTGGAGGAGCACACCGCGCCACCGGCCCTCCCGGCACCGGCCCGGGGGCCCCACGAGCTGGTCCTCACCGCGCGCGACCGGGCCGGGCTGGCCCGGTACGCCCGGGACGTGGCGCGGACCATCACCGAGGACGGGCTGTCGCCCGCCCGGGTGGCGGACACCCTGGCCCGCCGGGCCCCCCTGCCGGAGCGCCTCGCCCTGGTGGCGAACGACGCAGCAGAAGCCGCCGCCCGGCTGACCCGGGCGGCCGAGGCGCTGGAGGCCGGGCGGGCCGTCGAATCGGCGCCGGTCCCCGCCGGGCCGTCCGCCGCGGCGGGACGCACACCCCCGTGCACCCTGCCGCCGAGCCCGCTCGCCCCGCGCCGCCACTGGGTCGTGGACGACGCGGCACGCGAGGCGGCGGAGCCGGCCCGCCCCGGCCCGCCGACGGGTCGCGCGGGGGGCCCGGCGGGGGGCCGGGCGGCCGCGCCCGCCCCGGCCGTTCCCGCTCGTCCGGCCGCGCCCACGCCTGCCGCACCGCATGCCGCGCCCGGTGAGGACGCCGCGTCCCTCGTGCTCGAAGAGGTTTCCCGGACCGGGGTGTTCCCCCTCGCGGACCTCGCCGAGGGCATGACGCTGGTGGCCGGACTCGGCTTCGACTCCCTCATGCTCCAGGAACTGGCGGTCAACATCGGCAAGCGCGCGCCCCGGTTCCGCTCCGAGGACCTGTTCACGCCCGGACTCACCGTCGGCGGGCTGATCGCCCTGGTCGATCCGGACCGCACCCGGCCCGCGGCACCCGGCCGGCCGGCCTCCCGCCCGGTGCGGGAGGCCGAGTGGAGCACCGACGCCGCGGCCGTCGACGCCTTCCCGGAGGTCGCCCTCTTCGAGGAGCGCCTGGCCGCGGTCACCGCCGGCGGCGCCGACTTCCCCTACTTCCGGGTCCACGAGGGCACCGTCCGCGACACCACGGTGATCGGCGACCGCTCGTACCTGTCCTTCGGCAGCTACAACTACCTGGGCATGTCCGGCCATCCGGTGGTCAACGAGGCCGTGCACCGGGCCGTGGAACGCTACGGGAGCTCGGTCTCGGCCAGCCGCGTCCTCTCGGGCGAACGCGACCTGACGGTCCGTCTCGAACGCGCCCTGGCCGGCTTCCTCGGCGTGGGGGACTGCCTCACCCTGGTCAGCGGCCATGCCACCAACGTCACCGCGATCGGGCACCTGGTCGGCGCGGGGGACCTCGTCCTGCACGACGCGCTGGCCCACGACAGCATCCTGCAGGGCTGCGCCCTGTCCGGGGCGGCGCGCAGACCCTTCGCCCACAACGACCCCGGCGACCTGGAACACCTGCTGCGGATCAACCGGTCCCGCTTCCGCCGCGTGCTGATCGTCGTCGAGGGCGCCTACAGCATGGACGGCGACCTGGTCGACCTGCCCGCCGTGATCGGGCTGAAGCGGCGGTACGGCGCCCTGCTGATGGTCGACGAGGCGCACAGCATCGGCACGGTCGGCGAACACGGCCGGGGCGTGGGCGAGTTCTTCGGGGTCGACCGGTCCGACGTGGACCTGTGGATGGGCACCCTCTCCAAGTCCTTCGCCAGTTGCGGGGGCTACCTCGGCGGCTCGGCCCGCACGGTGCGCTGGCTGCGGCACACCCTCCCCGGCTTCGTCTACAGCGTGGGACTGACCCCGGCCAACGCGGCCGCCGCCCTGGCCGCCACCGAGCTGATCACCGCGGAACCCCACCGGGTGCGCGCGCTGCGGAGCAACGCCGAACTGTTCCTGGGCCTCGCCGCGGCGGCCGGCCTGCCGACCGGCTCCAGCGCCGGCACCCCCATCGTGCCGGTCGTCCTCGGCGACTCGGTGCGCACCCTGCACGTCGCCGACCGGCTGTTCGCGCGCGGGATCGTCGCCGATCCGATCTTCCACCCCGCCGTGGACGAAGGCCTGTCGAGGCTGCGGTTCTTCCTCACGAGCGAACACCGCGCGGAGGACGTCCGCCGGGCCGTCGCCGTTCTGGCCGAGGAGGTGGCCGCGACCGGCGGAGCCTGAGCGGGCCACGTCAGAACAGCGTGCGTTCGATGCGGCTGAGCATGGCGCTCGTCCCGGGATCACCGGCGGCTCCCGGCTCCCCCGAGGGGGCCGCGCCGTCCCGCCCCTCGCCCGCTCCGGCCATCCGCTGGGAGAGCAGGTAGGCGATGATCTCCGCCTCCTGCTCCTGTACGTCGTCGTAGGCCGCGCGCAGGAGCATGTCGCGGACGAGTTCGGGGTCGAGGTTGGGGAAGAGCAGACGGGCGGCCGTCTCGTCCAGCCCGCCGGCCCCGCGATGGCAGCAGATGATGTGGCCCAGCTCGTGCAAGATGATGTGCTCCTGATGCGCGCTGGTGGTGTTGGCGTCGTAGAAGATGAGGTCCTCGTCGCGGGCGGCGACCCACATGCCGCACGGGTGGGACGAGGGCATCTGCATCGGGACCAGCAGGATGGGGCGGCCCCGCGCCTCTCCGAGGTGGCGGCACAGTTCGGCCACGTCGGTCGCCCTCGGCAGGTCGAGCTCGGCGATCCGCTGAGCACCGTCCTTCCGGAGCCTCTTGAGCTGGCTGCGGCGCTCCTGGCCCGCCGACCGCTCCTTCTTGGCGCCCCTCATTCGGGGCCGGAGGGATCGCTCACCGGCGGGAGGCCCTGCAACTGCCGGTACTGGTCCATGATGGCCGTGATGGCCTGGAGGTTCTCCTTCTTCATCCCGGCCGCACGCATCGCCACGGCGCGGACCCCGGACTGCCGCAGCGCCTCGACGGCGGCGATCTCGCTGAGGACCGACTCGGCGACCTTGTCGTCGAAGAAGTACGCGACGGAGACCCCGAAGAAGCGGGCGAGGGCGGCGAGGAGATCGGGTGAGGGATTGGAGCGCTTGCCCGTCCGCAGCTGCGACAAGTACACACCCCCGACCTTGAGTTCGGGGCTGGCTCGCTTCAACTCCTCCGCCACCTCGGCGTTGGTCCAGTGCTTGCCCTTCGGACGAACCGTCTTGAACAGGTCGTCGAGGCGCACTGCGAGCAGGGGCCGGTCATCGCCCCCGGTCTCGGTCTCCGTCATGGTGAACCTTCCTCCCGTCACCTCCTCGGCATAGCCCTTGGCTATACGTCAGTTTCCCAGAATAGCGGTCAGTTGACAATTGGCCTGGACTCCGCCAACGTTGGGTCTCGCCGATAGCTGTCAGCTAACGCGACTCACGGGGGAAACGGGGTCGGGTTGCTGCAGAAAATCGGACTGGCCCGGCCCTCGGGGGATGGGCCGGGCCAGTCCGGGCGGAAGCCACCCGTCCGGCCCGATGAAACACGGGGGAACGGGAGTGCCCGCCCGGTTTGACGGGGGATGCAAACCGGGCGGGAGCTCTCAACTCGCTTTGCTGAGCTTACTGTAGGCGGCGGCAACCTGGGTGAGCCAGGCAACTTCCGCCACGAAGTTGTCCGTGTCGCGGTCGTCGAAATCGCCCGCGTCCTTGCTGTGGTCGGGGACGATGCCGGTCCGCTTCGCCTCGAGGGCCTGTCTGATCTGCGCCGCTTCCGCGAAGGCCTGCCGCAGCTCCTCGCCCGCGTCCCCGTTCGCCCCGCCGTCCGTGCGCCCGCCGACGGAGTCGGCAGCGTTCGCCTCGCGGTCGATGTAGGGACGCAAGTCCCGCCACCCGTCCCGGATTTCGACCACCCGGCGGTGCAGACGGTAGTTGAGGTCGGACACCGAGGACCCCGGGGGCTCCAGCGCGATGTCCGGCGAGGCCTCGTACAGGTCCCGCCACAGCGGGTGCAGCGCCCGGTAGGAGCGGTAGCTGCCGGCCCACTCCGTGAGCCGCGCGACGGGCGGCCCCCAGAGGGAGTTGATCAGGGCGAGGGAGAGGATCACGATCCCCGAGGCGCTGAAGAGGTTCGAGGCGAGCTTCCAGGCGCCGATGTCCACGCCGGCCGCCGCGGTCAGGATGTTGACCGTACGGGCCGTGCAGTAGAGGAACAGCACCACCGCGGCGACGGACAGCATCCGCAGGGCCTGGCGCAGCGAGGCGTTGTCCGTCATCCGGGCGTACGGGCCGCACTGGCGGTAGATCGTCACGCACGGCACCGCCTGGGACACGATGAAGACCAGGAGGTAGGTGAGCAGCAGCGGGCTGCTGGTGCCGTCGAAGTCGGAGCCGGGCCGGCCGGGTCCGTCCGCGAGGAAGAACAGGACCGTCAGGACCACGTCGAGGGTGATGCCGGTGATCAGCCAGTACCGGGTCCCGCGGGCCGCGGCCTCGTCCGTGGCCGCCCATCGCAGCAGGATGATCTGCGCCGCGACGCAGAAGGCCACGGCGGCCAGGTGCATGATGAGGATGGCCAGGTTGCCCACGCCCAGGAGGCTTCCGCCGCCCATGGCGACGGCGCCCATGGTGAAGGTGAGGCACTGGAGCAGCAGGGTGGCGATCAGCGCGCGGTAGGCGCCGTCACGCCAGCTGCGCCGGGCCTGGGAGAGGCGGTAGAGGAGCGCGGCGTAGGAGGAGAGCGCCGCGATCGCGAAGCAGAGCGTCCTGATGGCGGTCACGTCAGCGCCCGCCCTCGCCCAGCGGGACGTCGAGGCCGACGGTCTCGGCCGCCACGGCGACGGCGGCGTCGAAGTAGGCGGCCTCGTCCAGGACGCTGTCGTGCGTCCGGCTGAAGACCTGGAACACCAGCAGCCCGATCAGGCTGCTCCACAGGGCGATGCCGCGTTCGACGATGTCCGAGAAGGGGGCCCCGGGCGCGCCGCCGAAGAGCTCCAGGGCCTCGGGCCGCAGCAACCCGCCGGGCAACGTCCGCCGGGGAGGGGTGAGTTCGCCGGACTCCAGCGCCGAGCGCAGGATCCCGGCGAGGACCGCGGGGGTGCGCGAGGCGGGCGGGACGGTGTCCTGCGGGGCGTGGTAGCCGGGGACGGGCGATCCGTAGATCAGGGTGAATTCGGCCGGGTGGGCGAAGGACCACTCCCGCAGGGCCCGGGCCGCCGCGAGGAGCCGGGCGCCCGCCGGCGCACCGGCGTCCGCCGCGGCCCGGTCGGCCCGCTCCATCGCCGCACCGGAGGCGTCGTAGGCATCGACGACCAGCGCGGTCAGCAGGTCGTCCCGGTGCGGGAAGGCGGCCTCGACGGCGGTGGCGGCCAGACCGCCGTCGCGGGCCACCGCGTCGAGGGACAGCCCCGACGCCCCCGCTTTCAGCAGATGTCGGCGTGCGGTTGCCTTGACCGCCGCGGCCAGTGCCGCGACGTCGTCGCTCGGGTTCCTCGGGGAGGCGTCCATGCCGGAACCGTACCCGCGGACGGCCGCGCGGGGAGCCCGGTCGCCCGAACACCCGTGCCACCCGCCGTGATCCGGCCACGACGCGACCGGGGAAGGCCGGTACCGGTCAGATGCCCGGGTCGCGGTGCGCCGGGCGCCCGTCGACGACGGTGAGCAGTACGGGCAGTCCGGGCAGGTCGGTCGCGGCCGTGCTGAGCGGGTCGTCGGCCAGCACCGTGAGGTCGGCGCGGTGGCCCACGGCGATCCGGCCGGCCACCGCCTCCTCGCCGGTCGCGCGGGCCGCGTTCACGGTCATGCCCTGGAGGGCCTCCAGCGCCGTGAGCGCCTGCTCGGGGCCGTGCGGGGGCTGCGTGAGGTCCCGGCTGGGCCGGCGGTGACGGGCACCGGCCATGACACCGAGCGGCGGGAAGGGGGCGATGGGCCAGTCGGAGCCGAGGACGACGGTGGCGCCCGCGTCCCACAGGTCGCGGCAGCGCCAGGCGCGTGCGGCACGTTCCTCACCGAGGCGGCGCGACCAGTTGTCGGTGTGGTCGGCCCGGGTGAAGTCGCAGCAGTGGGTCGGCTGCATCGACGCGATCACGTCGAGCTCGCCGAAGCGGCGCAGGGTGTCGTCGGGCACGGTCTCGATGTGCTCGACCCGGTGGCGCACCCCGCGCCCCGTCCCGGACCCGCTCCGGGCCTTCTCGACGGCGTCGAGGACGTGGCGGACGGCCGCGTCACCGATGGCGTGGGTGGCGGTGGGCACCCCGGCCCGGTGGAACTCGCCGATGATGCGGGTGTAGACCGAGGGGTCCGGCCAGAAGGCGTGCGTGGACTCCCCGTGGCAGTCCGGGCGTTCCAGCCAGGCGGTTCCGTTGTCGATGGTGCCGTCCATGAAGATCTTGACGCCGTCGGTCCGCCACAACGCGCCGCCGGCGCCCTGCTGTTCGATGAGCGCGCGCACCCCGTCGGCGTCGGTGCCGGGCTGGCACCAGGGGGCGACGCGCAGCCGCAGCGGCAGCTCCCCGGCCGCGTCGAGTTCGGCGAGGAAGGCGAGGCTGTCGCCGTTCGCGTCCATGACGTGGGCGCCGGTGAGCCCGGAGGCTGCCATGGCGCGCAGCGCGGCGGCGAGGCGGTCGCGGCGCTCCCCGCGGGTGGGCTGCGGGGCGACGCGCTCGACGAGTTCGCAGGCGGCGTCCTCCAGGAGCAGGCCGGTGGGGCGGCCCGCGGCGTCGCAGACCACCTCGGCCGAGGCCTGGTCGAAGGTCCGGGGCCCGTCCACCCCGGCCAGCTCCAGCGCGCGCCGGCTGGCGACCATGGAGTGCGCGTCGAAGAGCAGCAGGAGGGCGGGAACGCCGTCGAGCACGGCGTCGAAGGGCGCGCTGTCGACGGGCCGGTCCCCGAAGGCGTTGGGGTCCAGGCCCCAGCCGTGCAGCCAGGCGCCCGGCGCGAGTTCCCGTACGCCGCGGGCGAGGGTCTCGCGCACCTGCCCGAGGTCGGAGCACCCCGAGAGGTCGAGGCCGTGGGTCAGTTCGGCTCCGGAGACGGGGTGGGAGTGGCCGTCGACCAGGCCGGGGGTGACCACGGCCCCCTTGAGGTCGATCACCGTCGTGGCGGCGTCCGCGCCCGCGCGGATCAGGCGGTCGTCGCCCAGCGCCGAGATCCGGCCGTCGGACACGGCCATCGCCGTTTGCGGCAGGAAGGTCCCGCTGACCGGGTCCAGGATGCGGGCGGACAGCAGGGCGAGACGGGTGTGCACGGCGGCTCCAGGGTGAACGGGACGGTCAGTTGGGGGTGTCGGACGCGGGCCCGCCGGGGGCGAGGGCGCCGCTCGCGAGGCCGAGGGCGTGCTCCGCGGTGGTGACGGCCATGCGGGCCACCGCTGCGGGGTGGCCACCCGTACCGGTGTTGGCGTGCGCGCCGAGGCCGTCGAGGACGACGAGGATCTGGACCGTGGTCACGGACGGGTCCTGCGTACGGAACTCACCGCGCTCGACGCCCTCGCGCAGCAGGCCCTCCAGCCGGCCGCGCCAGGCCGCCTCCTGCGCGGTGACCCGGTCGCGCAGCACGGGCCGGTAGCGGCTGAGGTGGCGTGCGTTGATCCACAGCCGGCTGATGGCGTCGTAGTCCTCGCCCGAGGTACGGGAGAAGAAGCGCGCCAGGTGCTCCGTGGGGGTGCCGCCGGGCCGTTCGGCCGGCAGCAGGGCGTCCAGCTCACGCCCCGCGGCGCTGCCGAAGGCCTCCGCCACCAGATCCTCCACCGCGGGGAAGTAGTGGCTGATCAGACCCGGCCGGACCGTCAGGTCGTCGGCGATCCGGCGCAGCGTGACGCACTCCAGTCCCTCGGCCAGGGCCACCGCGGTCGCGGCGTCGACGATCTCCGCCCGACGGGCTTCGGGAGACTTCCGGATTCGTTTGCGCTCGACGCTTGACGACATACCGGGGATGCTATTGAGTGTGCGACCAATAAGCAAGCAGGTGGGTACGACCAGCACACGGAGGACCTCATGGCGTCCACGCTCCCCGACCCGGTCCCGGCCCGGCCCCCGGTCCCGGCCGCCGCCGAACGGGCGGGCCGCATCGAGGCCCACGGCATCGACCACATTCCCGACGGGGAGCGCCGCGGCCACCCCCGCGAGCTGTTCTCCGTCTGGGCCGCGGCCAACGTGAACTACCTCAGCCTCGTCATCGGCGGGGCGCTGGTCCTGACGGGCCTGAGCCTGTGGCAGTCCCTCGCCGTGATCGTGGTGGGCAACCTCTTCTGGGCGCTCCCGGGGCTGCTCGCCATCTCCGGTCCGGCCGCCGGCGCACCCAGCGAGGTCATCACGCGGGCCATGTACGGGGTCGTCGGCAACCGCGTGAACCAGGCGATCGGCGGCTGGATGGTCTCCGTCTGCTACTTCGCCCTCAACCTGGCCGCCGCGGGCGCCGCCGCCTTCGCCCTCGCCGAGCGCGCCGGCATCGCGGCGGGCATCGGCGTCAAGATCCTGCTCGTCGTGCTCATCGCCGCCCTCACCCTGGCCATCAGCGTCTACGGCCACGCGATGATCGTGAAGCTCTACCTGCCGATCACGGTGGTGCTGGCCGCCGCCTTCGCCGTCGTGGCCTTCGCCGTCGTCGGGCGGACCGACTTCTCCTACCGGCCCGCGGAGCCGCTGACCGGCACCGCCCTCTGGGCGGTCCTCGTCGCCGGCACCACCATGATCGCCGCGGGCCCGCTCTCCTACACCACCAGCGCAGACTTCTCCCGCTACCTGCCCCGCACCACCTCCCGCAGGGCGATCGCCGGCTGGACCGCAGGGGGAGCCTTCCTGCCCAGCGTCCTCGTCAGCTCCCTGGGCGCCTTCGCCGCCACCGCCGTGGACATGACCGACCCGCAGACCGGGCTGGAGGCCCTGCTGCCCGGCTGGTTCTACCCGCTCTTCCTGCTCGCCCTGGTCCTCGGCACCATCGCCATCAACGCACTGACCGCCTACAGCGCCGGACTCGCCCTCCAGGCCGTCGGCATCCGCATCCGCCGTTCCGTCAGCGTGCTCCTCGACGGAGCCGTCTCCGTCGCGCTGACCCTGTACGGGCTGCTCGCCTCCGGCCTCCTGGACACCGTCAGCAACGCCCTGCAGCTGACCGTGGTCCTCGTCGGCCCCCTGATGGCCGTGTACGCCGTCGACATCGTGCTGCGCCGGGGCCGCTACGACGGCGTCGCCCTCTCGGACGAGACCCCGGGAAGCCCCTACTGGTACACGGGCGGCGTCAACCGGGCCGGTGCCGTCGCCGCCCTGGCGGGCGTGGCCGCTGCCGCCCTCTGCGTCGACACGCTCTACGCGGGCCCGGTGGCCGCCGCACTGGGCGGGGTGGACCTCTCCCTGCCCGTCGGCATGACCGTGGCGGCCGCCCTCTACGCGCTCCTGATGCGCCGGTCGCCTGCCGTGCTCGCCGCGCGGGCGCGGGCCTGACCCACGTACCGGGGCCCCGGGACGGGTGTCCCGGGGCCTCGGTGTCCGGTGCGCCCGCCCGCCCCGGCACGGGGCCGTGTGGGCGCACCGGGGGTCAGGAGACGGTGACGAACTGCCCGATGCTCGGCACCCCTTGGGCGTCGAGGGCGAAGAGCATGTACGTCCCCGGCAGCACCACACCGGTGTCCGCGGGGATCGACACGGTGTAGGCGCCCCCTCCCGCGGGCGCGGACACGAGCGGCACCCGCCGCTGGTCGTTGTCGGTGGAGTGGGTCGCGGCCGCCGCCCGCATCAGGACGAACGACGCCACCGACGACCCGGTGCTCACGGTCAGCTGCGTGCCGGGAGCCGCCCTCGGGGGCACGCCCCCGGTGATGACGGGCCGCGGCTTGGGCGAACCGTCCGCGTTGAGCAGGTAGGGCGGAGTGAAGACCGCCCCGTCGGGATGGTTGGTCGCGCAGTCGCCGCACAGGCCGCCGCCACCGGAGAAGACCCGGCCGTCCGGCAACAGGTTGGCCACGCTGTGGTAGTTGCGCGGGACGGCCATGGAGGCGAGCGGGGTGAACTTCCCGGTCGCCGGGTCCCAGAGCTCCGGCGTGAGCACCGAGGTGGCGTCGCTGAACGGCACCGGGTACGCCTGGCCGCCGAAGACCGCCACCTTGCCGTCCGGCAGCACGACGCTGTTGCTGAAGGCGCGGGGGTGCTCCATGTCCCCGGTGCGGGCCGCCTGGACCTGGCTGCCCGAGATGCCCACGGTGTACGCCCGCTGCGTGGCGGGGGAGTCCTGGTAGGCCGGCGAGCCGCCCAGCGTGACCAGCTTGCCGATGTCGTACGGCACGGCGTTTCCGGTCATGGCGTCCTGGCTGTCGGCCCGGGTGCCGGCCGGCGTGACGGACCCCTGGCCGCTGGTGGAGATCCAGTTCATCTGCTTGCTCGGACCCAGCTGGAGGACCTTGCCGCCCGAAGTGGCGTGCAGCCACATGTGGTTGTCGGCGCGGTACGGGCCGGCCGGGTCGGCCGTCAGCGCCGTGGACGCGGGAACGCCCGGGAGCCGGCGCCAGGTGCGGGTGTCCGGCGACCAGACCTCGCCGGCCTTGTCGGTGCTCGCGTTGCCGCTCCACGAACCGCCGAGGACGAAGGCTTCGCCCGTCGAGAGCAGCGTCATGGCCTGGTAGCCGCGGGCGATGTTCATGCTGGTGGTCGCGGACCAGGAGTCGGTGGCCGGGTCGTAGATGCTGGCCTTCTCCGCGTTGCTGCCGCCGGTCACCAGCACCCTGCCGTCGGCCAGCATGGCGATGCCGGGGCAGAACATGTCGTGGCCCGTGTTGTCGATCCGGCGCTGGGTGACCTTGCCCGTCTTCAGGTCCAGGATCGCCGTCTGCGTGTAGCCGTTGCTGCCGCCGAACCGGTCGACGGCGTACGCGGACCACGCCAGCAGCTTGTCCCCGGGCAGGGCGGCGGTGGCCACCGGCACCAGCGGGAAGCCGATGATCCGGCCCCAGGACCCGTGCACGGCGGGGCTGGCCGGACCGCTCAGGCGTATCTCGCCCGCCGAGGTCCACGGACCGCGGCCGCCGGCCTCACTGGTCACGGTGAGACGTATGTAGCGGGCGTGCTCGGCGCGGGTGAAGGTGGCGGTCTTGGCGGTGTCGTCGTCCCGCCAGGTGCCGGACGCCACCGCGGAGCCGAAGGAGATGCCGTCGGTGCTGGTCGCGACGGTGTACGCGCCCGCACGCCCGTTGGGTCCGTCGCCGCGCGGATGGTAGACGAGGGCGGAGACGACCGCGGTGCGGTGCATGTCGATGGTGATGCTGTGCGGCAGCGGAGCCGGGGTGCCGGACCACTTGCTGTGCCAGAGGGTGTTGGCGTTGCCGTCGAGCACGTTGGCGGCGCGCCCGTTCTCGCTGCCGGTCTCCTCGTCGCTCGCCGTGGCCGTCCACCCGGCCCGCGACAGGTCGACGGTCGCGGCGGGGGTGCCGGGGTCGCCGAGCAGGTCGATCTCGGCGGCGGAGGACCAGGGCCCCCGGTTGCCGGCCTCGGTGACCGCCGTCAGCCGTACGAACCGGGCGCCCGTCGGGGCGAAGCCGAGGGTCTTGGCCGTGGCGTCGTCGGCGAGCGTGCCGGTGGCCACGGGGGTGCCCCAGTTCTGGCCGTCCGCGCTGACGCTGAGCGCGTACTCGCCGACGCGCCCGTTGGGCCCGTTGTTGCGGGGACGGTAGACGAGGGCGGAGACGACCGCGGTGCGATGCATGTCGATGGTGATGCTGTGCGGCAGCGGAGCGGCGGGCGCGGTCCACTTGCTGTGCCAGAGGGTGTTGTTGTCGCCGTCGAGCACGTTGGCGGCGCGGCCGTTCTCGCCGCCCGTCTCCTCGTCGCTGGCCGTCGCCGTCCACCCGGCCCGGTCCAGGGCGGGGGCCGCGGGCTCCATGGCGTTCGCCGGCGCGACGCCGTGGTGCGGTGACTGCACCGCCGCCTGCTGGTCGGTGGGCACCGGCGCGGCCCGCGGGTCCGGGACCCGGCCGGCCGCCGCCGTGCTCGTGACCCCGAGCCACGGCGTCAGGCCGATCAGCAGGGAGCCGAGGGCGAAGGCTATGAGCAGGTGGGAGCGGCGTAACAGGCGGGAGAGCGCGAAGGAGCGCCTGGACTGCAATCTGACCTCCTGGGGCGAACTGATGTGCCCCGAAGAACATAGTCAGCGCCCGCGCAACCCGCCCGGGAATGGGGAGAGTTGGCGGGAACCCGTGCGACCGCCCCGCCGCGGGCGCCGGGAGGCGTCAGGAAAGGCCGTCCCAGAAGTCGAGGCGGTGCTCGCGCCGGTAGTCGACGGGACCGATCCGCCGCGGAGCCAGGGACTGCGTGTACGGCCGGTCCACGCGGTGCGCCGGCCACCCCGGCAGACCGGCAGCCCCCGGCGCACCGGTACGGGCGAACGCGGCCCAGTAGCCGGTCATCGCGGCCGACAGCCGGCGCTGCGCCGGGGTGAACCGGGCCTCGGCCGCCCCGTCCTCGAACAGGTACGGGACGTCACCCGCGTGGAAGGCCCCGAAGGCGAAGCGGCCCGGCAGCGGGAGGAACATCGGCGCGTCGCGGTCGGCGAACTCGTAGGCGTACACGGGCACGTGCGGGGCGAGCGCGTCGTGCTGGGCCTGCGTGCCGCGCGCCCACATCCGGTCGGTGACCACCGCCGCCCACGCCAGCGCGGGGGACGCGAAGGCGCCCGGCGGGTACGCGGCCCGTACCCGCGCCGCGCCCCCGGCACCGAACGCCGTACGCAGCGCACGGTCGTAGTCCGCCCCCGTGAAGGGCCGGCCGGCCGCGTCGTACGCCATCCCGACGAAGGTGCGGTGCTCGTCACGGGTGGCCCCCGACAGGACGGGCACCCGGTGGAAGCGTCCGGCCCGCAGGGCGGCGGGCGGCAGTTCGGGCAGGGTGGCGTTGCCGTAGCCGAACGCCTGGAAGGCGTTCATGATGTACGGCACCTCCAGGATCCTGCCGGCCGGCAGGGAGCGCAGGCAGTCCAGGACGCGCTCCGGACGGGGGTCGCCGCATCCCAGGGACGAGGTCGTCGCCGTGGTGATGTCCTCCATCTCCCGCCCGGTCCGCCAGACGTACCACGGGTACCCCGGCACACTCGGCCCCATCGCGCCCGCCGGCATGTCCATCATGCCCTCGCCGCTCGCCATGACCGCCCGGTCGAACAGGCCCGCGGAAGCCGGCGAGACCAGGTGCGCGGCGACGGCCGACGCCCCGAAGGAGACGCCCGCGACGGTGACGTTGCCCGGATCGCCGCCGAAGGCCCGCGCGTTCCTGCGTACCCAGGCCAGGGCCGCCCGCTGGTCCTGCAGGCCGAAGGTGCCGGAGCCCGCCAGCCCCGGCAGGGCCAGAGCGCCGAAGACGCCGAGCCGGTAGTTGACCGTGACCACCACCAGGCCGCGCGCGGCCAGCCGGCGCCCGTCGAAGAAGGAGCCGCCGCCCACGGAGCCGTCCCCGTGGATCCAGACCAGTACGGGTGCGGCCCGCCGCCGGTCCGTGCCGGGCGGCGTGGTCACGTTCAGGACCAGGCAGTCCTCCTCCGTACTGGAGATCCGCGCGTACGGCGAGGGCACCTGGGGGCACAGCGGCCCCGGCGCGGTGGCGTCCCGCACGTCCTTCCACGGCGCCACGGGGCGCGGTGGCGCCCACCGGTGGCGCCCCTCGGGGGCGCCCGCGTAGGGGATCCCCCGGAAGAGCAGGTGCGGGCCCGACCGCTCCCCGCGCACCGGTCCGGCGTCCGTGCGCACGGTCTCGCCGACCGGCGCCGTGGCCGTGCCCGGCCGAGCGGCGCAGCCCGGCGTCGCGGACAGCGCGACGGCCGGCGCCAGGGCGCACACCGCCGCCACGAGCGACCGGCGGGCGAGGAAGGGGCGGGCGGGCCCGCGAGGCGTCACCGTCACCCGGCAAGCCTTCCGCGCACCGCCCGGTCCGGCGCGCGTGCGCACCGTACGCGACCTGATCGGACGCGGCCTGATCGGACGCGGGCTCCGCGGCCGCCGGGGCGGCGGAGCCCGCCCGCCGGTCAGGCGCCGACGTAGGCGGCGAGGTGCTCCCCCGTGAGGGTGGAACGGTCGGCCACGAGATCGGCGGGGGTGCCCTCGAAGACGATCCGGCCGCCGTCGTGGCCGGCGCCGGGGCCGAGGTCGACGATCCAGTCGGCGTGCGCCATCACCGCCTGGTGGTGCTCGATGACGATGACCGACTTGCCCGAGTCGACGAGCCGGTCGAGCAGGCCGAGGAGCTGCTCGACGTCGGCGAGGTGGAGCCCCGTGGTCGGCTCGTCGAGGACGTAGACCCCGCCCTTGTCGGACATGTGCGTGGCCAGCTTGAGCCGCTGCCGCTCGCCGCCGGACAGCGTCGTGAGGGGCTGGCCGAGGCTGACGTAGCCCAGCCCGACGTCGGAGAGCCGGTCGAGGATCCGGTGCGCGGCCGGCGTCGCCGCCTCACCGGAACCGAAGAACTCCAGGGCCTCGGTCACCGGCATCGCGAGCACCTCGCTGATGTCGCGGCCCCCCAGGTGGTAGTCGAGCACCGATGCCTGGAACCGCTTGCCCTCACAGTCCTCGCAGGTGGTCGCGACACCGGCCATCATCGCCAGGTCGGTGTAGACGACTCCCGCGCCGTTGCAGGTCGGGCAGGCGCCCTCCGAGTTCGCGCTGAACAGTGCCGGCTTGACGCCGTGCGCCTTCGCGAAGGCCTTCCGGATCGGGTCGAGCAGACCGGTGTACGTCGCCGGGTTGCTGCGCCGGGACCCGCGGATCGCCCCCTGGTCGATCGAGACGACGCCCTCGCCGGCCGGGATCGAGCCGTGGATCAGCGAACTCTTCCCGGAACCGGCGACGCCGGTGACGACGGTGAGGACGCCCAGCGGGATGTCCACGTCGACGTCGCGCAGGTTGTGCGTCGTGGCGCCGCGGATCTCCAGCCGGCCGGTGGGCTCGCGGACGGTCTTCTTCAGCGCCGCCCGGTCGTCGAAGTGCCGGCCGGTGATGGTGCCGCCCTTGCGCAGCCCGTCGACGGTCCCCTCGAAGCAGACGGTGCCGCCCGCCGTCCCGGCGCCCGGACCGAGGTCGACGACGTGGTCGGCGATCGCGATCGTCTCCGGCTTGTGCTCCACCACGAGCACCGTGTTGCCCTTGTCGCGCAGCCGCCGCAGCAGGCCGTTCATGCGCTGGATGTCGTGCGGGTGCAGGCCGGTGGTGGGCTCGTCGAAGACGTACGTGGTGTCGGTGAGGGAGGACCCGAGGTGGCGGATCATCTTGACGCGCTGGGCCTCGCCGCCGGAGAGCGTGCCGGCGGGGCGGTCCAGGGAGAGGTAGCCGAGCCCGATCTCGACGAACGATTCGAGGGTCTGGTGGAGCGTGGTGAGCAGCGGCGCCACGGAGGGCTCGTCGAGGGAGTCGACCCAGGCGGCCAGGTCGCTGATCTGCATCGCACACGCGTCGGCGATGCTCACCTTCTTGATCTTCGACGAGCGGGCCGCCTCGGTGAGCCGGGTCCCGTCGCAGTCGGGGCAGGTGGTGAAGGTGACCGCCCGGTCCACGAACTCGCGGATGTGCGGCTGCATCGACTCGCGGTCCTTGGCGAGCATCGACTTCTGGATCCGGGGGATGAGCCCCTCGTAGGTCATGTTGATGCCCGCGATCTTCATCCTGACCGGCTCGCGGTGGAGGAAGTCGTGCAGCTCCCGCTTGGTGTACTTGCGGATCGGCTTGTCGGCGTCGTAGAGGCCCGACTCGCTGTAGAGCCGGTAGCTCCAGCCGCCCGGCTTGTAGCCGGGGACGGTGAGGGCCCCGTCGTTCAGGGACTTGGAGTCGTCGTAGAGCTGGGTGAGGTCGAGGTCGGTGACCGAGCCCCGGCCCTCGCAGCGCGGACACATGCCGCCGGTGATGCTGAAGGAGCGGCGCTCCTTGACGGTCTGGCCGCCGCGCTCCACGGTGACCGCCCCCGCGCCGCTGATGGAGGCGACGTTGAAGGAGAAGGCCTTGGGCGAGCCGATGTAGGGCTTGCCGAGCCGGCTGAACAGGATGCGCAGCATCGCGTTGGCGTCGGTCGCGGTGCCGACCGTCGAGCGGGGGTCGCCGCCCATCCGCTGCTGGTCGACGATGATCGCCGTGGTCAGCCCGTCCAGCACGTCGACCTCGGGGCGCGCCAGCGTCGGCATGAAGCCCTGTACGAAGGCGCTGTACGTCTCGTTGATCAGCCGCTGCGACTCCGCGGCGATGGTGTCGAAGACCAGTGAGCTCTTGCCCGAGCCGGAGACCCCGGTGAACACCGTCAGCCGGCGCTTGGGGATCTCGATGCTCACGTCCTTGAGGTTGTTCACGCGGGCGCCGTGCACGCGGATCAGGTCGTGACTGTCGGCGGCGTGCCGGCCGGGGGGCTGCGTGTTCTTCCTCGTGGCCATGCTTGACGTCTCTCCATCCATGGGGCGGGCCGGTCCGCGGCCCCGCCGGTGACGCGAACGCGACCGGCGGGACCGCGGGGGAGGGGTTCCTACTGCTTGCGGGGCTGGTTGAAGCGGAGCATGTTGCCGGCCGGGTCGCGGAAGGCGCAGTCGCGGACGCCGTACGGCTGGTCGATGGGCTCCTGCATGACCTCCCCGCCGGCCGCCCGGATCCGCTCGAAGGTGGCGTCGACGTCGTCGGTGGAGAAGATCACGCCGCGCAGCATGCCCTTGGCCAGCAGCTCCGCCATCGCCTGCCGGTCCGCGGCGGGCGCGCCGGGGTCGGCGAGCGGCGGTTCGAGGACGATCTCGACGTCCTGCGTGGGCGAACCGACGGTCACCCAGCGCATGCCCTCGAACCCGACGTCGTTGCGCACCTCCAGGCCGAGGACGTCGCGGTAGAACGCGATCGCCTTGTCGTGGTCGTCGACTGCGATGAAGCACTGCGAGAGGTTGATGTTCATGGCTCCGACGCTACGAGGCGCCCGCCGATTTCGCTTCTCCATTCCTGACCGGATCCCCTACCGGTCCGCCGGTCCGCCGGCCCGCTTCGGTTCGGCGCCCCTGACCGGTCGCGTCATGTACTTGGCGACGCACGCCGGGATGGCCTCGCCCGCCTCGTGCGCGCGGGCCCGGTACGCGCTGGGACTCTCGCCGACCAGCTCGGTGAAGCGCGAGCTGAAGGAACCCAGCGACGTGCTCCCGACGGCGAAGCAGACCTCCGTCACGCTCATGTCGCCCCTGCGCAGCAGCGCCTTCGCGCGCTCGACGCGGCGGGTCATCAGATAGCTGTACGGGGTCTCCCCGAAGGCGGCGCGGAAGCTGCGGGAGAAGTGCCCCGGGGACATCAGGGCGACCTTCGCGAGCGCCGGAACGTCCAGGGGCTCCGCGTAGTCGCGGTCGATCACGTCGCGGGCACGGCGCAGCCTCACCAGGTCTTCCAGCGTCATGCGCACCAGCATCGCACGGTGCGAACGGCCGTCCCGGGCTTCGGCCGCATCCGCCCCGCCCCGTGCGCCGGTCCGGTCCGCCGGTCCGGTCCGCCCGCCCCACCCGCTCCGCGGCTCAGCCCGACGGGGAGTCGCCCACGATCAGGTTCCGCAGGGCCGGCATGCCGCCCTCCCGCAGGGCGCGGCGCTGCCGGTCGGCCGGCGTCCCCTCCTGGAGGAGCCGGTGCACGAGCGACGCCACCTCGCGTTCGTCCCCGGACTCCGCCAGCGCCGGAGCGACGTGGGCGAGCAGGGAGGACAGCACGTCACCGCTGCTGCGGCAGCGCCCGTCGGGATCGACCAGCGTCGAGTTCAGGCCGTGCCGGGCCGCGTGCCAGTTGGCGGCCTGCAGCAGCTCCGGCCGGCACCGGGCCGGGGCGGCCCCGGCCTTCTCCTCGGCGAGGGCGACCGCGACCAGCGCCCGGACCAGGCCGGCCAGCATGACGGCGTCGTCCGCCCGCAACTGGACGTCCAGGCACCGCACCTCCACGGTCGGGAAACGGTCGGAGAGCCGAGCCTGCCAGTACAGCTGGCCCCGGTCGGCGATCACCCCCGAGGCGACCAGGGCGTCGATGCGCTGCTCGTAGTCGGCCAGGCCGTCGAAGTACGGGGGCGGACCGCTGACCGGCCAGCGGCCGAAGACGATCGTGCGCCAGCTCGCGAAGCCGGTGTCCTTGCCGTCCCACACGGGGGAGTTCGCCGACATGGCCAGCAGCGTCGGGAGCCAGACCCGGATGCGGTTCAGCACCGCGACACCGGTCGCCGGATCGGGCACCCCCACATGGACGTGCATGCCGTTGATCAGCTGCTCGTCCACCAGCTGCCGGGCCTGGCCCTCCATCCGCAGGTACCTCGGCTTGCGGGTGACCGGCACCGCGGAGGCGTTCCGCAGCGGTGCGGCCGCGGCCATGGCGACCCGGCAGCCGTGCTCCTCGGCGGCGGACGCGACCGCGTGCCGCAGCCGCAGCAGGTGCCCGCCCACCTCCTCCAGCTCCGTGCAGACGGGCGTTGCGACCTCGACCTGCGCCTGCAGCAGTTCGTCCTGGACCTCGCCGTCGTCGGCGATCGGCCCGAGACCCGCGGCCCTGCGCACGTCATCGGCCCCGGGGACCGGCAGCACCGTCACCGGGTCCACCAGGAGGTATTCCTCTTCGACGCCGAATGTGATCACCCGGTGCGGTTACCCCGGGACCGCCCTGATCATCCGCCGCCTACGCCGGTCGGCGCAGGCGGTGTCCGGCCGCTCACGGGCCGGCATCAGTGGCCCAGCCTCCGCTTCAGTTCCGCCTTGTCCATCGAGGAACGGCCGTGGAGGTTCCTGCGCCGGGCCTCCGCGTAGAGCTGGTCGTAGGTGGGGCCCTGGGCCCCGGTGTGGGAGCGCAGGCCGCCGCGCCGGCCGGAGGAGATGTCCTCCAGCGACGTCCTGCTCGCCGTTTCGGACTCGCCGGCCCTGGCCCGTTCCTTGTTCACCGTCCGCGCGGCGATCTCCTTCGCCCTCTCCGGGCTCTCGCCGCGCTCCTCGGCGCTCTCCTTGATGTGCTCGTACTGTCGTTCCCGCTTGGGGCTGGAACCGCGAGGCATGACGACTCCCTTGCTGGTGCGCGGACGCGTGCGGTACGTCCGGGCGCCTACCCGGGGCGCGGCACGGCACACGGCCGCCCCCGGGCGACGGGCCCCGCAGGCGACCGGCCGCGCAGACGGCCGCCTCCGCCCGCGGCGGTCAGTCCGGTCCCGGTCCCGGTCCCGGACCCGGTCCCGGTCCCGGTCCCGCCAGGTGCCGCTCGGCCGCCAGGACGGCCTCGTGGACGGTCGAGCGGCCCATCAGCACGCACAGGGTGTAGGCCGCGTCGTCCATGGCGCTGCGGGCCGCCCCGTCGCCGGGTGCCCCGGCGAGCCGCTCCCGGGCCGCCCGGAACCGGGCCAGGACGTCCTTGGTCCGGGCCCGGCTGGGCAGCAGCCCCACGCCCCGCCCGCCCTCCGGACCGGACCGGGGGCCCAGCAGCGCCTCGACCGCCCGCCGCAGCGCCCGGTCCCACCGGGCGGGTACGGGTTCCCCGTGCGCCCCCGCCACCACGGCGGCCGCGAAGTCCGCCACCGGTACCCGCGCCAGCTCGGCGGCTGCCGCCAGCACGAGCCTCGCCTCACGGGTCCCGCAGGGGGCCAGGGCCATCACCATGCCCGTCGCCCACTCCACCGTCGCCTCGCCACGGAGCACCGGTACATGCTCATCAGAGGACTGATGAATGCTTTGAGAGGTCACCGATCATCCTTTCAACCGAAGGCTGCACGCGCGGTGTGGGGAAGTATGAAAGGTATTCCCGCTCCAGTTGCCTTTCCACACCCGCAGAACGCACCCCGTGCCGCCGGCTTGTAGGTTCGCCCGCATTACCTTCACCACCCCGCCGCGGCCGCTGGATGCCGAGGCGCTCTTCCCCGGACTGGCCGCCCACCGTGCGACGGCGACCAGGCTGCACCCCCGCGCCGGACGCCCGACGGTGCGTGACAGCCACGTCGGCGGTCCGCTGCTGTGGCCGGCCGGTGAGCCGTGGCCCGAATGCGACGAGCCGCACCGGTACGGCGGGCCGTTGCTCGCGGTGGCCCAGCTGTACGCCCGGGACGTCCCGGACCTGGCTCCCGGGCCCGACGGCTGCGATCTGCTCCAGGTCTTCTGGTGCCCCTTCGACCTCCACGGGCCCACGGGGTACGGCATGCACGTGAGGCTGAGGTGGCGGCGGTCGGCCGAGGTGCGCGAGGTGGCGGCGCCGCAGCCGCCGCCCGGGCGCGTCGGGTTCGACGGCTACGTGCCCGAGCCGTGCCTGCTGCATCCGGAGCGGGTCACCGAGTACCCGTACATCGAACTGCTGACGGGCGAACTCGGCGAGCGCGTCGCGGAGTGGGAGGACGCCCAGGAGGAGGCCGCGTACGAAGACGAGGACGAGGACGCGTACGTGGACGAGGCCGCGTACGAGGACGGAGACGGGGAGGCCGCTGCCCCGCCGACCTATCAGGGCGACCTGTCGGTCGCGCCCGGCTGGAAGGCCGGCGGGCACGCGGCGTGGAACGTCACCGGGCCGGGAAGCGCGGACTGCAGCGACTGCGGCCACGCGATGCGGCTGCTGCTGACCATCGACTCGTACGAGTGGCGCTCCGACAGCGAGAGCTGGCGCCCCCTGCCCACCGACGCCGGCGCCGACACGAACCGGCCGACTGGGGTGGCCGTGGGCAACTTCGGCAAGCTCAACGTCTTCGCCTGCCGACGGGATCCGGCCCACCCCCACCACTTCAGCGTGCAGTGAGCGGACCTTCCCGGCCTCCGTCGGGGATGCCATGATCGCGTCATGAACGTGCACACCCCGGCGGCCGTCGTCCGCACCCCGGGTGCCCTGCTGGGCGACCCCGCCGCGCTGACGGCCCTGTTGACGGACTACCACCTGAGCACGGAGGCGGAGAAGGGGCTGCCCGTCGCGGACGCGACCCAGCTGCCCGCGCGCTACCGGGCGGAGATCCGGGACCCGCGGGCCGCCTTCGCGGACGACACCGTGTTCCTGGCCGTCGACGAGGGCGTGCCGGCGGGCTGTCTCGTACTGACCGCGCCGGATGCGGGGACCGCGGAGATCAAGCGGGTCTGGACGGACCCCGCCCGTCGCGGACGGGGCCTCGCCTCCGTCCTGCTCCGGGCGGCGACCGCCCACGCCGCCGCGAGCGGCGTCGCCACCGTCCGCCTGTCCGTGTGGAGTTGGCGCACCCCCGCGATCGCCCTGTACGAGCGGTCGGGCTTCCGTACGACCGGCTCGTGGGACCCGCGCGAGGACCTGGTCTGCATGGAGTACGCGTCGCCGGCCCAGGAGCTCGACCCGGTCCCCACGCCTACGCCCGCGCCCGCGCCTACACCTACGCCTGCGCAGTGAGGGGCGCGGCCGACCTGGCGGCCTGCTCGATCCTCGCCCAGTGGGCCGCACGGGCCTCCGCGTCGGTCCGCCCCTCGTGCTCCGGGCGCATCCCGGTCCGGCCGTCGAGGCCCTCGCGCAGGATGTCGGCGTGCCCGGCGTGCCGGTTGGTCTCGCCGAGGACGTGGACCAGGACGGCGAACAGGTTCGTGTTCGGGGAGCGCTCCGGCCACCACGGCACGTGGCCGGGGGCGTCGAGGGCAAGCTCGTCGATCGTCGCGTCGGAGTGTTCCCACGTGCGCCGGTAGAACCCGATGATCTGATCGCGGGTCTCGTCCTCGGACGCCCACTGATCGCTGCCGTCGGAGTCCTGCCACCGGCACAGAGGCTCCGGCGAAGGGCGGTCGAAAACCTCGCCGAAGTACCTGGCCTCGACGGTGGCCACGTGTTTGACCAGGCCGAGAAGGTTGGTTCCGGTCGCCGTCAGAGGCCGGCGGGCGTCGTATTCGGACAGGCCGTCGAGCTTCCAGAGCAGCGCCCCGCGGTCCCGCCGCAGTCTCCCGTGCAGGTTGTCCTTCGCGAATTCCTCGATCATGCGGCACGAGCCTGCCACGGGCCGCTCCCGGTCTCAAGATCGTGAAGGTGGTCCGCAGCGACCGGCAGCGGCCGCCAACGACTGGCAGCAGCCGGCAGCGACCGGCGACGGCGGCGCGGCGGGGCTGCACCGTGGCGCGCCCGGGCGGCGGGAGGATGGCGCCATGGCAGACACCTTCGCATCGCGCACCATCGACGTGACGACCGGGGACCGGGAGACCGTCCACGACCTGACCTCCGCCTGCGCGGCCTTCCTCGGGGAGGTGGCCCGCGGCCGGAGCGGCCTGCTCAACGTCTTCACGCCGCACGCGACCGCCGGGCTCGCCGTCATCGAGACCGGAGCGGGGAGCGACGACGACCTGCTGACGGCCCTCAAGTCCCTGTTGCCCGCCGACGAGCGGTGGCGGCACCGGCACGGCTCCCCGGGCCACGGACGCGACCACGTCCTGCCCGCGATCGTCCCGCCCCACGCGACGCTTCCGGTGATCGACGGAGCGCTGGAACTCGGAACCTGGCAGTCCGTCACCCTGGTGGACACCAACCGGGACAACCCCCGCCGCCAGGTCCGTCTGACCTTCCTCGCCGGCTGACTCGGTCGCCGAGCGGGCGCAGGGGTGAAGACGTATCCATCATGACAGGTCAGAGCCGGTTTTCGTAGGATCAAGGGCACAGTCGATTGCCCTTGTTTGGGGCCCTGTGCGGCTTTCAGAATCAGCGTCATGAATCACACGGCGCACATCAGTCACGACGCGGTACTCCGAGCCCGGGTCGCCCTCCTCGGTTCCCAGGCCCTGACGGTCCGACAGGAGGTCGCCGCATACCGCGTGCTCGCCCGCGTGAGCCCGCTCGCGTACCTGCCCCTGCTGGCCCGGGCGCTGTGCGCCTACAGCCGCCAGGAGTTCGCCGACCAGCCCGGCACGGCCCTCGCCCTGCGGGCCGAGGCGGTCGGGGCCGCACGCCGGATGTACTCCCTGGAGGCCGGAAGGCTGCAGCTGCTCGTCGTCGTGCTCAGGGCCTACGGGCTGCAGTTGGGCGTCATGGGGCGCCAGGAGGAACTCGACGCCGTGCAGGAGGAGATAGCCGCCCTGGACACCGGCCACCGGACCGAACTCGGCCCGCTGGAATACGAGATCACGCTCCTGGACGGACCCCGGCCGCGGTAGAGAGGAGCTGGCTGAAGCGGCGGATGCGGCGGGCGCGGCGGGCGGTACCGGGGCGCGACCGCGCCGCGGCCCGGCACCGCCCCGGCCCTCACCAGCGCCAGGTGAGGGTTCCGCCCTCCGCCACCTCCGCCCAGCGTTCGGCGGCACGGTCGAGCGCCGCGCACGCCAGCGCCACCTGCCCTTCGTCGAGCGGGCTGCGGCCCACGCCCCGGCCCGCGGTGCTCAGACCGGACCAGACGCGGTAGGTCCAGTTGACGCAGAGCTCGGCCCGCATCACCGCCTCGCCACCGCGCCGCAGGACCTTCATCCCCGACCGGCGGTGGCGGGTGGGGGCCGTCGTCTCGAATCCCTCGAAGGTGGCGCCCCGCGCCATGGCCCCCCAGAACCCGTCGGTGATCCCGAGCGCGCTCTCGACCGCCGCGTGCACGAGGTCGTGGGGCATGGTCGGACCGGTCGCCCGGGACATCTGCCGCACGTCCGGTCCCCGCCGGTCACGCACCTCCAGATCGTGCCGGTCGTCCGGAAGCTTTCGGAAGACGATGTCCATCGTTCCTTCTCTCAAGGGGCCCAGCCCGGAGCGTAGGCGCGGAACCCCGCGTCCGCGCTCCCTTTTCCGGAGCGGTGGCGGCCCTCCCGACGTGCCGGACGTCCTGGGCTGCCCCATCCTGCTCAGGGAGGGCCATCGCAGCCGACAGACGCCGTCCGCGGAAGGAGCCGTCACCGTGTCGGAACCGCGCGACAAGCCGCCCCGCTTCACCGTGCCGGCCTGGATGCGCAAGTACACGCCGTTCCTGGGCCGGATCCTCGAACAGTTCGCCCGCGTCAACCTGCTGGACTGCGCCACCCGCCTGGCCGCCCAGGCCTTCCTCGGAGCGATCCCCGCCATCTTCGTCATCGGGGCCCTCGCGCCCGACTGGATGCGCAAACAGCTCGTCTCCACCATCAGCGGGACCCTCGGCCTCACCGGCCCGGCACTGGACCAGGTCCGCTCGGTCGTGCACAACAGCGGCGAGGACACGGCGACCATCGCGAGCACCGGAGTGGTGGGCGTCGTCGTCACGCTGCTGTCCGCGACGGCCTGCAGCCGCGCCCTCCAGCGGACCTGCGAGCGCGCGTGGCACCTGCCGAAGGCGGGCGCCCGGCTCGCGGCCTGGCGCTGGGTGGCCTGGCTGCTGGTCTGGCTGACGGCGCTGCTGTTCCAGGGGCCCATCCAGCAGGCCTTCGGCGCCGGCCGGGTACTCGGCGCCGTCATCTCCCTGATCAGCGGCATCCTGCTGTGGTGGTGGACCCAGCACCTGCTGCTCGGCGGGCGGGTGGCGTGGCTGCCCCTGCTGCCCGGCGCGGTCCTGGTCGCGGTGGGGGCGAGCCTCATCAGCTGGGGCTCCCGGTTCTACATGCCCCGGGCGCTGAACCACAGCCTCCAGCAGTTCGGTGCCCTCGGGCTGGTCTTCGTCCTCCTGTCCTGGCTGATCATGTTCTTCGTCGTGGTCACCATGGGCGTCGCCCTGGGATACGTACTGGCCCACGAGCACCTGCTGGCGCACCGCCTGGGCACCGCCGACGACCCGCAGGACCCGGCCGCCGCCACCGCGCCGCAGTGAGCCCGCGGCCCGACACCGCCGGAGCGCACCGGACCGTGTCCGACCGCGGCCGACCGCGCCCGGCCGTGTCCGACCGCGCCCGACCGCGCCCGGCCGGGCCCGACCGCGCTTCACCCGTCGCGCTTCACCCGTTCCGGGGGACACAAGTGGTGATCACGACCGATCGCGGCTTCAGTGGAGGCTGTGGCCCGACCGCAGTGCGACCCGATGCTCACGGCCCGGTTCACCGCACCGGCCGTGCCGAAGACGCTCGTCCACCGGCCCGAGCTGCTCGAACGCCTCACGGCCGGGGTGCAGGGCCCGCTCACCCTGATCAACGGCCCGGCGGGCTCGGGCAAGACCGTGCTCACGGCCCACTGGGCGGCGGCCGGGGGACGCGCACCGCGGCCCCCCGTGTGGCTGACCGTGGAACCCGACGACGCCCCCGGCGTCTTCTGGGCGTACGTCCTGGAGGCGCTGCACCGGGGCGGGGTCGAGCTGCCCGCCGCCGTGGGCGTCCCGACCCGCGCCGAAGGCGTGACCCAGTCCTTCCTGGTACGTCTAGCGGCGGGACTGGCCGAGTCGGGGTCGGCACGGCCCGTGGTCCTCGTCCTCGACCAGTTCGACACGGCCCAGCCGCCCGCCATGACGGAAGGACTGGACTTCGTACTCCGGCACGCCGCCGGCGGGCTGCGCATCGTCCTCACCAGCCGCACGGACTCCCTGCTGCCCCTGCACCGCTACCGGGCGGCCGGCGAGATCGCGGAGATCCGGCACGCCGACCTCAGGTTCACCCACGCGGACGCCGAAGCCCTGCTGGCCGAGCACCGGCTGCACCTCTCGCAGGCCGGCATCCGGCTGCTCGTGGAACGGACCGAGGGATGGGCCGCGGGGGTGCGGCTGTGCGCCCTCGCGATGCAGCGCAGCCCCGACCCGGAGGCCTTCGTACGCCAGTTCGCGGCCGACCGCACCACGATCGCCGACTACCTGCTCACCGAGGTCCTCGACGCGCAGCCGCCGGCCACCCAGGACCTGCTGCTGCGCGTCAGCGTCACCGACCGAGTCCACCCCGACCTCGCGGACGCGCTGACCGGCCGTGACGACGGCGCCCGCACCCTCGCCGGGCTGGCCCGCGACAACGCCTTCCTGGAGCAGGTCGACGCCTCCGCCTGGTACCGGCTGCACCCCTTGTTCGCCGAGGTCCTGCGCGCCCACCTGCGCAGGCGCCATCCGGGCCTTGAGCAGCAGTTGCACGGGCGGGCGGCGCGCTGGCTCGCCGGGACCGGCCGGCTCAACGAGGCCGTCGTCCAGGGAGCGGCCGCCGGCGACTGGCCGTTCGCCGCCGGCCGCCTGGTCGACGCCCTGGCGATCGGCCGGCTGTTCACCGGCCTGGAGGCGGAGCAGCTGAACCGGGCGTTCGCCGCCCTGCCGGCCGACGCGCCGGGCGCGGCGCCCGCACTGGTCGGCGCGGCCGCCCGGCTCGTCGTACAGGACCTTCCCGGCTACGAGGAGGCGGTGCGCCGCGCGGACTCCCTCCTGGGCCCGGACTCCGGCGCGCCCGCCCGCCTCAGCCGGGCCTTCCTCGGGGTGCTCGCCGGGCGCGCGGCCCGCGACCCGGCGGCCACCGAGGGGGCGGCGGCCGACGCCGAACGCGTGCTCGGGGAGCTGCCGGCCCCGCCGGCCGCCGCGCACCCCGAGCTCCGCGCCCTGCTCCTCGCGGCCCTCGGCGCGGTGCGGCTCGGCGCCGGACGGCTCGACGGCGCCCGCAGCGCCCTCACGGCCGCGGTCGACGCCTGCGCGGAGCCCGCGACGGAGCCGGGAACGGAGGCCGGAACGCGGTACCCGCTCTGCGACGCCCTCGGCTCGCTGGCGCTGGTCGAGCTGTTGCGGGGCCGGCTCGGCCGGGCCGCCGAGCACGCCCGCGCGTCCCTCGTCGTGGCCGAGCAGGCGGCGCTGCCGCCCGGGCGGCGCTCCGGGACCGGGCACCTCGTCCTGGCGGGCGTCGCCTTCGAGCGGGGCGACCTGCCCGCCGCCCGCTCCCATCTGGACCTGGCCACCGCGACCGCGGCCGCCGGCCCCCGACCCGAACCCGCGGCAGCGGTCCAGGCGGCCGTCGTCGGTGCCCGGATCGCAGCCGCCGAGGGCGACGCCGAGGCCGCGCTCGCCGTTCTCGCCCGCCTGCGTCCGGCCGGGACGGCGCCGCAGGCGGGGCAGCCGCCCGCGTGGGCGGCGGACGCGCTGGCCGTGGCCGAATCGGCGGTGCACCTGGCCCGAGGTGATGCCGAGGCGGCCCTGCGGGTGCTCGATGCCGCGCCCTGCGGGCGGCCCGAGCACGCGCTGGCCCGCGCCCGGGCCCTCCTGGCGGCCGGGCGCACCGGGCCCGCGGCCCGTGAGCTGGCGGGCCTGCCCGCGGACGACGGCCTCCCGGCGCCCGTACGGGTGGGGGCGCGCCTGCTCGGGGCGGAGATCGCCGCGGCGGACGGACGCACCGGCGAGGCGCAGCGGAAGCTGGCCGAGGCCGTGGAACTGGCCCGGCCGGAGGAACTGCGCCGGCCGTTCGCGGACGGCGGGCCCTGGGTACGCCGGAACCTGCGGGCGACCTCCCGGCCGACACCGCGTCCCGGCCGAACGGCCGACGGGCGGACCGGGCGGACCGCGCAGAGCGGGCGGACCGGGCCGGGCGGGCCGGGCGGGCCGGACGCGCCGCCGCCCGTGGTGGAGGCGCTCAGCGCCCGCGAGACCGAGGTGCTGCGCCAGGCGGCACGGATGCTGTCCACCGAGGAGATCGCGGCCGAGCTGTACCTCTCGGCCAACACGGTCAAGACCCACCTGAAGAGCATCTACCGCAAGCTCTGCGTCACCCGTCGCAGCGACGCCGTCCACCGCGCCCAGGACCTCGGCCTGCTCTAGGCCGCCCCTTTCGGATCGTGCCGGACCGGCCCGCCGCGCCTCTCGCCCGTTCCGGGCGATGCCCGACAGCGCGGCCGGTCCGACCATGGCAGGGCAGGGCAAGGCACCTGAAGTCTTCCTTCGGAGAGAAGTGAGTGCTCTCATGCGCTACGAGTTCCGCATCTCGGGCGTCGTGCCGGACACACTCGCCGCGAACTTCCCCGAGCTCGACCGGATCCCGGTCCGGGAGCAGACGCTCCTCCTCGGCATCGTGGCGGACGAGGCACACCTGTACGGGCTCCTCACGCGCTTCCAGTCCCTGGGCCTGCGGGTGCTCGAAATGCGCCAGGTACCCGCCTGACGCCGTACCCGCTCCACGACCCGGAAGGGAGGACCACCCGCTTCGGGTGATCACGAGAAGCCGTCGGCCGGACGACACTGCGAGATGTGTCCGGCGCGGTACCGCCAACTGTGAGGTGAGTTCGATGGGCCAGTCGACACCGACCGGGGGAAATTGGAATACCGGCCCCGCGCCGGGCACCGCACCGCTGTCCAGCGGCGGCGACGGAACCGGAGGAGCGGTCGGCACGTTCTTCGCCGCGGTCCTCCTCGTGGTGACCGGATGCCTCGCGATCTTCCAGGGCATCGCGGCCATCGCCGAGGACGACGTGTACGCACGCCTCGGCAGCTACGTCTTCGAATTCGACCTGACGGCCTGGGGCTGGATCCACCTCATCGTCGGACTCGTCGTCGTCCTGACCGGAGTGGGCCTGTTCCTCGGCTCGAACGTCGCCAGGGGCGCGGGCATCGCCCTCGCCAGCCTCAGCATCATCGTGAACTTCCTGTGGCTGCCGTACCAGCCGTGGTGGTCGATCATCATCATCGCGATCGACGTGTTCATCATCTGGTCCCTGTGCACGAGTTGGTCGCAGAAGCCCGCGTGACGCGCAAGGCGGGCGGCACCCGGTCCGATCGGATGCGGACCGGGTGCCGCCGCGCGCGGTGACGCGAAGCCCCGGCCGGCCCGGAGGGGCCGGGGAGTAGCGGGAGTTGGGGCAGTGCGCCCCGCTCTCCGGCGTGGAGATCCGAACTGGTGTGTTCGAACAGGGAATTCGAGTCGGGGTGGCGGTGTGCGGTCGACACGGATACCTCCATACGGAGGCCGCGGGGACACCTCTTCGAGCGAACAGGGCCGTCGGGGCTTCGGTCGGCAGCGGTCGGCTGCCGATGAAGGAGGGGCGGCCCCCCTCGGGGCCGTGCGGTGCTCCGGCACCGTCGTGCACGACAAGGAGATTCCACGTGTCGCGTGTTTGGAAGAGTGCGGGCCTCGCCCTGGTGATGGGCCTGGCGGTCATCGGCGGTGCGTCCTCCGCCTCGGCGGACTCCGTCGCGGAGGGCTACGCCGTCGGCTCGCCGGGCATCCTCTCGGGCAACGTCGTCCAGATCCCGATCCACATTCCGATCAACGTGTGCGGAAACAGCATCAACCTGATCGGCGCGCTGAACCCGGCCGCCGGCAACACCTGCATCAACACCTGAGGGTCGTAGCGCAGCGCCCGTCCCGGCCGGACCTCCGGCCGGGACGGGCTGCTGTCGGCGGCCGGTCGGGCGAACAGGCGGTCAGGCGGCCCGGGCGTGCGCCGGGTGCCAGACGGCCCGTACGGACTTGCCCACCGCGTGCGACCGGACCGTCACGGACGAGGTCAGCTCCTCGACGATGCCCCAGCCGAAGCCGCCCCCGTTCTCCGGGTCGCCGGACCGCGGGACCGGGCGGGAACTGCTGCTGTCGTAGACCTCGACGACGAGGGACCCCTCCCGACGGGCCATCCGCAGCAGCCACCCGCCCTCCGTGTGCCGCACGGCGTTGCCCAGCAGCTCGCTGACCACGAGCAGGACGTCGTTGGCGTCGGCCCACGGACACCTGGCCCGCAGGAAGCGCACGACGGCGCGGCGCACCAGCACGGTGTCCGAACGGGAGGAGTCGAGGACCAGCATGTGAGCAGCTCCTTCTCAGGAGGTGGAAAAGGCAGGAAGCGGGACGAAACGGCCCGATTTCAAGGATTCCACCGGCCGGTCCGCGTGACCATCGGCATTTCGGCCGACCGTCCGCGGCCGAACGAACGGGCCGGACGAACGGGCCGCAGGGACCCCGCCGCCGCGGCGGACCCTCGTGCACAGGCGCGCGGACCGGCGTGCGAGTCTTGCCCGTGACCCGGGAGGAGACCACCGATGCACACGCCGAGCCGGCCCGAAGACCTCGACCACCCCGACCGGTTGTGGGCCAGGGCCGTGATCATGGCCATGGTCGACGCAGCCTGCTCCACGCACACGGAGTTCGCCCTCGACGAGGACGGCCTGTGGTGCCACAGCACGGGCGGCGACGGCTGGTGGCGCCTGAGCGTGTTCGACGAAGGACGTGCGGTGTTCTGCGGCCAGGACCCCGACGGCAGCCACACCCACGTGGGCGGCGAGCAGATCGACTTCCTGGCGGGCGGCCCCGACTGGCTCCCCTGGGAGCTCCTGCGGGACGACGCCGCCGGCAACATGTTCGGCTTCGTCTACTGGTGGGAGGACGGCGCCTGGCACCGCATCCCGTACCCGCAGGAGGTGCGCGAGGACGGGCTGGAGGGAGCCGCGCCCTGGGTGGGCTCGCACGAGGAGTTCCTCGGGCTGGCGGCTTCCTCCTTCGACGCCCCCCACGTGCACGAGCGGGCCCTCACCGAGACCGTCGACCGGTTCGCGGCGCTCGTACGGGACGGGAAGGCCGACGCCGACGCGGTCACCGCCCTGCTGGCCGCGCCGCCCGGCATCGAGGGCCGTCCCGCGCCGCGCGTCGACGTGGCGCTCGACATCGCCGGCCGCGCGGGCATCCTGGCCTGATCCGTCCGTCCGGCCGGGGCCGGCCCGGGCGTTTCGCTACTTGAGGCCGGCGAACGCCCTGGTGAAGGCCAGCGGCTGCTGCAGGATCGAACTGCACGTGGCGTCCGCGTGGTTGACGGCCCCGGCCGCGCACTGCTTGTCGCGCGTGGAGGACCACATCGCCAGCCTGCCGATGCCCTTCGACGCCGCGAACTCCACGAGCTGCGTCGCGTCCGCGACGGTGAAGACCTCGCTGGTCACGTCGTTGACGCCGATCATCGGAGTGACCGCCACGGCCTTCCACGCCGCCGCGTCGGAGAGCCCGAGGACGCTCTTGACCTGGGCCTGTGTGGCCGTCGCGGCCTGGATCGCGTACTGCCCCATGTCCCCGCTGTACGCGGGACCGTAGTCCATCGCCATGATGTTGACGGCGTCGACGCGGACGCCGTTCTTGCGGGCATCGGCCAGCAGCGCCACGCCCGGCTGGGTCAGGCCCTCGGGCATCACGGGCAGGGTGAAGGCCACGTCAAGGCCCGGGTGGGCCTTCTGCAGCTTGGCTATGGCCTGCGCGCGACGCGCGTTGGCGGCCGTGTCCGGCAGGGCCGCACCCTCGATGTCGAAGTCGACCTTGGTGAGCCGGTAGTGGTCGACGACCTTTCCGTAGGCCGCGGCGAGGTCGTCCACGGTGGCGCAGTTCAGGGCGAGTTCGTGGCCGGCTGCTCCGCCGAAGGAGACCCGGACGTCGCCGCCCTTGGCACGCAGCGCACCGATCTGCGCGGCGACCTTGTCGTTCGCGAGATCGGTGACGCCGCCCCACAGCGGTGCGCAGCCGCCACCCGAGGTGATGAAGGCCAGGTGGAACTCCTTCACGCCGGTCTGCGCGGCGGTGTCGAGCAGGTCGTACGCGGGGTACAGCGAGGTGTCCACGTACGGGGCGAACCGCGCCCCGCCCCCGACCGGGGCGGGGGCGGTCGCCGTGGGGGAGGGCGACGCGGTCCGGGTGGGCGCGGCGGAGGTGGCCGACGCGGTCGGGCCCGTGGTGGGGGCCGCGGTGGCGGTGGGGCGGGCGGTGGGGCGCCCGCTCGGCCGGGCCGTCGCGCCCTGGTCCACGGAGCACTTCACCCCGTTGATGCGGCAGCCGGTCGGATTGCCCGGCGCGCCGGAACCGCTCGCGACGAAGCCGACGGTGACGGAGGCGCCGGCGGCCAGCTGCCCGTTCCAGCCCGCGGGCTTCACGGTGACGTGCTGCCCGGCGACGGTGTGCGTGCCGTTCCACAGCGAGTCGATCTTCGTGCCCACCGGCAGGTCGAACTCCAGCGTCCAGCCCGACTGAGCCTGGCCGGTGTTGTTGGTGACGACGTACTGGCCGGTGTAACCGCCGCTCCAGGAGCTGGACTTCGTGTAGACGGCCCCGACGGAGCCGGCGTGGGCGGTCCCGGTGAGCGCGAAGGCCGCACCGCCGATCACCGCCGCCGCCACGATCGCGCCCGTGGCCCTCGCCGTACGACTCGTCCTGCGCCGGTGACCGACTGTGCTGCCCATCGCGTGCCTGCCTCTGTGTTACTGGGGAGTTGGGGTTGCGGCAGCACGCTAGCCGCCCCGAAACGGACATTCGTTCGTTTCGGGGCGGCTCTGATGAGTCTTAGGTTCCGCTTAAGGAAGGGGAAAGCGGGACATCAGGAAGCGGCCCGGCCGCCGGCTCGCGGTGTGGGGCGGTGGCGTCGGCCGTACGGTGGAAGGGGGCACGGCAACGACCGCGGGCGAGGTGTGTTCCATGCGAAGGCCCATCCGAACCGCCGGTGTCCTCACCGGCCTGATCCTCACGCTCGGCGGCATCGTCGCCGCCGCCCCGACCGCCACGGCTGACATCCCCACCTGCACGCGGATGGCCGCGCAGGCCGGTACGGCGACCACGGACGCCGTCACGGCAGCCTGTCGGCTCGGCGTGTCCGGAGACCTCCAGGGCTGCGTGAACGGTCTCACCGAGGCCGGAGTGGCGGGCGGCGCCGCGGGCGGCGCCTGCCGCCTCGCGGCCCACGAACCCCGCTGACGGGCCGCCCCTCCGACGAACTCCCGCCCGACACCCCCGCGCTGCGCTCAACTCCTTCGCGTGGCCGGGCACGTGCCGGATCCCCATCGTCAACACGGTTCGAGAGCGGCGCCGTTGTCGGGTGTCGCATACCCTGGGCGGGGGAGGAGTTCTCATCGTGACCACACGCCCTTACGACGCCGTCCTGTGCGACATCGACGGCGTCATCCGGCACTGGCCCGCCGCCGACGCGCTGGAGCGGGCCGGCGGCCTGCGCCCCGGTGCGCTGGCGGCCGCCGCCTTCGCCCCGGAGCGTCTGCAGCCCGCCGTCACCGGCGAGATCAGCGACGCGCAGTGGCGGACCGCGGTCGCGGCCGACCTCGCCGACGCCTGTGGATCCCGCGAGCGGGCCCTTGCCGCGGTCAGGGCGTGGTCGGACCTCGTCCCCGTGGTCGACGGGGAAGTGGTCGCCCTGCTCCGGGCCGTGCGGAGGACGGCGTCCGTCGCGCTCGTCTCCAACGCGACCACACGCCTGGAGCGGGACCTCGAACGACAGGGGCTCACCGGTCTGGCCGACCACGTCGTCAACACCGCCCGCATCGGCGTGGCCAAGCCCGACCCGCGGGTCTACCGCATCGCCGCCGAGCGACTCGGCGTCGCGATCGAGCGCTGCCTCTTCGTCGACGACACCGCCGCCAACGTCACCGCCGCCCGCGGCCTGGGCATGGGCGCCCTTCACTACCGCCGGGTCGACGACCTGCGCCGGACGCTCTCGCCGCTGCTCGGGGACCGGGTGCCGCAGGCCCCCGGGCACTGATTGCGGGTGCATCCCAGGGGTCCTGGCCGCAGCCGTTCCCGCGCGGGGCGTGCACCGCGTCACGTGCGTGCCCGCACAGGCCGGCGGCTCAGCCGTGGGTCGTGTCGATCACGCAGAAGCGGTTGCCCTCCGGGTCCGCCAGCACCACGAAGTCCGGGTCCTGCGGGTACGAGTCCCACTCCACGTGCCGGGCCCCGAGCGCCACCAGCCGTGCCACCTCCGCCGCCTGCTCGGCCGCGTCCGCCGCGTACAGGTCGAGGTGGACGCGGGGGCGCTCCTGGACGGGCGTGACGCTGCGCCCGAGCGCCAGTCCGGGCCCCACCCCGTCGGCCGGGACCAGGACCGTCCAGCCCTCGTCCACCTCGCCGTCGCGCGGCACGTAACCCAGCGCCCCGGACCAGAATTCCGCGGCCCGCCGCACGTCCGCGGCGCCCATGACGATCGTCCCGATGGTCAGCATGATCCGATTCTGGCAAACCCGGGCCGGCCGGGTCGTCCCCGGGGGATCAGGGCCGTGCGGGCGGTGCCGGCCGTTCGACCGCCACCATCGCGGCGTCGTCGTCGAGCCTGTTCCCGGCCGCGTGCGCCAGCAGGTCCGCGCACAGGCGGTCCAGCAGAGCCTGCGGGCGCATGCCGGCCCATGCGGCGACGCGCTCCGTGAGGGGGTAGAAGGCGCCCGCCCGGTCGCGTGCCTCCAGGACCCCGTCCGTGTACAGGAGCAGGACGTCACCGGGCCCGAAGGGAAAGGTCTCGGCGGTGACCGTCCCGGCGACGAGCCCGGCCAGACCCAGGGGCGGTGCGGGCCGGGCCACGTCGAGCCCGACGGTTTCGCCGTCGCGGAGCAGCACCAGTGGCGGCGGGTGTCCGCAGCTGACCAGGCGCAGCACCGGCTCGTCGTCCGGGATCTCCAGCACGGCCGCGGTCACGAAGCTCTCGCCCTCGTCCCCGCCGTCCAGGTCCGCGCTGACCGCGGCCTCCAGGTAGTCCACCAGGCCGGGAAGCCCGTCCTCCTGGTGGGCGGAGGCCCGGAAGGCGCCGAGGACGAGCGCGGCGTCCCCGACCGCCTCCAGGCCCTTGCCGCGGACATCGCCGATGATCAGCCGGGTCCCCGTGGCGGTGCGGGCGGCCGCGTACAGGTCGCCGCCGATCCGGGCCTCCGCCGCCGCGGCCAGGTACACCGAGGCGACGCCCAGCGGGCCGATCCGGTCGCGCAGCGGCCGCAGGACCACCTGCTGGGCGGTCTCGGCCACCGTGCGCAGCTGCACCACCTCCTTCTCGTGCACCTCCCGCAGGTGGGCGAAGAAGGTCACGAAAACCGAGATCATGATGAGCGCGATGATCTGGAAGGTGTGGTTCAGGTCCGTCAGGGTGGTGCGCGTCGCCGCGACGACCACCTGGGCCAGCACGGCCACCAGCCCCACGAAGGCGGTCATCCGGGGCCCCGCGAAGGAGGCCGTCATGGCGGGTGCGGCGGCCAGGAACGGCCCGAGGTGCACCTCGGGCGGGGCGAGGACGTCGACCACCGTCACGACGGCGATGAGGACGAACGGGGCCACCAGCTGCGCGTGGCTCAGCTGCCGGGACCGGTGGTGACGCGTGAGCGGCGGCCGGAGATCCATCCCCCCTGCATACACCGGGAGGCGATCGTGATCCCCGAAGCCAGGCCGTCGGCGGTCCGGCCGGTCCACCGACGGTTCAGCGCGATCGCGTCCCCCGGGCGCTAGGGGCGACGGCGGGGCTTGCCGCCCTTGGCTCCCTTGGCGCCGCCGGACTTGGCCCCGCCGGAGCCACCGCGCGGGTTCTTGCCCGCCGACTTCCCGGACGCGGCGCCGGATCCGCGCCGGGCGCCGCCGCCCGCGCCGCCGCCCTTGCCCGTACCGCCGGCCCTCTCGGACGGCTTGCGCTTCGCCTTCGGCTGCGCGGGCGTCTGCTGACGGCCCCGCGTGCTGTTCACCGTCCGACCGCGGACGATCCCGATGAACTCCTCCACCAGGTCGGGCGTGGGCTCCGCCTGCGGCCACGACAGCGCGACCCGCGACGTGGGCGCGTCCGAGACCGGACGGTAGGTGAGGTCCCTGCGGTGGTGCAGACGCGCCAGGGACTGGGGGACGACGAGCACGCCCACCCCCGCCGCCACCAGCTCGATGGCGTCCGCCGTCGTGGCGGGCCGTTCGATCGCGGGCTGTCCCGGCAGCTTCTCCCAGTCGAGGGTGTCGTCGAGGGGGTGCCACACGACCTCGTCGGCGAGGTCCTCGCTGGTGATCTCCTCGGCCGCCGCCACGAGGTGGTCCTTGGGGACGACGACCACGGTGGTCTCGGTGTAGAGGGGGATCGCGCTGAGGTCCGTACGGTCGACGGGGAGCCGGACGAACCCCGCGTCGGCGTCACCGGAGCGCAGTACGCCGAACACCTCGGCGGAGGAGACCTGGGCGAGGGTCAGCGGGACGTCGGGCAGCCGCTCGTTCCAGATCCGTACCCACTTGGCAGGGGTCACGCCGGGGACATAAGCGAGCCGGAACGCATGGGGTACTTCCGAGCCTGTCACCCCGCAAGGTTACCGGGCGTGGTCGGAACCCGTGCACACGCTCGATACCCTTGACCTCATGACGTCGCACCAGAACACCCAGACGATGAAGCCCGCGACCGCGGCGAAGAAGCTGGGCGTGTACCTCGAGGCCACCCCCGCAGAGTTCCAGGAGGGTGTCGTCTCGCGCAGTGAATTGAGTGCGCTCCAGGCCGACCCGCCCCAGTGGCTCCAGGAGCTGCGCCGCAACGGCCCGCACCCCCGCCCGGTGGTCGCCTCCAAGCTGGGCGTCTCCATCGCGGGCCTCGCCCGTGGCGGGGTCACCGAGCCCCTCACCACCGAACAGATCGAAGCACTGAAGCAGGAGTCCCCCGAGTGGCTCCAGCGGGAACGGGCCACCCAGGCCGACGTCCGCAAGGAAGCGGTGCGGATCAAGGAGCGCAACGCGGAGCGGGCCGAGAAGGCGCGCAAGCAGGAGTCCTGACCCGCAGCGGTCCGCAGTCCCCGGAATCCTCCGGATTCCCGTCGGGCCCCGGCCTCCCCCCTCCCGCGAGGGGAGGCCGGGGCCCGACGCCTTGTCCCGGACCGCCCGGGAGCGCCCGGACCGGCGGGACCGCCCGGACCGCCCGGGGCACCCACCGGGGCGCCGGTCTATCGCGGAGGGTCACCGGCCAGCAGGCGCACGGCCCGTTCCAGCCGGGCCCGCCTGGTCTCCGGCGTCAGCGCCTGGAGCAGGGGCAGGGCCACCTGGTAGCGCCCCGTCCGGTCCAGCGCCTCGAAGGCCGCGCGGGCCTCGGGGCGCGCGTCGAGTGCGGCTTCGAGGTCCTCCGGCACCCCCGCAGTCCGCTGCGGGGCGTAGGCGCCGACCCAGCGGCCGTCCGCCTGCGCCCTGCGCACCTCGGCGAGCCCCGGCTCGCGCATCCGGCCCGCGGCGGTCAGCGCCGCGACCTTGTCCACGTTCACCTGGGACCACAGGCTCCTCGGCCGGCGCGGCACGTACTTCTGCAGGTAGTGCAGCTCGTCGAGGGAGCGCCGCTGCCCGGAGACCCAGCCGTAGCAGAGCCCGATGTCGACGAGCTCGTCGTCGGTGACCGACGGGATGCCGGACTTCTTCTTCGCGAGCTTGATCCACACCCCCTCCTGGCGCGTGTGGTGCTCGGCGAGCCAGCTCTCGAACGCCTCGGCGTCCGCGAAGCCGACGATCTCCACCCCGTTGAGTTCGTCCATGCGCGACAGGCTAGCCGCCGTCCATCGGGGTCGCAGGAACGATTCCTCAGGCGGTGACGGTCTCGGGGCGGGTCTCGTCGCGGTGCCCGGAGGAGGCCGAGGCGCGCGACGCGAACAGGGAGTCCAGCGCGAGCGCGCCGGGTCCGGTGAACACCAGGAGCAGGAAGGCCCAGCAGAACATCGCGGAGGCCTCGCCGCCGTTCTGCAGCGGCCAGAGCGCGTCGGGCTGATGCACCGTGAAGTACGCGTACGCCATGGATCCGGAGGCGGCGAAGGCGGCCGTGCGGGTGCCCAGTCCCAGGAGGACGAGGGCGCCGGCGACCAGCTGGATGGCCGCGGCGTACCAGCCCGGCCAGGTGCCGGCCGCGACGGTGCCGCCACCGTGGGCGCCGCCGAGGACGCCGAAGAGGGAGGCGGCCCCGTGCGAGGCGAACAGCAGGCCCGTGACGATCCGGAACAGGCCGACGGCGTAGGGCTGGGCGTGGTCGAGACGTGCGTTCATGGGGGGAGGCTCCTTCGGTCGGGGACGGATCCCGAAGTCGTGCCGAACGTGCTCGAGAGCGGGCGAGCGGGATGGGGACGAGAACGAGCGAGCGAAGCGAGCCATAGGTTAGGTAGCCCTAACCGGCGTGACAAGCGCGAGTTCCGGCCAGCCGCGCCGGACGCGGCCCGGGCGCCGGTCGGCCCAGCCCGCTGGCGGCCCGCCGACCCGTGGGGTCCGCTGGAGGCGTGAGCATCCTCCCGGGTCCCGGCTGGTGGGCGGGGCTCCCGCCGGCGGCGGGAGCCGCCGTCATGGCCACGGGCATCATCTCCGTCGCCCTGCACATGACGGGACACCAGACCTCGTCGCTGGTCGCCCTGGTCATCACCGTGGCCCTGTGGCTCGTACTGGCCGTCGACTTCACGGCCCGGCTCGTCGGCGACCGGGGGCGGTTCCGTGCCGAGGCCGACACCCCGGCCGCCCTGACGGCCGTCGCCGCGACCACCATCGTCGGTACCCGCATCTCCCTCCTCGGCTGGCAGACCGTGGCCGCCGCCCTGCTCGCACTGGCCGCCGTGCTCTGGCCCGCTCTGCTGTCCAACGTCCTGCGGCACTGGCGCCGGCGCATGCCCGGAGACGCCTTCCTCGGCTGCGTGGCCACGCAGGGGCTCGCCGTCCTCGCGGCCGTCCTCGCCGCCGCCGGCCACCAGGACTGGCTGGCCCGGGCGGCACTGGCCGCCTTCTGCCTCGGGCTGCTGCTCTACGTGGCCACCCTCGTCCGGTTCGACCTGCGCGAGGTGGTGGGCGGCGCCGGCGACCACTGGGTGGCGGGCGGGGCGCTCTCCATCTCCGCCCTGGCCGGCTCCAGGCTCACCGCGTCGCCCGTGTGGTCGGGTCCGGCGCACACGGCCCTGCGGACCGTCACGCTCGTGGCGCTCGCGCTGTCCCTCGTCTGGTACGTCGTCCTCCTCGCCGCCGAACTGCGCCACCCCCGGCCGCGCTACGACATCCGGCGCTGGGCCACCGTCTTCCCGCTCGGCATGACGGCCACCGCCTGCCTCTCCGTCGCCGAACCGGCCGGCGTCGCCCTGCTGCTGCCGCTGGGGGAGGTCCTGCTCTGGATCGCCGTGGCGGCCTGGCTGGTCACCGTCGGCGTGCTCGTCTCCTCCCACCTCGCTGCTCGGCGCACCCCCCGCCGGGGCGGCCCGCCGGTGTGACGGCGCCCTTCCTGTGGCGCCGCCCCCGCCCGGTCAGTAGGGTCCCGGCATGGCGTACACGTTCCAGGTGACCATCGACTCGCCCGACCCGCACCCGCTCGCCGACTGGTGGGCCGACGCCCTCGGCTGGGAAGTGGAGCCCAGCGACGAGCCGTTCATCCGCGGCCTGATCGCCGCGGGGCACGCGACCGAGGACGACACCACCACCCACCGCGGCGTCCTCGTCTGGAAGGCGGGCGCGGCGATTCGCCACCCGGGGGGACTGGAGGGCGCGCCGCGCATCCTCTTCCAGTTCGTCCCGGAGCCCAAGACCGTCAAGAACCGGGTGCACCTCGACGTCCGCACCGGTGACGACGACCCGAAGGAACTGGTCGAGCGCCTCGTCGCCAAGGGGGCGAAGCACCTCCACGAGGGCCGTCAGGGCCCCAGCACGTGGACGACCCTCGCCGACCCCCAGGGCAACGAGTTCTGCGTCTCCCACTGATCCGCCCCCAGCCGCCCCGAGCCGCCCCGAGCCGCCCCCAGCCGCCCCCCCGAGGCACCCGGCCCCCGAAGCCCCGCCCCCGTGCGCCGCCGCCCGGCAGCGCCTACGCTTCCACGGGTGAACGTCATCCTCTTCGGCGCGACCGGGATGCTCGGCCGCGCCGTCCTGCGCGAGTGCCTGCGCGACGACTCGGTCGACAGCGTCCTGGCCGTCGGACGGTCCCCGCTCGGCGTCACCCATCCCAAGCTGCGCGAGCGGGTGCAGGACGACCCGTCCGACCTGTCCGCCGCCGGGGTCGACCCGGCCGCCCTCGACGCCTGCTTCTTCTGCCTGGGCGTCTCCTCCGTCGGCATGAAGGAGGAGGACTACCGGCGCGTCACCCACGACCTGACCCTCGCCGTGGCCCGGCCGCTCGCCGCGGCCAACCCGGGCATGACCTTCGCGTACGTCTCCGGGCAGGGCACGGACAGCACCGGGCGGGCCCGCTCCATGTGGGCCCGCGTCAAGGGCAGGACCGAGAACGACCTGCTGGAACTCCCCTTCCGCGCCTACATGTTCCGCCCCGGCATCGTCCAGCCGGCGCGCGGCGTCCCGTCCCGGACCCGGCTCTACCGCGTCCTCTACGCCGTCACCGCGCCGCTGGTCCCGCTGCTGCGGCGGTTCGCGCCGGACCTCGTCATCACCTCCGAGGCCTTCGGCCGCGCCATGATCGCCGTGGCCACTCCCGGCACCGAAGTGCCCGGCCACATCCTGCGGCCCGCGGACATCAACCGCCTGGGAACCGCTCCGACCAGGCGTAATTGAGTACCGGGCACACCCTCCCGCAAGCGAGAATGAGCCATCTCAAACCGGGAGGACCCCATGAGCCAGGAGACCCTGACTCTGCATGACCTGCTGCCCGCCCAGGCGCTGGCGGACTCGATCGACGCCGGGTACGTGACCCGCAAGGCGCACCCCGAGCTGCCGCTGTCCATCTACACCTACACGCGGACGGCCCAGTACGAGCGCGTCTGGGACGAGGTCACCACGCGCTGCCGCGGTCTCGTCGCCGACGACGAGACCGGAGCGATCGTCGCCCTGCCGCTGCCGAAGTTCTTCAACGTCGGCGAGCACGAGTCCGGCCAGCCGTACGCCCCGGCCCTCCCCGACGAGCCGTTCGAGGTGTACGACAAGGTCGACGGCAGCCTCGCGATCGTCTTCCACTACGCGGGCCGCTGGCGGGTCGCCTCCAAGGGGTCCTTCACCAGCGCCCAGGCCACCTGGGCGCAGGGCCGGCTCGACGGCGCGGACACCGCGGCCCTGCACCCGGGCACCACCTACCTCGCGGAGATCCTGTACCCGCAGAACCGCATCGTCGTCGACTACGGGGACCGGCGCGACCTCGTCCTCCTCGCGGCCTTCCGCACGGACGGCACCGAGGTCCCGCTCGCCGAGGCCGCGACCCACTGGGAGGGCATCGGTTCCGTGGTCACGGTGTGGCCCGCCATGCCCCTCGACGAACTCCTCGCGCTCACCGAGTCCAACACCCTGCCCGGCGGGTCCCCCGCGAGCGGCATGGACGCGGAGGGCTTCGTCCTGCGCTTCGCCTCCGGCGTGCGCGCCAAGGCCAAGCTGTCCGAGTACGTACGGCTCCACAAGGTGCTCACCGGCGTGACGGCGCGGGACATCTGGCGCGGCCACGGCATCCAGCGTTTCGGAGGCCTGCCCGCCAAGCAGCTCGCCCAGGGACTGAACTGCACCGTCGCCGACGTCGAGGCCTGGGGCGGGAAGCCCCTGGACGCGCTGCTGGAGCAGGTGCCGGACGAGTTCGACCACTGGGTGCGCGGGGTCATCGCCGGCCTGGAGGAGGCCGCGGCCCGCCACGAGCGCGCGATCGACGAGGCCTACGCGGGCCTCGTCCACCTGGCCGCCGACCGGGGCGCATTCGCCCGGGCGGTCGCGCAGCTGCCCGACCGTGCCGTTCGGCCCGCGATGTTCATGCGGCTCGACGGCCGGCCCACCGAGCTCACGACCTGGCGCCAGGTGCGGCCGGACGCCGCCGACCCGTACATCACCGACGAGGAGAACAGGACCGTGTCCCAGGAGGAGGACCGCACCGCGCCCGCGCAGGAGCGGTCGCCCGCGGACGAGCGGACGCCGGCGGACGAGCGGTCGCCGGCCGCGGCGCCCGCCCGCGCCCCGCAGGCGGCGCCGCGGATCCCGGCGCCGGTTCCCGCCGCGGACCGGCCCGGCCGCCCCGCGGAGCGGGAGGCACCGCTGCCCGTCGTCCACGTCATGACGGGTCTGCCCGCCTCCGGCAAGACGACGGCCGCGCGCGCCCTCCAGGCCGAGTCCGGCGGCCGCATGCGCCGCGTCAACCTCGACGACCTGCGGGCCATGCTCGACCTGCCGGACCCCGGGCGCAGCCGCGGCTACGCCCACGAGCAGACGGTCCTGGCGGTCCAGGACGCGGCCGTCCGCGCGGCCGTGGACGGCGGGTTCGACGTGGTCGTCGACAACACCCACCTGACCAAGAACATCCCGAAGCGGCTGAAGGCGGCCGTCGGCGGTCTGGCGACCTTCGTCGTGCACGACTTCACCGACGTCCCGCTGGAGGAGTGCCTGCGCCGCGACGCCGCCCGCGAACGCCAGGTCGGCGAGGAGATCATCCGCATCCTGGACGAGAAGCACCGCAACGCCCGCAAGGGCGGCTGGCGGCTGACGACGGAATGGATGAACGGGGCCTCCGGCGCGGTGGCCGCGCCGCCCGTGACGGCGTACGTCCCCGACCCGGCGCTGCCGGCGGCGGTGATGTGCGACATCGACGGCACGCTCGCGCTCACCGGCGACCGGGGGCCGTACGACTTCACGCGCTGCGAGCTCGACCTGCTCAACGAGCCGGTGCGGCACGCCCTGGACGCCTTCCGGCGCGCGGACGGCGACGTCATCGTGCTGCTGTCGGGCCGCAGCGAGGAGTTCCGGCAGCAGACCGAGTCCTGGCTGCGCCGGCACCGCGTGCCGTACGACGAGCTGTGGATGCGGGCGAAGGGCGACACGCGCCGCGACGACGTGGTCAAGGCGGAGCTGTTCGACGCACACGTGCGCCACCGCTACGCGGTGCGGGTCTCGCTCGACGACCGCGACCGGGTCGTCGCGATCTGGCGCCGCATGGGCCTGCCGACGTGGCAGGTCAACTACGGCGACTTCTAGACTCCCCGGGTGAGGAACGTCCTGATCGTCGATGCCGCGAACGTCGTCGGCTCGGTGCCGGACGGCTGGTGGCGCGACCGGCGCGGCGCGGCCGAGCGGCTGCGCGACCGGCTGGCCGCCCGGGACGACGGCGAGGAGATCGTGCTCGTCGTCGAGGGCGCCGCCCGCGGCGTCGCCTCCGTACCCGGGGTACGGGTCGAGGCGGCGCCGGGCAGCGGTGACGACCTGATCGTGGAGCTGGCCGCGGCCGGTGCGCGGGAGGGATGCTCCGTGGTCGTGGTCACCGCCGACCGGGAACTGCGCGAACGGGTCCGGGCGCACGGTGCGCGGTGCGTGGGGCCGCGTTCCGTACGCCCGGCGGGCTGACCGTGCCGACCAGGGGTCAGCGGCAGTACTTCACCTCGGAGAGGTTCTTGACGTAGCGGGCGGAGACCCACTGCTCCTTCTCGTAGGCCTTCGCGCGGTTCGGCTCCTGGCGCTCCTCGCGGTCCTCGCGGCCGGAGCCGTTCTCCCAGTCCTCGCGCTCGACGTGCAGGCGGTACCAGATGCGGTTGCCGTCGACCTTCTGGCCGTACTTCTTGCACTCGATCTCGACCTTGCTGTTCGGCTTGACGTAGCCGATCGCACGGGAATCGGTGGTCGGCTTGCTGCGGACCTTCAGCGGTCCCTTGGAGACGACCTTGCCGAACGCGTACTTGTCGTACGGGTACTCGCCCGGCTGCGCGGACGCGGGCACCTCGCCGACGATGATCTCCTGCGGGCCGTCGTCCGCGACGGCGGCGCCCACCCCGACCAGACCGAGAACCAGGCTTCCTGCGGCGAGAGCGAGGATGGTTCTGGTGGGCTTCAGCATGAGCCGACTCCTCTGTGAAGACGTCCGACCGGCCGCTGCACGCGGCGCGGGATGGCAACAGGCGGTTGCCACGGACGACTATGACGAGGCGGGGACCGGCAGCCCCGGTGACTCACCGGCTTTTAGCCCGATATGACCAATCTGTCCACTGGAGTGCGGCAGCCGTGTCCGCCCCGTTGCGGTCGCGGGCCGGCGGCGCAAGAGTGGGTCCCATGGGTATCGATGACTACGGCGGCGGAGCCGGCGCGCACGAGAGCGGCGTCCTCGTCGTGACGACCAACGACGTCCCCGGCTACCGGGTCGAGCGCGTCATCGGCGAGGTCTTCGGCCTCACCGTGCGCTCCCGCCACCTGGGCAGCCAGATCGGCGCCGGACTCAAGTCCATGATCGGCGGCGAGCTGAAGGGCCTCACCAAGACCCTGGTGCAGACCCGCAACCAGGCCATGGACCGGCTCGTCGAGCAGGCGAAGGCGCGCGGCGCGAACGCCGTGCTGATGATGCGCTTCGACGTCACCGACGCCGCCGACGTCGGGACGGAGGTCTGCGCCTACGGAACGGCCGTCGTCCTCGTCCCCGCCTCCACCTGACCGTCCCTGTACGGTGGTTGCTCCTTGAGGCGAAGGGGGCGGCCCGATGAGTCGGCGCAAGTCAGCGGCAGAGGTGTTCGACGCTCTGGGGGAGCGTTACGAGGAACTGTTCGGGCAGGTACCGGGCCAGATCGAGGCCCTCGACTGGCTCACCGCCCGGCTGCCGGCGGGAGCCCGTGTCCTGGACGTGGGCAGCGGCACGGGACGGCCCACGGCCGAGACACTGGTCCGCGCCGGCTGCGACGTCACGGGCATCGACGTCTCGCCGGCCATGGTCGACCTCGCCCGCACCCGGGTCCCCGGAGCCCGCTTCGAGCAGGCCGACGTGCGCACCTACGCGCCGCCGGCCGGCGGCTTCGACGCCGTGTGCTCCTTCTTCCCGCTGCTGGTCATGGACCAGCCGGAGGTCGCGGCGGCCCTGGACCGGATGGCCTCGTGGACCGCGCCCGGCGGGTACTTCGTGATGGCCACGGTGCCGGGGGACATCCGGGGCCTGGACATCGAGTGGATGGGCCACGAGGTCACCGTCAGCAGCCTCTCCACGGAGGACCACCTGGCCAGGCTCGCCGACCGGGGCCTGGAGGTACTGCACCACCACACCGCGACGTTCCAGCCCGCCGACGACCTGGCGGGCCCCGAGGAGCACCTGTTCTGCTACGCCCGCCGCAGGCCCTGAACAGGCCCGGCGCAGGTCCTCAACGGGCCCGCCCGCAGGCCCTGAAGGGACCTGCGGGCGGGCCGGCAGAGCCCTCACGGGGCCGTGGGTGCCCGGTCGTCGCCGGCCACGCGGCCGGTGGCCGGCGCCCGCGCGGGCACCGCCGCGGCGCGGGCCGGACGCAGCCCCGCCGCGAGGCCGGCGACTACCACCGCCATGCCCAGCCACACCGCGGGGCCGGGGACCGGCCCGCCCGTGAGGACCCCCGCGCCCGCCGCGGCCAGCGGTGCGACCCCGGTCAGCAGCCCCGCCCGGCCCGCACCCACCGCGGCCACCGTCCGGTACCAGAGGAGGAACGCCACCGCCGTGACCAGCACGGCGAGGTATCCGGCCGCCACCCACTGGCCCGCCCGCAGGGACCCCAGCTGCGAAGGCCGCTCGAACAGCACCGTGAGCCCGGCCAGCATCAACGCCCCCAGCCACACCGCGTGGACGGACACCCCCCACGCCCCGTGCCGGCGCAGCACCGGTACGGCCAGCAGCGTGAAGCCGGCCTCGCAGGCCAGCGCGAGCGCCGCCCAGGCCACACCCGCGGCATCGGTCCGGCCCGTGCCCTGGACCAGCACCGCGCCCGCCACCACCACCGGAGCCGCGAGCAGCACCCGGCGGCTGGGCCGCCGGCCCTCCAGGAAGGGCCCGAGCACGCCCAGCAGCACCGGTACGGAGGCCACCGCCACGGCGATGACGGCCGGTTCGGCGTGCGCCACCCCGCGGACGACCGCCACGTTGAACAGCACCAGGCCGCTCGCCGCGATCCCGCCCAGCCACAGCCACTCCCGGCCGCGCGGCCGCAGCACCGGCACCCGGGCGGCCCGGGCCAGCGCGAACAGCAGCAGCGCGGCGGCCGCGTACCGCACCGACTGGACGGCGAACAGCGGGGCGTCGACGAGCGCGTGGGAGACGGAGACGCTGCTGCCGACGAGCGCCATCCCGGCGACACCGGGGGCCAGGTCCCGCAGGCTGCCGGAAGGGGAGGCGGGGGTGGTGGTCTGCATGGGGTCCAGCCTGTCCGCACAATGGACCCATGAGCAGGTCCAAAGCAGGTGCCGAGGAGGGGTCCAAAAGTCCGAGCGGCTCGGACTTCCTCCAGCTCGACATCGGTCAGGCGCCGCCCGGCGGGCGCACCGAGTGGCTGGCCGGCCGGCTCCGCGCCGCCATCGCCGACGGCACCCTGCCCGTCGGCAGCCGCCTCCCCGCCAGCCGGATCCTCGCCGCCGAGCTGCGCGTCTCCCGCGGGCTGGTCACCGAGGCCTACCAGCGGCTGGCGGAGACCGGCCAGGTGGCCGGCCGGGGCCGCGGCGGGACCGTGGTCGTCGCCGCCCCGCCGCCCTCGTCCATCCCCGCCGCCGCGGCCCCCGCACCGGACCGCGGCGGCCTCGTCGACGCCCTGCGCGCGGTGCCCTGCCGGATCGACCTCTCGCCCGGCGTCCCCGACCTGACCGCCTTTCCGCGTACGGCCTGGATCCAGGCCGAGCGCCGGGTGCTCGCCGCGCTGACCCCGGCCGACTTCGGATACGGCAACCCGCAGGGCGCGCCCGCGCTGCGGGAGGCCGTCGCCGGCTGGCTCGCCCGCAACCGCGGGATCCGCGCCGACCCGGACGAGGTCGTGGTCGTCGCCGGCGTCGCCCAGGCCCTGGGGCTGCTCGCGCAGGTGCTGCGCGAGCAGGGCGTGCACCGCATCGCGGTCGAGGACCCCGGCTCGCTCGGCGCCCGCCAGCAGCTGGAGTACGGCCGGATGGAGACGGTCCCGGTCGCCGTGGACGGGTCCGGGCTGGACGTGGCGGGGCTGCGGGCGAGCGGGGCCGGGGCCGTCCTGCTCACCCCGGCGCACCAGTTCCCCACCGGGGTCGTCCTCGACGGCGAACGCCGCCGGGACCTGCTCGCCTGGGCGGCCGGGGGAGGCCTGGTCATCGAGGACGACTACGACGCCGAACACCGCTACGACCGCGCGCCCGTTCCCGCGCTGCGCGCCCTGATGCCGGAAGGGGTCTGCTACGCCGGGAGCGTCTCCAAGCTCCTCGCGCCCGCGCTGCGGCTGGGCTGGCTGCTGGTCCCGCCGCGCCTGCGCGACGCGGTGACCGCGGCCAAGCGCTACGCGGACCTCGGCAATCCGGTCCTCGCCCAGCTGGTCCTCGCCCGGCTCATGGACTCGGGCGAGCTGGAGCGGCACCTGCGCTTCGTCCGGCGACGCCACCGGCGCCGCCGCGACGCCATGCTCCGTGCCGTCGCCGAGCGGCTGCCGGGGGCCCGGGTCCACGGAGCCGCCGCCGGTCTGCACCTGATGGTCACCTTCGACGGCGCCCGCTTCGACGACACGGAGCTGGCCGCGGCGGCCCTGGACCTCGGGGTCAAGGCCCATCCGCTGTCCTGGCACCGCCACCGGCCCGGCCCGCCGGGCCTGATCCTCGGCTACGCGGCCGGCACCGCGGGGGAGATCGAGGACGGCATCGCCACCCTGGGCGCGGCCCTGGTCGGCCTGCCGGACGGCGGGCGGAAAGTTTTTCCGCAGGGGCGGCAACCTCCCGGAGGGTCGCGCGTCGTGCGGGGGTGAAGGGGCGCAGTCCCGCACCCCCGACCCGACCGTGGAGAACCACCGTGAAGAACCTCAAGCGTGTCCCCCTGGCCGTTCCCCCGGCCGTCCGCCGCACGGCCGTCGCCGCAGCCGTCGCGGGCACGGCCCTGGCCCTGGCGGGCCCGGCGTACGCCGCGAGCGGCAGCTCGGCCGCTCCCTCCCCGTCGGTCAGCGTCCCGGCCAGTGCCTCGCCCAGCGAGGGCGGCCCCCGGCCCGCCCCCTCGGTCAGCACCCCGTCGGCCACCGGAAAGGACGGCAGCAGCGCGTCCCCCAGCGCCGCCCCCAGTGCCTCCCCGAGCGCCGCGGGCGGCGGTGCCGGGCCCAGCGCGTCCCCCTCCGCGCCCGCGGCGGCACCCGGGGCGGGCGAGGGCGCCGAGCTCGCGCATACTGGCTCCTCGGCGACGACCGTCGCGATGGGGGCGGGGGCGACCGGTCTGATCCTCGCCGGCGCCGGAGCCCTCTACGCCGTGCGGCGCCGCGCGAACAGCTGAGGAACCCCGTGCTCCACCTCGCACCACCCGTCGGCCCCCTCACGCCCGGTCTCGGCCGGGCGTGGCGGGGCCTGTGGTCGTTGCTGCGCCGCGAGCGCTCCACCGCCCCGCGGGTCCCGCCCCGGCCGTACGGTCCGGCGTACCGCTCTCCGTACGGCGCTCCCCGCGCCCACGACCACGACCACCCGGGCGGCCAGGCCCCGGGACCGCCCACCGTCACCGAGCTCTACCACGCGCACCGGCTGGGCATGGTCCGGCTGGCGGTGCTGCTCGTCGACGACCTCGCCACCGCCGAGGACGTGGTCCAGGACGCCTTCACCGCCCTGTACCGGCGCCACGGGGAGCAGATCACCGAGGTCGACAACGCCCTCGGCTACCTGCGCACCTCGGTCGTCAACACCGCGCGGTCGGTCCTGCGCCGCAGGCGCACCGCACGGGCCTGGACCCCGCCGCCCGCGGTCGACATACCGTCCGCCGAGGACCGCGTGGTCCTGGACGAGGCGCACCGCGAGGTGCTCGCCGCGCTGGCCCGCCTGACACCCCGCCGCCGGCAGGTCCTCGTACTGCGGTACTGGGCCGACCTCAGCGAGGCGGAGATAGCGACCACCCTGGGCATCAGCCGGGGCGCGGTGAAGTCCAACGCGAGCCGCGGCCTGGACGCGCTGGAACGGAATCTGGAGGGACGGATATGACGCCCGACGGCGAGCGCCTCGGCGAACACCCGGGCGAGCGCCCCGTGGAGCGCAGGCTGCGGCAGGCGCTCGACGCGCGCGCCGACAGCATCGACGTCCGCCGGCTGCGCCCGGCGAGTCCGCCCGCGGCGCGGGGCGGACGGCGCCCCGTGGAACGGCTGAGGCGGTTCGCGCTGCCGCTGGCGGGTCTGGTGGCGGCAGCGGCAGCCGGGATCGGATACCTGCTGTTCGCCCCGGACGCGGAGCCCGGGCCGCAGCTGCCCGCGACCCCGCCGCGGGTGACGAACCCGAGTCCGTCCACCGGGGCTCCGCCGTCACCCTCGCCGAGCAGGCCGGGCGCGACTCCGAGCGGGGACGCCTCGCAGGGGCCGTCCGGATCCCCGACGCCCTCCCGGTCGGCGGGCCCGACGGCCCAGGCGTCCCCGCCGCGGCCGGGATCGGTGACGCCGTCGCCCGGCCCGCCCGGCTCGTCCGTGACGCCGGGTGCGGCCGTCACCTCGTCCCCGCCGTCCCCCGGGCGGTAGGCGGTAGCCGGCAGGCGGTACGGGGTGGGCGGTGGGCCCAGGGGGTGCCCCGGCGAGGGCACCCCCCTTACGGCTGCGGCCTGCGGAGGTTCTCCACGGCCGCCACGAGGGGAGCCAGTTCCGGATTGCCCGCGGCTTCGTCCAGGGCCTCGCGCAGGGCGGTGTCGTTCGTGGGGCGGGCGGCGGCCAGCAGGGCCAGGCCGGACCCGCTCACGTCGGTGTAGATGCCGCGCCGGTCGGTGTCGCAGATGTAGCGGTTGAGCAGGCCGCGGTCCTCCAGCCTGCTCACCAGCCGGGTCGTCGCGCTCTGGCTGAGCACCACCGAGTCGGCGACCTGGTGCATGCGCAGGTGCCCGCCCGGCCCGTCGTGCTGGCGGCTGAGGACGTCGAGCAGCGAGTACTCGCGCACGCTGAGGCCGTGCCCGGCCTGCAGGGCCCGCTCGATGTGCGCCTCGATCCGGCCGTGCAGGAGCGAGAGGGCGCACCAGCCCTGGGAGAGGGCGGTCAGGGCGCTGTCCGTGGCCGTCATGGGCTCCTCCGTCGAAGCGTCGAAACATGCCGTGCGGGGCATGCCGTCCGGGCGTTCGACGCCCGTCCACGGACCAGGATATGCCACCTCCGCAATAGCCCGCGCTTGCAAATATCCCGCGTCTGCAATTAATGTGGACGCACGTAAGCAGCGGCAGCATCGATGAGCGCAGGCCGCACCCGCACCACCACCCCCTGAAGGGCACCTCCCCATGCCTCTCGCACTTCTCGCCCTCGCCGTCGGGGCCTTCGGGATCGGCACCACCGAATTCGTGATCATGGGCCTGCTCCCCGAGGTCGCCGCCGACTACGGCGTCTCGATCCCCACCGCCGGCTTCCTGGTCACCGGCTACGCCCTCGGCGTCGTCCTCGGCGCCCCCCTCATGACCGTGCTGGGCACCCGCATCCCCCGCAAGCGCATGCTGATGCTGCTCATGGGCCTCTTCATCGCGGGCAACGTGCTCTCGGCACTCGCCCCCGCCTTCGGCGTCATGCTGACCGGCCGCGTCGTCGCCTCGCTCGCCCACGGAGCCTTCTTCGGCATCGGCGCCGTCGTCGCCGCCGAGCTCGTCGCCCCCGAGAAGAAGGCCGGCGCGATCGCCATGATGTTCACCGGCCTGACCGTGGCCAACGTCGTCGGCGTGCCCCTCGGCACCCTGGTCGGACAGACCCTCGGCTGGCGCGTCACCTTCCTGATCGTCGCCGCGCTCGGCGTCGTCGGGCTGCTCGGCATCGCCCGCCTGGTGCCCGAGCTGCCCCGGCCCGGGGGAGCGGTGCGCATCCGCAGCGAACTCGCCGCCTTCCGCAACGTCCAGGTGCTGCTCGCGATGGCGATGACCGTCCTCGGCTTCGGCGGCGTCTTCGCGGCCATCACCTACATCACGCCGATGATGACCGAAGTCGCCGGATTCGCCGACTCCTCCGTCACCTGGCTCCTCGTCCTCTTCGGTCTCGGCATGGTCGCCGGCAACCTCATCGGCGGCCGCTACGCAGACCGCGCGCTGATGCCCATGCTCTACACGGCACTGGCCGCCCTCGCCGTCACCCTCGCCGTCTTCACCCTCACCGCCCACACCAAGGCCGGTGCCGCCGTCACCGTCGTCCTGATCGGCGCCCTCGGCTTCGCGACCGTGCCCCCGCTCCAGAAGCGCGTCCTCGACCAGGCCGCCGGCGCGCCCACCCTGGCCTCCGCCGTGAACATCGGCGCGTTCAACCTCGGCAACGCCCTCGCCGCCTGGCTCGGCGGGCTCGTGATCGCCGCCGGCCTCGGCTGGACCGCCCCCAACTGGGTCGGCGCCGCGCTCGCCGCCTCGGCCCTGGTACTGGCCCTCGTGTCCGGCGCACTGGAGCGCCGTACGGCCGGCCGCACCGCGGGCCGCACCGCCCACGGCGGCCACCCGGTCGCCGCCGCCGGTGCCCGCGAGGCGACCGCCGCCGCACCCGCCCACCACTGATCCACCCCTCCCCGTACGCACCCCGCAAGGAGAACCGGCATGTCCACCCCCACCGCCGCCCCCGCCCGCACCGCCGTCGTGCCCCTGACCACCGAGGACGCCGAGATCCTCGTCGCCGCCGCCCGGACCGCGGCCGAGGCGGCCGGGGCCACGGTCAGCGTCACCGTCCTCGACGCCGGCGGCCACCTGCTCGCCTTCCGGCGCGACGACCGCGCCGTGCTGATCTCCGGCGAGACCAGCACCCGCAAGGCCTACACGGCCCTCCAGCTCGACGCGCCCACCGCCGACCTCGCCGACGCGGTCCGCCCCGAGGGCCCCTTCCACACCCTGCCCACCGCCCTGGACCGCCCCCTGCTGTTCATCGCGGGCGGGCTGCCCGTCCACCGCGACGGCCGGCTCATCGGCGCCGTGGGCGTCGGCGGCGGCGCCCCCGACCAGGACCACGCCTTCGCCGGCGCGGCGCTCGACGCCCTGCGCTGAGACCGCCGGGTCGCGCGCCCGTGTCCCCCGTGCCACGTTGGTACGGGGGACACGGGTGCATGATGCGGAAACCGATGAAGCGCAGAAGGGTCCACGCCATCGCGACGGCAGGGGTCGCCGCGCTGGTCACCCTTGCCCTGCCGGGCTGTACGGCCGCCTCCGACGAAGTGCGCGCCCCCAGCCCCACCGCCCAGGGCGCCGGCACGGCGACCACCCCGGCCGCGGCCCCCACCCCGCCGGCCCCGTCCCCCACCTACGCCCTGTCCACCCCACCGCGCACCATCCCGGCCGTACGCGAACACGAGGCGGCCCGGGGCCCCGGCTGGAAGCCCGCCCCCGGCGCCCGCGTGGTCGTCGCACAGGACGACACGGCCGCACTCTCCGACGAGGCCCGGCTGCTCGCCGGGGAACTGGGGATCACGTACGGAGAGTCGGCCGCGCCGCGCGCCGGCGACGTGGAGCTCTCGGTGGAGGGGGCGGGCAACCCCGAGTCGTACACCCTCACCGTCAAGGACGGCCGTGTCCGCATCAACGGACCCGCCGAGGCCGGGGTCTTCTACGGCACGCGCACCCTCAAGCAGGCCGTGCGCGCCTCCGGCTCGGCCCCCGAGGGAACCGTGCGCGACGCCCCGGCCAAGCCCCAGCGCGGCCTCAACCTCGACATAGCGCGCAAGCACTTCACGCCCGAGTGGATCAAGAGCCGGCTGCGCGAGATGGGCGACCTCAAGCTCAACCAGCTCGGACTGCACTTCTCCGACGACCAGGCCTTCCGGATCCAGTCCGACAGCCACCCCGAGATCGTCTCCACCCCGCACCTCACCAAGGCCGAGGTGCGCGACATCACGGCGCTCGCCTCCCGGCTGCACATCACGGTGGTCCCCGAGATCGACTCGCCCGGACACCTCGGCGCGGTGCTGCGCGCCCACCCCGACCTGCAGCTGCGCGACGTGAACGGCAGGGCCGTCAAGGGCGCGGTCGACATATCCAACCCCGCCTCCGCCAAGCTGATCGACGACCTGCTGCGCGAGTACCGGCCGCTCTTCCCCGGCGGAGCCTGGCACCTGGGCGCCGACGAGTACCAGGCGCTGGTCGTCCGCGACCCGCAGGCCTCCTTCCCGCAGCTCGCCCGCGCGGCGCAGCAGCGCTACGGGCCCTCGGCACGTGTGCAGGACCTGGCCACGGGATGGCTGAACGACCGCGCCGACGTGGTCCGCCCGTCGGGCAAGGCGCTCAAGGCGTGGAACGACGGGTTCTTCGCCGGCGGGGTCACCAGCGCGGCCAAGGACATCCAGGTCGAGTACTGGACCGGCAAGGAGATCGGCGCCCGACCGCCGCTGGAGTACCTGCGCGAGGGCCGCAAGCTCGTGAACCTCAACGACGAGTACCTCTACTACGTGCTCGGCGAGCCGAACCAGTTCACCTACCCCACCGGCCGGCGCATCTACGAGCAGTGGACCCCGCTGGTCCTGCGCGGCACCACCCCGGTGCCCGCCTCCTACGACGGTCAGATACTCGGCGGGCGCCTCGCCGTCTGGGCCGACCTGTCCGGCGCACAGACCCAGGACCAGGTGGCGGCCGGCATCCGGATGCCGCTGGCCGCGCTGTCGCAGAAGGTGTGGGACGCGCGGGCGCCCCAGCTGCCCTGGTCCGACTTCCAGGCCCTCGCCGGCCGGCTCTGAGTCCGCCCGCTCACTCCTGCGGGCGTCCGGGGCCGCCCGGGCGTCCGGGGACCCGTCTGCGGTGGTGGGCGCGGCCCCACTCGACGGCCGGCGGCAGGGCCGTGACCACCGTCAGGGCCCAGGCGGCGGCGCAGCCCCAGAGCAGCGGCTCGGAGACGGTGACGGAGGCCGCGACGAACAACGCCGCCGTCGCGGCTCCCCACACGCAGGCCCAGACGGCACGGCGCCGGCGGCGCCCCGACCGCAGCATCCGGTCGAGGGCGCGGTCACCCCTGAGTTCTGCCTCGATCGCGGAGAGGGCGCGCTGCTCGCGATCGGAGAGGCCGGCTCCGTCCATCACGACGTACCTCCGTGGGCTGCCGCCGTCGGGCGCGGTCCGCAGCCTCTGGCCTGCGAATACCCGGCCTGACGCGCGTCAACCCCCGGAGGCCGCCGGGGCCGCCGTGCGGTGTCACCAGATGGCGTCGACCCACTCCGGGTGGTCGATGAACGGGTTGCGGTTGTGCTGGTACGTGTCGAATATGACCTGGTTGCGGCGCTGCTCGAAGGCGTCCGGCGGATCCATCTGATTCCACTGCTTGAGCAGGCTGATCCGGCCGAACAGCGGGGCGGAGCCGTTGTTGACCTTGTCGTTCAGCTCCAGGTCGGCGAAGCCGTCGCCGCCGTCGTAGCGGACGGCCATGTAGAGCAGCATGCGGGCCACGTCGCCCTTGACCGCGTCGCGGGGCTCGAAGGAGTCCGCGTCGGTCAGGCTGCCCGGGGCCTCGCTCACCGGGCTGCCGCCCTTGTCGAAGTCCTTGTTCCCGCGGGTGCTGTTGACGGTGACGTCCTCGGGCCGCAGGTGGTGCAGGTCGGTGCCCGGGCCGGTGGCCGTGCCGAAGTCGCCGTGGCTCTTGGCCCAGACGTGCTCGCGGTTCCAGTCGTTGGCGCCGCCGCCGTTCGACGACTTCGACTGCGACCGGCCGGAGTAGAGCAGGATGACGTTGTTCGGGTTGGCCGGGTCCTGGTCGGTCGCCTTCAGGGCGTTCCACACCCCGTCGTAGCTGACCTTGGACTGCGTCTTGACGATGTCGTGCAGGGCCGCCTTCAGCGCGGCACCGGTCTTGCCCTCGGCGGGCGCGTAGTACGTGTCGTACGCGGCGGGGGCGGCCCCGGGGGTCCGGGGTGCCGCCGCCGTCTCCTGCTGGCCGGCGGACGCGGCCGCCGGTACGGCGACCAGGGCGACGGCGGCGAGGCCGGCCGCCCAGGGGGTCAGGCGCGAGATTCTCATCGGGTGGGGGGTACCTCTCCGTACGCACCGTCCCCGCCCGGGGAATTGGCGGGGGATCAGGTGGCAGACAAGAGGATGGCATTGTCATGTGCTCATCAGGCAAAAAACATGTGTCCGGGAGGTGCAGGCCAGGGGTGTGCGCCCCGGCGGCCGCGGGCAGGGTAGCGGTGGCCCCGGCGGGGCCGGCCCGTTCGTGAAGAGCCCTCTCTGGAGCAGCCCATGGCAGTGAAGATCCTCATCGTGACCGGCGACGCGGCCGAGTCGCTGGAGGTGCTGTACCCGTACCAGCGTCTGCGCGAGGAGGGGTACGAGGTCCACATCGCGGCACCGCAGGTGAAGAAACTGCGCTTCGTGGTCCACGACTTCGAGGACGGATTCGACACCTACACCGAGAAGCCCGGCTACACCTGGCCCGCCGACCTGGCCTTCGCGGACGTGGTGACCGAGGACTACGCGGCCCTGGTCGTCCCGGGCGGCCGGGCCCCCGAGTACCTGCGCAACGACCCCGAGGTGCGGCGGATCCTGGCCGCCTTCGCGGAGGCCGACAAGCCCATCGCGCAGATCTGCCACGGTCCGCTCATCACCGCCGCGGCCGGGGGACTGGCCGGGCGCCGGGTGACCGCGTACCCGGCGCTGGAGCTGGACATGAAGGCCGCGGGGGCGGAGTACGAGGACTCCGAGGCGGTGGTCGACGGCACCCTGGTCTCTGCCAGGGCCTGGCCCGACCACTCCGCCTGGATGAGGGAGTTCCTGACCGTGCTGCGCGGCAAGGCACCGGTGGCCTGACCGGCGCCGGAACGCGACGGTGGCCGTGACCCCGGCATCGAGGGGTCACGGCCACCGGCGCTGCGCGCGTCAGCTGCCGGTGGTGATCGCCGGAGCCGGCTCGTGCTTGTAGTCCGGGCCGAAGTTCTTCTTCACGGCCGCTTCCCAGGAACCGTCCTGCACCATCTTCTTCAGGGCGTCGTTGATCTTGCGCTGAAGATCCTTCTCGCCCTTCTTGACGCCGATGCCGTAGTTCTCGTTGCTGAGGCTCTGGCCCGTCAGCTTGAACTTGCCCTCGTTGCCCTTGCGCGCGGCGTACCCGGCCAGGATCGCGTTGTCCGTCGTCATGGCGTCGACGCGGCCCTCCTGCAGGGCGACGACGCAGTCCGAATAGCCGCCGAGTTCCAGCAGGGCCGCCTTGGGGGCGAGGTTCTTCTTGAGGTTCTCGGCGGAGGTGGAACCCGTCACCGAGCACATCGTCTTCGAATTGAGGTCCTCGGCCTTGGTGATCGAGGTGTCGCCCGCGCGGGTCAGCAGATCCTGGTGGGCCACGAAGTACGGGCCGGCGAAATCGACCTTCTCCTTGCGCTTCTCGTTGATCGAGTAGCTCGCGACGACGAACTCCACCTCGTTGTACTGGAGCAGCAGTTCGCGGTCGTTGCTCATGACCTGCTTGAACTCGATCTGCTCCGCCTTGTAGCCGAGCTCCTTGGCCACATAGGTGGCGACGTCCACGTCGAAGCCGGTGAACGTCCCGCCGGTCTCGCGCATGCCGATGCCCGGCTGGTCGAACTTGATGCCGATGGGAAGGGTCCCCTTGTCCTCTTCTCCACCACCGCACCCGGAGGCGGTCAGGGCGAGGGCGATCACTGCGGCGACCGCGCCGGCCTGGGGAACCTTCATGCTTGCACTCTTTCCTGGGGGAACGCGGGACGCGTCACCGGGATCGCCGGGCGTGTGGAACCGCGAGAACGTACGACACGTCGAGACATGTGTACGAGGAAGCTAGGAAGAGGGCGGCCGTAGCGTCACTACATTTGAGCAAAACTTGAGGATAACGATCCGGCTCTACCGGAATTTCTTCGGCAAAACCGGGTGTGACCAGCAGAAAGGGGCGGGTGTGGGTACAGGTTCGGTACGCGTGGACGGAAATGCACTGCATATGGGAGAAGGGGTGCAGATCCGGTTCATACGGACCTTGCGCCTGCCCGAATCCGGAACGCATTCACTTCCGCCGGGGCTGGGGGAATTCCCGCTGCGCCGGGTCGAGGACTACCCCGACACGGTTCCGCCGGAGTGGCTGGCGAAGGGCGGCGTGATGCTGCCCGTGTACCTCCGCGAGGCGATGTGGCTGAGCTTCGGCGGGACCCGGACGCCCACCGCCCTCCAGGTCGGGGTGGGCAAGGTGTGCGCCGTGTCCGGCGAGCGGTGGAGCGGCCGCCTGGCCCGCACCCCGCAGAACTACGTGGTGCTGCCCCGGCAGCCCTGGCTGGACGGGATCAACTCCGGGGACGGCACGGTGCGCCAGTTCGTCGCGGTGCCGCTGGGGCTGGGCGCCACGGTCGAGGGACAGGTCACCGGCGAGGAGACCACCGGCGGCGTGCAGCTCCAGGCGTTCCCGCTGGGCCGCGAGGCGCTGGCCCAGTGGCACCGGGCCGAACGGGCGCGCCTGACGCCGCCCCCGCCGCCGGCCGGGGGTGAGGGGCTCTACGGGGCTGCGCCCGCCCAGGCCCCCATGGGCGGGGGCTTCGGCGGCCCCGTGCCCGCTCCGATGATGGCGCCGCCCGCACCGGGCGCGGCGCCCCGCGGCGCCCGCCCGGGCAGCGGCAGGTCCGGCCCGCCCGCGGCCCCCGCGATGGGGCTCGGCGTCGGCGGCAGCATGCACCAGGAGGTCTACCGGGACGAACGCCCGCTGTCCGACTGGGCCGAGGAGCCGGGCGCACGGATCTTCGTGCACCTCGTGACCCCGCCCGCCTGGCGCCGCATCACCGGGGAGGAGGCTCCGCCCTCGCCCGTCGACCGGGCCGCCTACACCAAGGCCGGGCTGCCCTGGTTCGACTACTACGACGACTCGGCCGACGATCTGGCGCCGACCGACGCCCTGAGCGGGGTCAAGCCGGTGGGGGAGTGGCTCGGCGACGACCACACCCCGTGGGCGGAACCCGCACCCGGCCAGGTCAAGCCACTCGGAAACGCCCCGAGGCCGGGCAATCCCGTACAGGACGGCGACTGGTAGCCCGCCGGGGCCCGATCCGGACCGATTGGCCGGGAACGTACGGCCGTTCGGCCCGGGTGGGGCGGCCCGTGGGATCATGGGCGGGCAATACCCGCAGACGAAGGGGGAGTTCGGTGACCGGTGTACGCAAAGGACTGGCCAAGGTGGAGGTCGCGCTGCGGTGGGACCCCAGCCCGGCCGGCGCTCCGGCGAACGACCTCGACATAGTCGCCGCGGTCTACGGGGCGGCGGACCCGCACGGGACGCCCGTCCAGCTCGTGCACTTCGGCAGCCGGTCGCCGGACGGAACCATCACCCTCAACCGGGACAGCCACACCGGCCAGGGCTTCGGCTTCGACGAGGTGATGACCGTCGAACTGCACAGGATGTCCCCGGACAAGGGCCGTGTGGTCGTCGGCGTGGTCATCCAGAACGCCGGGGGCGGCGCGGGCGCCGGTGCGGAGGGTGCGAAGACCTTCGCCGCTGTCGCGGGCACGGGTTTCCGGATCCGGGAGGGTCACACCGACCTCGCCCAGGGCGACTTCGCGGGCCTGCCGGGCGCTACGGCGGCCACCGTGGCCGAGTTCACCCGCGACGCCTCGGGCGCCTGGTCCTTCGACCTGCGGCTGGAGGGCTTCGAAACCGACCCGGAGGAGTTCACCCGGGCCATGGGCGGGGTCCGCTGAATGCGGCGCACACCGCCGCGGGTCCGCTCAGAGCGGGCGGCGGCCACTCGGGTGAGTGGCCGCCGCCCGGTCCGGGTGGCGCGCTGCCGCCGTCCCCACGAGGCAGCGCGGGCGGGGCGTCGTCCGGTCACCGGGACGACGGCCCGCCGGTTCAGGGGGCCTGGCCGGCCGTCGGCCGGGCAGGACGGCCGGGGCGGTCGGGCCGGACGGGCGCGAGACCCAGGGACGGGAGCATGACCGCCTCCACGAACCGGATCAGGTAGGCGGCGTCGGCGTACTGTCCCTCCAGCACCGGCCGGATGCGGAGCACACCCATCAGCTGGGCCGGGAGGAACTCCACGGCGGGATGGTCCGCGGCGATCTCGCCACGGGCCACCGCGCGCTCCACCATCGCGTCGAAGGCGGCCAGTTCGGGGTCGACCAGGGCCTCGCGCAGGGCGGCCTGGAGCGCCTCGTCGCTGAGTACGGCGTGCCCGAGGGCCTGCGTCAGCCGGGTGTCCCGGCCCGAGGTGCCGGCCGCGATCCGGGCCGCCTCGCGCAGGTCGCCCGCCAGGCTCCCGGTGTCCACCGCGGCGAGGGTGCCGCGCCGGGCGGAGCGCAGGGCGGCTGCCACCAGCTGGGGCTTGGTCTTCCACTGCCGGTAGAGCGTGGACTTGCCGCAGCTGGCCCGGGCGGCGACGCCCTCCATCGTCAGGGCCTCGTAGCCGTGCTCGCGCAGCTGTTCCAGGACGGCCTCGTAGAACTCCTGCTCCCGCTCCGGGGTGATCTTGGAGCGGCGCGCGGGGGTCGGCGTCGACGTCATGGGCTGCGGCTCTCCTCGGGGGCGCCTCGGCTGGTGCTTCTGCTGGTGCTTCTGCTGGTGCTTCTGCCGGGAAGTGTACGGGAACGCGAACGTATCGGTACACCAGCGTATCGATACGCCAATGTATCGATACACTGGCGTGTCGCTGTGCGCGCAACAGGAAGAGAGACCGGGCAATGACCGCCCACACCACGCCTGCCGGGCCGGCAGCCGGACGGAGAGCAGCCCGCCGGCGCCTCATACGCGAGCTGCTGCTCGTCGCGGGCTTCTTCACCGTCTACAAGGCGGGACGGCTGCTCTCGACCGACCGCACCGGCGAGGCCTTCCGCAACGCCGACCGGATCTGGGACGCCGAGCGCCTGCTGCACCTGCCGGGCGAGGGCGCGGTACAGCGGCTGCTGCTGCACGGGGACGCGCTGGTGACCACCGCGAACACCTACTACGCGGCCGTCCACTTCCCCGCCACCGTGCTCTTCCTGGTCTGGCTGTACATCCGCCGACCCGCGCACTACCTGTGGACCCGCCGGGTGCTCGCCGTGCTCACCGGAGCCGCGCTCGTACTGCACCTCGCCTATCCCCTGGCGCCCCCGCGGATGCTCCCGGCCGCCCGGCTCATCGACACCGGACAGGTCTACGGGCCCACCGTCTACCGGGCCGCACCGGACACCGACACGCTCGCCAACCAGTTCGCCGCGATGCCCTCGCTGCACTTCGGCTGGGCGCTGATGCTCGCCATCGGTGTGATCGTCGCCACCCGCGGCGGAAAGGGCGGAAAGGGCTCGCCCTGGCGGTTGCTGTGGCTGCTGCACCCGCTGGTGACCCTGCTGGTGATAGTGGGCACCGCCAACCACTACTGGCTCGACGCGATCGTCGCCGCCGCCCTGCTCGGGATCGCCCTGCTGCTGGTGCCGCGGCCGCGCGCCGGCGATCGGGACGGCGCGGACACCGGTACGGACACCGGCGCGGGCACGGACACCGGCGCGGGCGAAGGCGCCGACGACGCCGAGGCGGAGCGCGCCGTACGCGGACTGCCCCGCCAGAAGAGCACCGCCGGGGCCGTGGGAGCGGGAAAGTGAACGACACCGCCCTCGCCGTCGGGCTCTGCCTCGCCTCGGCCGTGACCTACGCCGCCGGCGCCGTCGCCCAGGAGCGGCTCGCCCGCGCCGGCGTGGCCCGCAGCGCCGGGGCACTGCTGGGCTCCGGCGTCTGGTGGTGGTCGGCCGGACTGAACGCGGCCGCCGCCCTGCTGCACGCGGCGGCCCTGCGGTACGGGCCCCTCACCCTGGTGCAGCCGCTCGGCGCGCTCACCCTGGTGGCGGCCGTCCCCATGGGCGCGCGCCGGGCCGGCCGCCGTGTCGCGGGCACCGAGTGGCGCGGCACGCTCGCCACCGTCGCCGGGCTCGGCCTGCTGCTGCTCCCGGCCTCCGGACCCGCCCCCGACGACACCCTCACGCTGGCCGAGGCGCTGGCCGTCTCCGGGACGACCCTGGCCGTCATCCTGCTCCTGACCGCGGTCCGGGACCCGGGCGCGGGGCTGCGGCACGCCACGGCCTCCGGGCTGGCCTCCGCCGTGGCCTCCGCGCTGACCCAGACCGTGGCCGTCGCCGGCGGCCGCGGCGGCTCCCTGCTGAGTGTGCGGGTCGTCGCCGTGGCCCTGCTCGTCGTGGTGTTCGCGGTCGGCGGGATGCTGCTGTCCCAGCGCGCCTACCGGGGCGGCGGGCTCGGCGCCCCGCTCGCCGTGGTGAACCTGGCCAATCCCCTCGCCGCGGCCGCCATCGGCGCGGTCCTGCTCGGGGAACGCCTCCAGGGCGGTCCGGCCGGGCTGGTGCTGGCGGGGGCGGGAGCACTCGTGGCGGCGTGGGGCGTGGTCCTGCTGACCCGCGCGCCGGCCGCCCCGACGGCCGCCCCACCGGCCCGCCTGCCGTCCGCCGCGGCCGAACTGGCGGTGCCCGGGGGACGGGTGCCCGTCTGATCCCGGGAGGTGCGGACGCTCTGCTGAAACGTTTCGCCGACCTCGTGTCCCCGGGGCGCCACCGCCCGGCGGGTCGGATTCCGGCCGTTGTCCGGGCCTCCCGGCCCCACCCCGTCCGCCCCGGTGCCGGCCCCACTACCCTGGCCGCACGGCGCGACGTACGAGAACGAACAGCGAGGAACCGGTACCGACATGAGCATCACCCCCGTCCCCACCGCCGACCTGTACGACGAGCACGGCGAGACCCTCGACATCTGCACCACCGCCTTCCGGCAGTTCGGCGGCCGCCGGCTGTTCGCCGGCCCCGTGCGGACCGTCCGCTGCCACGAGGACAACGCCCTGCTGCGCGAACTCCTGCACACCCCGGGCGAGGGCGCCGTCCTCGTCGTGGACGGCGGCGGCTCGCCGCGCACCGCCCTGGTCGGCGACCTCATCGCCGGCGCGGCCGAACGCAACGGCTGGGCCGGCCTGATCATCAACGGCTCCGTCCGCGACAGCGTCGCCCTCGGCGGCCTCGACCTCGGCGTGCAGGCCCTGGGCACCGTCCCCCGCAAGAGCGGCAAGACCGGCGCCGGCGCCGTGGACGAGCCCGTCACCATCGGCGAGGTCACCTTCCGCGCCGGGGACACCGTCCACGCCGACGACGACGGCGTCGTCATCCTGCGCGGCTGACGACGAGAACCGGCCAGGTCCGGCCCCGCTGCCCTGGCCGCCGCCCGGCGCACCGGGTTTCACTGCCGGTCCATGAGACGACACAGGATCACGGGCCTGCTCGGCGCGATCGCGCTGGCCGCCGGCACCCTGGCCGCCGCGGGACCCGCGCACGGCCTGCCCCGGGCCGACCCGCCGCCCGCCGAGTTCGGCACCGACTGGCACGACCCCCTCACCGCCGCTCCGGCCGTCCCGCGGCCCGCGACCCGGTCCTGTGAGGTGACCCTCGCCCAGGCGCAGTTCCGCGACTTCACCCCCTACCGCGGCGACTACGCGCCCCCCACCGGCTGTGGCGCCGCCGACTGGGCGGCGGTGGTGCTCCGCCTCGAAGGCAAGGTCAAGGGCCGCCAGTACGACCGCCTCGGCCACCTCTCCCTGGGAGGCGTGGAAATCCTGCGCACCTCGACGCCCCAGCCCTCGCCCGACGGCATCACCTGGTCCGTCGAGAAGGACGTCACCCGCTACCGCGACACCCTCGCCCGCCCGCAGCCCGTCGAGATGCTCATCGGCAACGTCGTGAACGACACCTACACCGGCGTCATCGACGTCACGGTGACCCTGACCTTCTACGCCGCCGGAGGGAGCACCCCCGCTCCCGACACCCCCGACCGGGTCCTGCCCCTCACCACCCCGGTGATCACCACGCCCCGCAACACCGAACGGCTGCTGGCCGAGGTGTACGCCACCGGCTCCGGCGGCGGCTGCGAGGAGTACTGGTACATGACCACCCCCGCCGGAGCCCCGTACTCCTGCACGGCGGACGGCGGCCCCCACCGCGAGGTCCGCGTCCTGGTCGACGGGCGGCTCGCCGGCATCGCCGCGCCCTTCCCCACCGTCTGGACCGGCGGCTGGTCCAACCCCTTCCTCTGGTACGTCACCCCCGGCCCGCGCGCCTTCGACGTCCAGCCCATCCGCTACGACCTCACGCCCTACGCCGCCCTCCTCAACGACGGCCGCCCGCACCGCATCGAGGTCACCGTCGCCGGGCTGTCGGCCGGACAGAGCGGCTGGAGCACCCCCACCAACCTGCTCCTGTGGCAGGACGAGGCCCGCCAGGTCGTCACCGGCGCCCTGACCCGGTACGAGGAGAGCGCCCCCTCGGGCCACTCCCGCTGGACGCCGGCCGGCCCCGGCGAACAGCACCGCGTGGACACCGGGGGCGACCACCGGCTGACCGTCGCCGGATACCTGAACACCTCCCGCGGCCGGGTGGCCACCACCGTGGCCCGCTCCGTGCACCACACCTCCGTCCACCGCTGGACCGAGGGCGAGAGCCGGGACGCGCTCACCGCGACCTGGACCGACCAGGAGAGCGTGACGCGAGGGCCGACGACCACCCGGACCGACCGCACCTACACCATGGACGGCGAGACCACCCTCGGCGCCGGCGACCGGCTGCGCACGGCCTTGACCCTCGGCGACCGCGCGGAGACCGTCACCTTGCGGGGCGGCAGGACCGTCGACGTCTCCCGGCTCGACGACCGGTACACGGGAGATGCCACCTACACCGCGAACGTCCCGCGCGACCAGCGCCACGCGGTCGCCACCACCTCCGCCCGCCACCGGCTGTACGGGTCGCAGGCACCCGGCGGGTGCTACGACCGCACGGTCACCACCGTCCAGGGCACCGTCACGGTGGACCGGCGACACTGCTGACGGTGGAGGCGCCTACGATGATCCGCCATGGACACGAGTGAGGCCGGCAGACAGCTGATCGACGGGCGCTTCGAATTGGTCGCGCCCCTGGGCAGCGGCGGCATGGGTACCGTTTGGCGGGCGCGCGACATCGCCCTGCACCGCGAGGTGGCGCTCAAGGAGGTGCGGCCGCCGGACCCGGCGACCGCCGCGGCCCAGCCCGGCCTCGCGGACCAGATGCGCGAACGCGCCGTCCGCGAGGCACGCGCCCTCGCCCGTCTCGCCCACCCCCACGTCGTGACCATCCACCACATCGTCGAGCCCGCGGCGGGCACGGACGGGCACCCCTGGATCGTCATGGAGATGGTCCGGGGCGGCTCCCTGCACGACCGCCTGGAATCCGGCCCCCTGCCGCCCGCCGAGGCGGTGCGGCTCGGCCTCGACGTGCTGTCCGCGCTGCGCGCCGCGCACGCCGAGGGGATCCTCCACCGTGACGTGAAGCCCGCCAACGTGCTGCTGCGTCCCGACGGGTCGGCCGTGCTGACCGACTTCGGCATCGCCGCGCTGCACGACTCCACGGGACTCACCGCGACCGGCGTGCTGATCGGCTCCCCGGAGTACATCGCCCCCGAGCGGGTCCGCGGGGAGGAGGGGCTCGCCGCCTCCGACCTGTGGTCGCTCGGCATGCTCCTCTACGTGGCCGCGGAGGGGACCAATCCGCTGCGCCGGGCCACCAGCCTGGCCACGGTCGTCGCCGTGCTCGACGAGCCGATTCCCGCGCCGGTGCGCTCCGGCCCGCTGGGGCCCGTATTGGAGCAGCTCCTCGTCCGGGACCCGGCCGCCCGTCCCGACGGCACCCAGCTGGAACGACTGCTCCGGGACGCGAGCGCCGCTCTCGGTTCCGGTACGGGCACCGGCCCCGGCCCCGCGCCGGCCACCGCGCCGCCGGCCGCCGCGCCGCCGGTCGCCCCCCCGGCCGCCGCGGGCCCGTACGGGCAGTTCGGTCCCTACGCGCCGAACAGCACGCCCCACACGCCGCACACGCCCCACACCCCGTCGCCGTACGGCTCGGGCGCCTCCCCGTACGCGGCCGCCACCACGCCCGTGCCGGTGGCGCCCGCGCCGCGCCGGCGCCCCGCCCTGATCGGCGGCGTGGTCACCGCGGTGCTGGCGGCCGGCGTGATCGGCATCGTCCAGCTGCTGCCCGACGGGAACTCCGGCGAGGACAAGGCGAAGGGCGGCGCCGCCACCACCTCCGCCGCGCCGCCCGGACGCGAGGCGTCCTCCGCTCCCGCCCCGAAGGCGAGCGCGCAGAAGGCGGACGCGCCCCGCGGCAGCATGATGACGCCGGGGAACGTCCGCACCGCCCTGGAGGCGTTCAAGAAGGAGACGGGCACGACCACCTTCGTCGACATGACCCTCTACGACGGCTACATCCTCGCCTCCATCCCCACGGCCGCCGGCGCCGAGACCGTCGACTCCTGGCAGTACCGCGACGGGGTGGCCAGCCGCACCGGCCCGGACGGAACGGTCGACGAGGGGGAGCCGCTGATCGACATGGCCACGGTCAACTGGGACGCGCTGCCCGGCATGCTGGAGCAGTCCAAGAAGGACCTGAAGGTCGAGAAGCCGACCTCGCGCCACGTCATCATCGACCCCTGGATGATGGACCAGGTCCCCTCGATCCGCACCTACCTCAGCGACGAGTACGGCCGCGGCGGCTACGTCCTGTGGAAGACCGACGGCAGCCTCAGGAAGGTCACCGCCACCTGATCCGGCGGCCCCGTACGGCCCCGCACCGTCCTGCGCCGGCCCGCACCCGCATCCGCGTACACCGAGGAGCCCGACCCACCATGCCCACCTGGCGCACCACCCTGACGGCGGCAGGGATATCCGGCACCCGGCTGCGGGACGACTACACGCAGGCCGCCCGGCGCGTGCTCCGCCGCGAATCCGCGCCGTACCTGGCGCTGCGCCTGCTCGCCGCCCCGCCCCTGGTACCGGCCCTCGCCGCCGGCCTGGCCTTCATGAACCTCGTCGACGACGTGGCCGAGACCGGCACCCCGCGGCAACGGGCCGCCGGCCTGGCCGCGTTGACCGAGCACGTCGAGGCCGCCCTGAAGTCCGGGGGCGGCCCCGACCCCGTGCTGCGGGCCTACGCCCACGCCGTGGACTCCCGGGGCCTGCCCGCGCACTGGGTGACCCGCTTCCTCGCGGGCGCCGCCACCGCGGAGGCCGCCTTCGACGGCTTCGCCGACGAGGCGGACTTCCAGGCCTACCTCGACGCGTACGCCTGGCCCGGCGTGCTGGTCTTCACCGGTCTGCAGTACCAGGGCGGCCCGGATCCCGAACAGGCCGCCGGCTGGCGCAGGTTCGTCGACGCGGCCCAGCGCGTCGACTTCCTCGCCGACCTCCACGGCGATCTGGCCGACGGCCGGCTCTGCATCCCCCGCGCCCGCCTCGACGAGCACTCCGTGACCCGGGCCGACCTGGAGGCGGCCCGTGACACCCCTGCCGTACGGGCCCTCCTCGCCGCCGAGGCCGGGCGCGCCCGCGCGGCCCTCGACGCCACCCACGGCTTCCTCGACCTCGCCGAGCCCGGCCTGCGCCCCGTCGTCGCCACCATGGCCGACCTCATGGCGCACCAGCTGACCGCGGTGGAGCGGGCCGGCGCCGGAGCCCTGCGCCGGGACGTCGGCTACGGCCTCACGGCGCCCCTGCGGATCCTGCTGCGCGCCGCGGCGGGCGGTCGGGGCGGCGGCCGCAGCCGCTAGTAGGCGCCGTTGACGTTGTCGATGGAGCCGTAGCGGGCGGCCGCGTAGTTGCAGGCCGCGGTGATGTTGGCCACCGGGTCGTAGGAGTCCGTCGAAGTGCCGGGCACGTGATAGGCCTTGAAGGTCGGGTCGATGACCTGGAGCAGACCCTTGGAGGGGATTCCGTTCCGGGCGTTGATGTCCCACAGGTTGATCGCCTTGGGGTTGCCCGAGGACTCCCGCATCACGTTGCGGTGAATTCCGTTGTAGCTTCCGGGAATACCGTGCTTGGCCATCACGTCGAGGGACTCCCGGATCCACCCGTCGAGATTGTTCGCGTAGGAGGAGGCCGGCTTGGCGGCGGCCTTCGCCGCGGTTCCCGCGGCCGTGGCGGCCTCCTCCTTGGCGCCGAGGGTCAGTTTGATACCGGGCCGGATGACCGACGGGTTGTCACCGACCACCGCGCGGTTCGCCTCGTAGAGCTGCTTCCATCCGCCGCTGACGGAGTGGTCCGCGGCGATCTCCGAAAGGGTGTCACCGACGACCACGGAATACGTGGTGGGAGGGGCCGCGGCCACGTTCACCGCGGTGGCCGCGGTGACGCTGGTCACCGCTGCCGCCGGCGCGTTCGTGCCGACCGCTCCTGCGGTGGTCGCGCTGATCAGCGGGAGCGTGAGCGCCGCCCCGCCGGTGCCTGCGAGGGCCAGCTTGCGGGTGATCGGGTTCTGCTTCGGCCGACGGTGCTTACCCTTTGCAGGCATGGCGGAATTCCTCACGTGGGGGGACGGGAGACCCGGGTGGCGGGGCCGTATTCGGCCGCCCTTCACCTGGAGTGAGGTGACCGTAGGTGAGCCCGCCGGGCGGGAACAAGCCCCGAATTCCGCCGATAGATCGACATCTCGCAAACCGCCCCGGAAATGACCTTGAGGGCATCTCGGCGAAAAGGCCGATTCCCTTTCCGGGAAAAGGGAATCGGCCTCGTGCGAGAAATGATGTTGAGGTGTTCCGCGTGACTGACGTCACGGTTTCGGAGCCGGGTCGCCGACCTGGGGTCAATAGGGACAAGTCCAGCCCCTGACGGGCTCATTCGGGCGACTCGCGCGTAGAGGTCAAATCGCCCATCAGGGACTCTTTCCGGCGTTGATTTCCCCCTCCGGTGTTCATTCTCCCGAGGCCTGTCAGGCGAGGGCCGCCTCGAGCGCCGCGAGCCGCTCCAGGACGGACGCCACCGCCGCCTCCGAGGCCGGGAGCAGGGGAAGCCGGACGTCGGGGGACGGGATGCGGCCCAGGGCGTGCAGCACGCCCTTGACGACGGCCGGATTGGGCTCGGCGAAGACCGCCGACGACAGCCCGGCCAGCACGTGCCCCAGTGCCCGGGCGCGCACCACGTCCCCCGCCGCCCAGGCCGCGGCGAGCTCCACGAACCGCTCCGTCGCCAGGTGCGCCGAGGCCAGGATCCCGCCCGACGCGCCCAGGGCGAGCATCGGCGACACGTACACGTCGTCCCCGGCCAGCACGTGGAAGCCGGCGGGCCGGTCGCCGAGCAGTTCCACCGCGTCCTGGTCGAGGCCGCCGGCGGAGTACTTCACGCCGACGACCCGGGGGAGGGAGCCGAGGGCCCGCAGCGCGGCGGCGTCCAGCGGCTGCCCCGTGCGGTACGGGACGTGGTAGACGACCAGCGGTACGGGACTCACCTCGGCCAGCCGCCCGAAGTGCGCCAACACCCCTGCCGCCGAAGGCCGTACGAACGACGGTACGGTGACCAGCGCCGCCCCCGTCCGCGGCCACCGGGCCAGCCCGGCCAGCGAGGCCTCCGCAGCCCGGGTGCCGGCCGCACCCGCGCCGACGGTCAGCATCGCGCCGCGCTCCCGGCAGACCCGGGCGCACACGCCGGTGACGAGGTCGCGCTCCGCCCCGTCGAGGCAGGCCGCCTCCCCGGTGGTGCCGAGGGCGACGATCCCGGTGGCACCCCCGTCGAGCACGTCGTGGGCGAGCGCCTCCAGGGCTTCGGCCGCGATCTCCCCGGTGCGCGCGAACGGGGTCACGAGCGGTACGTGGATCCCGTGGAGCGCGACCGCCGGCGCGTTGTCGGCCGTGGTGCCTGCCATGGTGCTCTGCGTCGTGGGTCGCGTCATGTCCTGTGCCGTGTCCTGTGCCATGCCCATGAGCCTGACCCGACCCGAGCGCCGAATCCAGTTCACGTTTCTTAGGCAACACGTAAGCTGAGCCGATGCTCGATGTACGGCGCCTGCGCCTGCTGCGCGAACTGGCCCGCCGCGGGACGATCGCCGCCGTGGCCGAGGCCCTCTCCTTCAGCCCTTCGGCGGTGTCCCAGCAGCTCGGCGTACTGGAACGGGAGGCGGGACTGCCCCTGCTGGAGCGCACCGGGCGGCGGGTCCGGCTCACCCCGGCCGGGCAGAACCTGGTCCGGCACGCCGAGGCCGTCCTGGAACGGCTGGAGCAGGCGGACGCCGACCTCGCGGAGGCCCGCGGAGGCCTCGCCGGAGCGCTGCGGATCGGCGCCTTCCCCACCGCCACCCGCGCCATCGTCCCGGCGGCCCTGGTGGCCCTCGCCCGCCGCCACCCGGGTCTGGAGCCGATGGTCTGCGAGACCGACCCGGCGGCGGTCGCCCACGCCCTGCGAGCCGGGGACCTGGACGTCGCCCTGGTCCACTCGTACGACTTCGTACCCGCCGAGCGCGAACCGGGCCTGACCACGGAGCCCCTGTACGGCGAGGCGATGTACCTGGCCGAGCCCGCGGGCGGAACGCCCGGGGCGCGTGGGGCGGACGCCGACCGTCCGTGCGTCGGCGACCTCCCGCAGCCACCCGCGGCGCCCGACCAGGGCGCGGTCCTGCGCGCCCACGCCCGCTCGCCGTGGATCACCGCCACACCCGGCACCCTCTGCCACACCATGACCACGAGGGCCTGCCAGGCGGCCGGTTTCACGCCCCGCGTGCGCCACCAGGTGGACGAGTTCGCCACCGTGCTCGCACTGGTCGCCGCGGGCCAGGGCGTGGCCGTCGTGCCCCAGCTCGGGGTCGCGGGCCCCGCGGACCCGGCCGTGCACCTCACCCGCCTGGTGATGCAGCGGCGCACCGGCCTCGCCTTCCGCAGCGGAGCGGGCACCCATCCGGCCGTGGCCGCCTTCGGCGCCGCACTTCGCGCCGCCGTACCACCGGATCTGGCCGGGTCGCGCGCCGAAGCGTGACACAACTCCCTTACCGGGTGCCGTCCGTGTACGTTCGTTGATCCAGACCGAACCGATCAGAACGGGGTACGACGTGACACATCGCGTACGAGGGATCATCGCCCGGAGCAAGGGCGCACCGGTGGAGACGACGACGATCCTCGTGCCCGACCCGGGACCGGGCGAGGCCCTCGTCCGGGTGCAGGCCTGCGGGGTCTGCCACACCGACCTGCACTACCGCGAAGGCGGCATCAACGACGAGTTCCCCTTCCTGCTCGGACACGAGGCGGCCGGGATCGTCGAGTCCGTCGGGCCGGACGTCACCTCCGTGGCGCCGGGCGACTTCGTCGTGCTCAACTGGCGTGCGGTGTGCGGCACCTGTCGGGCCTGCAAGCGCGGCCGCCCCTGGTACTGCTTCGCCACGCACAACGCCACCCAGCCCATGACGCTGGAGGACGGCACCCCGCTCTCCCCGGCGCTCGGGATCGGCGCGTTCGCCGAGAAGACCCTGGTCGCGGCCGGCCAGTGCACCAAGGTGGACCCGGCCGCCTCCCCGGCCGCGGCCGGACTCCTCGGCTGCGGTGTGATGGCCGGCCTCGGCGCCGCCCTCAACACCGGGAACGTCGGCCGGGGCGACTCCGTCGCCGTCATCGGCTGCGGGGGAGTGGGCAACGCGGCCGTGGCCGGCGCCCGCCTGGCGGGCGCCTCGCGGATCATCGCGGTGGACCTGGACGACCGGAAGCTGGAATGGGCGCGCGGACTCGGCGCCACGCACACCGTCAACGGCCGCACCGAGGACGTCGTCAAGGCCGTCCAGGCCCTCACCGGGGGCAACGGGGCCGACGTCGTCATCGACGCCGTGGGCCGCCCCGAGACCTACCAGCAGGCCTTCTACGCGCGCGACCTGGCCGGGACGGTGGTCCTGGTCGGCGTCCCGACCCCGGAGATGAAGCTCGAACTCCCCCTCCTGGACGTCTTCGGCCGCGGCGGCGCACTGAAGTCCTCCTGGTACGGCGACTGCTTGCCCGAGCGCGACTTCCCCCTGCTGATCGATCTCTACCTGCAGGGCCGCCTCGACCTGGACGCCTTCGTCTCCGAGACCATCCCGCTCGACGGGGTCGAGGAGGCCTTCGCCCGGATGGAGCGCGGCGAGGTGCTCCGCTCGGTCGTCGAGTTCTGACCCAGCCCCTTCCGCTCCGTCAGCCCCGTCAGCCCCGCCACCGCCTTCCGTGCGCCCCGGTCCGCCGCGCCGCACGGAAGGCCGGCCGGGGTAAGCCCCCACCGCGCCCTGCGCCCCGGACACGGCCTAGACTCGGGCGGACCGCCGCCGCGCCCGCCCGTGCCTCACCCGGCCGGGGCGCGGAACTCCGTACCTCGTCACCCTGGGGGCCGTCCGTGACCGTCGTCCACAGCTACCGCCAGCCCGGCACGGTCCTCACCGACCACCGGTTCTCCGTCCCCCTGGACCACGCGCGCCCGGACGGGGAGCGGATCGAGCTGTACGGCCGAGAGGTGGTCGCCACCGGCAAGGACCCGGAGAGCCTGCCCTGGCTGCTGTACCTGGAGGGCGGCCCGGGCTTCGGCGCCCGCCGCTTCGTCGGCCGGCAGGCCTGGCTGGAGCGGGCCCTGGAGGACTACCGGGTGCTGCTGCTGGACCAGCGCGGCACCGGCCGGTCCACCCCGGTGAACCGCCAGACGCTGCCGCTGCGCGGCACCCCCGCCCAGCAGGCCGAGCACCTCGCCCACTTCCGCGCCGACTCCATCGTGCGCGACGCCGAGGCGATCCGCCCCGGACTCACCGGTGGCGCGCCCTGGACCGTACTCGGCCAGAGCTTCGGCGGCTTCTGCACCGTCCGCTACCTCTCCAGCGCACCCGAGGGGCTCACCGCCGCCCTGATCACCGGCGGCCTCCCGTCGCTGACGGCCACCGCCGACGAGGTCTACCGGGCCGCCTACCCGCGCATCGCGCGCAAGAACGCGGCCCACTACGCCCGTTACCCGATGGACGTCGAGAGGGCCCGCCGGATCGCCGCCCACCTCGCGGAGCAGCCGGCCGAACTCCCCGGCGGCCACGTCCTGACGGTCGAGGCCTTCCAGTCCCTCGGGATCCTCCTCGGCGGCGGCGACGGCAGCCACCAGCTCCACTACCTGCTGGAGGACGCCTTCGTCCCCACCTCCTGCGGACCGGCCCTCTCCGACGCCTTCCTGGAAGGAGCCCGCGGCCTCCTCTCCTTCGCAGGGCACCCCCTCTACGCGCTGGTCCACGAGGCGATCTACGCCCAGGACCCGGCCGCTCCCACGGCCTGGGCCGCCGACCGCGTGCGGGCGGAACACCCCCGCTTCGACGCCCGCAAGGCCCTCACGGGCGACGAACCCGTGCTCTTCACCGGCGAGACCATCCACCCCTGGCACTTCACCACCGACCCGGCCCTCGCCCCGCTGCGCGAGACCGCCGACCTGCTGGCCGCCCGTACCGGCTGGCAGCCGCTCTACGATCCGGAGCGGCTGGCGGCCAACGAGGTGCCGGTGGCGGCCGCGATCTACCACGACGACATGTACGTGGACGTGGAGGACTCGCTGCGCACGGCCCGCGCCGTGCGGGGCCTGCGGACCTGGGTGACGGACGAGTTCGAGCACGACGGCCTGCGCGCGGGCGGCCCCCGCGTACTGGACCGCCTGCTCGCCCTCGTACGCGACGAGGCCTGACCGGCCGGGCCCGCACCCGCATTCAGCGCGGCGGGCCCGGCTCCGCGGCGTCCGGCGGTTCCACGAAGGCACGGGTCAGATGGGCCGTGGCCAGCAGGGCGCCGCTGCGCGCCGCCCGCGCCAGCAGTCCCTCGCGGGAGGCGCGCGCGGCGGCCCGGTCGCGCTCGTGCGAGTAGGGGACCGCCGGATCGGCCCACTGCACCGCGTGCACCAGCACGTCACCGGTGACCAGGACGTCCCGGCCCGCCCCGCCCTGCTCCACCAGCACCGACTGGTGGCCGGGGGTGTGCCCGGGTGTGGGCAGCAGGGTGATGCCCGCTCCCAGCCGGTGCGTCCCGTCCACCTCGTGCAGCTGCCCGGTCTCCCGCAGCGGGGCCACCGTCCACTCCCACACCGGGTCGTCCCGGTCGAGGGCCGCGACCTCCGCCCGCTGTACGACGTGGCGCGCGGCGGGGAAGAACGGTTCCCCGCCCGGGCCCGCGGTCCAGCCCGCGTGGTCCTCGTGCAGGTGGGTCAGGACCACCGTCTCCACGTCGGACGGTGCGATGCCGGCCGCCGCGAGGGCGGCGGGCAGCCGCCCGGGCACCGGCGCCCACCCGGCGGCCGGCCCGTCCGCCGGCCCGACCCCCGCGTCCACCAGCACCCACCGGCCGCCCGGCCGTGCGATCGCGAAGCAGCGGAAGTCCAGCCGCCAGGCGCCACCGGGGCCGGCCGCCCCCGGATCCAGCAGCGCCGCGCGCGCCCAGGCGGCCTCGTCCGCGCCCGGGAACGCCGTACGGGCGGGCTCGAAGAAGGTCCCGCCGGCATCCAGAAGAGCCACTACCTGTCCGTGACGGTCCATTCGCCTATTGTGCGACGCATGACCGAACAACGTGATCAGCAGGCCCCCTTGGAGCCCATGCCCACCGACTGGCGGCGTGCCCTCGCCGTCGTCGCCCACCCGGACGACCTGGAGTACGGGTGCGCGGCCGCCATCGCGGACTGGACGGACGGCGGCCGGGAGGTGGTGTACCTCCTGGCCACCCGCGGTGAGGCGGGCATCGACTCCCTCGCCCCCGCCGACTGCGCCCCGGTGCGCGAGGCGGAGCAGCGCGCGAGCGCCGCCGTGGTCGGCGTGTCCGCGGTGGAGTTCCTCGACCACCGCGACGGGGTCGTCGAATACGGGCTCGGCCTGCGCCGGGACATCGCGGCGGCCATCCGCCGGCACCGTCCCGAGCTGGTCATCACCCTCAACCACCGCGACACGTGGGGCGGGGAGCAGGGCGGCGGCTACTGGAACACCCCCGACCACAAGGCCGTCGGCCGGGCCACCCTGGACGCGGCTGCCGACGCGGGCAACCGGTGGATCTTCCCGGAGCTCATCTCCGAGCAGGGCCTGGAGCCGTGGGACGGGGTCCGCTGGGTGGCGGTGGCCGGGACCAGCACCCCCACGCACGCGGCCGACGCCGGTCCGGGCCTGGAGCGGTCGGTGCTCTCCCTGATGGAGCACAAGGCCTACATCGAGGCGCTGACGGACCAGGACCCCGAGGAGTACGTCCGCACCTTCCTCACCGGCAACGCCGAGCGGGTCGCGGCCCGGTTCGGCGGCCGTCCGGCGGTCGCGTTCGAGGTCTTCCCCCGCTGACCCTCCCACCCCTAGCCTGACGGTCCATCAGGTATCGGGCAGCTGTCGGGGCCGGAGGTGCGGGACAAGGTGATCGACACCATCTCCACACAGATCGCGGAGGGGGAGGAGCGGCTGCGGCTGGACGTCGCGGACGGCGTCGCGGTCCTCACCCTCTGCCGCCCCGACAAACTCAACGGCTGGAGCTGGGAGTCCAGCCGGCAGCTCGGACTGTTCGCGGACCGGATCCGCTTCGACCCCGCGGTGCGGGCCGTGCTGCTGCGGGCCGAGGGCCGGGCCTTCTGCGCGGGCATCGACGTGACCGCCCCGGGCGGAGCCATCACCGGCGGTTCCGCCGCCGAACGCACCCGCAACTACTACGAGGGCATCCGCTGGGTCCACGAGCGCTTCGCGGTCCTCGCCCGGCTCCCGCAGCCGGTGGTGGCCGCCGTCCAGGGCTACTGCCTCGGCTTCGGCTTCGAACTGGCGCTGATGGCCGACATCCGGGTGGCGGCGCGGGACGCCGTCTTCGCCCTCCCCGAGGCCCGGTTGGGCGTGGCGGTCGACGCGGGCGGCGACCTGCGCATCGCCCGCGAGGCGGGCGCCGGCTGGGCGAAGTTCCTGGCCCTGACGGGCCGCCGCATCGACGCCGCGACCGCCGAACGGCTGGGCCTGGTTCAACTCCTCGTCGAGGCGGACGAACTGGCGGCGGCCTCCGGTGCCCTGGCGGCGGAGATCGCCGCCAACGCCCCCCTCGCGGTCCAGGGCATCAAGCGCGCGGTCGACGCCTACGCCGACGCCGCCCTCCCCGCGGCCCTCGACCGGGTGGCGATGACCGCGGCCCTCACGCTCGCCTCGGACGACGCCCGCGAGGGCTACGGCGCCCAGGCGGAGCGCCGGCCGCCCCGCTTCACCGGGGGCTGACCGGCCGCGGCCGCCGCGCGCGAGCGGCGCTATGCGCTTGCCGGAGGCTGAGCCGCCGGGCGGGGCCCGCCCGGTCCGGCGCGGAAGGGCCCGCGCCCCAGCTGCTCCCGTACCGGGACCACCTCGGGGCTGACCACCGTCCGGCGCTGCCAGTTGGCCCCGTCGACGACCAGCGTGTGGCCGGTGACGAACCGGGCGTACGGCGAGGCCAGGAAGGTCGCGGCCCAGCCCAGTTCGCGCGGCTCCCCGACCCGCAGGGCCGGCTGCCGGGCGTCCTTGGCGCCGGGCGCGGCGCGGTCCAGTCCGCCGCGGATGTCCGCGGTCATGTCGGCGTGCGGGAACAGGCCCGGGACGAGCCCGTTGATCTGGATGCCGTACGGGCCCCACTCCACGGCGAGGGTCTCCACGAGGTTCTTCACCCCGGCCTTGGCGGCGGCGCTGTGGGCGAAGCCCGGCCCGCCGGTCCAGGCGTACGAGGCGCCGATGTTGACGATCGACCCGGGGGTGCCGGCGGCGAGGTGGCGGCGGCCGAACTCGCGGGTCATGAACCAGGTGCCGGTCAGGGTGATGTCGACGACCGCCCGCCAGGCGTTCGGCGAGAGGTCCTCCGCCGGGGACGGGAAATTGGCTGCGGCGTTGTTGACCAGGACGTCCGGCAGCCCGAGCGCCGCCTGCGCCGCGTCGAAGACCTCCGCGACCCGCTCCGGGTCCCGGATGTCGCAGACGGCGGCGCTCACCCGGCCCGCGCCCGGAACGGCGGCCAGCTCGTCCTGCGCTGCCTTGAGCCGCTCGGGGCGCCGGCCCGCGATCAGCAGGTCGGCGCCGAGCCGCGCGAACTCGGCCGCCACGGCCTTGCCCAGCCCGGTGCCGCCGCCGGTCACGAGGACCACCTGGCCCGCGAACGTACCGGGGGGCAGGGCGGCGGCACCGGGCGGCGGCGGCGCGGGCAGGCCGCGCTGAGGGTTCTCCATCCGCCCATCGATAGCGCGCGGGCGCTCAGATCGCCATCCCCGGAGGGCGGCTGCTAGCTGCCGGGGTTGTACGCCTGCTTGGTCGCGCAGGTCCAGATCACCGGCTTGAGCCTGCCCTTCGCGTTCACCGCCGCCCCGCCGACCCGGTCGGCGTCCGACACGGCGTCCGCCATGCTCGCGCCGCCCGCGGCCAGCCGCGGCAGGGCCTTGACCGGGCCGGAACCGGCCCGCAGCAGTGCCTGGTCCGGCAGGGTCATCTGGTCCGGGTGGAACTTGGCCGTGCCGACGCTGAGGTTCGTGGTGGGGCTGATCGCCTCGAAGGTGGCGTACGGGTGCGAGCTCAGCCCGCCGGGAGAGGTGCCGGGGCCGCCGACCGGGGGCTCCCAGACCCACGTGCGGTACTCGTACCACGGCCCGGACCAGTCGTAGCCGACGACCCGGCCGCTTTCGTCGAGGTCCTGGACGTAGCTGTCGTTCATCGTGGGAGCCAGCAGCCGGGCGGCTCCGCCGTCCCCCGGCCACAGCACCGGGTGGGTGTTCTCCAGGTGCTCGCCGGTCTCCGGAACCTCGTGGTCCTGCGTGGCCATGCCGAGGATGTCGCCGTGGTTGTTGATGCCGGTGACCATCGTGATCCGGGTCCCCGGGCCGGCGTCGGCCGGGACGGGCAGCTCGCGGACCTTCTGGCCGTCCTTCCAGACGGTGGCGATCCAGCTGTCGGAGCGGGAGACCACGTACCCGGCGTCGTTGACGTCGGCCTCGAGGTCCGAGCCGTCGCTGCCCGGCAGCGGGGTGATCGCCGCGGCACCCGCCTGGTAGGTGAACAGGGAGGCACTGCCGGAGCCGCGGAGGACGCCCACCATCAGGCCGTGCGCGTTGACGGCGAGCACCTGGCCCGACACGTTCGGGTCGGTGAGCGGGACCCGGTGGACGGTGGTGCCGGTCCAGTAGACCGGCTTGTAGCCCGAGACGCCGACGGCGAGGCCGTCCGCACCGAAGTCGTGGACGCCCTGGCTCTGCGGCATGTCGCGGTAGTACGACTCGTCCCCGATCGAGCCGAGCACCTGGATCTTCGGCGCGCACTTCGCGTCGGTCGCCGCGGCGGCCGGGCCGGCCGCGGTGATCAGGCCGGCCAGAACGACCGCGGCTGCGGCCGCGGACATGCTTCTTCTCATGTGGTGGTCCCCCCTGGACAGGTGCAGTTCCCCGTTGAGTCATGACACGTGCACGCCACATCTTGCCTGACGGTGTGGCGAATGTGGCCTGAAATGACGCGTGTTGTTGGAGGCGGGGCGGCATGTGCGCCTGCCAACGGTTCACAGGAGGGCAAGCGACCGCTTAGTATGCGCCCGGAGCGTGATTCCTCGACGGCGGCTGGAGGCCCCGGATGCAGGCATGGCGAGTACATACCCCCGGAGAGCCCCGCGAGGCCATGCGCCTCGAAGAGGTTCCCGAACCCGTCCCCGGCGAGGGCGAGGTGAAACTCCGGGTCCTCGCCGCCAACGTCAACTTCCCCGACGCGCTGCTCGCCCGCGGGCAGTACCAGATCAAACCCCCGCTGCCCTTCACCCCCGGCGTCGAGGTCTGCGGGGAGACCGAGGACGGCCGCCGCGTCATCGCCAACCCCAGCCTGCCGCACGGCGGGTTCGCCGAGTACGTCACCGCGCCCGCCCGCGCCCTGCTGCCTGCCCCGGACACCCTCGACGACGCCGAGGCGGCCGCCCTCCACATCGGCTACCAGACCGGCTGGTTCGGCCTGCACCGCCGCGCCCGCCTCCGGGCCGGCGAGACCCTCCTCGTCCACGCGGCCGCCGGCGGGGTCGGCAGCGCAGCCGTCCAGCTGGGCAGGGCGGCCGGAGCCACCGTGATCGGGGTGGTCGGCGGCAAGGACAAGGCCCGCACCGCCGAGGAACTCGGCTGCGACCTGGTGATCGACCGTACGGCGGAGGAAATCGCCCCCCGCGTCAAGGAGTTCACCGGCGGCCGCGGCGTCGACGTCGTCTACGACCCGGTCGGCGGGGACGCCTACACCGCCTCCGCCAAGTGCGTCGCCTTCGAGGGCCGGATCGTCGTCGTCGGCTTCGCGAGCGGCACCGTCCCCGCCCCCGCCCTCAACCACGCCCTCGTGAAGAACTACTCCGTGCTCGGCCTGCACTGGGGCCTGTACGCGGCCAAGGACCCCGCGGCCGTCCTCGCCTGCCACACCGAGCTCACCCGGCTCGCCGCCGAAGGCGCGGTCACACCCCTGGTCAGCGAACGCGTCCCGCTCGCAGGGGCCGCCGACGCCGTGCAGCGCCTCGCCGACGGGACCACCACCGGCCGCCTGGTGGTCGTCCCGGGCCTGGACGGGGCCGCCCGATGACCGCCGGAGCCACCCCCAGCACCCCCACCACCGCCGAGGCGCTGCGCGCCCGCACCCGGGAACTCCTCGCCGCGCATCCGCCCGCCGGCACCGGCCGCACCGAGTTCCTCCGCGCCCGCTTCGACGCCGGACTCGCCTGGGTGCACTACCCCGAGGGCCTCGGCGGGCTCGGCGCCCCCCGTACCCTCCAAGCCGTCGTCGACGCCGAACTGGAGGCCGCCGGCGCCCCGGACAACGACCCGCGCCGGATCGGCATCGGCCTCGGCATGGCCGCGCCCACGATCCTCGCGTACGGCACCGAGGAGCAGAAGCGGCGCTTCCTGCGCCCCCTGTGGCTGGGCGAGGAGGTCTGGTGCCAGCTCTTCAGCGAGCCCGGCGCCGGATCGGACCTCGCCGCACTCGCCACCCGCGCCGTCCTCGACGAAAGCGCCGGGGAATGGACCGTCGACGGCCAGAAGGTCTGGACGTCCAGCGCCCACAACGCCCGCTGGGGCATCCTCGTCGCCCGCACCGACCCGGCCCTGCCCAAGCACCAGGGCATCACCTACTTCCTGTGCGACATGCACGACCCCGGCGTCGAGGTCCGGCCGCTGCGCCAGATCACCGGCGAGGCCGAGTTCAACGAGGTCTTCCTCACCGGCGTCCGCATCCCCGACACCCACCGCCTCGGCGCCGTCGGCCAGGGCTGGGCGGTCGCCCGCACCACCCTGATGAACGAGCGCGTCTCCATCGGCGGCATGCGCATCCCCCGCGAGGGCGGCATGATCGCACCCGTCGCCGCGGCCTGGCGCGAACGCCCGGCCCTGCGCACCCACGCCCTCCACCAGCGGCTGCTGGAGCTGTGGGTCGAGGCCGAGGTGGCCCGCCTCACGGGGGAGCGGCTGCGCCAGCAGCTCGCCGCGGGCCAGCCCGGCCCCGAGGGCTCGGGCATGAAGCTGACCTTCGCCCGCCTCAACCAGGAGATCAGCGGCCTGGAGGTCGAACTCCTCGCGGAGGAGGGCCTCCTGTACGAGGACTGGACCATGCGCCGCCCCGAACTCGTCGACTTCACCGGCCGTGACGCCGGCTACCGCTACCTGCGCGCCAAGGGCAACAGCATCGAGGGCGGCACGAGCGAAATCCTCCTCAACATCGTCGCCGAACGCGTCCTCGGCCTGCCCCCCGAGCCGCGCGACGACAAGGACCTCGCATGGAAGGACCTCTCCCGATGACGGCACCGACGGCCCCGACACCGCCGGCGGCACCGGCCGACCTCCTCTACTCCGAGGCCGAGGAGGAACTGCGCGCCGCCGTACGCTCGCTCCTCACCGACCGGTGCGACGCCCAGGGGATCCTCGACCGCGCCGAGACGGGCCGGCCGCACGACCCGGCCCTGTGGCACACCCTCGCCGCCGGGATCGGCGCGGCGGGCCTCCTCGTACCCGAGAAGCTGGGCGGCCAGGGCGCGGGGCACCGCGAGGCGGCCGTGGTGCTGGAGGAACTGGGCCGCGCCGTGGCGCCCGTCCCCTACCTCACGAGCGCCGTGCTCGCCACGGAGATCCTGCTCGCCTGCGACACCCCCGAAGCGGCACCGCTGCTGGCGGAACTGGCCGCGGGACGCACCGTCTGCGTCCCGGCGCTGCCGCTGACCCTGGCCCCCGGGGCGCGCCTGCCCGCGCCCGTGCGGGACACCGGCGGCGCGGCCCTGACCGGCACGGTCACCGCCGTGGCGGACGCGGTGGCCGCCGACGTCCTGCTCGTCCTGGCCGACACCGGGCTCCACGCCGTCCGTGCCGAAGAGGCCGGTGTGACCCCGCTCGTCCCGCTGGACCTGACCCGTCCGCTGGCCACCATCACCCTGGAGGGAGCCCCGGGCACCCGCCTCGCCGACCCCGCGACGGCCCGGGCGGCCGTCGCGGGAGCGCTGCTCTGCGCCGCGGGACTGCTCGCGTCCGAGCAGGTCGGGCTGGCCGAGTGGTGCCTGACCGAGACCGTCGCACACGTCAGGGGCCGCTACCAGTTCAACCGGCCCGTCGGCTCCTTCCAGGCCCTCAAGCACCGCCTGGCGCGGCTCTGGCTCGACGTGGCCTCCGCCCGGGCCGCCGCCCGGGCCGCGGCCGACGCCCTCGCCACCGGGGCCCCCGACGCGCCGCTCACGGTCGCCGTCGCCCAGGCCTACTGCTCGGGGGTGGCCGTCCGCGCTGCCGAGGAGTGCGTCCAGCTCCACGGCGGCATCGGCATGACCTGGGAACACCCGGCCCACCTCTACCTCAAGCGGGCCAAGGCCGACTCCCTCGCCCTCGGCACGGCCGGCCACCACCGCGGCCTGGTCGCCGACTTCGCGGAACTCCCCGCTCCCTGAAGGGCCCCGGCCTGCGGCGGCGGGTGCCCGACCGGACGCATGCCCGCGCCCTTGCGGGCTCCGCCGGCCCCGCCGCCCCCGGACCTGCGGGTGGGCGACCGGGGCTCGGCCCGGCCGGCCGCCCGGAAGCGGCTCGCAGCCGAACTGCGCGGGCGGCACGTGGTCGACCGGGTACGCGACGGGTCCCGTACGCAAGGGCGTCGGCAGGGCAGCCCCGGCCGCCGGCCGCCCCGTGCTCGTCCCTTCGGCCGATTCCGCCTGCTCGGCCCCGGCCGGACGGCCGATGCGGCGGCGGCGCCCGGTGCGGCAGTCTCGACGGGTCGCCCCGACCCCCGCCCCGTCCCGCCCCGTGAAGGAGGCGCGCCGTGCTGCACGCCCTCTACCTGCTCGGCATAGCCGCCTTCGCGGCCTCCGGCGTACTGGCCGCCCACCGGGCCGGCATGGACCCCTTCGGCGGGCTCGTCCTCGCCTTCGCCGCCGCCCTCTCCGGCGGCACCCTGCGCGACCTCGTCCTCGGCCGGCACCCGCTCTACTGGACCCACGACCGGCTGCTGCTCGTCGTCATCGCCGCCGTCGCCGTGGCGACCATGCTCCACCTGCGCCGCCGGCCCACGCTCCCGCACCGCACCCTCATGGTCGTCGACGCCGTCGGACTCGCCGTCGTCACCGTCATCGGGGCCCGCGCGGCCATCGACGCCCACGTCACGCCCGTCGCCGTCCTCATCCTCGCCGTGCTGACCGGAGTCACCGGCGAGGTCGTCCGCGACGTCCTGTGCGGAGAGTTCCCGCCCCTGCTGCTGCGGGAGGAGGTGTACGCGACCGCCGCGCTCGCCGGCGCCGCCGTCCACCTCGCCCTGCACGCTGCCGGAGCCGGGGACACGGCCACCACGTGCGTCTCCGCAGGCCTGGTCTTCGCCCTGCGGATGACCGCCGTCCTGCGCGACCTGCACCTGCCCCGCCTGCGGCACGTACAGGACTGATCCGTATGCTCACCGCATGACCGCCGTGATCACCGCGCTGTCCGCGACCGGACTGCGCACCCACCGCGCCGAACTCGCCGCCCTCCTGCACGCCGTGGTCCGCGACGGCTCCTCGCTCGGCTTCCTGGAGGGCCTCGACCACCGGGCGGCCGCCGCCTGGTGGGACTCCCTGCTGCCCGCCGTCGAGGACGGATCCCTCGCCCTGTGGGTCTCCCGCGCCGGCGCCGACGGCCCCATCGACGGCACCGTCAGCTGGTACCGGGAGTCCAAGCCCAACGGCCGCCACCGCGCCGAACTGCGCAAGCTCATGGTCCACCCGGCCGCCCGGGGCCGCGGCACCGCCCGCGCCCTCCTCGCGCACGCGGAGGCCGAGGCCGTCCGGGCCGGGGTGCTCCTGCTGTTCCTGGACACCGAGACCGGCAGCGGCGCCGAGCACGTCTACCGCTCGGCGGGCTGGATCGAGGCGGGCACCATCCCCGACTACGCCACCGACCCGGCGGGCCGGCTCCACCCGACGACCCTCTTCTACAAGCAGCTCCGCGACGCCCACCGGTGACCTCGCCCGCCGCGCGGCGTTAGACCCGTAGCCGCCGGCCACCGAGCGAGGGAGACCGCATGTCCGCAGCAACCGCCGCCGCACCTCTGACCCGACGCGCCCTCCTGCGCACGGCGTTCACCGCGGCCGTGCTGGCCGGTACGGGTGCGGCCCTGGCCCCCGTACTGCGCGCCCGCCGGCCCCGGCAGACCCTCACGCCGGCACCGCTGGAAGAGGAGACGTACCGGGGCCGGCACATCGCCGTGGACGTCGCCGGGGTCCGCATCGACGGCCGCCCGCTGCACGTCATGCGCCGGGCCGACGGCAGCTACCTGAGCGGGGTCAACCACTTCCAGTCCTACGCGACCCCACTGGAACTGGCCCGGGCCGCGGTCGACGAACTGGGCACGACCCAGCTGGCGTTCGCGGCCCCGCACCACGGCTGACCGACCAATGGGAACGGGAGGACCCACGCTTTGCACGTCCGGCAGAACCAGAAGAACCTCACCAGCGCCCAGAAGAAGCGGTTCACCGCGGCGGTACTGGAGCTCAAGCGCAGCGGCGCCTACGACGCCCTGGTGCGCACCCACGACAAGTACTTCGTGCCCGACCGCGACCGCAAGCTGCGCGTCGGGCACATGTCGCCGTCCTTCTTCCCGTGGCACCGGCTCTACCTGCTGGAGTTCGAGAAGCAGCTGCAGCAGCTCGACCCCGGCGTGTCCGTCCCGTACTGGGACTGGACCACCGACACCAGCCCCGTCTCCCCGCTCTGGGCGGACGACTTCCTCGGCGGCACCGGCCGCTCGACCGACCGCAAGGTGATGACCGGGCCGTTCGCCTACGACAAGGGCAACTGGACGGTGACCGTGGGCATCACGGAGGCCGCGTTCCTCACCCGCAACCTGGGCAGGCCGCAGAACCCGATCGCCCTGCCCACCCCGGCCGAACTGCAGTGGGCGATCGACGACCCGGTCTACGACGTGTCGCCCTGGGACTCCACGGCCACGGCGGGCGGATTCCGCAACAAGCTGGAGGGCTGGGCGGCCCCCAGGAGCGAGCGCTGGCGCAACCACAACAAGGTCCACCAGTGGATCGGCGGCCACATGACGGGCGGTACGGCGCCCAACGACCCCGCGTTCTGGCTGCACCACGCCTTCGTCGACCTGATCTGGGACCGCTGGCAGCGCAAGCACCCCCGCTCCGGCTACCTGCCCGCGGCGCCCCTGGCCCTCGGCGACCTCCAGCGCGGCCGGGTGATCGCCCTCGACGAGCCGATGCCGCCCTGGAACGTGACCCCGCGCGAGGTCCTCGGCCACCAGGGTCAGTACCGCTACGAATGAGCACAGGGGAAGGGCCCCCGCCGAGCGGCGGGGGCCCTTCGGTCGTGCAGGCGATCAGTGGCCGTAGCCGGCACCCTCGGTGTGGTGGTCGGCGCCGCCGCCCGACGCGTTGACGCAGGTGTTGCCGAACGCGGGGTTCAGCAGGCCGATCACGTTCACCGTGTTGCCGCAGACGTTGACCGGGACGTGCACCGGAACCTGGAGCAGGTTGCCCGACAGGACACCGGGGGAGCCGACCGCCGCACCGTGCGCTCCGGCATCGGCGACAGCCAGGCCCGCACCGGCGACCACGGCGCTACCGGTGACAGCGGTGATGGCGAATGCCTTCGCGATACGCGACATCAAGATCTCCTCGTGAGATATGGGGTGCCACAGAATCTGTGGCATTTGACATGGCATACAACGCGGGGAGGGCCGAGGGGTCACGGCCCCTGCGCCTACCCGGTGACGGCGAATGCGACGGAGGCGAAGGCGGGCCGCACCTGAACGGCGTCACCGGGCCGCAGCGTCCCGATGACCCGGCCGGTGCAGCGGGGGCCCTGGTAGAGGGTCGCCGAGGCGCGGGTCCCGTTGGTCACGGCACGGCCGCCGCCTCCTTCGGCCGCCACGCAGCCCCGCGGCGCGGTGAGCCCGTGGACCCGGTCGTCCTGGCCGACGTACTGGAAGTCCGCCCCCGCGGCGTGGGCCGGACCGGCGATGCACGAGATGCCCGCCAGCAGCAGGACGGGCAGAGTGTGGGGGATACGCAGGATTCGCATGCCCGTCCAACCGGGCCGGTCCCCGGCCCGGTCACGCCTTGTCACCCGTTGGACGGCTGTGCGACGGTGCGGGACCGGTACCAGCAGCAGGAGGACGGGATGAGTGCACAGGGCGTCGCCGCCGGCGTCGGCCGGCCGCGGGTCAGGACCGGGGCCGGCACGGTCGAGGGCCGTACCGGGGCCGACGGGATCTCCGTCTTCCTGGGCATCCCGTACGCGGCCCCACCCGTCGGCGCCCTCCGCCTGGCACCGCCCGCGCCCCCGGCCGCCTGGGACGGCGTGCGCGAGGCCGCGGCCTTCGGTCCGACGGCGCCCAAGGTGCCCTACCCGCCCACGTTCGCGGCCCTGCTGCCCGACCCGGTGGTCCCCGGCGACGCCTGCCTGAACCTGAACGTGTGGACCCCCGAGCCGGCCCCCGGTGCCGGCCTGCCGGTCATGGTGTGGATCCACGGCGGGGCGCACACCCGCGGCTCCTCGGCCGTGCCCGTCTACGACGGATCCGCCTTCGCCCGCGACGGCGTCGTGCTGGTCTCCGTCAACTTCCGCCTCGGCGTCCTGGGGTACGGGCTCTTCCCCGACGCGCCCGCCAACCGGGGTCTGCTGGACCAGATCGCCGCCCTCGAATGGGTCCGCGACAACATCGCCGCCTTCGGCGGAGACCCGGCCCGCGTCACCCTCTTCGGCGAATCCGCCGGAGCCATCAGCATCGGAGCCCTCCTGGCCGCCCCCCGCGCGGCCGGACTCTTCCACCGGGCGGTCCTGCAGAGCGGCGCCCCCGAGGCCCTGCCGCGCCCCCGGGTACGCGCCATGGTGCGGCGGATGGCCTCCCTGCTGAAGGTGGAGGCCACCGCGGCGGCCTTCACCGCCGCCGCCCTGCCCGACCTCATGGCCGCCCAGGCGGCCGTCCTGCGCAGATCGGGCCCCCTCCTCGGCGGACCCGCCTTCGGCCTGGTCGTCGACCCGGACACGCTGCCCGTGGACCCCCTCGACGCCCTGACCGCCGACGAGGACCCCGCCTCCGGCGCGGTGCCGCTGCTGTTCGGGTGGACCACCGAGGAGTACCGGCTCTGGCTCGCCCCCACCGGCGGAATGCGGGTGCTGGACCGGATGGGGCCGCTTGCCGTGGCACTGGCCCGCACCCGGACCGGCAAGGACCGCGCCGCCGTGGCCGCGCTGCGCACCGCCCTGCCCGGGGCCGGTCCGGCCGAACTCGCCGGGCAGCTGTTCACCGACCGGCTGCTGCGCGATCCGCTGCGCAGGCTCGCCGGGGCCCGGCGGGCGGCGCCGAGCTTCCTGTACGAGTTCTCCTGGTGCTCGGGCGTCCCGGGGCTCGGGGCCTGCCACGCCCTGGAGCTCGGCTTCGTGTTCGACACCCTGTCCGTGCCCGAGGCCGGGTGGCTGGCGGGCCGGGAGACCCCGCAGGAGCTGGCGGACGAGATGCACGGGGCCTGGGTCCGGTTCGCGACGACGGGCGACCCGGGCTGGGCGCCCTGGAACGGCGACGGCCCGCCGAAGCCGTTCGGCGGGCCGGAGCCGGAGCGGGCGCAGGACCCGGTGGTTACTCGACCGGTCCTTCCATGACCTTGCTGATGTACTGGATCGGCCCCTCGCCCATGTTCGGGACGTAGGTCTTGGCGTTGTGCTGGCCGCCCGGGATCACCCGCAGGCTGGTGTGCACCGGTCCCTTGTTGCCGAAGGTGGCGACGAACTTCTGCACGTCCGGCAGGGTCTTCTTGTTGCTCTCGTTGTCGCCGACCTGGAAGGCGATGTAGACGTCCGGGCCCTTGGTGTCGATGAGCTGCTTGGCCAGCAGCTCCGGGTTGTTCTCGGCCTTCTCCTTGTCGTGGCCCTTCCACAGGGAGGAGTCCGGGACGATGTCCGGGCCGGAGGCGATCACGGCCTTGAACTTGTCCGGGTGCTTCAGCACGGCCTTCATGCCCGCGAAGCCGCCGGTTGAGGAGCCCATGAAGGCCCAGCCGTCACGGGACTTCACCGTGCGGAAGTTCGCCTTCATCAGGTCCGGGACGTCCTCGGTGAGCCAGGTGCCCATCTTCGGCTGCCCGGGGATGTCGGAGCCGTCCCAGTAGACGCCCTTGTCGTCCGGGCCGGGGTTGAGCACGGGCATGGCCAGCAGGAAGGGCTTGCTCTTGCCCTCCGCGTACCACTTGCTGATGCTGGTCTGGAGGCCGAGGTCGGTGCCCATCCAGTAGTTGCTCGGGTAGCCGGCCCCGCCGGGGAGGGCGATCATGACCGGGAAGCCGCTCTTGGCGAACTTCGGGTCGTTGTACTCCTTGGGTGCCCAGACCCAGACCTTGCCCTTGAAGCCGGACTTCTTGCCGTCCAGGGTGGTCACGGCCACGTGCGTGCCGTCGGCCAGGGTCATCGAGTTCTTGAAGTCGGCCGCCGGCCCGGTCGGCATGAGCATCTTGGAGTTCGCCGGCTGCTGGGCCCCCGCGCCGCCCTGACCGGACTCCTTGCCGCCCCCGCCGGGCCCGAAGGACACCGCCGAGCCCTTGTCGGTGAAGGGGGGTATCTCGTAGTAGGCCATGACGCCGGCGGCTATGCCCGCCAGCGCCAGGACCGAGACACCGGCGATCAGCCACCGCTTGCCCCGGGACCTGCGGCGCGGGGGCTCGGGCTGCTCGGCCCACTGCTCCTGCTCCCACTGCCCCTGCGGCGGCCGGTCGTACGCCCGGGTCGGCCCGTCGTACGGCTCGGCGTACGGGGACTGCCCGTGCGGCTGCTGCCCGTACGGCTGCCCGTACGGTTCGCCGTAGGGCGGCTGCGGGCTCTGCCCCTCCCGCCGGTAAGGCTGGTGCTGCTGCCCCTCGGGTGCGTACGACATGTGCGGTGGCTCTCCGGCTGGTGCTGCCCCCAGGAGGGGCGGTGGTCCGACGTCTCGGTTCTTCCGTTCGGAAGATGAACGAAAGTACGCCGGGGTTGCACACTTTCCCTTCTCTTGGGGTTTCCTGGGGCAGCCCATTGCCCGGTGCCGCACAGCACCGGGAGGTGGCGATCTGGTGGTCGTCCACTGCCTGCCGGGGACGGGACTCGGCCCTCGCCCCGGCGTTCCTCGGACGAGGGCGCCGGGGCAGGACCGTTTTTGTCGTTGTCCGGTCCGGGCTAGGCCGGGATCAGGGTCTTGCGGCGGCGCTTGCGCTGCGCCCCCGCCGACAGCCTCAGCTCGATGATCGACCGTACGGCCGGCCACTCCTCGTCGAGGATCGAGTAGAAGGCGGTACTGCGGACGGCGCCGTCCAGCCCCCGCGAATGGGCCCGGCGGACCCCCTCACAGGTGAAGCCGAGACGTTCCATCGCGGCCCGCGACCGGCCGTTGCGCGCATCGGCGCGCAGCGAGATGCGCCGGACCCCCCAGGTCTCGAAGGCGTGGCGGAGCATGAGCAGCTTCGCCTCGGTGTTGATGCCGGTTCCCTGGGCGGTCGGGGACAGCCAGGTATTGCCGATCTCGGCGGCATCGGGGATCGCCGTCGCCGGATCGCCGAACGGGACGCCCGGCACGGCGGGCCACACCAGTGGCCCCTGCCAGTAGTCGAGTTCCAGGAACCGGGTCGAACCGACCACGCGCCCGTCAGTGGCTCTGACGATGGCGAACGGGAGCGATCGACCCGCGGCCTGATCGGCGAGCGCGCGGTCGATGTACTCGTGTGACGCCTGCACCCCGTGGGGTACGGGGGTGAAGGCGTAAGTCGTACGATCCTCGGCACCGGCCACGGCCAGGGCCTCGGTGTGGTGGGGTGCGAGGGGCTCGAGCCGCACGGTGCGGCCCGCGAGGTGTACGGGTACGGGCACGGAGCCTTCGGTCCTTCTGGGCGGTGGGGTGGTTGCACAGTCTGCGTCCATGACGTCGCCCCCCGTGCAAAACACGAGTGAAAGGCAACCGGCTGTCAGGTGAACGCGAGTGGCTCAATGTAGCCCCTTAAAGTCCTTCCATGAAGCCCCAATTTGGCAATGGTGTGACGCTGGTTTTCGACGACTTGGGTCCCCGCGCCGGAGCGCCCGTAATCCTGATCCACGGACATCCCTTCAACCGCACGATGTGGGCCCCCCAGACGGCCGCCCTCACGGCCGCCGGATACCGCGTGATCACGCCTGACCTGCGAGGATACGGAGACAGCCCGGTGCTGCCGGGCAAGGCCCTGCTCGCCGATCTCGCGGACGATCTCGCCGCCCTGCTCGCCGGACTCGGCATCGAACAGGTGGTCGTCGTTGGTGTGTCCATGGGCGGTCAGATCGCGATGGAGATGCGACTGCGCCACCCGGGTCTGGTACGGGCCCTCGTGCTCTGCGACACCTCCCCGGCGCCCGAGACGGAAGCCGGGGCGAAACTGCGCCGGGAGACGGCCGAACGGCTGATCGCCGAGGGCATGCGGCCCTACGCCGAAGAGGTGATCGACAAGATGCTGGCGCCCTACAACGTGACCGCCATGCCCGAGGCCGCGGCCCGGGTCACCGCCATGATGTGCGGGACCGACCCCGAGGGCGCGGCCGCCGCACAGCGCGGCCGGGCCGAGCGCCCCGACTACCGTCCGGTGCTCGCCGGCGCCGCCGAGCCCTGCCTGGTGCTGGTCGGCGCCGACGACGTCTTCACCCCGGTCGCGGAGGCCGAGGCCCTGCACGCGCTGCTGCCGCACTCGGTGCTCACCGTGATCGAGGGGGCGGGGCACCTGCCGGGAGTGGAGCAGCCGGAGGCCTTCAACCGGGCCCTGCTGGACTTCCTCGCCGGTCTCTGAGGGGTGCACCGGGGTCGCCCCGCGCGGGGCCTGAGATCATGCCCCGTATGGACGACGTACTGCGGCGACTGGCCGACGTGGGGCCCTTCTTCACCGCCGCTCCCGGGCAGGAGCCGCCCGGGCCCGGCTTCCGTCCGCTCACCGCGCTGTACGGCGGACAGCTGGAGCCGTACGTGGCCGAGGTCGGCCGCCGGATCGGCAGCGGGCCCGGAAGGGTGGCAGCCTCGACCGCCCAGTTCGGGATCGCCTCCCGGCTGTGGTCCATCGGGCTGGGGTGCGCGGCCCTGGCCGGGCGGGTGCCGGACCTTGCCGCCGACCGGGTGTGGTGGCGGCTGCCGGACGAAGGCTCGCTCCAGCTCTGGCTGCCCGAGCCCGCGGCCCGGCCCGCCGAGGGCCTCGGGGAGTCGGTCCTGGAGAACCTGGCCCTGCTGCAGACGGCCCTGCGGGAGCGGTACGGGCTCTCCCCGACGGTCCTGCGGGGGAACGCCGCGTCCGGGCTGGTCGGCGCGCTGCGGGTGCTGATCGACCGGGTCCCGGGCGGCGCGGCCCCCGGGCTGGTGCGCGACCTGCTGGCCGAGGACGGCGCGCTCGCCGGCACCGGGGACTTCATCCACGAGGAGGGGCTCGGCGTGGCCTTCGTACGGCGCAGCTGCTGCCTCTACTACCGGGTCCCGGGCGGCGGTGGCCTGTGCGGCGACTGCGTCCTGCGCACCCGGCGCAGTGGCTGAGCCCTCCGCAGTGGCTGAGCCCTGCGCGGGGTCCCGTTCGGAGTAGGGGAGGGCGCGGCGGCACCACGGGCGCGGGGGCGCGTCGTAGCGTCCCCTGCATGACCGCCAGCACACCGCACCAGCCCGCTTCCGTCAGCCGCCGCGCCGCCCTGACCGGGCTGGCCGCGGGAGCCGGGGCGCTCGCCGTCGGGAGCACCGCCTGCACCGCGGCCGCCGTGTCGACGCCGTCCGCCTCCTCCGCGCCGTCCCCGTCGGCCGCGGATCCGGCGCCCGGAGCGATGAAGCTCTTCACCGACCCCGGCTTCAACTTCGCGGGGCTGCTCGCGCTCGGAGCCGCCGGCATGCGCGCCTCCGAGGTCGGCGAGGTGCTCACCGCGGTCAACACCATCAACGCGGCCGGTCTGTCCGAGCAGACGTACACCGACACCTTCCGGTCCTGGGGCGACCGGCTCGCCGCACCGCCCGCCGCGGGCCGGGACGGCGGCGGGACACCGTCGCAGACCCGCCGCTTCCGCTCGCTGCGGGCCGCCCAGTACTACGCCCAGGCGCTGTTCTACGTCCTGGGCACCGACGCGCCGGGTGACGAGGAGGCGGTCTACCGGTCGGGTCGCAAAGCCTGGGACACCTTCGCGAAGCTCTGTACGCCGGCCGCCGTCACGGACAGCGTCCCGTGGGACAAGACCCGGCTGCCGATCTGGTTCTTCCGTCCGGACGGTCCCGCCGAGCGGCGCCCCACCGTCATCCTCACCAACGGCAGTGACGGCCAGAACCTCGACATGTGGACCTACGGGGTGTCCGCGGCGATCGACCGGGGCTGGAACGCCCTCGTCTACGACGGCCCCGGCCAGGGGCAGTTGCTGTTCGTGGAGGAGATCCCCTTCACCACCCGCTGGGAGACGGTGGTCAGCCCGATCGTGGACTGGCTGCTGCGGCGCGAGGACGTGGACGGCGACCGGATCGCCATCACCGGACTGAGCATGGGCGGCAACCTCGCCCCGCGCGCCGCCGCCTTCGAGCACCGGCTCGCCGCCGTCGTGGCCATGCCCGGCTGCCTCAGCCCCTGGCTCGGCTTCGACAAGGAGCTGCGCGACATCGTCACGCCCGACAAGGCGGAGACCAACCGGATCTGGAACGAGGAGGTCGTTCCGGAACTGACCCCGCAGCTGGCCTTCACCGTCAAGAAGCGCTTCGAGATCTTCGCCCGGCAGGCGCTGCGCCAGGCGCGCGAGGGCAAGGTCCTCACGGACCTGTGGACACCGGCCCAGGTGGCCATCGGTCTCGACATCACCAAGGTGGTCGGGCGGATCAAGGCCCCGACGCTCGTCCTGGACTACGACTTCGAGCAGTTCTACCCGGGCCAGCCGCGCGAGATGTACGAACTGCTCCGCACGCGGCGGGAGTACGTGAAATTGACGAAGGCCACCGGGGCGCAGTTGCACTGCTCCCCGATGGCCCCGCAGCAGCACTGCGACGTCGTCTTCGACTGGCTCGCCGACGTGCTCCAGCGCTAGTGGCTCCTGTGCCCTAGCCGGTCACCGGAACCTCAGAAGGTGAGGTTCCAGGAGTCGATCCTGCCGGTGTCGCCGCCGGCGTTGTCGTTGACCCGGAGCTTCCAGGTGCCGTTCGCGACCTCGGAGGAGGCGTTGACGGTGTAGACCTGGTTGATGTTGTCGGTGCTGCCGCCCGAGCGGTTGTGCACCGTGTAGACGCTGCCGTCCGGGGCGACCAGGTCGACCTTGAGGTCACCGATGTAGGTGTGGACGATGTTCACGCCGACCTTGAGGGTGGCCGGGGCGTTGCCGGTCACGCCGCTGACGGTGAGCGAGCTCTCCACGGTGGTGTTGTCACCGATGGCGACGTCCGCGGTGTTCTCGAAGTACTTGCCGGGCGGCGGGGTGCTGCCGACCGCCTTCAGGGCGTCGACCTGGCCCTCGCCGAAGAAGCCGTTCTTCGCCGTGGTGCCCTTGCAGCGGCTGTCCGACGGGCAGGCGACGTCGTTGGCCTGGGTGGCCAGCTTGTCGCGCAGCTGCGCCGGGGTGATGCCCGGGTTGGTGCTGACCAGCAGCGCCGCCACACCGGCGACGTGCGGGGAGGCCATCGAGGTACCGCTCATGGAGCCGTACTTGCCGCCCGGCAGGGTGCTGTAGATGCCGGTGGTGTCCCCGCCGGGGGCCGTGACGTCGACGACGTTCAGGCCGTAGTTGGAGTACGAGGCCTTCGCGGTGGTGCCCATCGCCGAGACCGTGACCACGCCCGGGAGCTCGGTCGGGATGTCCAGGCAGGCGTTGGTGATGGTGCGGGTGACCGGCGTCGAGTCGTTCGGGCTCTCGGTGTCGGTCGTCTTGTTGGCCAGGTCGAGGTTGGAGTTGCCGGCCGCCGCGACCTGCAGCGAGCCCTTGCCCTCCGCGTACTCCTGGGCGCGCTTGACGCCCTCGATGATCGCGGCCTGGTCGGCGTTGTCCGGGCAGTTGAACTGCCACGGGTCGGTGTAGTAGCTGTTGTTGGTGACCTTGAAGCCGTGGTCACCGGCCCACATGAAGCCGCAGACGGTGTTCTCGGCGAAGAACAGCGAGGAGTTCGGCTCGGCGATGCGCACCGAGGAGATCTTCACGCCCGGGGCCACGCCGATGACGCCCTTGCCGTTCTTGGCGGCGGCGACCGTACCGGCCACGTGCGTGCCGTGGGTGCCGACGTCGCGCCAGGCGCCCGTACGGGTGTCCGGCTTGCCGTACGCGCAGGACGCGGAGTCCGCGGCGTTGAAGTTCGGGGCCAGGTCCTGGTGCTGGTCGTCCACACCGGTGTCCAGGATGCCGACCTTGACGGACGCGGAGCCCGTGGTGACGGCCCAGGCCTGGTCGGCCTTGATCTGGGTCATGTCGGCGCGGACCGGCTCGCCCGAAGGCGTCGTGGACTGCGCCGGGTTGGCGGGCAGCGCCGGGTTGTAGGCGTCCGCCGGCACGTCCGAGGTGCGGGTGGCGCCGACCTGCTGGACCCCGCTGACGCCGCGCATGGTGGCGGCGAAGGAGGCCGACGCGGAGTGGGCGGTGATGACGCCGATCGCGTCGTAGTACTGGAAGACCGTTCCCCCGTTGGCGGTGACCGCGTTGCGGACCGCCGTGGTGTCACCGGGGGCGGTGATCACGAGGTAGGCGCGGGTGCCGGCAACCCAGGTCGCACTCTGGGAAGACGGGGCCGCGGCCTGGGGCGCCGCCGCGGGAGCGGAGGCGGCGGAGCCGGACGGAGAGACCGGAGCGGTGCCGGCGAGCGCGGCGGGAGCCCCGAAGGCCAGGGCCGCGCCGAGGGTGGCGGCCAGCACGAGGGTACGCCGAGGTCGGCTGGATATGTGGGGTATCAATGCGTCCTCCGTTGACCCGGTGGTCAGGCCGGGCCGTACGAAACAAGTGGTGGACGCAAGATGTCATGCACGCGGCCGGTTGCGGAAGTACCTTTTACAGCACCGGGGTTCGTTTATCGGTGGCCGAATACCGACTATGGGTACAAGTGCGGAGAATGCGGTGGGCCGGCCGGGCTGGGCACCGTGGGGGCGAGCCCTGCCCGGCCGGCCCGTGGGGGCGGACCGTCCGGGGGAGGGGCCTAGACGGGTACGCCGTCCTTGGGGGTGCGTGCCGGGACCGGCGCGGCGGTCGCGTCCGGGGCCGCCTCCGGGGCCGTGTCCGGTTCTGCCCCTTCCGTACCGTGTCCGTCGTCGACCAGCGTCTTCTCGTCGAACGGCAGTCGTCCCGCGAGGACTTCGGCGGCCCGCTCGCGGTCGAACTCCTTCGTCCACGTCCCGATGAGCACCGTCGCGACCGCGTTGCCCGCGAAGTTCGTCAGGGCCCGGGCCTCGCTCATGAAGCGGTCGATGCCCACGATCAGGCCGACTCCGTCGACGAGTTCGGGCCGGTGCGACTGGAGGCCGCCCGCGAGGGTGGCCAGACCCGCGCCGGTCACCCCGGCCGCGCCCTTCGAGGCGATGATCATGAACAGCAGCAGGGAGATCTGCTCGCCCAGGGCCAGCGGCGTGCCCATCGCCTCGGCGACGAACAGCGAGGACATCGTCAGGTAGATCGCGGTCCCGTCCAGGTTGAAGGAGTAACCGGTCGGCACCGTGATGCCGGTGACCGGCCGCGAGACCCCCAGGTGCTCCATCTTCGCGATCAGCCGCGGCAGCGCCGACTCCGAGGAGGAGGTCGAGAGGATCAGCAGGAACTCCCGGCCGAGGTAGCGCAGCAGGGCGAAGACGCTCACGCCCGTGCACACGCGCAGCAGCGTGCCCAGCACCAGGAAGACGAAGAGCAGACAGGTCGTGTAGAAGCCGATCATGATCACGGCGAGTGACTTCAGCGCGTCGATGCCGGTCGCGCCGACCACCGCGGCGATCGCCCCGAAGGCGCCCACGGGAGCCGCCCACATGATCATCGCGAGGACCCGGAACACCAGCTTCTGCACGTGCCCGATGCCCCGCAGCACGGGCTCGCCCGCCGCACCCATGGCCTGGAGCGCGAAACCGCACAGCAGCGCCACCAGCAGGGTCTGGAGCACCTCACCGCCGGTGAAGGCGGAGACCAGCGTGGTCGGGATGATCCCGAGCAGGAACTCCGGGGTGCTCTCGGCCCCGCCCGCCTTGGCCTGCGCCTCGCCGGCGCTGCGCGCCGCCTCGGTCAGCTGCAGCCCGCTGCCCGGCTCCAGGAGATTGCCGACCAGCAGGCCGATGGCCAGCGCCACGGTGGACATGACCATGAAGTAGCCGAGGGCCAGTCCGCCCACGGCGCCGACCTTGGCGGCCTTGCGGACCGAGCCGATGCCCAGCACGATCGTGCAGAAGATCACGGGCGAGATCATCATCTTGATGAGGTTCACGAAGCCCGTGCCGAGGGGTTTGAGCTCCACGGCCACGCCGGGTGCGGCGAACCCGACCACGATGCCGAGCAGCACCGCGGCGATCACCGCGATGTAGAGATAGTGCGTTCTGTCGCGCCTGGCGGCCACGATGCCTCCTGGTGGTGAAGTCGTCCGGGGAGACCATCGCCCAGGGCTGTGACCCCGGTCACCCTTGCGTTCATTGAGTTCACGACCCGGTGCACACTGAGCGCCATGTTCCGCTTCCCTCGTCCGCCGCGCAGCCTCGCCGGCCAGCTCTTCGCCATGCAGGTCCTGCTGGTCGCCGTGGTCGTCGCGGGCTGCGCCGTCTTCGCCTACGCCACCGCCCGGGGCCAGGCCGAGGAGGCCGCCGCGCGCCAGGCCGGGGCCGTGGCCCGCGCGGTCGCGGACTCACCCTCCGTACACGAGGCCGTACGGGGAGCGGCGCGCGGGAACGACCCGTCGGCCGAGCTCCAGCCCTACGCGCAGAAGGTCCGCGTGGACTCCGGGGTCGACTTCGTGACGATCATGGCGCCCGACGGCAGGCGCTGGACGCATCCCGACCCGCGCCGGATCGGCGAGCCCTTCCTGGGCAACACCGCCCCGGCCCTGCGCGGCGAGACCTTCAGCGAGACCTACACCGGCACCCTCGGCCCCTCCATCCGCGTGGTCACCCCGCTGGAGGACGACGGCCGGATCGTCGGCCTCGTCAGCGCGGGCATCACCGTCCGCGCCATCAGCGACCGGCTCGGCGCGCAGCTCGCCGCGCTCGTCTGGGTCGCGGGAGGCGCGCTCGCCCTGGGCGGTGCGGGCACGTACGTCGTCAACGCGCGCCTGCGCCGCCACACTCATGGCATGAACGCGGCCGAGCTCAGCCGGATGTACGACTACCACCAGGCGGCCCTGCACGGGGTGCGCGAGGGGCTGCTCATGCTCGACGGGCAGCGCAGGATCACCCTGATCAACGACGCCGGCCGCGAGCTGCTCGGCCTGCCGGGGGACGTCACCGGCACCGGGGCCGCCGACCTCGGGCTGCCGGCCCCCCTCACCGGTGTGCTGCTCGCCGACCGGCCCCGGGTGGACGAGGTGCACCTGACGGCGGACCGGGTGCTCGTCGTCAACAGCTCGCCGGTCGCCGGCGGCGGCCGCCGCGGCACCGTCGTCACCCTGCGCGACCACACGGAACTGCAGTCGCTGACCGGAGAGCTGGACCACGAACGGGGCTTCACGCAGGCGCTGCGCTCCCAGGCCCACGAGGCGGCCAACCGGCTGCACACCGTGGTCTCCCTCATCGAGCTCGGCCGTGCGCAGGAGGCGGTGGACTTCGCCACCGCCGAGCTGGAACTGGCCCAGGCCCTCACCGACGAGGTGGTCTCCGCCGTGGGGGAGCCGGTCCTCGTCGCGCTGCTGCTGGGCAAGGCCGCCCAGGCGCACGAACGGGGCGTCGAGCTCGTCGTCACAGCCGACAGCCGCAGCCTCGCCGACCTGGGCGGACTGCCGCCCGCCCGCGACCTCGTCACGGTGCTGGGCAACCTCATAGACAACGCCGTCGACGCGGTGACGGCCGTCCCCGGAGCGCGGATCGCGGTCACCCTGCGGCCCGAGCGCGACGAGCTGCTGCTGCGGGTCGCCGACAACGGGCCCGGTCTGCCCGAAGGCGTGGACGTGTTCCGCCGGGGCTGGTCGGGCAAGGGGGAGGGGCGCGGGCTCGGCCTCGCACTCGTCGCCCAGGTCGCGCAGCGCTACGGCGGCGCGGTGGTCGCCGCGCAGGGACCCGGAGGCGGCGCGGAGTTCACCGTACGGCTGCCCACGGCGCCCGACCGGGCCGCGGACCGGGCCGCCGGCCCGTCCGCCGACCGGACCCCGGCCGCGGGCGGCCCGCAGTGAGTGGGCCCGCAGTGAGCGGGACCGGGGTGCGCGTGCTGGTGGTCGAGGACGACCAGGTCGCCGCCGACGCGCACGCGCTCTACGTCGACCGGGTGCCCGGCTTCACGGCCGTCGGCGCCGTCCACTCGCTCGCCGAGGCCACCCGGGTGCTGGAGCGCACCCGGGTCGACCTGCTGCTGCTCGACCTCGGCCTGCCCGACGGCCACGGCCTGCGCTTCGCACGCGGACTGCGGGCCGCCGGGCATCCCGTCGACGTGATCGTGGTGACGTCCGCCCGGGACCTGGCCGTGGTCCGCGAGAGCGTTTCGCTCGGCGTGGTCCAGTATGTCCTCAAGCCCTTCGCCTTTCCCACCTTGCGCGAACGGCTCCTGCGCTACGCCGAGTTCCGCCAGGCGGCGGGCGAGGCGGCCGGCCAGGACGACGTCGACCGGGCGATGGCGGCCCTGCGCGCGCCCCGCCCGGCCGAGCTCCCCAAGGGGCTGAGCGCGCCGACCCTGGACCGGGTCGCGGCCCTGCTGCGGGCCGCGACCGAGGGGCTGACCGCGGCGGGGGCGGCCGAGGCGGCCGGGATCTCGCGGATCACCGCCCGCCGCTACCTGGAGCACCTGGTGGACACCGGCCGTGCGGACCGCACGCCCCGGTACGGCCAGGTCGGCCGCCCCGAACTGCACTACCGCTGGTTGGCGGCGACCGGTTCGGTGTCGAACGTGTAGAACTTCCGGTGGTCGAGCATGTCCGCCGGGGTCACGTTGTTCCACGGCCGCATGGTGTCGCCCAGGTCCACCACGTTCGTCGTGCCCGCGGCGGGCAGGTACGTGGACTGCGGGTGCTTGGCCTGCCAGTCCGCCCACAGCTTGTCGATGAAGGCGTGGTGCATCCAGAACACCGGGTCGTTGGGGGAGACCCCGGAGGACATCTGTCCGCCGACCCACACGTGCACCCGGTTGTGCAGGTTGGCGCCGCGCCAGCCCTCCAGGTGGTTGCGGAAGCCGTTGGAGGAGCTGTTCCAGGGGGCCATGTCGTAGACCGGCATGGCGAGTACGGAGTCCACCTCCGCCCGCGTCGGCAGCTGGGCGACGCCGGTGCCGAGGGCGCGCCGCAGGTACGGGCGGCCGTCGACGCGGACGTCTACGTTCCAGCGGCCCGTCGAGTAGGCGAAGGGGCCGTCGATGACCTGCCCGTCACGGGCCCGCCCGGTGCCGCCGAGGAAGTCGGGGGCCCACAGGGAGGAGCGGGTGGTGCGGTCGACGGTCCAGTCCCAGTAGGGGAGCGCGACGCTCGCGTCCACTTTCTGCAGCGCCTCCTCGAACTCCAGGAGGAAGCGGCGGTGCCAGGGCAGGAAGGAGGGGGAGCGGTGGCCGACGCGGTCGCCCGAGTCGGTGTCGCTCATGATGAAGCCGTTGTGGGTGGTGACGAAGCGGTCGTAGCTGCCGTTGCGCTTGAGCTCCAGCAGCGCCGAGGTGAAGGCGCGCTTCTCGTCGGGGGTCAGCGTGGCCTGGTTCTTGCGGACGGTCATGCCGCACCTCCGAAGGGGACGAGGGGGGCGCCCTGGAGGTCGCGGACGGCGGCGCGGGCGAGGAGCTTGGGCTCGGTGAACGTCTCGTAGTGGTTGATCACGCTGATCCAGCTGCCGTCGGCGTTGCGCATGATGTGGAGTTCTCTGCCGTCTATCCGGACGGTGGGTTGGCCGGGTGAGTGGTGGCCGCCGTGGTGGCCTCCGCCGCCCGTGGTGATCTGGATGCGGCGGCCCTGGTAGACCTCGTCGACCGTGCCCGGGGGTGTGGGTGCGGCGGCGGGGGTCGCGGCGGCGCTCGTGGCGACGCTCGTTGCTGCGGCGGTCAGGCCGAGGACGGTGAGTGCACCGGCAGTTGTCCCCAGAGCCTGACGGCGGGTGATCTTGTTCATGCCCGAAGAGGTATCAGCGCTCGGGAGGGCCTTGGCTGGTATCCGGACATCGGCGGATAAGTTGCCGGTAGAACAAGTTGGATGATCTTCCCGTCCGGCCCGGCTCCAGAGGGCCGGACGGGAAGATCTGCGGGATTGAGTCTACTGGACAGTAATTTCTGCTGGAGAACGGGGGTCGTATGAGCGGTGTCACACTGCAGAGTCGGCCGGAAGCGGAGTGTCAGGGGGGCGGTCAGATGGACGCGGCCCGGCCCTGCGGGATGTCTTTGATGAACACGAGCCCGTCGGTCGCCGTCAAGTGGGCCGGCTCGAACGGGAAGTAGCCGAACCAGGCGGACGCCCGGGGCGAGGCGAGGGCGCCGGCCAGCGCCGCGCCGAGGGCGGGCGAGTCCACCACGCAGACGTCGTCCGGGAGCGCGTACAGCAGTCCTTCCAGCGTGCCCGGCTGCGGGGACTCCACTCCCCGGTGCCGGATCGTGCCGAGGGCCGTCGCGAAGAAGGCGTAGCTACCGCCCAGGCGCGCGCTCACGATCGAGCCCGCGCCCCACCACTCCACGCGCCGGCCCCCCATCTGCATGGAACTCACGTCCCGCTGCAGGTGGCTGTTGTGGGCGTGGACCAGGGTGGGGCCGCGCTCGGCGAGGGCCAGGAGGTTGTCGGCCATCATCAGGTCCCGTACGCCGGTCAGCCGCGCCATGCGGCCGGGGGAGGGGTCGGCCATCCCGTGGTGGTAGCGCAGCAGGCCGGTGGCGGTGCGCCCGTACAGGCGGGCCCGCTCCCACTCCTCCCGGGAGGTCGCCGTGATCAGGTGCGGCGTCTGCGCGTCGAGCAGGGCCGCGAGTTCGTCGGCGAGCAGCCGCAGTTCCGCAGCCTCGGCGGACCGGCCCGCCGACCGGGCCGGGTCCGTCATCGCGGCGGGCTCGGTCCACCGCTCGTCGGCTCCGAGCAGGCGGTCGAGCGTCCGGACCGTGCAGGGGAGCAGTCCGGCGTCGAGGTGGCGGGCGAGGTAGCCGTGCAGCGAGGTCAGGGCCTCGCGGGGGCTCGCGGCTCCGGTCCACTCCAGCGGGCCGTCGATGCCGGCGAAGCGGAGCCGATCGGACGCGGACCGGCCCTCGTTGAACGCCCGCACCCAGCGCACGAGTTCGCGGTTGGAGGCGGAATCGCCCAGGTCGTGGCTGAACCCGCGCGCCATGACCTCGTCGAGGCTGCCCGCGCCGGAGGTGACGTACGCGTCGACGCGCAGCGCCGCCAGGCAGTCGCTCTCGATCGCGATCGTCCGGTAGCCCTCCTCCTCGACGAGCTGCCGGAAGAGTTCGTTGCGCACGTCGAGCAGCGCGTCCTCGCCGTGGGTGGGCTCGCCCAGCGCGAGCACCCGCGGCCGGGCCGCGAGCAGCCCCATGACGGCAGCGGCGTCGACGGCGTGCACGGTGTCCTGGATGTCAGTGGCCATGCCTTCAACGCTATCGTTGAAGCTCCGGTTGAAACTTTTCCGCTATACCGTGGGCAGCATGGGGAGAAACCTTAAAAGCGGTGAGAAGCTGCGGCCGGTCGACCTGGCGCGCGGCCACGGCCTGTCCACGCAGGCGATCAGGAACTACGAGGAGGCCGGCGCCCTTCCGGCCGCCGACCGCACGCCCCACGGCTACCGCACCTACACCCGGCTGCACGCGCGCGCCCTGGACGCCTTCCTCGCCCTCGTGCCCGGCCACGGCCACCAGGCGGCGACGGCGATCATGCGGGCGGTGAACGAGGGCGCGGTCGACGAGGCGCTCCGCCTCGTCGACGAGGGCCACGCCCAGCTGCTGGAGGACCGGCGGACCCTCCGAGCCGTGGAGAACGCCCTGCGCGACCTGGTGCCCGTCCGGGACGCGCCCGCGTCCGGCGACACCTTCATCGGTCCGCTCGCGCGGCAACTCGGCATCCGCCCCGCGACCCTGCGCGCATGGGAGCGGGCCGGGCTCGTCCGGCCGCGCCGCGATCCGCTGACCGGCTACCGGGTCTACGACGGAGCCGCCGTTCGGGACGCCCGCCTGACCCACCAGCTCCGGCGGGGCGGCTATCCGCCGGCGCAGATCGCACCCCTGCTCGCGGAGGTCCGTTCGGCCGGCGGCCTGGAGCCGCTGGAGGCGGCGCTGGGCACCTGGCGCGACCGCCTGTCATCCCGCGGCCGCTCCCTGCTGGCCGGCGCCGCCGGGCTGGACGCGTACCTCCGCACCGACCACTGAGAGTTGACGTCCCATCAGAGAATGTGGCGCCGGCGGACTCTGCAAAAAACTTTCTGCAAAAATACTTCTGGAAAGGGTGCCGGCCGCTCTACGCTCCCCCTCATGCCCAGCGAAGATCAAAAGCGCGTACTCGATCCCGAACAGGACGCGGCGGCACTCAAGGCCCTCACGCACCCCCTGCGCATCCGGCTGCTCGGGATGCTCCGGGCGGACGGCCCGGCCACCGCCAGCGAACTGGCGGTCAGCACGGGGGAGTCGTCCGCTTCCACCAGCTACCACCTGCGGGTCCTGGCCAAGTACGCGTTCGTCGCCGAGGCCGAGCACCGCGACGGCCGGGAGCGCCGCTGGCGGGCGGTGCACGCCCTGACCTCCTGGAGCAACAGGGCCATGGAGGCCACGCCCGGCAGCCGCGCCTACGTCAACCTCTCCCGCCGGGTGCAGATCCAGCGACTGGAGGAGTGCCTGGCCCGGTACGAAGCCGACATCGCCGACGGCCGGCTGGGCCCGGAATGGGTGGAGCCCTCCGGGATCAGCGACCTGATGCCCAGGCTGACCCCCGAGTCCCTCGCCGAGCTCCGGGAGACGTTCGCCCGGAGGCTGGAGGAGCTGACCGCGCGTGACGCGGGCGACCCGCGCGCGGTGCAGGTCGTCCTGCTCACCGCCGGCCTGCCGCTGGCTCCGCGCCCGGCCGCGTCCGCACCGGACGCCGCCGCCCCGCTCGACGGCGACGGCGACGGCAACGGCGCGGACGCAGGCGCAGGCTCGGCAGTGGAGGGCGCGTCGTGAACGGCATACCGGAGCCGTCCGCCGCGCGCCGACGCTACGTCACGGTCTGCGTCCTGTTCTGGCTGCCGATCGGGCTGACCATCGCCCCGCTGATCCTGCTGCTCACCGAGCGCGGGATGACCCTGGCGGCCGTCGCCGGATGCTTCGCCGCGCACTCCCTCACCGCCGCCGCGCTGGAACTGCCCACCGGTGGCCTGTCCGACGTCCTCGGGCGCCGCGCCGTCCTGGCCGCCGCGGGCGTCGCCAACCTGGCCGCACTCCTCCTCGTGGCCCTGGGCACCGCCCCCTGGCAGCTCGGACTCGGCATGGCCCTGATGGGCGCGGGGCGCGCCCTGTCCAGCGGGCCGGCCGAGGCCTGGTACGTCGACACCGTCCACGCCCGGTCCGGACCCGGCGCCGACCTGCGCACCGGCCTGGCCCGCGGCGCCTCGGCGACCTCCGCCGCGCTCGCGGGCGGCACCCTGCTCGGCGGCGCCCTGCCCTGGCTGCTCGGACTCGGGCCGGACCTCGGCGACCGGCTGAGCGGGGCGACCTCCGGGCTGGTACTGCCCCTGTCCGTCCCGCTGCTGCTGGGGGCGGCGGTCGTGGTCGGCTTCGTCCTGTACGCGCTGACGGCCCTGCCCGAGCCGCCCCGGCCGCCGGCGACCCTGCGCGGCGTGCTCCGCGGGATCCCGGCCACCGTGGGGAGCGGGCTGCGCCTCGGCGGCCGCGACGCGCTGGTCCGCCGGGTGCTCCTCAGCGCGGCGGGCGCCGGCAGTGCGCTGGCCGTGGTCGAACTGCTCACCCCGGGCCGCACCGCGGCCCTGACGGGTGCTCCGGAGTCGGGTGCGGTGCTCTTCGCCCTGCTGGCCTGTGCCGGGTTCGCCTGTTCCGCCGTCGGCAGCCACCTCGCCCCCCTCGCCGCCAGGCTCGCGGGCGGTGGAGAGCGCGCGGTCCTGATCGGACTCGGCGCCGCCGCCGGCGGCCTGTTCCTGCTGGGCGCCACGGCGGCGGCCGGCGGGGTGGGCCCGGCGGTCCTGGCCGCCACCGGCTTCGGGCTGGTCTACCTGGGCCGCGGCGCGGCGGGCCCGAACGAGAACGAGCTGATGCACCGCCGGGTCGGAGCGTCGGGGCGGGCCACGGCCCTGTCCGTCCAGTCCCTCGCCCTGCAACTGTCGGCCGCCCTCACCGGTTCCGTCGCGAGCCTCCTCCCGCCGGGCCCGCTGCCCTGGCTGCTGGGAGGCGCCGCCCTCCTGGCCGCGGCCCTCCTGTGGTCGGGCCTGTGGTCGGGCCTGCGGCCCGGCCGCGGCGGCCGGCGGTCACCGGGGGCTCCGTCCGGCGGCGACCGCCGGACCCCGCCCCGCGTCGATGCCCGTTCTGCCGGTGAATGATAAGTTTCGTCACTTATAGTCCCGATATGGCTCTGCATGAGACGAAGGACGCATCCGACCAGGACGCCGACACGGACGTGTTCGCGTCCACGTTGAGCGGCCAGATCCTCCCCAAGTACCGGATCCCGGAGGAGCACTCGCCCACCGAGGTCGTGTACGAGCTCCTGCGCAACGAGCTCCTGCTCGACGGCAACGCCGCCCAGAACCTCGCGACCTTCTGCACCACCTGGTCGGACGAGGGCGTGCACCGCCTGATGAACGTCTGTCTCGACAAGAACATGATCGACAAGGACGAGTACCCGCAGACCGCCGAGATCGAGTCCCGGTGCGTCAACATCCTGGCCGACCTGTGGAACGCCCCCGCGGGCACCACCGCGACCGGATGCTCCACCACCGGCTCCAGCGAGGCCGCCATGCTCGGCGGGCTCGCCCTCAAGTGGCGCTGGCGCGAGCGCCGCCGCGCCGAAGGGCTCCCCACGGACCGCCCGAACCTCGTCTGCGGGCCGGTCCAGATCTGCTGGGACAAGTTCGCCCGCTACTTCGACGTCGAACTGCGCCAGGTCCCGCTGGAGCCCGGCGCCACCGGCCTGCAGCCCCACCAGCTCGCCCAGTACGTCGACGAGAACACCATCGGCGTCGTCGCCATCCTCGGCGTCACCTACACCTGCGACTACGAGCCCGTCGCCGAACTCGCCGCCGAACTCGACCGGATCCAGGCCGAGCACGGGTGGGACATCCCCATCCACGTCGACGGCGCCAGCGGCGGCTTCGTCGCGCCCTTCCTCCACCCCGACGTGGTGTGGGACTTCAGGCTGCCGCGCGTCGCCTCGGTCAACACCTCCGGCCACAAGTACGGGCTCGCGCCCCTCGGCGTCGGCTGGATCATCTGGCGCTCCGCCGACCTGCTGCCCGCCGACCTCGTGTTCAAGGTGGACTACCTGGGCGGCGACATGCCGACCTTCGCCCTCAACTTCTCCCGCCCCGGCGGGGAGATCGTCGCCCAGTACTACCTGTTCCTGCGCCTCGGGCGGGGCGGCTACACCCGCGTCCAGCAGGCCTGCGCCGACACCGCCCAGTACCTGGCGCGGCAGATCGCCGACATGGGCCCCTTCACGCTCCTCTACGACGGCGAGGGAGCCCTGCCCGCCGTCTCCTACACGCTCACCGACCCGGCCTCCTCCCCCTTCACCCTCTACGACCTCTCCGACCGGCTGCGCATGCGCGGCTGGCAGGTGCCCTCGTACCCCCTGCCCGCCAACCGCGACGACACCGTCATCCAGCGCGTACTGGTCCGCCACGGCGTGACCCGCGACCAGATCGCCCTGCTCGTCGAGGACCTGCGCCGGGCCGTGGAACACCTCACGGCCTCGCCCCCGCCCGTACCGGCCGCCGAGCCCCGGTCCGGCTTCCACCACTAGCCGCGCCGGATGCGGGAGGGAGGCCCGTCCGACGTCTGGGCGGAGGGCGACGCCTACGAGCGGTACATGGGACGGTGGAGCCGCCGGGTCGCCGAGGTGTTCGTGGCACGGCTCGGCGAACCGGCCGGACTGTGCTGGCTGGACGTCGGCTGCGGCACCGGGGCACTGACCGGGGCCGTCGCATCCCGGTGCCGGCCGCGCACCGTACTGGGGCTGGACCGGTCCGGGGAGTTCGTGCGTGCGGCCCGGTCCGCCGCCGTGCCCGGGCCCGCCCGTTTCGCCGTGGCCGACGCGTCGGCGCTGCCGCTGCGCGACGCCGTGTGCGACGCGGTCGTCAGCGGGCTCGCCCTCAACTTCCTCGAACCGCCCGGGACGGCCGTCGCCGAGGCCGCCCGGGTGGTCCGGCCGGGCGGCCTCGTCGCCGCGTACGTCTGGGACTACGCCGACGGCATGGCCCTCCTGCGCCGCTTCTGGGACGCCGCGACCGCCCTCGATCCGGCCGCCGCGGCACTCGACGAGGGCCGCCGGTTCACGCTGTGCCGGCCCGGCCCGCTGCGCGGCCTCTGGAGCGGTGCCGGGCTGGTCGACGTGACGGTCGCCCCCATCGAGGTGCCCACGGTCTTCGGCCGCTTCGAGGACCTGTGGGAGCCGTTCCTCTCCGGCCAGGGGCCGGCGCCCGGCTACGTCGCGACCCTCACCCCCGGGGCCCGTGATCGGCTGCGCGGGCGGCTCGCCGCGAGCCTCCCCGTCCGCCCCGACGGCTCGGTCGCCCTCGCCGCCCGCGCATGGGCGGCCCGGGGCAGGCGCCCGGCCGGCGCGGAGCGATGACGTACGGGAGTGACGCGGGGAAAGGGAGGAGCACGGGGAACGGGAGTGATGCGGGGGAGAGACGTGACGCGGGTCACGCGCCCGGGTGTCACATCCGCCGCCGGCCGCCGGTCCTGAGGGTATGACCGACACCAAGAACGTACTGCTGGCCGGGGCGAGCGGAGTCCTGGGACGCCACATCACCGCCGCGCTCACCCGCGCCGGCCACACCGTGACCGGCCTCGGCCGCGGCGCGGACGCCGATGTGCGGGCCGACCTGATGGACCGTGACGGGCTGCTGCGCGCGGTCGAGGGCCTGCGGATCGACACGGTGGTGCACGCCGCGACCGCCCTGCGCGACGCCCCGATGAGACACCGGGACATGTACGCCACCGACGACCTGCGGCTCATCGGGACCGGGCACCTGATGGAGGCCGCCCGCGAACTCGGTGCCCGGCGCGTCATCGCCGAATCGATGGTCTTCGGGTACGGCTACCGCGACTTCGGCCGGCATGTGGTCACCGAGGCCGGGGACCCGTTCGGACCGGCCGGAGACCGTGCGGTGGACCGGCACGTGGAGGCCATGCGGGTCAAGGAGCAACTCGTCCTGGGCGCCGGGGACATCGAGGGGATCGCCCTGCGGTTCGGCCTGTTCTACGGGGCCGGCGGCACCGACGCCCTCGTGGAGCTGCTGCGCCGGCGCAAGCTCCCCGCGGTCGCCGACCACGGGCGGATCCTGCCCTGGGTCGACCTCGCGGACGCCGGCCGGGCCGTGGCGCTCGCCGTCGAGGGCGGCCGGGCCGGACAGGCCTACAACATCGTCGACGACACGCCGATGGGCTTCGGCGCGCACGTGAAGGCGGTCGCGGAGGCGTTCGCCGCTCCGAAGCCCCTGAACGCTCCGACCTGGCTGATGCGCGCCTACCCGTACGTCCACCGGATGGTCACGACGAACATGCGGGTGTCCAACGCCAGGGCGAAGGCGGAGCTGGGCTGGGCCCCGAGCCACCCGGACTGCGTCGCGGGACTGCGCGCGCTCGCCCGTGGCTGAGGCGGCCGGGGCTCCGGCCCGGCCGCCCGGCGGGCGCCTCCTACTTGGCGCCGAAGTTCTGCGTCCACCAGGGGCCGCCCGCGCCCTGGTGGACACCCACGCCGATGTCCTTGAAGGAGCAGTTGAGGATGTTCGCGCGGTGGCCCGGGCTCTTCATCCACGAGTCCATCACCGACTGCGCGTTCTGCTGGCCCCTGGCGATGTTCTCGCCGTACGTCGACCAGCGGTAGCCGGACGCCGTCGTGCGCTGCCCGGGGTCCTTGCCGTCCGGGTTGGTGTGGTCGAAGAAGCTCCGTGCGGCCATGTCGTCGGAGTGCCCCTGCGCCGCGGCCCGCAGCTGCGGGTCCTCCTTGAGGGGGCCGCAGCCGGCCGCCGCCCGCTCGGTGTTGACCAGCGCCACCACCTGGCCGGCGATGCCCGGCGGCGCGGGCGCCGGCTTGGGCGCCGAGGTGCGCGGGCTGGGCGAGGTGCTGCGGCTCTGCGTGGGGCTCGGGCTGGCCGACGGGCTCGCCGAGGCCGACACGGAGGGGGAGGGGGAGGCCGAGGCGGAGGGCGAGGGGGACGACGACGGGGAGGGGGCTCCGGCGGACTCCGTGGCCGAGAGCGCCGCCAGCGGCGCCGCGGACGCGCCCGCGTCCTCCTTCGCGCTGCCCGAACCGGGGAGTCCTCCGACGTAGACCAGGCCGCCGCCGGCGACGCAGGCGGCGACCACCGCGCCGCCGACCACCCGGCGCCGGCCCTGCCGGCGCTTGCGCAGGGCGCCCCGGCCGCCGGCACCCGTACTGGCCACCGGGGTGAGCTGCGTCGCGGCTTCGCCGAACCCGCCGTCGGGGCCGAACCCGCCGTCGGCGCCGTGCGCGCCGTTCACGGCGAGCGCGTCGTCCGCGAAGGCGGCTGGGGCGAAGCCGGCCGTTCCGGTCGTGCGCACCGCCTCCAGCAGGGCCGCCGAGACCGGGACGAGAGCCAGACCGGCCAGCAGCCCCTCGGCCGGGACCAGGCCGCTCCACAGCCCGGAGCACCGTACGCACTCACGCGCGTGACGGGCTATTCGCTTGCGCCACAGCGCCGACGGCTGACCGTCCCAGCCCGCCAGCACGGACCGCAGCTCCTCGCAGCCCGGCTGGGCGTCCAGGGCGCGCTCGACCACCCGCGCCGCCTCCAGCTGCGCCTTCATCCGCTGCACCCGGACCGCCGTGTGCTGGGGGGACAGCTCCAGGGCCGAGGCGACCTCCGCCCGGGTCAGCTCCCCGGCGCACTCCAGCCACCACAGGGACAGCAGCCCCCGGTCGTCGGGCTCCAGCCAGCGCGTCGCCCGGGCCGTCTCACGGCGCTGGCCCGACAGGTTGAGGCGTACGACGGTCAGGTCGACGAAGTCCGCGCCGGGGTCGGCCACGTCCCAGGCCGACTCCAGGGTGCTCTCGCCGAATCCGCTCTGCCGGGCCTGCCAGTGCGCCCGCACCCGGTTCATCGCGATGGCCACCAGCCAGGACCGGAAGGACTCGTCCGCGCGCAGGCCGCCCAGCCCGTCGAGGGCCCGCAGCATCGTGTCCTGCACCACGTCGTCCACGTCGCAGGAGCCGCCCAGGGCCCGCCCGACGATGTTGTAGACGAGCGGGAGGTGGGTGCCGACGAGCTCGTCCTGCGCGCGGGGATCGCCCGCGCGGGCCGCTGCCACCAGCGCTGCGGTGTGCTGAGTAGTCATGTGAGTGTCCCTGTCCGTACCGGCGGTCGATGATGCCCGATACATGGGAGACCGCCGACGGGGGCCTCGATAACAGTTAATCGGAAGAATTTTCCCGGAGGCCAATTCCGGGCACCCACCGGGGTCACAGAAGGGGAGCAAGCGCCTCCGCGGCGGCGCGCAGGGCGGGCGCGTACGACTCGATCTCCTCCCGGGGGACGAGGAAGGTGACGGTGGTGACGCTGACCCCGCCGACCGGCCGGCCCGACGGTCCGAGCACCGCCGCCCCGATGCAGCGGATGGTGGGCTCGTTCTCCTCGTCGTCGAGCGCGTAGCCGCGGGAGCGGACCGCCTCCAACTGCGCGTACAGGGCCTGCGGGGTGGTGAGGGTGTTCGGTGTCCGGCGCGGCAGTCCGGTGGCGGCGACGCGCTCGGCCACCTCCCCGGCGGGCAGGTGGGCCAGGACGGCCTTGCCGATGGCCGTCGTGTGGAGCGGCATCCGCAGGCCGACCCGGGAGGCCGTCCGGAAGGGCTGGTCGCCCTCCAGCTTGCGGATGTAGGTGATGGTCTCCCCGGTGTGCAGGGCGAGGTGGACCGTCTGTCCGGTGCTCCGCTGCAGTTCGCCGAGGATGCGCCCGATCCCGGCCGGCTGTCCGCCGTCGACCAGGGCGGACAGCGCGCGCAGCCGCGGCCCCACCCCGTAGCGGCTCTCGGGTTCCTGGCGGACGAAGCCCTGGTCGACCAGGGAGGCGAGGATGCGGAAAGCGCTCGACTTGGGCACGGCGGCGGCCGCCGCCACATCGGTCAGCCGGTGCGGGCCGCCCGGGGCCGCCACCGCCTCCAGGACGCGCAGGGACTTCTCCGCCGCCGAACCGGCGGCCGACGACCGGCCCGCGCGCACTCCGCCGGGGACGGGGTCTTCCTCGCCGTTCGTCGGCACGACAACTCCCTGAGTGTGTATGGTCTGGACCACATCGTTCCATCAAACGATACGCAGTTCCACTACGTGGAACAAGTGGGGAGGGTTCCCATGTCCAGCCACCCGTACGAGGTGCTGGCCGCCCAGCGGCTCCTTCCGGTGCTGCGCAACACCGGTGCCGACGAGGCCGTCCACGCCACCACCGCCCTGCTCGCCGCCGGCTGCCGCGCGGTGGAGCTGACCACCTCCACCCCCGGTTGGCCCGGGGCCGTCGCCCGTACGGCCGAACTGGCCGACTGCCACGGGCGGTCCGCCCTGATCGGCGTGGGGACGGTGACGACCGCCGCGCAGGCCCGGGCCGCCCTGGACGCGGGCGCCGCCTTCCTGGTCTCCCCGTACCCGGCGCCCGAGGTCCGCGAGGTCGCCGCGCGACGCGAAGCCGTCTTCATCGAGGGCGGATTCACCCCCGCCGAGATCGCCTCCGCCGTCCGGGCGGCCGGAGCGGCCAAGGTCTTCCCGGCCCATGTGGGCGGCCCGGGGTTCATCCGCTCCCTCCGCGCCGTCCTGCCGGACGCGGTGCTCGTCCCGGCCGGCGGCATCCGGCCCGGGGAGGTCCCCGACTGGATCGCCGCCGGAGCCACCGCCGTCGGCATCGGCAGCGGACTGCCGGCCGACCCGGACGCGCTCGCCGCCGTGTTCACCCGCTCCCGGGCGGTGGGGCCCGGCCGCGGGGTGCCCGGTCGCGGGGGACCGGCGGGCCGTGACGCCACGGCCCCGGGGCTCCGGCCGTGACCGGGCGGGTGACCGGGAGCCGGGGCGCGGGGGCTCCGGCCGTGACCGGGCGGGCCGCCACGGGCTACGACGTCCTCGTACTCGGTGAGGTCCTGGTCGAGATCCACGCGGGCACCGCTCTGCGCGAGGCCGCCGCCGGCACCGGGGCCCGTCTCTCCTACTCCGGCGACGCCCTCAACGCGGCGGCCGCGGCGGCCGCCGCCGGAGCCCGCACCGCCCTGCTGGCCGTGGTCGGGGACGACGAGCTCAGCGTCCCGCTGCTGCGCAGGGCCGCCGAACTCGGTGTGGACGTCTCCCACGTCCGCCGCGCCCCGCGACCCAACGGCGCCTACCTGCTCTCCGCCGACCCCGACGGCGACCGCGAGTTCGTCTACTGGCGCACCGGCAGCGCGGGATCCACCCTCGCGCCGCGGCACATCGGATCCTGGCGCGCCCTGCTGACCCGCTGCGGGGCGCTCGTGACCAGCGGGATCACCGGTGCGCTGTCACCGAGCAGCAGGGCCGCCGTCCTGGCCGCCGCCCGCCTGGTCCACACCTCGGGCGGGCACCTGACGTACGACCCCAACTTCCGCCCCCGGCTGACCGGCCGGGCCGAGGCCCGCGAGCTGCTCGCCCGGATCGCCCCGCTGACCGGGCTGCTCAAAGCCTCCTGTCCGGCCGACGCGCTGGCCCTCGTCGACACCGCCGACCCGAGCACGGCCGCCGCCCGCCTGCGCGCGCTGGGGGCCGGTGCGGTGGCGGTGACCGCGGGCGCCGGCCGGCTGCTGCTGGACGACGGCACGCGTGCCGACTACCACCCGGTGCCCGTGAACCCGGCGCCCGTCGACGCGACGGGTGCGGGCGACTGCTTCACGGGCACCGCGACCGCCCGGCTCGTCCTCGGCGACACCCTGGCGGACGCCGTGGCCCACGGCGCCGCCGCCGCCTCGCTGTCGGTCTCCGGCCGCGGCGGCACCGGGCGGGTCCCCGCCTTCACCGAGACGGCGGCGTTGGCGGCCGCACACCGGGGAAGGGCGGCGGAGGGAGCAGGCCGGGGGCCCCGGGCCCGGGCTGAGCCGCCGGATCCGGATCGGTGACCCAGCCTGCGGCGAGGACCAGCCCGGAGGTGCGGTGGACGGCCAGGAACCCGAACGGCCGGTCGAGCCGGACCTCGGCGTGCCGGGCCCGGTGCACCGGCTGCCGCGGAGCCCCGCCGGGCCTGGCGGCGATGGCGGTCACGGCGGCCGCCTCGAACCCCGCGGCGTGGAACCGGGCCACGGCCGACTGCCGTGCCGAGCCGATGGCCAGCGGTTCGGCGCTGATGCCGGGGAAGTGCCCCCGGGCCCCGTCGGTCGCGGTCAGGAGCCCGAACAGCGCCGCGTCCTCCAGCAGGTCGTGCTCCGCGGACAGCGAGAAGGCCGCCGTGGACACGGACAGCCGGGGCTGCGGGCCGAACGCCTCCACGGTCGCGATCGCCAGGCCGGGTCCGGGGGTTCCGTCCGGGAGGGCCGGGCCGGCGACCGAGGGGAGGGCTCCGCAGGCGGCCGCGACACCGGTCGCCAGGACGTCGGCGGCCGGCGCCGCCGGGGCGCCGAGGAGCAGGTGCACGTCCAGGTCCGTGTCGCCGGCGCCGGCGACCGTAAGGGCCGTGACCGGCCCGGCCGCGCCTTCGGCCACCCGTACCGGATCCAGCGAGGACGTGGTGCGCGAGAGCTGCCGCAGGGCGCGCCCGGCCCAGGGGCCCTCGGACGGCCGGCCCGGAAACTCCCGGAAGGGCTCCGCCCACTTCAGGGTGAGCGCGAGCGCGGAGGCGAGGACGAGGCGGGTGTCCTGCCGGAGGGTGACCGGCATGCGTTCGATCAGGCCGCCGGTCCGGTCCGACGCCCATCCGTCCAGGGTCCTGGTGTCCCCGTCCGGGTCCCCGGTCAGGGTGCCCCGGCTGCCGGGCGGGAGCTTCGCCGACCACCCCTCCGCCAGCGGCAGGCCGGCCGCGGCCCACAGGCCGGTCGCGGTGCCGAGCCCCCGTACGCCGGCCAGCGCGGCCAGCAGCTCCCGCGCGGCCCCGGCCGCGTCCTCGGCGGGTATGCCCAGCGCCTGCGCCAGTTCGTCGCGGGCGGGCCCGCCGGCGCCGTCCGCGAGCAGGGCGAGCAGCGGCCAGACCCCGGCCGCGGTGAAGACGGTCCCTCCGGTGCCGGGAGCGGCCAGCGCGGCCCAGCGCGTGGTGAGGCGGTTGACCGCCCGCACCGTCGAATCCGCCCGCGTAAGCGCCTGGGTCTGCTTCTGCTGCTGCTTCTGCTGCTGCGTCATGCCGGGGAGCGTACGTGGAGGGGCGCCGCCGGGCCGGACGGACGTCCACGGCCCGGCGGCGCCGGTCAGCGGCCGCGCAGGCCCCGGTCGACGGCCGTCATCAGCTCCCCGTCGGCGGTGTCCGCGTCGAGGGACCAGAACATGGCGCCTCCCAGGCCGTGTTCGCGGATGTAGCCGGTCTTGGCGCGCAGCACCTGGGGGTCGTCGTACGTCCACAGGGTGGTGCCGTCGAAGAGCCAGGCGTGGCCGCCCCGCCGGTCGCGGTGGACCTGGTAGGCGCCCGAATCGGCGAGCTTCTTCAGCGCCTTGTAGTCCTCGTACCCGGCGGCCCAGGTGGCCGGGGCCGGCCCGGTGGCGGGCTGGCCCAGGCCGTCCCCGCCGCCACTGACTCCGGTCCAGCCCTGCCCGTAGAACGGCATGCCCATCACGAGCTTGTGCGCGGGTGCGCCGCGCCGCTGCCAGGCCTCCACGGTGCCGTGGACGCTGAAGTCGCCGCGGGCGTACAGGGCGGACTGCTGCGCGGTCCTCGGTTCGCCGGATACGTGGAAGTCGTAGCCCTGGAGGTTGACGAAGTCCAGGTCGCGCATGATGCGGCGGACGTCGAAGCCCGCGTCGATCTTGGCGGGGGCGGTCGGGACAAAGGCGGTCAGCTCGTACGCGGCCTTCCTCTTCTGGCTGCGCGCGTACGCGTCGAGCTGGGTGCGGAACTCCTTGACGAGGGCGGTGAAGTTGCGCTTGTCCTCGGGCCGGTACTTCGTGTCGGTGTCGCCGGCGGAGCCGGGCCACTCCCAGTCGAGGTCGATCCCGTCGAACACGCCGGCGGCGGCTCCGGCGCCGCCGCGGGTGCCGTCCTGGGGGAGGTTGCCCTTGATGTAGAGGTCGATGCAGGACTCGACGAACGCCTTGCGGGACGCCGGCGTCAGCGCGGCGTCGGAGAAGTGGGTGGACCAGCTCCATCCGCCCAGCGAGATCAGCACCTTGAGTCCGGGGTGCTTGGCCTTGAGCTCGCGCAGCTGGTTGAAGTTGCCGGCGAGCGGCTGGTCCCAGGTGTCGGCGACCCCGTCGACGGAGTTCGCGGCGTCCAGCGGGCGGGCGTAGTCGGCCCAGGCGTCGGCCTCGCCGGGGACGTTCCCGGTGAAGCACTTGCCCTCGGCGCTGACGTTGCCGAAGGCGTAGTTGATGTGGGTGAGCTTGCCGGCGGAGCCGTTCGCATCGAGGTCCTGGACCTGGAAGTCCCGTCCATAGACGCCCCATTGGGTGAAGTAGCCGACCTTCTTGTACGAGCGGCCGGATCCGCCCGCGGCGGTGGCGCCGCCGTCCGCGCCGACGGCGGCGGGGGCGAAGGCGGTCAGCAGGGAGAGGGAACAGGCGGCTACGGCCAGTCTGCCGAGCATGCTGCGGCGCATGGGCTTCCTTTGCGGATGCGAGGAGTGGGCGTGAGCGCGTGCGGCGGTGCATGCCGGAAACTATTGGTCTGGACCAGAGTGGTCAAGGGGGTGGCCGGAACTCGGCCGCACCGATCTGCGAGGGTGGCCCGATGCTGCTCGATCCCGAGAAGACCCTGTTCGTCCGAGGCGCCACCCCGGTCCTGCTGATGGCCGGAGCTCCCGTGCACGCCGCCCTGCCGGCGCTGGCCGCGCAGGACGGGGCGGTGCCCCGCTGCGACGGGTGGAGCATCGTCCCCAAGCTGACGCTGTGCGTCGTCGACGGTCCCGGCGACGCCGGGCTCGTCGTTCCCGCGATGGTCGCGCCGGTGCTCGACGGGTCGGACGGGAGCCTGCGGCCCGGCGACATGGCCGACTGGTGCGCGGACGCGGAACGGGCGGGCGGGGCCGTGGTCCTGTCCCTCGACGCACTGCCGCAGACGCTGGACTGGCCGCACCTGCTGGGCTCCGGCACCTCCCGCGGCGGCTACCTTCCGGCCCAGGCCTGACCCGCCGACGCCGTCCCGTTAGTGTGTGCGAGTGACGCTCACCGACGATCGACAGTTCCCCGCCGCCCTCGCCGCCGCCCTGGCGGTCCCCTTCGACTACGCGGACGGCGACGGAGTCGACTTCGAGCCCTTCGAGGCCTTCCTGTCCGCCGAGGACACCGACGACTGGTTGCGGGCGTGGACGGGGAACAACGACCTGGACGGCAGTGCCTTCCGCGTCTTCGGCCAGGACGGCTCCGGCGGGTACGCGGCGTTCTGGCTGGTCCGCCCGGGCCGGCCGCTCGCCGAACAGCCCGTGGTCTTCTTCGGGTCCGAGGGGGAGACCGGCGTCGTGGCGCGCGATCTGGGCGACTTCCTGTGGCTGCTGGCCGACGGCTGCGGCCCGTACGAGGCGGCCGCGCCGTACGGGGCCGACCTGACCTCGCGCCCGGACGAAGCCCTGACGGCCGTCGCGGACCGGTTCGCCCCCGACGCGCGGCGTACGGCCGGCGCGGTGGTCGAGCTGGCCGCCGAGGAGTTCCCCGGCTTCGACGACATGATCATGGAGCTCTGCCGCTGATCCCGTCGGGCGACTCGAGGGGAATTCACTGGATCGCCGGGCCCGGCCGTGCCATGGTTGGTCTCGCCGAAGGGGTGTAGCTCAGCTGGTCAGAGCAACGGTCTCCAAAACCGTAGGCCGCAGGTTCGAATCCTGCCGCCCCTGCCGGGCATGAGCCCCGTCGAAGCTTCGACGGGGCTCTGCCGCGCCCATACCCGACCTGCCGTCCGTCTGCCCGCCGGCTTCGGGGCGGGTGCGCCGGCGAGAGCCCGCCGGCGGGTGGTGTCCCGGAGGGCGGGGCGGGGGGCCGCCCCGGGTCGCTTGGGCGTTCTGGCAGACTGGGCGCACAACCAGGCGGTGCAGGACAGGAAACCGGTGCGATTCCGGTGCGGTCCCGCCACTGTGACCGGTCGTCCCCGCACGGGACGCCGGGAGTCAGACACTGACGCACCGCCCCTGCTCCTTCACGTCGACCAGGGGACGCGGATCCCCCGGAGAGGCCCCGCCATGTCGCGTTCCCGCGCCGCCCTGCGCGCGTTCACCCCCGTCGCGCTCCTGATATCCCTGACCGCCTGCGCCGGTTCGCCCGGGGCCGGGCAGGACGGGGCCGCGGCCGACGCCTCCGCCGCGCCCGGTTTCCCGTACACCCTCACCAACTGCGGTGTCAGCAGCACCTACCAGGCCCCGCCCCGGCGGGCGGTCACCATGAACCAGCACGCCACCGAGCTGATGCTCGCCCTCGGCCTCGGCGACCGGATCGCCGGTACCGCCTACCTCGACGACGCCGTGCTGCCCGCCTACAAGCCCGCCTACGACAAGATCAAGGTGCTGGCCGAGGAGTACCCGTCCAAGGAGGTCCTGCTCGGGGCCGACCCGGACTTCGTCTACGGCGGCTACGCCAGCGCCTTCGACAAGGCGCAGGGCCGCGACCGCGAGGGCCTCGCCGCGTCCGGCATCAACTCCCGCCTCAACGTGGAGTACTGCACCGGGGGCAAAGTCGGCCTCGACCAGCTCAAGACCGAGATCACCGAGGTCGCGCGGACCTTCGGCGTACCCGACCGGGGCGCGAAGCTCATCGAGGACGAGCAGCGCCGCATCGACGCCGTGGCCGCCCGCGTCAAGGACCGGCCCCGGCCGACCGTCTTCGCCTACGACTCCGGCGAGGCCACCGCCTCCACCTCCGGGGGCAACGGCGTGGGCAACGAGATCATCTCCCTCGCCGGCGGCACCAACGTCTTCGCCGACCTCCAGGACACCTTCGGCGACGTCGCCTGGGAGAAGGTCATCGAGCGCAAGCCCGAGGTCGTCCTCATCTACGACTACGGCGGCACCACCGTCGAGGCCAAGAAGCAGCGCCTGCTCAACGACCCGGCACTGGCCGAGGTGCCCGCCGTCAAGAACCGGCGGTTCGTCGTCCTGCCGCTCTCCTCGGCCGTCCTCGGCGTCCGCGTGGCGGACGCGGTGGAATCGCTGGGCAGCCAGCTCCACCCGAACCCCGCGTGAGGCTGCGCACCGGCGCGGTCCTCGCCGTCCTGGCCGCCGCGCTCGCCGTCTCGGCGATCGCGGGCCTGGCGCTGGGGCCCGTACGGATCGCCCCCGGCCGGGTCCTCGACATCGTCGTCGGGGGCCTGTCGGGGAACCGGCCCACCGGCGCCTTCGCCTCCATCGTCTGGGACGTGCGCATGCCGCGGATCCTCCTCGGCGCCGTCGTCGGAGCGGGCCTCGCCGTCGCGGGCACCGTGCTCCAGGCCCTGGTGCGCAACCAGCTCGCGGACCCGTTCCTCCTCGGCGCCTCCTCCGGGGCCTCCGCCGGAGCCGTCCTCGTGATCGTCTTCGGTACGGCCGCGGCCGGATTCGGCATGGGCGTGCCGCTGGCCGCGTTCGCGGGGTCCATGGCCGCGCTCGTCGCCGTCTACGCGATGGCCCGGCGCGGCGGCACCATGACGACCGGCCGGCTGATCCTGGCCGGCGTGGCCGTCCAGTACATCCTGTCCGCCGTCACCAGCCTCGTCCTCGTGCTCGCCGCGCACCCCGACCAGATCCGCTCGGTGCTGTTCTGGACCCTCGGCGGTCTCGGCGGCGCCCGCTGGGACGAACTGGCCCTGCCGACCGTCGCGCTGCTCGTCGGCGGAGCCCTGCTCCTCACCCTCGCCCGGCCGCTCGACCTGCTCCTGACCGGGGAGGAGGGCGCGCACACCCTGGGACTGGACACCGGACGCTTCCGCGCCGCCGTGTTCGTCCTGACCTCCCTCGTCATCGGCGTGCTCGTCGCGTGCAGCGGGGCCATCGGCTTCGTCGGGCTGATGGTCCCGCACGCCGCCCGGATGGTCGTGGGCGCCGGACACCGGGCCCTGCTGCCCGTCGCCGCCCTGGGCGGGGCGGTGTTCCTGATCCTGGCCGACCTGATCGCCCGTACGGCGGCCGCCCCCGAGGAGATACCGGTGGGCGTGGTCACCGCGCTCGTCGGCGGGCCGTTCTTCCTCTGGATGCTGCGCCGCTCCAGCCGTACCGAAGGGGTGATGGGATGACGGAGGACCGGGCGACGGAGGACCGGGCGACGGAAGGGACCGGACCGGCCCGACCGGTGGAACTGGCCGTCGAGGGCGTGCGCTACGAGACCGACGGGCACGTCCTGCTCCACGGGATCGACCTCACCGCCCGGCCCGGCGAGACGGTGGGCGTCGTCGGTCCCAACGGCAGCGGCAAGACCACCCTGCTGCGCTGCGTCTACGGGGCCCTGCGGGCGACCGCCGGCCGGGTGCTGCTGGACGGCGCGGACGCGGGCGCGCTCACCGTCAAGGAACGGGCGCGGCGCGTGGCCGTGGTGCCGCAGGACGCGAGCGGCACCTTCGGGCTGACCGTCCGCGAGGTCGTGGCCATGGGCCGCAGTCCGCACAAGCGCTTCTGGGAGCAGGACGGCCCGGACGACGTGCGGCGCGTCGCCGACGCCCTGGAGACCGTCGGCGCGGGCCCCTTCGCGGCCCGCCGCTTCGACGAGCTGTCCGGGGGCGAACGCCAGCGCGTCCTGGTGGCCCGGGCCCTCGTCCAGGACCCGGGACTGCTCGCGCTCGACGAGCCGACCAACCACCTCGACATCCGCTACCAGTTGGAGGTCCTCGGCCTGGTCCGGGCCCTGCCCGCCACCGGCCTTCTCGTCCTGCACGACCTGAACCTCGCGGCCGCGTTCTGCGACCGGCTGTACGTCCTCGCGGGCGGCCGGGTCGCGGCCTCGGGGCCGCCGGGCGAGGTACTCACCGAGGAGCTGCTGGCCGAGGTGTACGGGGTGCGGGCCCGTGTCGAGGTCCACCCCGACACGGGCTCGCCCCACGTGGTCTACCTGCCCGTGGCGGCGGGTTCCTGGTAGCCGTACGGGCGCGTGATGATCTCCATCCCGTGCCCGGCGGGGTCCGTGAAGTACACGCCGCGGCCCCCGTCGTTGTGGTTGATCTCGCCCGGGAGCCTGCGGTGCGGGTCGGCGAAGTACGGGACCCCTGCCGAGCGGATCTTCTCGAACGCCGTGTCGAACTCCTCCTCGGAGATGAGGAAGGCGTAGTGCTGCGGGGTGATGGACTCGGCCGGGATGGTCGCGAAGTCCAGGGTGACGCCGTTGGCGGTGTCGACGGGGACGAACGGCCCCCACTCGGTGCCGACTTCGAGACCGAGGATGTTCGCCAGGAACTCGGCGGACTCCCGGTTGTCACGGGAGTGGATGATCGTGTGGTTGAGCTGTACGGCCATGGGTGAATGCCTCCGGAAGGCACCTCACGGGCACCTCCATGCCTCACCCGGTCGGTGACCGACACGCGATGCCGTGATCACGATCCTAGACATCCCGGCGGGCCGGAGCCAAGCCCGTTTCCGCCACCCCCGGATCACGAACCCCCGTACACCGCCCTGACGTTGTCCTGCGCCGGATGGGAGCGGCCGGCCGGGCCCGCCGCGAACGCCCGCAGGAGGTTCTCCGTCACCCGGGTCGTCAGCGCACCGGAGCGCGCGTCCAGGCCGTGGTTGCGTCCGCTGCGGCCGTCGCCCGTCGCGTCCAGGGCCTCCACCCACCGCATCGTGCCCGTCGCGAAGACCCCGGCACCGCTGGGCACCGTGTAGTACGCCGTGTCCTGGTGGCTGGGGCGGCCCTCGCACACCACGGGGGAGTGGGCCAGTATCTCGATCGGCCGGGGCGTCGTGAAACCGGTGTCGACCTTGTCGTACTCCACCCCGACCAGGTGCTCGAAGCGGTCGCCGGCCTTCACCCCGGTGCCCTCGAACAGCCAATGGCCGGGGTGGGTCACCACGTACGGGGCGTCCACCGGGTAGCCGTCGTAGATCACGCCGAGCAGGGAGCTCTCCGGGTCCGCTCCGGGAGCCGAGCGGAAGTCCACGGTCGCCGGATGGCCCCTCTTGAAGCCCGGGTCCTGGGCGTAGGAGGACTTGTAGCAGACCAGGGTGCGGTCCGGCCCCAGCTCGGAGGCCTCCAGCCGGATCCGGCGGAAGCAGCAGTTCGCGCCCAGGACCGCGATGTTGGTGCCGGAGTCGCGGGCGGCCGTGAAGTGGGCGCGCTGCTCGGGCGACCAGTATTCGTCGTGCCCGAGGGAGAGCACCGCGGCGGCGCCCTCCAGCAGCCGCTTCTCCCGCGCCACGTCCGTGGTGGTCGCGTAGGCCAGGGGTATGCCGAGCCGTTCGGCCAGTGCGATCAGCGGGGCCTCGTACACCAGGAACAGGCCCGCGCCGTCGTCGTACTCGTACGGCCGGTCGAAGGACACGGCGAGGGAGCGCGAGGCGTAGCCGCCGCTGGGACCGTCGTAACTGCCGTACCCGCCCCACCGGTTGTAGGCCTGCCAGGTGGCGACGGCGTTGACCACGACCGTGCGCCCGGCCGTCGCCGCCGACCGGACGGTCACCGGTACGAAACGCTGGCCGCCCTCGCCGCCCTGCGCGTCGAGGCGCAGCAGGTAGCTGCCCTCCGGCCAGTCCTTCGTCTCGACGGTGGTGGTCCGGGCCCACCGCGTGCGGACCATCCGGGTGCCGGGATCCACGGTGTGCTCGGGCTGCCGCACTCCGGTCAGGGCCTGCGAACGCCACACCAGCCGGGCGCGGGCGCCGGCGTACCAGCCCATGCGGTAGGCGGAGACGGTGAACCGGGGTGCGGTCGTCGACACGTACAGGCCGAAGGACTCACCGGGCAGCACACTGACCTTGTCGGCGAAGCCCTCGACGGCCCGCGCCGGCCCGGCCTTCGTCACGGCCCAGTCGGCGTTGCCCGGGCGGGCGTTCTCGGCCTTCACGTCGAAGCCTTGCGACCCTCCGGCGGGCGGCTTGCCGTCCGGCGCGGGGGCGGCGCCCTTCTCGCCGGCGCCGGCCCGGAGGTTCCCGCCCCCGTCCCCGCCGGCGCAGCCGGCCGCCGCGCCGAGTCCCGCGGCGGTCGCTGCGCCCGTGGCGATCGCGAGGAACCGCCGCCTGGCCGTGCCGTCGACCGTGCCGTCGCCGCCGTCGACCGCGCCGTCGCCGCCGCCCGCGCCCGTGCCTTCGACGGCGGCGGCCGGTCCGGACATGTGCTCCTGATCCATGAGGGGCACGCTATGTCACCCTTCGCGCCCCGCCTCCACCGCCCCGGCGGGGTGGGGGAGACGCGGCGCGGGTGTCCTGTCCCCGGCCCGGGAACTATCCCAGGGGCAGAACCAGGCGGGCGGCGTCCTCGGCGGACGTGATCGTGGTGGTGCTGCGGGCACCGTTGCCCGCGTCGGAGTAGAGCTGGTCCCTGCCGTTCACCACGAGCATGAGCCGGTGGTTCGCGGCGAGGTCGTAGCCGGCCGCCTGGAGCCGCCAGGCGACCGTGCGGTCCTCACCGGGGGACAGCTCCGACACGGTGAGGGGCTCGTGCGTGATGATCCGGGCGGTGTCGTCGGGCGCGACGTCGAACAGGTAGGCCACCAGGGTCGTGGCGGTCGCCGAGCTGCGGACGGTCAGCGTGAGCTCGGGGACACCGCGGATGCGGCGGCCGGCCTGGAGCGGGCCGCCGCTCCACACGGCGAGGCGCCGGCGGTCGAAGGTACCGGTGGTGTACGTCTTCGGGTTGCCCTTCCACTCGGCCTGGCCCGTCGTGATGACGGCGTCCACCGCGGTGGCCTCGGTGAGTTCCCCGGCGGTGAACTCGGACTTCCATCCCGACTCCGGCGCGGTGCCGAGGCCGCCGTCCTGCCGCCCCGACCCGGTGGTGGTGAGGTACCAGGTCTCGGTGGAGGTGGTGACGTCCGACCACGCCTCGCGGGGCTCGCGGACGGCCGGTTCGGTGATGGCGTCGTCCGCGGTCTTGTAGGTGAACATGATCTGGCTGTTGACCGCGGGCCAGCCGCCAACCCCGTTGTCGGCACCGAGCGCGTGGTGGTCGAGCCAGGCGAACGCCTCCTCGACGGGCAGGTTCGGCCCGCTGGACGGGATCGTGAGTCCGGCGCCCTCGGGTGCCGCGTGGTCGCCGATCCACAGGTTGAGGTGCTTGGGCACGGTGAGCCGCTCGAAGTGCTCGACGACGGTGTTGACGGGGAACAGCGTCTCGTGCCAGGTGTTGGAGAAGAAGGTGGGGATGCCGCGGGCGTTGGTCTGGTCGGCGTACGAGGACGGCGACCGCTCCTTGCCCCAGGCCACGACCTCGTCGAGGTTCTCGCCCTTCTCGAAGTCCGCCAGGATCTGCTGCATGGCCGGGTTGAACTTCCGCTCGACCGGGCCGCCGGTGAAGGAGATCAGCGCCTTGACCGCCGCCAGGTGCCGGGTCTCGTTCTGGCAGAGGCTGTCGGCCAGGTCGCCCCACGTGCTGAGGGCGACGACCGCGTCCACCCGGGCCGCCGGGTCGTGGGCCGCCACCAGCTGGCTGATGCCCGACCCGTAGGACTCGCCGAGGAAGACGATCCTGCTCGGGTCGAAGTGCTGCTGCGCGTAGTCGATGACCGTGGAGCCGTCGGCCCAGTCCAGCGGGCCGGCCACGTCGATCGTGCCCTCGGAGGTCCAGGGCGCGTCGATGAAGGAGCCGCCCGGGAGGGGAGACGTGAGGCCGATGCCCCGAGGGGTGTAGGCCAGCACGTGGTAGCCGCGCAGCGCCAGCTGCAGGTACGCGTACTCGAAGAGGATCCAGCCGAAGGGCGTCCAGCCCGACGGCACGATCACGACGGGACGGGGCTCCGAGGTGTTGAGCTTGATCGTGTGCGCGGAGAGCCGTACTCCGTCGTCGGCGGTGATGCGGGGAAAGCCGATGGCCGCCTTCTGCCGCACCTGCTCGGTCAGCTTCTGGAGTTCGGGGGTGAGCAGCGGGGCCTCGGCCGAGCCGTTCAGGGTGGCGACCAGCGCCTCGGCGACGTTGACGGCGGCCGGGTCGACGGAAGTGGGCGAGGTGAAGATGCCCTGCCCGGCGATCCGGTTCAACTGCGCCGGGGTGACGGGGGTGATCGGGTTGTCGTCCTGCGAGTGGCTCACGAGGCCGTCCTCTCGAAGTCGCCGACCGGACGGGCCGGTCGGTGCGTGGGGGGCACCCGTTCTAGTCCCGCCAGGGCGTCCCGTAGCGCATATCAGGACATCTGCGCCCTTGGCGGCAGTCTGTGCGATTCACCCGTGCAGACGGTTTGAACGAGTCCTGCGCTCCGGGGACGCGGCAAGCGGTCAAGATGCGAAGCGAGGCGATCGAATGCGGTCGGTAAGTGTGCGTAACGATCGACTTGATTCGGACGCAGCCGCGCCGCAGAACGGGGGAGAGGGCTGGCGGACACCCCACCCGGCCGTTCTAGGCTGGCCCGTTGCCGTTCTCGGGAGGCGGCGCATGCTCATCTGCGACCAGGACGGATTCGACCACCGCACCCTCCCCCGCAGGACATGGCCGGCGGAGGCCCGGGGCAGTGTGTGCCCGTGGTGCAGAACGGTGGGCCCACGGAGTCGTCCGTCGGCCGCCCCTACGGACTCTCGGGGCCGGCGCCCCCGGCTCGCGCGGCTGCCGCCTCCACCAGCAGGGACCAGCCGTCGATCTCCACCGGGCGTCGCTCTCCCGGCTGCCAGCCACGGGCCATCGCCACGTCGAGCAGGGCCCGCACGGCGCCCGGCTCGTGCAGGTTCAGGTCGGCGCCCCGCGTGAAGCCCACGTCCCCGGAGCCGAAGGGAGCCCCGCCCGGGACGTACCGGCCGGGGCCGTCGGCGAAGACGATGCGCAGCGGGCCTCCGGTGCCGGCGGGCTGCGGGGACAGCGTGAGGGTTTGGCGGCAGTCCGCGGCCCGGCCCTCGTCGTCCCTCCGGTGGGTATGGCGCATGGTCCACATGAACACGCGTCCGTCGACGACCAGCCGTCTGGGCTTCTTCGCATGGCGAGGCACGCGGCTGAGGCTACCCGGCCTGATCCGCGAGCCCCCAGCGCAAGGATCCGGCGGGCGGGCCGCGACGAGCACGCGTGGAGGCCGGCCGGAGGGTCAGCAGCCTCGGCGCCCCGCATCGGGCGCTTCGAGAAGACCTCCATGTCGGGACCGGGATCCGGCCGGGGAGGCGGCCGGGAGCCTCGCCGCGTACGCGGCCCGGGTACGAGGAGCTGACTGACAGCCGGCAAATCGTCAGCGTCGGCCCGTGCTCGCGGGGGTGGCGATGACGGTGCCGCCCGCCTGGGCTCCGTATCGAACTCGCGCCGGGTGCGGGCTTGACGGGGTGCCGCTGATCTCCGTCCTGGGATCGTCGGCTCCAGCTCCGCAGAGTGGAGGCCCTGCCCCCGGGATGTGAGCCGGTCCGGCTATTCGAACGGGGAAGGCACCGGAAAGTACGCCTCTAGGAAGGCAGCGACGACGTTTCGCTGCTGAGCTGCCGGCAGTGCCGATTCTTCAAGAATCTCGTCGTCGGCAAGACAGAAGGTGTCGTGTTCACGCTCCCGGACCAGCACGGGCAACCGTTCGATCTCGCTGCGGCATGCGGTGCTGACGTAGACGTGTGAGAGCGCGTCCCCCTCTACCGCGTGCCCCTCGGCAAGTGCGATGTGCGCGGCAAGTGTGACAGGTGCGAGATCGTCGGCGCTACGGAACACCGACCGGGCGGTGGCTGCGAGTCGGCCGGGCAGCAGTTCCTCGACACGGGCGAAGAGCGAGCGCGTCATGGGGTAGGGGGCGTGAGCCAGTATGTGCGCGTAGGTGCGGCCGACGGCAACCTCGACAGCCTGCCTGGTGACCTTCTGGGAGGAAGTGAACACGTCGTCGCCGTCCCGGCCACCGGGGTCAACAGCTCTCCAGTCGTGGAACACCTTCGGCAGCCCGGAGGGCAGGAAGTAGTTCTGGGGCTTCTGGAGCCGGCCCAGGAAGATGTCGTCGTTGAAGTAGAGGAAGTGCTCGGCCAGGCCAGGGATGTGATGCAGCCGACTTTCGATGGCATGCGAGTTGAAAACGGCAGGGGCATGGGGATCAGCGCCCATCTCGCGATGATCGACGACAGTGACACCGGGGTGGTCCGTTATGAGCCATGCCGGAACCTGGCGGTCGGTGACGAGGAAGACGCGCCGCACCCAAGGGGCGTAGGCGGCTATGGACCGCAGGCAGTAGCGGAGCTCGCCGCGATCACGGAACCGGTTTTCGGCGAGGTCGACTCTGGGGGAGCCGTCGTCATTGTCGGCAGCGGCAGCTACTGCCGTCTCGGCGGCCTGGTCCCGGCGGAGTCGCCAGGCAGGGTCGGAAGCGTCCACCCATGTGATCACTGCATCGATCGGGAAGTCGATGTCCTCGGGGAAGCGGCCCGAAAAGCAGTCGACGACGGGGTAGTCGCGACCGCCGATTCGGCTGACGGTCGAGGAGGCCAGAGAGGGAACCCACCATCCATAGGGGGTTTCACGCAGAACGGCGACGGCTCCTTCGCCGGACTCCGGGTACTCCCAGAACTCCAGGTCACAACCCATCTCAGGCCCGTACGCCAAGGTCCGTCCGGAGGTGACAACCGGTTGATAGAGGCGCACAGCCCGCACACGCCTACCAGGCGCAGCCTGCCCTTCCCTGCCTCTGCCGCTCGGCGAGGAGCCCGCGGCTGCGTCCCCGCCCGCTTCCAAGGCCTCGACCGCTGTCTGGAGCTCCTCGGCAAGTACGTCGTCAGCCTCGCCGTGCTCCGTGAGGAGACGTGCGTAGATCGGGAGCCCGGTAAAGGCGGAGGCGCAGGCCTTCAAGGCTGCATTCCGGTCTCCTGGGGCGATGGCCACCCGATGAAGGAGCTCGCCATCGGGGACCAGCGCATAGGGGACTGCAGCAGCTTCGAGTGCCTCTGCAGTGGCCCGCAGGTTGGCCGCAGGGGCATCGGCAGGGAGGAGGTCGTCACGTACGAGGGCTAGTCGTCCATGGCGGCTGATCAGACCCGGTACCTCTTCGAGCAGTCTTTCCTCGGAGACGGTGAGCCCACTGGAAGGGGGCCGGTCGCCGACACGTTCGCGTCCGGCGGAGCTGGGCTGGGGCGGTACTCCGCCCTGGCGGCGCAGCGTCCGCGCGAGTCGGCGCAATCTGATGGGCACAAGACGGTGGACACCCTGCATGGACAACCTCGGTGTGCAGCGCCGGCCGGCTGGGCGTCCCGGGCACGGTCAGCGCGTTCAGCGGTAAACAGTGAACACCTTGTTCACGCTCACCCTCCCCGTTGTTCACGTTTCACGCAAGGGTGAGAGGTCTCGCCGACCGGACTCACAGCAGATCCTCAGCCCCGATGGTGCCGGCGGCCACGGCGCTGGCCGGATGACGCGTTCGGGTGTCGCATCCGGTGGCTCGGCTCCTGTAGTGCGCCCTGGGAGGAGGTATGGCACCGTGACCGGCGCCGTGCGGTTCGCGAAGGCCGACCTGGACGCAGGGGGCCGACCCGTCTTCGGCGTCGATGTCGCCATTGCCCCGCACGCACCGTCCCGCCCCGACGCCGGACCTCTGCGCGCGGCGGCGCGCACGTGGTGGAGCCGCCGCTGCGGGTCGAGCTCCTGGCCCGCAGCGCAGCGAGTGGGGGCGGCTGTGCCCACTGGTGTCGGCCGCGCACGCGGGGGCCGGCGGGGGAGCGCCGGTGGTGTCCTGGAAGGTCCTGGGCCGGTACGCCGACGCCGAGAACCTGCTCGCGCCGTGGCGGGACCTTGTGGGCGGGAACCTGCGGCTGGAGGCGGTGTGCCCGCCGGGAACTCAGAGCCGCTCAGGCGTCTACGGCATGTCCGTGGCGTAGGCCCAGGACGCCCGACCTCGGTTCACCCGAGATGCAAGTCGGGCGACCTGGGCCAGAGGGGGCCGCGTCAGGCGGGGAAGGGTCAGACCTTCACCAGGGCGTACGTACCCGTACCGTTCTGCCTGCCGCTGGAGTACTGGCGGATCAACTCTCCGTCCGCGTACCGGTCGTGGCCCAGCATCGAGCCGGTGTACTTGTTCTGCAGACCGATCTTCGAGCTGCCGGGTACGTCGCGGTAGACGTAGAACCGCTGGAGGTCGTCCTCACCGCAGGTGGCCGTCGTCAGGTGGGCCTGCTCCTGGTTGGCGATGTTGGCGGGGATGGTCGCGCATCCGCCGTTGCCCCAGTTCCACAAAGTCGCTTCGAGGACTCCGTTGGTCTCCGTGACGTTGCACAGGCGCCAGTTGTCCAGGTGGGCGCTGGTCCAGTTGGACTCGCGCAGCCGGATGCCGTCGTTGGCCAGGAGCGGTGCGCTCCAGTTCAGGGGCTTGCCGGGGACGTGGATTCTGTAGACGTCAGGCTGGCAGTTCAGGGCGGCCCGCGTGGCGGGCGCACTGGTGTGCGCGGTGGTCGCCTCGTCCGCCGTGTCCTTCACCGTGTCCTCCGCTGCCGCGTTCCCGGCCGTGGCCTTGGCGGAGGCCACTGGCCCTGGTGCGTGTCCGGCCCGGGCCGGGGTCTCGCAGTCCAGGAGACCCTGCGCCTTGCGCATGATGCTGTTGGCGGGCACCTTGTCCTCGCAGCGCACCGCGCCCTCTTCGAGGGCGGTGTAGGTCGTGTAGCTGCCGCTGTCGGGTCCCTCGATCCACTTCAGCGCCCAGCTTCCGTCGGCCTGTTGGACGCGGTTGCAGTTGAGGCTTCCGTAGGTGCCGGTGACCTTCTTGGTGCCCTTGTAGACGCCGTAGTAGCCGGGGTCGTTGAAGTTCCAGCTGACTGAGGTCGACTCGCTGCTGGTGGAGGAGTAGTTCACCTGTACGTTCAGGCCCAGCATCGCACCGACGCTGCCGAGGGCTTCGACGGCGAAATCGCCCTTGATCTCGCCGTTGAGGCCGACGGAGACCGAGACGGTGGTCTGGGTGCTGGTGGTGACGTTCTGGTTGCCGGTCGAGCCCGCGGTGACGTACCAGCCCTTGAAGTGGGTGATCGTCGGGGCGACCTCCGTGCTCTTGATGATCGGGTGGCGCTTGCCGAGATCGGCCGCAGTACAGGCCTGGCCGGGCTGGACCGTCTGCCCGGAGGCGGCCGGAATGGCGGCGGCCGGGGTGGCGGCGGCCGGGGTGGCGACCAGGCCCACGGCGGCCGTCGCGGTGGTTAAGAGCGCTCCGAGCCCTCGGCTCAGGCGGGTTTTCGTACGGCGCGTCATCGCTTTCCCCTGTGTGTGATCTGTGAGGTGAGTGCTGAGTGAAACTAGCGCCGCCGGGGGCGGCAGGTCTGTACCACAACTAGCCAAATGCGATCAGGAACTGTCGCATTCTCCGTTGATGTGAGCAGGGGTTGCCCGGTTCCATTCCTTCGGTGTGCCCGAAACGGGCCGCCGGAGGAATGGACCACTGTCTCGGTTCCCCGGATGCCCAAGACCCCGACGGCCGCGTCTGCAACCGGTTCCAGTGGTGCCAGGAATGCGAATTCAAGAACAGGTACTACAAGAAGGTGGACGGCAAGCCCGTCCTGAAGGGCACCAATACCATTGGGTTCCAGGCCGCCGCCATCGGCTACAACGACACCCGCGCCACCCGCATCTTCTTCCGGCTGAAACCGGCCAGGTCAAGTACGACGGGTGGAACCCCTTGGAGAAGCGGACCCTCGGCCCGAACCTGAAGCCGGAAATCACCCCCGAATGCGTGCCGGGCGCCAATCTGCCCACCACGGTATCCGCTGTGACTCGGCCGACTGCTTCAACAACGGCGCCAAGCGTTTCCCGCACGCCTGCATCTACACAAACGCCTACCCGGTGCTGACCGACAAGATGACCGTCAGCGAGGGGCTGCGCGGCGCCCCCCTGCACCGGGTGCCCAGCCGCAATGAGAGCGGAACGATCGCCGACGAGAACGAGAGGTGGAAGCAGCCGGCGTGCGGGCGGAACGGGGCCTCAACCCGTGGGCGCCGCACTACGACGCCTCGGCGGGCTCCAAGCTCGGCAAGTCCATGAGTCCGCTCATCCCGTCGGGCGGCCACCATCCCCACCTCCCCAGGGGCGGTGGCCGCAGCTACTTGGTTCAGGCCCACCAACACGTGCGCCGGCAAGCACCGGCCCGCCTGCTCGGGGGCGGCCCGCATTGGTGAAGCCGCAACCCCCGCGCCGGGGCTACAGGCAGGAGACGAAGCCACCCTAAAGGCAGGGAGACCGCCCGAACCGCCCGTGAAACGCGCCCTGGCCGAGGCCGACCCCGACCCCTTTGAACCAGCCCTGCAACGGTCCCTGGATACGACCGCCTGGTTGGTTGGAAGGGCTCGAACCGTGACCTCGGAGCCGGTCGCCGAGGAAGGACTACCGCACCTCGGTATGGCGCTCCCCGCCAGTTGGGGCGTCGGGAAGCACCTGCGCTCGCTGAGGGGGCTACCGGCCGATGCCGTACAGCGGGTTCAGTTCCTCGTCGAAGGCGGCGGCGCGGTCGTGGTGGCCGGCGAAGACGCCGGATCCGTCGGCCCAGCCGCTGTGGCGGGAAGCCTCGAGGGGGTCCTGGTGGTCGCGGCGCAGATTGCGGGAACGGGGGCCCTGCGGATTGCGGTGGCGCTCAGGACGGCGGCGATCGCCAGCGCGACGACGGCGGAGAGGAGGGCGGCGCGCAGTCCGGTCAGGAAGTGTCCGGTGGCGGCCTGCCCGACGAGGAGGCCCATGAAGGCGACACCGACAAGCCCTCCCAACTGGCGGGAGGCGTTGAGGACACCGGAGGCGATGCCCGCGTTGGCCGGGTCGGCCGCGCCGAGCATTGCGTTGGTCATGGCGGGGACCACGAGGCCGATGCCGAATCCCGCGACGAGGAACGGGACGATGACCGCCGGGTACGAGTCGGCTCCGACGGCCGGGGCGACGGCCAGGAACCCGAGCGCGGCGAGGAGGTTGCCGGTGAGCAGCACGCCGCGCGGACCGTACTTCTTGACCAGGGGGCCGCAGGCCAGGTTGGCGGCCATGATGGCGCCGGTCATGGGCAGGAAGGCGAGCCCGGCGGTGATGGGGGAGTACTCCCACACCTGCTGGAAGAAGAGGCTGAAGACGAAGATGAGGCCGTAGAAGGCGAAGTTGAGCAGGACGCCGATGAGCGAGGTGGCACTGAACGCCCGCCGGCCGAACAGGTGCAGGGGCAGCATCGGGTCGGCGCTGCGTCGTTCGACGGCGAGGAAGCCGATCAGGGCGGCGGCGAAGACGGCGATACAGGTGACGACGAGTACGTCGCCCCAGCCCCGGGAGTTGGCCTCGACGATGGCGGCGGTCAGCGCGCCGAGGCCGGCGATGGCGAGCAACTGGCCGGGCAGGTCGAGCGAACGGCGGCGCGAGGAGTCTCGTGCCGGCGCGGCCTGGGCGTAGCGCTGAGTGAGCAGGATGCCGACGGCGGCGATGGGGATGTTGACGTAGAAGATCGAACGCCAGCCGAGGTTTTCGACGAGAAGTCCGCCGACAACCGGGCCCAGCGCGAGGGCGAGTCCGCCCGCGGCCGCCCAGAGGCTGACTGCCCTGGTGCGCCGGGCCGGGTCCGGGAAGTTGGTGTTCACCAAAGAGAGTGAGGACGGCACGATCAGGGCCGCCCCGACGCCCTGCAGAACGCGGGCGGCGACGAGGGTGGCGAGTGTGGGGGCGGCGCCGCAGGCCAGGGAAGTCACGGCGAAGAGGGCGAAGCCCACGACGAAGATGCGCCGGGGGTCGAAGCGGTCGCCCAGCGCGCCCGCGGTGAGGAGGAAGGCGGCGAAGGTGAGGGTGTACCCGTTGATCACCCATTCCAGGCCGGCGAGGCTGTCGCCGAACTCACCGGTGAGCGCCTTGGAAGCGACGTTGACCACGCTGACGTCGAGGATGACGACCACGAAGCCCAGGCAAGCGGCGAAGAGAGTCGGGCCGGGCAGGGCCGCGGGGGCGGGGGCCGGGGTGGGGGCGGGTTCATGGGGTGTCACGTACTCGTCCTTCCGTGCGGGATGAAAGGGGAGAAGGGGGACGGGGGAGGGAGCCGGGTCGTCCGAGCCGGTGGACGGGTGCCGCGGATCGGGCCGGACCCCGTAGACTGTTCGATGCAAGACGAACAGTCGGGAGTGTACGCAAATCATCGAACACTCTGCAATCGGTGACCGCCGGTTCTGGTCACCCCGACGGACGGAGCATCGCCATGACGGCAGCGAACAGGCCCCCCGGCCCGGGACACCGGCTCCCGCCGGTCCATACGGACCCGGCCGAGGTTCCGCTGGAGGCGGCCCTGCTCGCGCTCGCCGACCCGGTCAGGCGCATGCTCGTACAGGAACTGGCTGGGGCCGACGACTGGGAACGCTCCTGCGGGAGCTTCGACGTACCGGTGACCAAAGCCACCCTGAGCAGGCACTTCGCCGTACTGCGGGATGCCGGCCTGTTGGAGCAGCGCGATGCCGGCCCCAAGCGGCTCAACCGGCTCAGGCGGCCGGAGTTCGACGCGCGCTTTCCCGGTCTGCTGGAGTTGGCCCTGCGGCAGGACTGACCCGCGGCGCCGCGCCGGCGGGTCCGGCGGCGCGCCTGTCCATCCGGCTGGCACCCGTATGGGGAAGGGCGCGGGCCCGATGGCCGGTGGTCCTTTCCGTTCCTAGCCTCGGGTTCATGATCATTCGTGCTGTGTGGCCCTCCGCCGCCGTTCTCGCCCTCGCCGTGTCCTCCCTGCCCTCCGCCACCGCTTCGGCCGCGCCGCCCGACCCCGCCGCGGCCTGGTCCGTGCAGCGTGACGCCGACGCGCTGCGCGACACCGGGGTCACCGCCGTGGCCGTCCGCGTGGACACCCCGCGCGGGACGGTCACGGCCGCCTCCGGCGTACGGGACCTGGCGGACCGCCGTCCCGTACCGCAGGACGGCCCCCTGCGACTGGGCAGCACCACCAAGACGTTCGTCGCCACCGTCGTCCTCCAGCTCGTCGGCGAGGGGCGGATGTCCCTCGACCAGACCGTCGAAGAGCTGCTGCCCGGAGTCGTGTCGGAGAACGGCAACGACGGCCGGACCATCACGGTGCGCGACCTGCTGCGGCACACCAGCGGCCTGTCCGACTACGTCCAGGACGTCTTCCCCGACCCCAGTGCCCGCACCTACTTCGCCGAACGGTGGCGTTCCCACCGGCCGGAGGAACTGGTCGCCCTGGCCGTGCGCCACGCGCCCGCTTTCCCGGCCGGCGGCGGGTGGGCCTACTCCAACACGAACTACGTGCTCGCCGGCATGATCATCGAGAAGGTCACCGGCCGTACCTGGCAGCAGCAGGTCCACGACCGCATCCTGCGCCCCCTCGGCCTGCGGGACACCACCGCCGAAGCCACGACCCCCTTCCTCCCGGATCCGCACACCACCAACTACCAGCAGTTCACGCCCGACGGCCCGCTGGTCGACACCACCATCCCCTACCGTCCCTTCGACAGCGGGGCCGACGGCTCGATGACCGGCACGGCCCGGGACCTCAACCGCTTCTTCGCCGCCCTGGCCGGCGGGCGGCTGCTGAAGCCGGCCGAGCTCGCCGCCATGCGGACCATGGTCGCGGTGCCCGACGACGGCGGCCACCCGGCAGGCACCCGCGACGGCCTGGGCCTCTTCCGGACCCCGTTGTCCTGCGGGGGCGGCTACCTCGGGCACGGCGGAAGCGGCTTCGGCTACGTCGTCCACGCAGCCACCACCACCGACGGCCGGCGCACCGTCACGGTGTCCGCGCACAGCCGCTCCGCGGACCCGCGGACCGCGCAGCGGCAGGAGGAGGCCCTGCGCGAACTGGTCGACCGCGCACTCTGCCGGACACCCTGACCCGGCCGGACCGGGCGCCTAGACTGACGATTCTTTGATCATGCACCCGCCGAGTCGGAGGAACGAAAACGCATGCGCCATCTCCCCCTGGGCAGTTCAGGTCTGCTCGTGTCCGCCGTCGGCCTCGGCTGCAACAACTTCGGCGGGCGGCTCGACGCCCGGGCCACCCGTGACGTCGTCGACGCCGCCCTGGACGCGGGCGTCACCCTCCTCGACACCGCCGACATCTACGGCGGCGCGGGCGGCTCCGAGCGGCACCTCGGGCAGGCCCTGAAGGGCCGTCGCGACCAGGTCGTCCTCGCCACCAAGTTCGGCTACGACGGCGTCGACATGAAGTACGGCCCCGCCGCCGGGTCCCGCGGCGGCCGCGCCTACATCCGGCGCGCCGTCGAGGAGTCCCTGCGCCGCCTCGAAACCGACCACATCGACCTGCTCCAGCTGCACAGCCCCGACCCGGCCACGCCCATCGCCGAGACGCTGGCCGCGCTCACGGAGCTCGTCGCCGAGGGCAAGGTCCGCTACATCGGCCACTCCAACCTCACCGGCTGGCAGCTGGCCGAGGCCGCCCACGTCGCCCGCGAGACCGGCTCCGTCCCCTTCGTGTCCGCGCAGAACGAGTGGTCGCTGCTGGAGCGGTCGGCCGAGCGCGAGCTGGTCCCGGCGGCCCTGCACTACGGCGTCGGCGTCCTGCCGTACTTCCCGCTCGCCAACGGCCTGCTGACCGGCAAGATCCGCCGCGGCGCGCCCGTGCCGGCCGGCTCCCGCCTCGACGGCCGGGACACCTACCTCACCGAGGAGCGCCTCGACGTGGTCGAGGCGCTGGCCGCGATCGCCGAGAAGCACGGCCGCACCGTCCTCGAACTGGCCATCGGCTGGCTCTCCGCCCGGCCCGGCTGCGCCTCCGTCATCGCGGGGGCCACCTCCGCCGAGCAGGTGCGCGCCAACGCGGCCGCCGGCGAACGCCCCCTCGACGCGGACCTGCTCGCCGAGATCGACGCGATCGCCCCGGCCGTCACCGCCTAGGGGCCGTCACCGCGTAGGGGCCGTCACCGCGTAGGGGCCGTGAACGCCGACGAGCGCTCCCCACGCCCGGGCGGGCATGGGGAGCGCTCGTCGCGGCGAGGCGGCCGGGTGCCGGCCGCCCCGCCGCCGGCCAGTCGTCGGCCGCCCGGTCAGGACACGATGTCCTTGCGGGAGAAGCCGCGGAAGGCCAGGGCGAACAGCACCAGCGCGTACGACACCGACACCACCGCCCCCTTGGCCATCCCGCCCCACTCCAGCTGCGGCTGCAGGGCGTCCGCCCACGCGAACTGCCAGTGCGCCGGCAGGAACTCGCGCCACGAGCCCAGCGCCGTCACCGCGTCCAGCACGTTCCCGACGATCGTCAGGCCGACCGCGCCGCCCACCGCGCCCAGCGGCGCGTCCGTCCGCGTGGACAGCCAGAACGCCAGGCCGGCCGTCACCAGCTGCGACACGAAGACGAAGGCCACCGCCAGCGCCAGCCGCGGCACCGTGTCCCCGGCCGCCAGCGCGCCGCCCGCCGGGAGCTTGAGCGGACCCCAGCCGTACGCGGCCGTGCCCGCCGCCAGCGCCACCACCGGCAGCAGCACGATGGCCGCCAGGCTGAAGCCCAGCGCCACCACCAGCTTGCTCCACAGCAGCCGCGCCCGCGGCACCGGCGACGCGAGCAGGTAGCGCAGCGAGGACCAGCTCGCCTCCGAGGCCACGGTGTCCCCGCAGAACAGTGCCACCGGCACCACCAGCAGGAAGCCGGCCGACACGAAGAGGCAGGTGGCGGCGAAGTTCGCGCCCGAGGCCGTGGCCGTGTCGATCAGGGTGATCCGGCCGTTCCCGCCGCCCCGGCTGCCCGGCCCGCCGCCGACCGCGAACGCGATCATCAGGATGAAGGGCAGCGCGGCCAGCACCCCGCCCATCACCAGCGTCCGCCGCCGGCGCCACTGCCGCAGCGCCTCCACGCGCAGCGGCAGCGTGCGGCTCGCCCGGTAGCCCGGAGCCACCTCCCGCGCCGTCGTCGCCGTACTCACGCCGCACCTCCGATCAGGGTGAGGAACGCGTCCTCGAGTCTGCGGTGCGGCCCCACTCCGGACACCGGCACCTCCAGCCGCACGAGTTCGGCGATCAGCCCGGCGGCCGACGCGCCTTCGAGCCGCACCAGCAGCCCGTCGTCCGCCGCGACCACCGAACCCACGCCCTCCAGCGCCGCCACCTTCTCGACGGTCACCTCGTCCACCGGCTCGGCCAGGGTCACCAGCAGGGTGTCCCCGCCGCCGGTGATCTCGGCGACCTCGCCCGCCGCCACCCGCTGCCCGCGGTCCATGACCACCAGGTGCGTGCAGGACTGCTCGACCTCCGACAGCAGGTGGCTGGAGACGATGACCGTCCGCCCGCCGGCCGCGTAGCGGATCATCACGTCCCGCATCTCGCGGATCTGCGGCGGGTCCAGACCGTTGGTCGGTTCGTCGAGGATCAGCAGGTCCGGCATCCCGAGCATCGCCTGCGCGATCGCGAGCCGCTGCCGCATGCCCTGCGAGTACGTGCGCACCGCGCGCTCCAGCGCGTCGCCGAGCCCCGCGATCTCCAGGGCCTCCGCCATGTGCGAGTCCTCGGCCGGGCGGCCGGTGGCCTGCCAGTACAGCTCCAGGTTGGCGCGGCCCGTCAGGTGCGGCAGGAAGCCCGCGCCCTCGACGAAGGCCCCGACCCGCGACAGGACCGGCGCCCCGGCCCGCACCGCGTGCCCGAACACCCGGATCTCCCCGGCGTCCGGCGAGATCAGACCCATCAGCATGCGCAGGGTGGTGGTCTTCCCGGCCCCGTTGGGTCCGAGCAGTCCCAGTACCTGCCCCTTCTCCACCCGGAACGACAGGTCCCGCACCGCGTACCGGTCCTGCGACTTCGCGTACCGCTTCGTCAGTCCCGTGATCTGCAGCGGTACGCCGGCCAGCGCCGGGTCCGGCTGCGGTACGCCGGCCCGCGCCCCGGCGGCGCCCCGGCCGGGCCGACGGACCCCGAGCAGCGCCGCGGCCAGGGCCAGCGCACCCAGCGGCAGCCCCCAGGTCCAGGCGGGCATCCCCGCCGTGGCGGTCCGGACCTGCGGCGCGACGGGCACGGCCAGCGGGCCGTCCACCGAGACCGTGTAGGCGGCCGTCGCGGCCGGGGTCGCATAGCCCAGGTCCGTGGCGGCGACCACGAGCCGCAGCCGGTGTCCGGCCGCGACGGAGTGGTCGATCGCGGGCAGCCTCAGCCGCACGGTCGTGCCCTGCGCCGCGTTCTCCACCCGCAGTGGGGCCACCAGCTGGGAGGGCAGCACCTGCTGTCGTCCGTCGGGCCCCACGTCGTAGACCTTGCCGAACAGCACGGCCGAACCGTCGGCAGCCGTCGACCTCACCTTCAGGGTTACGGTCGGGGTCCCGGTGATCTGCAGGTCCTCGTCCAGCGGCGCCGACTCGAAGCGGGCGTTCTGCCCGGGGAAGTCCAGCGAGAGCCCGGCTCCGAAGGAGGCGAGCTGCCCGCCGATGCCGGGCAGCGAGGACAGCGCGGGGGGCGCGCCGCCCGCAGGATTGGTGAAGGTCTGCTCCCGCCCGGTCAGGGCGAACTCCCTCGGGCCGGAAGCCAGCCCCGGGTAGCGCTCGCCGCTCGCCCCGCGCAGGATCACCTCGCCGTCGGTGGAGTCGATCCCGCCGGAACGGGAGACCCGGAACGCCGGCCCGGTGTCCGCGCCCTCGTCGCCCTTGAGATGGCGGTCGAACCAGGCGGCCACCCGGGCCTCCACCCGGTCCGCCTCGCGCATGCCGCCGTCGTGCCCGCCGGCCGCCCAGTCCACCGACACGGGTGCGCCGTTCGCCGCGATGGCGGCGGCCATGGCATCGGCCTGGTCCAGCGGGAAGAGGGAGTCGTCCTGGCCCTGCACGATGAGGGCCGGCACCTTGATCCGGTCGGCCACCGCGGAGGGGCTGCGCCCTTCCAGCAGGGTGCGGGCCTCCTCGTCGGGCTTCCCGGCCACGGCGACCCGTTCGTACATCGCGCACAGCTCGGGCGTGAACCGCCCGCAGCCGGGCCCGGCCGGGGCGCCGTCCTGCGGACCGGAACCGGACCCGGACCCGGTCGCGGACCCGGACTCGGTCGCGGACCCGCTCGCGGTCCCGGTCCCGGTCGGGGCGGCGGCCTCCGGCCGTCCGGCCCCGCCGTCCTGCGGCCGTCCGCCGTCCGCGTCCTGCGGCGCCGTCCCCGCCCCCGCCTGCTGCATCCCGCCGGCCGAGCCGGTCGTGAAGAAGATGCCGGACCACAGCTTCTTGAAGACGCCGCCCGGGAAGAGGGAGTCGGCGAGGTTCCAGTAGGTGATCTCCGGGGCGATCGCGTCCACGCGCCGGTCGTGGCCGGCGGCCAGCAGCGAGACGGCCCCGCCGTAGGAGGCTCCGGACACCCCGACCCGCGGGTCGCCGTCCGCGTCGAGCCGCACCTCGGGCCGGGCCGCGAGCCAGTCGATGAGCCGGGAGACGTCCTTGACCTCGTGCTCGGGGTCGTTCAGCCCGATCCGGCCGCCGGAGCGGCCGAAGCCGCGCGCCGACCAGGTCATGACGGCGTAGCCGTCGCGGGCCAGCCGCTCGGCCTGTTCACGGACGTCGTCCTTGCTGCCCCCGAAGCCGTGCCCGAGGAGCACGGCCGGACGTTTCGCCCCGTCGTCCTCCCCGTCGCCCGTGAAGAAGTAGGAGGTGTCGATGTCGGCACCGGGCATCTTCAGGACCTGGTCCTGGCGGTGCACGGCGGGTGCGTCGCCGGACGCGGACGCGGCCGTCCACGTGCCGGCACCCGCCACGACGGCCAGCGCGGCGGCGCCCGCCAGCAGGCGGTCTCGGCGGCGCCGGGGCATTCGGAGCTTCATACGGGCACCCTAAACGCCCGCCACCCGGCCTCCGAGCACCCACAGGCGGAACCGGCGACCTTCTCAGGGACTAGGCCGCGGCCCCCGCGTACCGCACCTGCGGTACGGGCGTCCGACCTGCACACCGCGCCGCCGGGCGGCAGGATGGCCGCATGCTGCTGGCCGAGGTCGCTCGCGTGTCACGGGAAGTCGCCGCCACTTCCGCCCGGTCCCGCAAGACCGCGCTGCTCGCGGAGCTCTTCGCGGCCGCGCCGCCCGAGGAGGCCGGGCTCGTCATCTCCTACCTCTCCGGCCGCCTCCCGCAGGGTCGTCCCGGCATCGGCTGGCGCACCCTGGCCCAGGAGACCCCGCCCGCGGCGCAGCCCACCCTCGGGGTCCGCGACGTCGACGAGGCGGTCGGCGCACTCGCGGCGCAGGCCGGCGCCGGCTCCGCCGCCCGGCGCAGCGGGATCGTCGCCGGGCTGCTCGGCGCGGCCACCGAACCCGAGCAGGCCTTCCTGCGCAGCCTGCTGTCGGGCGAAGTGCGCCAGGGCGCACTCGACGCGGTGGCGCTGGAGGGCGTGGCCGCGGCCGCCGGCGTACCCGCCGCCGAGCTGCGCCGGGCGGTGATGCTGGACGGCTCCCTGCCGCGGGTGGCCGAGGCGGTGCTCGCCGACGGCGCCGAGGCGCTGCGCGCCGTGACCCTGACGGTGGGGCGGCCCGTACAGCCGATGCTGGCGGGCACGGCCGGGTCCGTCGCCGAGGCGCTGGCCGGGCTCGGGCCGTGCGCCGTGGAGGAGAAGCTCGACGGGATCCGCGTGCAGGTCCACCGCGAGGGGGACGAGGTACGCGTCTACACGCGCTCCCTCGACGAGATCACCGGGCGGCTGCCGGAGGTCGCCGAACTGGCCAGGTCGCTGCCGGGGGAGCGGTTCATCCTCGACGGGGAGGTCATCGGGCAGACCGCGGACGGCCGCCCCGTCCCCTTCCAGGAGATCGCGAGCCGCGTCGGCTCCCGGGTGGACGTGGCCGCCGCCCGGCGGACTCTGCCGGTGGTCCCCTACTTCTTCGACGTCCTGGCCGTCGGCGACGAGGTCCTGCTGGACCTCCCGGTCCGCGAGCGGCACGAGGCCCTCGCCGCCCTCGTGCCCGAGGACGCCCGGGTCCGCCGCCTGGAGGTGCGGGACCCGGCGGCCCAGGAGGCCGAGGCCGTGCAGTTCTGGGCCGAGACCCTGCGCCGCGGCCACGAGGGCGTGGTGGTCAAGGCCCTGGACTCCGCCTACGCGGCGGGCCGGCGCGGGAAGCACTGGCTGAAGGTGAAGCCGGTGCACACCCTGGACCTCGTCGTGCTGGCCGCCGAATGGGGCCACGGGCGGCGTACCGGACTGCTGTCGAACCTGCACCTGGGGGCCCGGGCCGCCGACGGCACCTACGCCATGCTGGGCAAGACCTTCAAGGGCCTGAGCGACGAGATGCTGCGCTGGCAGACGCAGGCACTGCGGGCGCTCGCCACCTCGGACGACGGTTTCACCGTACGGGTGCGCCCGGAGCTGGTCGTGGAGATCGCCTACGACGGGCTGCAGCGCTCGACGCGCTACCCGGCCGGAGTGGCCCTGCGCTTCGCGCGGGTGGTGAGGCACCGCCCGGACAAGGACGCGGAGCAGGCCGACACCGTCGAGACGGTGCTCGGTCGGCGGAACGCCTCCTGAGGGCGCGGCCCACCGGCCCCGAAGCCGGCCCGAAGGTGTCGCCCCCCGGCAGGCGTCGCCCGGGGCACGGCCGGCCGCGTCATCGAAGCGTCATAGGACGGCCATGGACGGGCGGGCCAAGGTGGCTGTCCACGTGCCGGCCCCGACGGCGGCGCGCACCACGGCGGGTCCGCCCCGCCCCCCGCTCGACCTTGTCCTTGTCCCTGTCCGTGACCCGCCGTGCCAGGAGCCGCCCTCGTGGACCTCGACACCGTGCCGACCCGCCGGCCGTCACCCGGAGCGCCCCCGCGGGGGACCGGGCCCGGACGCCTGCACCGTGCCCGGGCCGGCGCCGTCGCGGTCCTCCATCGCACCGGCGCGGTCGCCGGGGTCCTCCTCGCCCTCGCGGCCGTCGGCACGATGATCGGCGAACCGGTCCTCATACCCTCCCTGGCCGCCAGCGCCGCCGTCCTCCACCACACCCCCACCCTGCCGACCGCCCAGCCCCGGACCGTCGTCGTCGCGCACCTCCTGGGCGCCGGGGCCGGCTACGCGCTCCTCGCCGTGGCACCGAGCGCCCCCTGGAGCGCGGCCCTGGCGGGAGGCCTGACCTTCGCCGCCACGACCCTCGCCCGGACCCCGCACTCACCCGCCTGCGCGACCGCCGTCGTCGTCGTGCTGCAGACCCCGCCACCGGCCCGGTTCGTCCCGCTGCTGTTCGGCGCGACCGTGCTCCTCGTCCTCGGCGGCGTGGCCGCCTCCCGGGCACGCCGGGCGGCGGACGGCTACCCGGTCCGCTGGTGGTAGCAGCTGTGGAGACCGCCGCTTTTGCCTCAGAGGCAAGGAGGTTTGCCAGGAAGGCAAGATTCTGGCTCAATCGAGGACATGACACCCGGTCCCGACCCCGACCACCCGCACGACGCGGTCGACGAGCTGCCCGCCGTGGCGCCGCAGCTGCGCGAGCTGCGCCGACGGGCCGGCCTCACCCTGGAGGCCGCAGCCGCGCGGGCCCGGCTGTCGCCCGCACACCTGTCCCGGCTGGAGACCGGCCGGCGCCAGCCCTCGCTGCCGCTCCTGCTGGGGCTCGCCCGCACCTACGGTACGACGGTCTCCGAGCTGCTCGGCGAGACCCCCGCCGTCGCCGATCCCATCGTACGGGCGGGCGGGCCGGGAGCCCGCGAGGCCGACGGCTGGACGTATTGGCAGGCGGGCGGCGCCGGGCGCGGCATGCAGGCCCTGCGCGTCCACGTGCCGCACGGCCGCGGAGCGGACGGACGCGGACCGGACGAACTGGTCCGCGTCCATCCCGGCGAGGAATGGCTCTACGTCCTCCAGGGACGGCTGCGCCTGCACCTGGGCGAGGCCGAGCACCTGCTGGAGCCGGGGGACAGCGCCCACTTCGACTCCCTCACCCCGCACCGGATCGGCGCCGCCTCCCCGGGCGGAGCCGACCTGCTGTTCGTCCACACCCTGCTCCAGAGCAGCCTCGCGGGGCTCTGCCTCGGCGGGGCCACGACCACCACGCACCACCGATAGGCGAGGAGCCCACCCATGACCCCCGTGCCCCCTGCCGACGAGCCCGTCGGCGTCCGTGCGCGCTTCGAGGCCAAGTTCCCGCGCGGCCTGATCATCCGGCTGATCGCCTACCTCTTCGTGGGCCACCTCTTCGCCTTCTTCGTCTACCTCCTCTTCGTCCTGGGTGGCCAGAACCAGTAGCCGCCCGCAGCGCGCGAGTTCGGGCCGCGCGGCTATGGAAAGGTGCGGGGGCGGTGGCTACCCTCCGCGCATGATTCCCACGGTTGTCTGGGGCACCGGCAACGTCGGCCGTCTGGCCATCCGCGCCGTCGCGGCCCATCCCGCGCTCGAACTCCGCGCAGTCATCGTCCACAATCCAGCCAAGGTCGGCCGCGACGCGGGCGAACTCGGTGGCCTCGACCACCTGTTGGGCGTCGAGGCCACCGACGACGCCGAAGCCGTACTCGCCGGCCGCCCCCGAGCGGTGGTGTACGCCGCGTCCGGGGACGTCCGTCCCGACGAGGCCCTCGCCGACATCACCCGTGCCGTCCGGGCGGGCGCGGTCGTCGTCAGCCCGGCCCTCTACCCGCTCTACGACCACCGCAGCGCCCCGCCGGAGTTCCGCGACCCGGTCCTGGCGGCCGTCGCGGAGGGCGGCGGCTCGCTCTTCGCCTCCGGCGTCGACCCCGGCTGGGGCAACGACGTACTCCCGCTCCTGCTCAGCGGACTCGGCACCACCATCGACGCGGTCCGCTGCCAGGAGATCTTCGACTACTCCACCTACGACCAGCCGGACTCCGTCCGCAACCTCATCGGCATGGGCCACCCCATGGACTTCGAACCGATGATGCTCATGCCCTCGATCCCGACGATGGTGTGGGGCGGCCAGATACGGATGATGGCCCGGGCGCTCGGCGTCGAACTCGACGAGATCCGCGAGACGTCGGAGCGCCGCGCCCTCGACACCACCGTGACCACCCGCACCATGGGCGCATTCGAAGCGGGCACCCAGGGCGCCATCCGCTTCGAGGTCCAGGGCATCGTCGGCGGGGAGCCCCGCATCGTCATCGAGCACGTCACCCGCATCCACCCCTCGTGCGCACCGGACTGGCCGGTACCGCCGGACGGCGGCGACGGCGCCCACCGCGTCGTCATCGAGGGCCGCCCCCGCATCCAGGTCACCGTCGAGGCCACCGACGAGGGCGAGAACCGCTCCGCGGGCGGCAACGCCACCGCCGTCGGCCGCCTCGTCGGCGCCATCGACTGGCTCGTCGCGGCGGAGCCCGGCCTGTACGACGCCCTCGACGTCCCGCTGCGCCCCGCCACCGGCAGACTCGGAAGGAAACCGTCATGAGGATCGACATCCCCGAAGGCCAGCACCCGATCGAGTACGTGTGGGGCGACATGGTCCCCGGGATCGGCATGGCCGCCGCCAACTTCTCCCTGTCGGTGTACGCCCACACCACCCTGGGACTGCGCGAGTTCGAGGCCGCCCGGCTGCGCGTCGCGCAGATCAACGGGTGCGTCTTCTGCTTGGACTGGCGTACCGAGCGGGACGGGCAGAAGGTCGAGGAGGAGTTCGCCGACGCGGTCACCGAGTGGCGCACCACCGACGCGTTCGACGAGCGCACCCGGCTGGCCGCGGAGTACGCCGAGCGGTACACCCTCGACCACCACGGGCTCGACGAGGAGTTCTGGGACCGGATGACCGCGCACTACAGCCAGTTGGAGATCGTGGAGCTCACCATGAGCATCGGGTCCTGGCTGGCCTTCGGGCGGCTCAACCACGTGCTGGGCCTCGACAGCGTCTGCGTGCTGCCCGGGCACTGAGCCGGGGCGGGGCCCGTCAGGGCCTGTCAGGGCCTGTCAGGGCAGGGAAAAGGGGCCGTTCGGCGATCCGAACGGCCCCGGCCGCTGGGGGGAGGACGCGGCCCTACGAGAGGTCTGTCGCGATGATCTTCTCGATGTTGCGCTCGGCGAGCGCGGTGATGGTGACGAACGGGTTCACGCTGGCGTTTCCGGGGATCAGCGCGCCGTCGATCACGTACAGACCGGTGTAGCCGTGCAGCCGGCCGTAGTTGTCGGTGGCCCTGTTCAGGACGGCGCCGCCGAGCGGGTGGTAGGTGAGGGTGTCGTTCCAGATCTTGTAGGCGCCGAACAGGTCGGTCCGGTAGATCGTCCCCTCCTTGGAATTGATCTTGTCGAAGATGGTCTTGGCCATGGTGATCGACGGCTGCTTCCAGGCCGTCTGCCAGCTCAGGTCCACGCTGCCCGTCGCGGCGTTCCAGGTGAACTCGGCGCGGTGGGGGTTCTTCGTGATCGACAGGTAGAAGGAGGCGTAGGTCTCGATCCCGGTGGGCAGCGGGGCGACCTCGGCGAAGGCGCCGCCCGCGTCCCAGTTGTCGATGCCGGAGCAGGGGATGGTCGACTGGAGCTTGCCGGTCGGGTCCCACATGTGGTTGGCGCGGCCGCACATGACGTTCCCGTTCTCGCCCCAGCCCTTGCCCACCTCGCCGTTGAGGTTCGGCAGTGCCCCGGTCGCCTTCAGCTTGACCAGGAGCTTGGACGTGCCGACGCTGCCGGCCGCGAAGAACACCCGGTCGGCGGTGACGGTCTTGGTGGCCACGGTGTCGCCGGTGGTGTTGAGCTGGTCGATGGTGACCGTGTAGCCGCCGCCGGCGGCGGGGGAGACCGTGGTGACCTTGTGCAGTGCCGAGACGGCGACCCGGCCCGTGGCCCGGGCCTGCGCGAGGTACGTCTGCACCAGCGACTTCTTGCCGTGGTTGTTGCCGTAGAGGATCTCCCCGGCCAGGGCGGACTTGGTGGCGGTGCCGGCGGCCTCGCGCTTCATGTAGTCCCAGTCGTACACGTCGGGCACGAAGGTCCACGCGAAGCCGGACCGCTGGGCGTGCTTGCGGCCGACGCGGGAGAACTGGTAGCAGTCGGCGGTGTCGAACCAGGCCGGGTCGACCATCCCGACCCCGAGTCCGGCGTTGGCCCTCGGGTAGTAGGTGTCGTACATCTCGTCGGCGTCCACCGAGGGGAGGACGGCGGCGAAGTTCGCGCGCTTGGGCGTGACGGCCATGCCGCCGTTGACCAGCGAACCGCCGCCCACGCCGCGGCCCTGGTAGACCGTGATGCCGGCGAAGTCCTCGGCGTCCAGGATCCCCGTGTACTTGGGGACGTCCTTGTCGATGGGAAAGCCGAGGAAGTTGCTGAGCGGGGCCTTGGTCCGCGTACGGAGCCAGAAGGAGCGGTAGTCGGGGCTGGTCACCTTCGGGAAGACCTTGCCGTCCGGGCCCGGGGTGTCCCAGTTCATGCCCATCTCGATCATCTGTACGTCGACCCCGGCCTGGGCCAGGCGCAGCGCCGCGACCGAGCCGCCGTAGCCGGTGCCGATGACCAGGGCCGGCACCCGGGCACCGTCGGCGATCGCTGCGGGTGCGACGGCGGCCGCCGCGGCGGCCTGGGCCGGGGTGATGTGACCGGCCAGCGCCACGGCCCCGATTATGGAACCTGTTCTACCCAGAAATCCGCGGCGTGAAATTCCATTGGAGCCTCTTTTGGGCAGGGCGTTGTCACCCATGTGACGTTCCTCACTCTCGATGGAATGGGAACGAGTTCTACTGCCGCTCGCGTGTGAAGTCACTACATACGTCTAGGTAACTTTCGGTCGATCAGGCGTCCCCGGAGGCCGGTTCGCGGCCCCGGACCCAGCCCAGCACCAGCAGCGAGGCGACCGCGGCGAAGGCGCACCAGGTGGAGGCGAATTCCAGCCGCCACAGCGCTGAGCAGGCCAGCGCCCCCGCGGCCAGCACCATGCCGAGGGTCCGCAGCCGCCGGTCCCCGGCGAGCAGCAGCGCGCCCAGGGTGGCGAACAGATAGCCCGTCAGGACCAGCGGCATCCACGGAACATTCACGCCGTAGCCGATGGTGCGGCCCCGGATCTCGGCAGTCACCGGCCGGGTCGCGAGGGAGTACGCGAGGACCGCGGCGGTCGCGAGACCGACCGCCACCGGTCCCCACAGGCGCCGCCGCACCCCCGGCGCCGCCGCGAGCAGCACCCCGACGGGAACCCACACCGGCAGCAGGGGCAGGGCGATCACCGCCCAGGCGGTGGCGGCCGGGGAGCAGCCGCCGCCCGTACCCCAGACCGCGGCCTCCACCAGCTGGTGCACGCCCAGCAGCAGCGGCAGCGCCGCCACCGGCAGGTCGCGGGCCCGGCGCACGCGCGCCACGCAGACGAGTCCGACGGCGGCGACGGCCGTGCCGGCCACCAGATCGGCCGTCGCGCTCCAGCACACGGGATCAGTCCGGCGCCGTGCGTCCACCCCGCTCGCGGGGTTCGAGCGGCGGGGCCGACACCGCGCAGTAGGTGTGGCACTGCGGGTGGCACGCCCTGGACGCGGGGGTGCGCACGGTCGCCCAGGCCACGGCGGCGCCGGCCAGGAAGGCCCCCGTGCACCAGAGCATGGCCCGGCCGAACGCGGCGTCGAACTGGGGCGCCGAGCGGTACGACTCGGGTCCCATCCCCGACAGCAGCGGCAGCGCCGCCACCGCGAGCAGCCCGGCGACACGCGCCGCCGCGTTGTTGATGCCGCTGGCCAGTCCGGCCCGGCCGGGGTCCACGGAGGCGAGCACGGTGGACGTCAGCGGGGCGACCAGTGCCACCAGGCCCATGCCCATCACGACCATCGCGGGCAGTACGTCCGTGATGTAGGAGGCCGCGGGGCCCACCCGCAGCATCAGCAGCGTCCCCGCCGCGCACAGCACCGGCCCCACCGTGAGCGGGATGCGCGGTCCGATCCGCTCCCCGAGTTCACCCGAGCGCGCGGACAGCAGCAGCATCAGCAGGGTCGTGGGCAGCATCGCGGCCCCGGCGGCCAGCGCCGAGTACCCGGACACCACCTGGAGCTGGAGCACGACGAGGAAGAAGAACCCGCCGATGGCCGCGTACACGCACAGGGTGACGAGGTTGACGGCGGTGAACAGCCGGGACGCGAAGATGTCCGGCGGCACCATCGGGTCGGCCCGCCGCCGCTCCACGTACACGAAGGCGGCGCCCATCAGGATGCCCAGGACCGCCGCGGCGATCACCGCCGGCGATCCGGACCGGGCCTCGATCAGGGCGTAGGTGACCAGCCCCAGGGCGCCCGCGCCGAGTGCCGCGCCGGCCACGTCGAACCGCCCGTGGGCCTGCGCGTCCCGGGACTCCGGTACGTGCCGCAGGGCGACCGGCACGCACACCGCGGCCAGCGGGACGTTCAGCAGGAAGACCCACCGCCAGCCGGGCCCGTCCACCAGCCAGCCGCCGAGGAACGGCCCCACCGCCGCGCCCACCCCGCCGAACCCCGACCACAGGCCGATCGCACGCCCCCGGTCCTCGGCCCGGATGGACGCCTGGATCAGGGCCAGGGAACCGGGCGCCAGCAGCGCCCCGCCGATGCCCTGCAGGGCCCGGGCGGCGATCAGCACCCCGGCGTTCGGCGCGAGGCCGCACAGCAGCGAGCCGACGGCGAACCAGACCACGCCGAGTGTGAAGATCCGGCGCCGCCCGAAGCGGTCGCTCAGAGAGCCTCCGACCAGGATCAGCCCGGCCAGGGTCAGCAGATAGGCGTTCACCGTCCACTGGAGCACCGCCAGATCGGCGTCGAGATCCTCGCCGATGCGCGGCAGCGCCACGTTCACCACGGTGCCGTCCAGCATGGCCATGGTCGAGCCCAGCACCGTGGTCAGCAGGATCCACCGGCCGCGGGCCGAGGCGAGCGCGACGGAGGGCTCGGGCGGGGTGTCGGGCGACTGGGCGGGCACGGTCATGCCTCCAAGGCTGGCCCGCCCGGCGGGGAAGGGCCACCGGGGCGCGGCGGCGCGTTCGCGGGAGAGACGGCATGCCCTGGGGCGGGGAACGGCTCATAAGGCCCTCTTGTAATGAACATGACGTCTCCTTCACCATGACCCGCGCACGTCACGCGCACCCTTCCCGCACATCCCGCACACGGCGTACGAGGAGACAACACGTGGCCCAACGCGACAAGCGGTCCTCACGAGCCCTGAGGCCCACGAGGCCGGGCAGGTCCGCACGGTCCTTACGCACGGCGCTCGCCGCCCTCACCTCGGTCCTGCTGCTCCCGCTCGGCGCGGGCGTCGCGGCCGCCGCACCGGATCCCGGACCCGGCGCACCGAGCGCGGCCGAGCGCAAGATCGAACCCAAGCTCCGCGCCCAGCTCGACGGCTCCGCCAAAGCCGCCTTCTGGGTCTACCTCGACAGCGCCGCCGACCTCACCGCCGCGGGGAAGCAGCAGACCCGCGCCGCCAAGGCCGAGACCGTGCTGAGGACGAAGAAGGACCACGCCGCGCGCAGCCAGGCCGATGTCATCAAGGCCCTGGAAGGCGCGGGGGCCGAGTACACCTCGTACTGGATCGTCAACGCGGTCCGCGTCGTCGGCAGCGAGAAGCTCGCCGGCACGCTCGCGCAGCGCCCCGAGGTCGCCCGGATCGACGCCGACGACAAGGTCGACCTCCCCAAGCCCGCCGAGGGCAAGCGCGAGAAGGCCGTCGCCGACGCCGTCGAGTGGAACATCGACCGGATCAAGGCCCCGCAGGTGTGGGACCAGATCGGCGTCCGCGGCGAGGGCATCGTCGTCGCCAACATCGACAGCGGCGTCGACTTCACGCACCCGGCCGTCGCCAACCAGTACCGCGGCAAGAACGCGGACGGCAGCTACTCCCACGCCTACAACTGGTTCGACCCGGCGGGCGTCTGCGCGGGCGCCGCACCCTGCGACAACAACGACCACGGCACCCACACCATGGGCACGATGGTCGGCGACGACGGCGGAGCCAACAAGATCGGCGTCGCCCCCGGCGCCAAGTGGATCGCCGCCAAGGGCTGCGAGTCCAACTCCTGCTCCGAGGCCTCGCTGCTGGCCTCCGGCCAGTGGATCGTCGCCCCGACGGACCTGAACGGCCAGAACCCGCGTCCCGACCTCGCCCCGCACATCGTCAACAACTCCTGGGGCGGCAGCGGCGGCGACAGCTGGTACCAGCAGATCGTCGACACCTGGCGGGCCGCCGGCATCTTCCCGGCCTTCTCCAACGGCAACGCCGGACCCGGCTGCAACACCAGCGGCTCGCCCGGTGACTACGCGAGCTCCTACAGCTCCGGCGCCTTCGACATCAACAACGCGATCGCGTCCTTCTCCTCGCGCGGCGCGGGCCCCGGCGGCATCGTCAAGCCCAACATCTCCGCGCCGGGCGTGAACGTCCGCTCCTCCGTCCCCGGCGGCGCGTACGAGGCCTTCTCCGGCACCTCCATGGCCTCGCCGCACACCGCGGCCGCCGTGGCCCTGCTGTGGTCCGCCGCCCCGGCCCTCGAAGGAGACATCGCGCAGACCGAGTCGCTCCTGGACGGCACCGCCCTGGACACCGACAGCAGCCAGTGCGGTGGCAACGCCGCCGACAACAACGTCTTCGGAGAGGGCCGCCTCGACGTCCTCGCCGCCGTCAACGCCGCCCCGCGCGGCGCCCTCGGCGCCCTCGGCGGCACCGTCCGCTCCGGCGGCCAGCCCCTCGCGGGCGTGAAGGTCACCGCCGACGGCCCGATCGACCGTACGGCCACCACGGCGGCCGACGGCAGCTACTCCTTCCCGGCCCTCTCGGTCGGCGAGTACACCCTGACCGCGGCCAAGTTCGGCTACGGGCAGCAGACCGCGACCGCCACGGTGACCGAGAACGCCACCGCCACCGGTGACTTCACCCTCACCCAGGCGGCCTCCGGCAAGGTCACCGGCACCGTCGCCTCGGCCTCCGGGCCGGCCGCCGGGGCCGCCGTCACCATCGCCGACACCCCGGTGACCGCGACCGCCGACGCCCAGGGCCGCTTCGAGGTCACCCTGCCGCACGGCACCTACCGGGTGAACGCCACCCACACCTCCCGCTGCCTCAGCGGCGGCACGGCCGAGGTCACCGTCGGCGGCGACACCACCGTCGCGGTCAACCTCCCCGAGCGCACCGACGGCTACGGCTACGCCTGCGCCACCGCCGACCGGCCGTACGCGGAGGGGAGCCGCCAGCTCGCGCTGACCGGCGACAACACCACCGAACGGGTCGACCTGCCCTTCCCGCTGCCGCTGTACGGCAAGACGTACGCCCAGGCCTGGATCGGCACGAACGGCACGGTCAGCTTCGGCGGCAACCACACCGGCGACATCAACGGCGACCTCCCGAGCACGGCCACGCCCAACGCGGCCCTCTACCCGTTCTGGGACGACCTGGTCGTCGGCGCGGCGGGCAGCGGCTCGGGCGTCTTCACCGCGGTCACCGGCACCGCCCCGCACCGCAGCTACGTCATCGAGTGGCGCGAGGTGTCCCACTGGTCGGCGCAGGCCGACAAGTTCTCCTTCTCGGCCGCCATCGGCGAGGACGGCACCGTCACCTACTCCTACAAGGGCACCGGCGGCAGCGGCATCAAGGGCGGCTCCACGGCCACCGTGGGCGTGGAGAACGCCACCGGAACCGACGCCTTCAGGTACTCCTTCAACACCCCGGTCATCACCAACGGCCTCTCCATCGCCTTCCGCACCACCAAGAGCGGCGTCGTGGCCGGCCGGGTGCTCGACGCCAACGACGGCAACGGCGTCGCGGGCGCCACGGTGACCGTCGGCACGGGCGACACCGCCGTGTCGGCGACCACCGCCGCCGACGGCGGGTACGTCGTCCAGAGCCCCTCCGGCTCGCGCACCGTCTCCCTCGCGGCGGCCCAGTACGAGTCCGCCACGGCCACCGTGGAGGTCAAGGCCGCCGACGTCACGAAGGTCACGCAGTCCCTGCGCACCGGCAGGGTGACGGCGTCCACGCCGGCCCTGGAGGTCGTCCTCCCGGCCGACCAGCAGCGGACCCGGACCGTGGAGCTCACCAACCCGGGCCTGGGCACGGCGTTCACCGTGACCGAGGACGCGGCCTGGCTGGCCGCCACCCCGGCCGCCGGCGAGCTGCCGACGGGCGGGAAGGCCGCGGTCACCCTCGCGGTCGACACGACCGGCCTGGCCGCCGGCACGGTCCTGACCGCCGACCTGAAGATCGCCTCGGCGAGCGGCCGCACCCCGGTCCTCACCGTCCCGGTCAAGGTCGTCGTCCCGCGCTACCAGGTCGCCCTGGACGCGGGCTCCGGCTACGGCAGCACCGACGCCCTCGGCGACGCCTGGTCCCCGGACCGCAAGTACACGGCCGGCTCCTACGGCTACCAGGGCAACGGCAGCGTCCAGTCCACCGGGCGCACCATCGCCGGCACGGACGAGCAGCGGCTCTTCCGCAACGCCCGCGAGGGCATGTACGAGTACCGCTTCGACAACGTGCCGAACGGCACCTACACGGTGGAGCTGGGCTTCGCCGAGCTCTCCTCCACCAAGCCCAACAAGCGCGTCTTCGACGTCCTGGCCGAGGGCACGCAGGTCCTGCCCTCCCTCGACATCGCCCTGGAGGCGGGCACCTACAAGGCCCTGACCCGCACCTACACGGTCACGGTCACCGACGGGGTGCTCAACGTCCGCTTCGTGACGCACTCCGGCTTCGGCAAGCCCCTGCTCAACACGCTCCGGGTGACCGACCGCCCGGACAAGGGCTGATCCGGTGAGGGGGCGGGGCGCCCGCCGGCCCCGCCCCCTCCCCTCCGGTCCGGGCTCCGCGGCTCTCCGGCCCATTCGGGTGGCGGGAGCCGCGGATCCGCGCGACCTGCCGCGGGCCCGCGGCCCGGGTCGTTAGCGTGGGCGACCATGACGCTCCTGAGCGACCAGGCAGACGCCGTCCGGGCCCTCGTGGAGTCCGCCGATCCCGGCGCGGCGTGGGCCGTCGGCGGACCCGACGGCCCGCACGCCGGTTCGGGCACCGCGGACGACGTCCACGACGTCGGCGGACTCACCGCCGTCCTCGCGCTGTGGCCGGCCGTCGGAACCCTCGTCGACGAGGGCGCGCTGCGGCTGCACACCCCGCTCACCGCCTACGGGGACGAGGCCGCGGCGGACACCCCCGCCGGGACCACCGCCCACCACCTCCTCACCCACCCCGGCGGAACGGCCGCCCTCACCCGTCTCGTCGAGCACCTCTGCGGCAGCACCCTCGCCGAGCTCGCGGCCGTACGGGTCTGGAACCCGCTCGGCATGACCCGCACCCGCCTCGCCGAAGGCACCCTCCGCGCGCCCCTCGCGGACCTCGCCCTGTTCCTGGGGCACCTGCTGCACCCGAGTGGCCCGGGCGCCGCGGGCACGGCGGGCGCTCCGGAGGCCGGAGACGGCGCGACCGCACCGGCACCCCTCACCCCCGCCTGGACGGCCGAGTCCCTGCGCATCCGCACGGGCGAACTCACCCCCGCCCGCGGGCTCCTCTGGCACCCCGCCCCGCACGGCGTCTGGACCCACCACGCCCCGACCGACCCGGGCCCCGCCGTCTGGATCTCCCCCCGCCACCACCGCTGGGCCGTACTCGTCCCGGCCGCCGGCGGGCCCCTGCGCACCACCTTCCGCGAGGCCGTCTTCGCCCCGGACGGAGCCGCACGGAGCAGCGGGCCGGGCGGGATCCCCCGCACGTAGCGCTCGGAGCGCGCGCTCCGCGGCCGGGACGTACGGTGATGCCGATGTCACCGACCGTTGTCGTCGTTCCCGCCGCGGAGGTACACGGATGCGTACGGTCCAAGGGGCCGCCCTCGACGGGATCAAGGCCCGGGTACGGGCTCTCGCGGAACGGACCGGGCTGCCGGTGCGCGCCGCACGGGGCGCACCCCGCACGCACGGCGGCCCGGCCGTCCGCCTGCGCCCCGAGGAGGGCGTCGGCCGGACCCGCCGAGGCGCACCGGCGCCCGGGGACCCCGGGCCGCCCGCGCCGCCGCCCGGCGCGCAGGCCCCCGGCCGGCGGACCGCCGTGAGGGCGGTGCTCCGCAAGGCGCCCCCCGGGCCCGCCGCACCGCTCGTGCCCACCGTGTCCCCCGCGGCCGCGACCACCGTTCTCGCCGCCCTGGGAGCCCTGCTCTCCGGCACCGGCCGGCCCCGCCCGCTGCGCCGGCGGCCCGACGGGGCACGCGCCTCCGCCGTCGCGCTCCGCGCCCTGCGCGCACGGCACGGGGACGCGCCCGCTCTCGTCCGCACGCGGTCCGGAAAGACGCTCCTCGTCCTCCTCGACCCGCGGGACCTGCGCCGCTTCTACGCCGAACCCGTCGGAGTCCTCGCGGCCGACCCGCCGCAGAAGTGCCGGGGCCTGAGCACGCACGAGCCCGACCCCGACGGGGACGGTGCCGGCTGCGCCCGCGGTGAACAGCGCGCCGAGCGGCGGCGGATGAACGAGGAGGTGCTGGCCGCCGGAGTGCCCGTGCACCCCGCGGCCGGACCGATCCTCACGGCCGTCGCCGAAGAGGCCCGGTACCTCACCGCCACCGGGTCCCTCGAACTCGCCCGGGCCCGGCACGCGGTGAACCGGGCCGCCCGGCGGATCGTGCTCGGCGACCCGGCCGCCGAGGACGACGAACTCGCCGGATGGCTCACGCAGCTGCGCGCCGAGGACAAGCGCCCGCGCGGCGGCCCGAGGCGCGCCGCGCGTTCGGTGGACGACAAGGCCCGCGCCCGCATCGGCGAGTACGTCCGGTACGCCGGCGACGACACGCTCGCCGGCCGCGCCGCCCGCCACGCCGGCCCCGCCGACCCCGAAGGCGCCGTCGACCCCGGCGACGAGGCCCGGCTCTGGCTGCTGGCCATGGACGCCGTCCCCGACACCCTGCTGCGCACGCTGCTCCTGCTCGGCGCCCACCCCTGCGAACAGGACGCGGCCGCCGCCGAAGCGGCCGCCGAAGTCGCCGCCGGACCGGCCCGGGGCGAACTGCCCAGGCTGCGGGCCTGCGTCCGCGAGTCGCTGCGGCTGTACCCGGTGGTGCCCGACCTGATCCGCGTCACCCGCGGCGAGACCGAATGGCGCGGTGTGCGCCACCCGGCCGGCACCTCGGTGCTCCTGCCCGCCGCGTTCCACCAGCGCGACCCCGAACGGGTACCGGCCGCCCACGTCTTCGTACCCGGCCGGTGGAAGAACCCCGGGGCCGACCACGACATCCGGATGGCGCCCTTCAGCCACGGCGGGGGCCGCTGCCCGGGCGACCAGCTCGGACTGATGATCACCGCCGCGTTCTGCGCCGAGGTGCTGCGCGGCCACCGGGTCACCGGCACCCGGCCCGTCCTGGACCCGGTCGGACCCCTGCCCGTGACGCTCGATCCGCACGGCATCCGGATCGCCCTCACCCGCCGCTGACGCGCTCTCCCCGCCGGCGCCGTCCCACCCGCACCACCCGGCGCACCCGCCCCGCCCGCACTGCTTTTCCACCCTGCCCCGCACGCCCGTACGCCCCTGCCGAAACCCACGAGGATCCCATGTCCGACGCCGCGACCTCCGCGTCCACCGCCCCGGACGCCGACCAGCTCGACGCCCCGTGCCGCGCACTTGCCGAGGCCGCCGACGCGGTCGGCGAGGCCGCCCGCTACGCCTCCGGTCTTGCCTTCGGCGCCCGCCTGCCCGCGGCGGCACTCGCCGGGGGAGGCCGCGCCAGGCGGGGCTGGCGCACCCTGCTGCGCACCCTCACCGATCCGGCGGGCCTCGGCTGGGCCGCGCGCGGCCGGGGTGCGGCCCGCGCCGGCCGGCTCGCGGGGGTCCTGGCCGGCCGGGAGAGCCTCGCCGTCAGCATCGCCGTCTGCGGACTCAAGGCCCGGATCCGGGCGGTCAGTGCCGACCGCCCCGAACTGCGGGAGGACCCGGGCACCGCGGCCGTCCTGCGGGCCGTCGAGGCCGGCCGTCAGGCCGAGGCCGTCCGGCTGTTCCGCGCCATCATGCGCGAGCGGGGCGCCGAGCACGCGTTCTCGTTGCTGGCACCGTCGTTCGCCGACATCCTCGCCTGGCACGCGCTGACCGACGCGAACCCCTTCAACGACCACGCCGGCTGGCAGGTCGCCACCGGCCGGGCCGAACCGGCCCGGCCGCTCCTCGGACTCGGCGCCGCCCTGTGGGCCTTCTGCGACAGCGGCCCGGGCCTGCCCGTACGGCCTCCGGCGGGCCCCGATCCCGATCGCGCTCCCGTCGTCCGGCGTCGGGTCGCGGCCCGGCCGCCCCAGCGGCCGCGCCCGCTCCGGCCGGCGCCGCGGCCCCAGAACGGGAGCCTGCAGGGCCACGCCGCCGCGCTGCGCACGCACGCGCTCCGGCTGCGCAGGGCCGCGGCCTGGTCGCCGGGATGGCAGGGGCGGGAGACGGAGGCCCTGCGCGCCGAGGTCGAGAACCTGGCGGCCCGCTGCGCGACGGCTGCGGGCGGCCTCGCCCTCGCCGCGGCCCAACTGCAGGACCCGTGACGGCTCCAGGACCGCAAGGACCTACAGGTACGGCTGCGGCTACAGCACGAGCGACAGCAGCAGGACGCAGCCCAGGCCGACCACCGAGATCACCGTCTCCATCACCGACCAGGTCTTCACCGTCTGCCCGACGGTCATCCCGAAGTACTCCTTGACCAGCCAGAAACCGGCGTCGTTGACGTGGCTGAAGAAGAGCGAGCCGGAGCCGATGGCGAGGACCAGCAGCGCGGTCCCCGTGGTGGACATGTCCGCCGCGAGCGGGGCCACCAGACCGGCCGCGGAGATGGTGGCCACGGTCGCCGACCCGGTGGCCAGCCGGATCGCCACGGCGATCAGCCAGGCCAGCAGCAGGGCCGGGACGGCCCAGTTCTGCGACACGTCCAGGATCATCCCGCCCACGCCCACGTCGATGAGGGTCTGCTTGAAGCCGCCGCCGGCGCCGACGATCAGCAGGATGCCCGCGATCGGGGCGAGGGACTTCTCCACCGTGACCGAGATCCGCGCGCGGGTGAAGCCGGCCGCCCGGCCGAGGGTGAACATGCCCACCAGCACGGCCGCGAGCAGCGCGATCAGCGGGGAGCCGACGACGTCGGTCACGCGCTGCACCGGGTTCGCGGGATCGTCGACCACGATGTCGACGAGGGCCTTGACCAGCATCAGGGCCACCGGCAGCAAGATGGTGAACACCGTCGCCCCGAACCGGGGGCGGTGCTCGGGCTCCTCCGAGGGGCGGGCCCGGGCGATCATCTCCTCCGGCGCGGGGATGTCCACCCACCGCGCCGCGTACCGGGAGAACAACGGCCCGGCGATGATCACGGTCGGGACGGCGACGACGACGCCGAGCGCGAGGGTGACGCCCAGGTTCGCGTGGAGCGCGTCGACGGCGACGAGGGGCCCGGGGTGCGGCGGTATCAGCCCGTGCATCACGGACAGTCCGGCCAGCGCGGGGATGCCGATCCGCATCAGGGAGTAGTTGCCGCGCTTGGCCACGAGCAGCACCACCGGGATCAGCAGCACGATGCCGACCTCGAAGAAGAGCGGCAGCCCGATCACCGACGCGATCAGCACCATCGCCCACGGCATGGCCCGGCCCTTGGCGCGGGCCAGGATGGTGTCGACGATCTCGTCCGCACCGCCCGAGTCCGCGAGCAGCTTGCCGAGGATCGCGCCGAGCGCGATCAGTACGCCGACACCCGCGACCGTGGCGCCGAGTCCGGCGGTGAAACTGGCCATGGTCTTGGCCAGGGGCGCGCCCGCGAAGACACCGAGGGCCAGCGAGCCGACGGTGAGCGCCAGGAAGGCGTGCAGTTTGAGGCGGGTGATGAGCAGGACGATGAGGGCGATGGCGGCGAGGACGGCGATCCCGAGCTGCGTGTTGCCGGCGGAGGTGATCGGCGCGGCGCCGGCGGCGGCCGTCAGTGCCGGGAGGCTGAGACTGGTCACGGTGACGTTCCCTCAGCTCTCGGACGGGCAGAGCCGGCCCAGCGCGGCCAGGGCCCGCTCGGTGACGTCCTGCGGTGAGCCGGCCACGTCGACCGCGACGCCGAGCTCGTCGTCCTGGAGCGGCTCCAGGGTCGCGAACTGCGACTGCAGCAGGGTGGTGGGCATGAAGTGGCCCTTGCGCGCCGCCATCCGCTCCTCGACCAGCGGCCGCTCCCCGGTGAGGTGCACGAAGACGGCCCCGGGGGCCGCCGCGCGCAGCCGGTCGCGGTAGACGCGCTTGAGCGAGGACGCGGCGATCACGCCGCCGCACGCCCCGGCGCGGTTGCGGATCCACTCGCCGACGGCATCCAGCCAGGGCCACCGGTCCGCGTCGTCCAGCGGGTGGCCGGCCGCCATCTTGGCGACGTTGGCCGCCGGGTGGAAGGCGTCGCCCTCCGCGTAGGGAAGGCCGAGCCGTTCCGCGAGCAGCCGGCCCACGGTCGTCTTGCCCGTGCCGGCCACGCCCATCACCACAATGACGCGCTGGGTGCTCACGTCCACCTCGCTGTCCTCGTCGACATCGGTTCGTGCGGCACCACTGAAGCGCATTAAGTACTACGTATTCAAGCCCCAGGTCGAATACATCACATCTTTTGCCCGAGGGGTCGTCACCGTACGCTTGCGCCATGACCACCGAAGCCGCCGGAAGCGGTCCCGGCCAGGGCCTCCACTCCCATGTGCTGGACACGATCGGCCTCGCGATCGCCGCGGGGGAGTACCCGCCCGGCAGCGTCCTGCGCACCGACGAGATCGCCGAACGCTTCGACGCGTCCCGCACGGTGGTGCGCGAGGTCGTCCGCGTGCTGGAGTCGATGCACCTGGTCGAGTCCCGCCGCCGGGTCGGCGTCACCGTGCGTCCGACCGACCAGTGGAACGTCTACGACCCGCGGGTGATCCGCTGGCGGCTGGCCGGCCCCGACCGGCCCCGGCAGCTGCGCTCCCTCACCGTGCTGCGCTCCGCGATCGAGCCGGTGGCGGCCGGGCTCGCCGCGAGGCTGGCCACGCCGCAGCACTGCGCCGAGCTCACCGCCGCGGCCCTGGGCATGGTCCGCACCTCGCGCGGCCACCGGCTGGAGGACTATCTGCGGCACGACATCGCGTTCCACCGCGTGGTGCTGAACGCCTCGGGGAACGAGATGTTCGCCCGGCTCGGGGACGTCGTCGCCGAGGTGCTGACCGGGCGCACCGAGCACGAGGTGATGTTCCACGACCCCGACCCCGCCGCCGTCACCCTGCACGTCCAGGTGGCCGAGGCGGTGCGCGAGGGCGACGCCGCCCGCGCCGAGGCGCTGACCCGGCGGATCGCCGAGGGCGCCCTGGAGGAACTGGACGTCCTGCTCGCGCCGTAGGGGCGCGTGTCAGCCGCACCCTCCACAACCGCCGCAGCCCCCGCCGCAGTCGCCGCCGCCGCAGCCGGCCGCCGCGGTGTCGGAGCCGCGCGACTCCTTGCGCTCGCGGTCCCGCTCCGCCTGCAACTCGCGCGCCAGGCGCTGCTGTTCCCGTACGCGCTCACGGAAGGACCCGGTGGACGGCTGCCAGCCGGCCGGCGCGTGGCGGCGGCGCACCAGCAGCGGGGCGGCGGTCACCTGCGGGACGAGCCGGGTGCCGCCCTCGTAGACGGCGCATTCCAGGACCACTTCGGCCCCCTCGTGCACGACGCCGTACAGGACGGCCTCGACCGGCTCCGCCGTGAGGTCGACGTCGTGGTGCGTCGTGCGCAGGCTCCGCTCGGAGCCCGCGAAGAGCGTGCGCCGCCCCGTGCGGGAGTTCCGGGCCGTCCCGGACAGGCAGATCAGCGGGGGAGCGCTGCGGGTGGCGGCGTCCGGGTACAGCCACAGGTGCCCCGACGGGTCCTTGCGTACGCCGACCAGCAGCGCGGGCTGCGGACGTGCGTGCACCCGCCACGCCGCCAGGCGGCTGCCCGCACCCCGGCCCAGCAGTGCCGAGCCGGCGATCAGCAGGGCCCCGGCGGCCACCTGACGGCCCGACGGGGCGTACGGGTCGGGCCCGGCCCCCGTGCCCGCGAGGGCGGCGGCCGCGGCACAGCACAGGCACCCGAGGACGAGCCCCGTCAGACCGCGGCGCCGGTGCGCGTCCGGGAGCGGGGACGGCAGCGGGAACCGGGCCGGGCCGGCGGCGGCGAGGGACAGCGCGCGCCGGCGGCGGCGGGCACGCAGCCGCAGCAGCGCCCCGGTGAACGCCCACGCGCAGCAGGCGACGGCCAGGACCCGGCCGGTCCTGCCCGCGACGCCGGAGGCGCGGGCCGCGGCGACGGCGGCGTCCGCGGCGAGGACGGGAGCGGCGGCCAGGACGGCCGCGGGCAGGTACCGGAACCACAGCGGCAGGGCGGCCAGCAGGACGGCCAGGCCGTAGCCGGCCGGGCCGGGACGGACGGCGCCGAGCCCTGCGGGCTGCGCGCCGTTCCAGGACGTCAGGACGAGGGAGAGGACGACCGTAGCGCCGAGGAGCCAGGCTCCGCGGACGGGTGCGAAAGCGGCCGGGACCCGGACGCCGAGCCAGCGCCGGGCGTCGTCGACGTCCCAGAACCGGACCGCGCCCTCGGGTATCGATGCCCGGGGCAGGTGCTTGACGAAGTCGGTCACGGCGCCAGTATGGGAGCGCCGTGCCGGGCCCAGAAGGTGCGGCCGCGGCACGGAATCGCTACGGCCGCTTCCTGGGCGGGGCGGGCGGGCGCGGCCTCAGGCGTCGAGCACGGCCAGTTCCAGTCCGGCGAGGCGCTCCGGTTCCGCCGTGATGTCGATCCCGGTGATCAGGCCTTCCTCGACGGTGAACTCCAGTACCAGCGACAGCCGCCCCAGCGGAGCCATCGCGAGGCCCACCGTGCCGGCCACCAGCGCCGGCTGCGTGGACCGTGCCCGCTGCATCGCGGCCATGGCGCCCTTGGCGACGGTGACCGCCCCGGTGACGACGAGCGGCCTCGGGGTGGGGCCGACGGCCCGGTCGGCCCGGAGCACCACATCGGGGTGGAGCAGCGAGACGAGGTCGTCGAAATGGCCGCCGCGGGTGGCGGCGAGGAAGGCCTCCACGACGCGGCGCCGGCGGGTCAGGTCCGCCCCGGACACCAGCGGCGCCCCCTTGACCCTGCGGCGGGCCCGGCTGGCGAGCTGCCGGGTGGCGGCGGAGGTCTTGCCGAGCAGGGGTGCGATCTCGTCGAAGGACACGGCGAACAGGTCGTGCAGCACGAACGCGAGGCGTTCGGCGGGCGTCAGCGTGTCGAGCACCACCAGCAGCGCGAGCCCGACCGAGTCGGCCATCACGGCCTCCTGCTCGGGGTCGACACGGTCCTCACGGCCGGTGGCGAGTTCGGTGGAGCGGGCCTCCCACGGGTCCTCGCGCCGGGTCCCGCGCGAGCGCAGCATGTTCAGGCACACCCGCGACACGACCGTGGTCAGCCACCCGCCGAGGTTCTCGACCTCCCCGACGTCGGAGCGGTCCAGGCGCAGCCACGCCTCCTGGACGGCGTCGTCGGCCTCGGAGAGCGAGCCCAGCATCCGGTAGGACACCGCCCTGAGATGAGAGCGGTGCTCTTCGAACCGCTCCGCCAGCGTTGTACGCCCGTCCACCCGTACCACGTCCCCTCCTCGTAGTGGATCTTCAAAATAGATCACCGGGAAGGAGCGTCGGCCATAATGGCCGCGAACGGCACCAGCAGTGGAGACGCCGGGCCACGCGGTGGTCCGGCAGGAGAGGAAGCCCCCGATGGACGTGCAGCACTTCGAGCGGATCACCGCTTTCATCGAGGCGCGGCTCACCCCGCTGTTCGACGAGGCGACGGGCAGCGAGCACGGCTTCTCCATGGACGACACCTCCCGTGCGCTGCGCGCGCTGCGCAACTCCGTCCTGGAGGCCTCGGCCGTCAAGGGCCTCATCGAGAAGCGGGAATCCGCCGAACCGGCCGTGCGCCGCGTCATCGACCAGTCCGTCGAGCACCACTGGGACGTGCTGCGCGGCATCGCCCGCCAGTGGGAGGACCACGCCGACTTCCGCCACGAGTTCAAGCACCACGCCTGGGAGCTCGACCACCACCACGCCGCAGCCGGGGCCTGACCGCGCCGGACCGAGCCTGACCAAGCCTGACCGCGCCAGACCCGCCCGGCCCTGCCGCACGGCGCTGCCCGCACCGTGCGGCGCGGGCAGTGACGCCGGCCGCGGCCGGCCGGCGTCACGCGCCGGGTTCGGCCGACTTGCGCGGCGTGGTCTGCTGGACCGCCCAGCCGTTGCCGTCCGGGTCGGAGAAGTAGACGAAGGACCCCCACGGCAGGTCCTGGATCTCCGTCACCTCGACTCCCCGGCCGCGCAGGTCCTCGTACGCCTCCTCGATGTCGGTGACGACGACCTGCATGTTGTCGAGGGAACCCGGCGTCATGCGGGTGAGGCCCTTGCCGATCGCGATCGAGCAGGCCGACCCCGGCGGGGTCAGCTGCACGAACCGGATGTCCTCGCTCACGGTGACGTCGTGGTCGGCGTTGAAGCCGATCTTCTCGTAGAAGGCCTTGGCCCGGTCGACATCGGTGACGGGCACGGCGACGAGTTCCAGTTTGATGTCCATCACAGCATCATGCGCCCCGCACCGGTGCCGCGCCGTCGGATTCCGTGCCGGCGGGCGTGTCCGCCGCGGCGAACTGCGTGCGGTACAGCTCCTCGTAGCGGCCGCCCGCCGCCAGCAGCGCGGTGTGCGTGCCGCGTTCCACGATCCGGCCGTCCTCCACCACGAGGATCAGGTCGGCCGCCTGCACCGTCGACAGCCGGTGCGCGATCACCACGGCCGTCCGGCCCGCCAGGGCCTCGCCCAGAGCCTCCTGCACCGCCGCCTCCGAGGTCGAGTCCAGGTGGGCGGTGGCCTCGTCGAGGACCACGACACGCTGCCGGGCCAGCAGCAGCCGGGCGATGGTCAGCCGCTGCCGCTCGCCGCCCGACAGCCGGTAGCCGCGCTCCCCGACCACCGTGTCCAGGCCGTCCGGGAGCGAGGCGACCAGGCCGTCCAGCCGGGACCGGCGCAGGGCCTCCCAGATCTCCTCCTCGGTGGCGTCCGGCCGGGCCAGCAGCAGGTTGGCCCGCACCGACTCGTGGAAGAGGTGCCCGTCCTGGGTGACCATGCCGAGCGTCTCGCGGATCGAGTCGGCCGTCAGGTCCCGTACGTCGATCCCGCCGAGCCGGACCGCGCCCGCGTCGGCGTCGTACAGCCGCGGCAGCAGCTGCGCGATGGTGGACTTGCCGGCGCCCGACGAGCCCACCAGGGCGATCATCCGGCCGGGCTCGGCGCGGAAGGACACCTCGTGCAGGACCTGCGTACCGCCGCGGGTGTCGAGCGTGGCGACCTCCTCCAGCGAGGCGAGCGAGACCTTGTCGGCGGCCGGGTAGCCGAAGGACACCCGGTCGAACTCCACGGACACCGGACCCTCCGGTACCCGCCGGGCGTCGGGCTTCTGCGCGATGAGGGGCTTCAGGTCGAGGATCTCGAAGACCCGCTCGAAGCTCACCAGAGCGCTCATCACCTCGACGCGGGCACCGGCGAGCGAGGTCAGCGGCGCGTACAGCCGGGTCAGGAGCAGCGCGAGGGCGACCACGGAACCGGCGTCCAGGGTCCCGCGCAGCGCGTAGTACCCGCCGAGTCCGTAGACGAGTGCCAGGGCGAGGGCCGAGACCAGGGTGAGGGCCGTGATGAAGGCCGACTGGGCCATCGCCGTACGGATCCCGATGTCCCGCACCCGCGCCGCCCGGACCGCGAACTCCGCGGACTCCTCGGCGGGCCGCCCGAACAGCTTGACCAGCGTCGCGCCGGGCGCCGAGAACCGCTCGGTCATCTGGGTGCCCATCGCCGCGTTCAGCGCCGACGCCTCCCGCTGCATCGCCGCCATCCGCGCCCCCGTCCGGCGGGCCGGCAGGACGAACACGGGCAGCAGCACCAGCGCCAGCAGGGTGATCTGCCAGGAGATGCTCAGCATCACGGTGAGGGTCAGCACCAGCGTCACGGTGTTCCCGACCACCCCCGACAGGGTGTTGGCGAAGGCCCGCTGGGCGCCGATGACGTCGTTGTTGAGGCGGCTGACGAGGGCCCCGGTCCGCGTACGCGTGAAGAAGGCCACCGGCATCCGCTGCACGTGGTCGAAGACCGCCGTCCGCAGATCCAGGATCAGCCCCTCGCCGAGGGTGGCGGAGAGCCGGCGGGCCAGCAGCCCCAGCCCGGCCTCCGCGACCGCGATCACCGCGATGAGCAGGGCGAGCCGGGTCACCGCACCACTGTCCCGGCCGTCCACGATGGCGGTGACCACCCGGCTGGCGAGCACGGGGGTGGCCACCGCCAGCAGGGCGGTCACCACGCTCAGCAGCAGGAAGAGCACGAGCCCGCGGCGGTGCGGGCGGGCGAAGGCGGCCACGCGGCGCAGACCGTCCCGGGAGAGGGGGCGGCGGTCCTGCTGTGCGGTGATCGCGCTGTGCAGCGATGTCCAAGCGGTGACTTCCATGTCCATGACCCGAACGCTAGGACCTCGACCAAACTTGAGGTCAAGGATTCGGCTCCGGACCCCCCGACCGGAGCAACTCCGGTCATTCGCACGAGACTTCGAGGGCTCCTCCCCTGTCGGTGCCCGGTGGCATCATCGGTCCATGACGCAGGGATCCGAGTCCGTCCGTTTCGCCGAGGACACCACCGACACCGTCCTGCACCACTTCGAGCGCCGGGTGCGGGAGGCACCCGAGGCGCCCGCCCTCATGGCCGCCCCGAAGCACGAACTCCCTTACGGGGTACTGGACGCCCGGGCCAACCGGCTGGCGCACCACCTGCTCGCCCGCGGCCTGCCGCCCGGTGGCCTCGTCGCCGTCGGCACCACCCGCCACGACGAGCTCGTCGTCGCGATCCTCGCCGTCCTGAAGGCCGGCGGGTCCTACGCCGTCGTCGACGCCGAAACGCCCCGCACCGGGCGGCAACAACTGCTCGCACTCGCCCCCTTGGCGCCCTTCGCGCTGCTCACACACTCGCCCCACCGGGCCGCCCTCGACACGGCCTCGGGCCTGCGCGCGATCCGGACCGACGACGACGCCACCGAGATCGCAGCCCGGCCCGGCTACGCGCCGGACCTCGCGGAAGCGGCCGACGGCCGCGCCGCGCCGGCCGACGGCCGCGCGGCCGTCCTGTTCACGGCCGGCGCCGACCCGCGGCCCGTGCCCGTCACCCACGCCGTACTGCTCGCCGCCCACGAGGGCTGGAGCGAACTGGCCCGGCCGACTCCGCAGGACCGCCACCTCATCACCGCCCGCCCGGACGTCACCGCCTTCGCCGCCGGCTGGACCCGCGTCCTGTGCACGGGCGGCGCTCTCGTCCTGCCGCCCGACGCCTCGTGGCGCACGGAGAACTCGTACCAGGTCCGTACAGCGGTCGAGAACCAGCAGGTCACCGTCCTGCACTCCGACCCCGCCGGCATCGCCGCGCTGGTGATCGACGGCCCCAGGCCCACCGCCGCGGACCGCAGGACCGGCCCCCGGCGGCTGCGCTCGCTGCGGCTGGCCACCGTCACCGGCGACCGCCTCCACCTCGACGAACTGGACGCCCTGCACGTCCGCCTGCGCCCGGGCGTACGGATCCTCGACGTCTACGGCCTCGCCGAGACGGCCGGAGCGGGCACCTGCTTCGAACTTCCCCAACTGCCCGCCCCCGTCGCCGAACCGGAGCGGCTCTCCCTGCTGGGCACCCCCTTCGGGGGATGCCAGGTCCACGTGCGGGGCGGGGAGATCCACCTCACCCCGCCCGGCGGCGGGGACGCGATACCCACCGGCGACCTCGGCGTGCTCCGCCCCGACGGCCTGCTGGAGTACGGCGGCCGGATCCGGGACCGGATCCCCCTGCACGGAGGCTCCTTCGACCCCCACCCCGTCGAGGCGGCGATCCGCACCCACCCCGGCATCGGCGCCGCCCTCGTCGCCGGCGTGGACGGCATCGGCAAGCACGGCGAGCGCCGGATCGTGGCCTACGTGTCCCCGCCGCCGGGCGACCCGGCCTGGGACGCCTCCGCGCCCCTGCCCGAGGTCTACGGCCTGCGCAACCACCTCGCCGGCGTCGTCCTCAAGGAAGTGACGCCGACCATCCTCGTCCGGCTGAGGACCCTGCCGCGCAAGCGGGGCGGACAGGAGGACCGCTCGGCCCTGCCGCTGCCCACACAACCCGTCTCCGAACGCCCCGCCCCGCACGGCAGCAAGTTCGCCCGGGCGGCCGCCCACGTCGGCGATCCGGACGGCGGCCGGGCCTACGCCGCCGGATGCCTGACGATCGTCCTCGCCTTCCTCACCCTGGTGCTGACCGATCTCGTGTGGCCCGGATCCACGGACCTCTCCGCCGTGCCCCAGCCGTGGGCGGCCCTCTTCTTCCTGCTCTACGTGGCCGAGAGCCTGGCCTTCGGCGCGGGCCTCGCCTTCCTGTTCACCGGCCACCGCCTGATCGAACGCCGCGAACGCGGCCGGCACCCGGGCCGCATCAGGGCCGTCCACCTCGCCGCGAGCTACCTCCTGCTGGCCTGGTGGCCGCAGGACAACGCCTACCGTCTGGCGGCCAAACAGGACTGGCCCCTCCAGGCCTTCCTCGTCTACACCTTCAACATCCCCCTGATGATCGCGGGCCTCGTCGTCGCCGTCCACCTGGCCCGCAAGCCGGACTCGCCCTTCGACTTCGAGGACAGGACCTGACCACCGGCCGGCCGCGGCCTGCTCACGGGGCGGCGGGCGCCGGGGCGTCGAACATCGCGCCGACGGCCGCCGCCCCGGAGCGGACCAGCGCCTCGGCCGCGTCCAGGGCCTCCAGGCTGTGCGCGGCCACCAGCACTCCCAGCCAGGGGGCCGGATCGAAGGCTCCCGTCGGGATCGCGGGGACGAACACCGCCCCGAGGCCCGCGCACGCCCGGGCCAGGTCCGCGCAGAGCTCGTCCAACTGCGCCTCGGGCAGCCGCGCCCCGAGCTCCACCCGGTCGGCGATCCGAACGAGGTGACCCGCGCCCCGCAGCGCGTCGAGCCGGGCCTCCACCATGAAGGCGACCGAGGGGCCGGTCAGCCGCAGGTTCGTCTCGGTCGGCGCCGGCCGCCCCGCGGCTTCCACGACGAAGTCCACGTCGAACCAGCCCCGGTAGCCGGACGCCGCCAGCTCCCGGCCCACCGCCCCGCCGAAGGCGAGGACCGGCCCCTGTGCCCAGTCGGGAACCGCTCCGGGGCCCACCGTGGCTCCGCGGTAGGCGCCCGCCGTCACGTCCATCAGGGCCGCGCCCACCTCGTGCACCCCGCCCGACGCGTCCACGAAACCGTCGTACGTCAGGTCCCGGACGGCGCCCGGTTCCGTCGGGCCCTCGACGAACTCCTCCACCAGCAGCGGTCCGCGCGGCAGCCGCCGCAGGACGGCGCGGGCACCGCCCGCCGCCCGCACCTGCCCGGCCGTGACCACGGTCGTCCCCGAACCCCCGACACCGTGCTCCGATTTCAGCACGGTGCTCCGGCCCGCCCGTGCCCGTGCGGACAGCAGCCGCGCCGCCGACCACCGCGTCGTCGTCCGGACCTGTGCGGGCAGCACGATCCGGGGATGCCCGCCCTGCGCCAGGACCCGCCCGAACAGGCCGTGCGCCGCGGCCTTCGACTCGTAGCGCAGGTCCTCGGGCCGCCACGGCCGGCCCGCCAGCAGCCCGAACGGCCGGGTGAGGCCCCACGGTACGAGCGGCTCCCCGGCCCCCGTCAGCCGTGCGGCCAGCGCCGGCCGGGCCCGTACGGCGTCCACGAGCCCGGGGCCCCGCTCCACCAGGCCGTCGTACACCTCGACCCCGGTCCAGCCCAGTTGTCGGCAGACCAGGTCCGTCCAGCCGGCGGGCACCGCCCTCGGCAGCACCAGCGCGGACGGGCAGGGGCTGTAGAAGGCGGCCAGACAGGCGTAGTGGTGCGCGGCCGCCTGCTCGCGGTCCAGGGAGGAGTCGCCGAACTGCGCGTTGAACTCGGCGACGTTGCCCACGTGCACGGCTCGCCCGCCACCGGTCCAGGCCCGTGCCCAGTCGGCGAGCGGGGCCGGAGCCACCTCGAACCGCACCAGACGACCGCTCCGGTCCGCCGCAGGGGCCGCCGCGGCCGCGGCAGCGGTCGGCCCCGGCGGCGCGGCCGGCGCCGCGATCGCGCCCATCGCCCGGTAGAAGCCGGCGGCATGCGGATCCGAGTCGATGACCAGCCTGCGCACGCCCTGCTCCACGGCCCGCCGCAGCACGTCCCGGTACAGGAGCCGCCCCACGCCCCGCCCGATGGCGGACGGTTCGACGAACAGCAGCCCGAGCGTAGCCAGCGGGGCGGCGCCCTCCAGGGAAGCGAGCCCGAGGACCGCCCCCTGCGGGTCCTCGGCGACCACGATCCGGCGCGCGCTCACCTCGTCGGGCCGGATCCGCAGTTCCGGGGCGCAGGCGGCCAGGAAGGCGGCGTCGTAACCCCAGTGCGCCTTGGACCGCATCACCAGCCCGGTCAGGGCCTCCGCCTCGGCCGCCCGCGCGGCCCTGACCTTTACCATTCGCTGACCTCCCCATGGTCTGCCGGAAGGCCGTGCGATAGATTCGGCCTCCCCACGGCAGGTATTTTCCCACCCATCGGAGACAGGCTTCTCAATGAGCGACATCATCAACGGACTTGGCCGCACCAGCGCCTACGGTGCCCTGGGCCTGGTCCTGCTGATCCTCGGCATCGTCCTCGTGGACGTGCTGACGCCCGGGAAGCTCCCGAAGCAGATCTGGGAAGAGCGCAACCGCAACGCGGCCCTCTTCCTCAGCTCGGCGCTCCTCGGCATCGGCGGCATCGTCTTCACGTCGATCTGGACCACCTACGACGACTTCGGCAAGGGCCTGGCGTCGACGGCAGCCTTCGGGCTCCTCGGCCTGGTCCTGATGGCGGTCGCCTTCCTGGTGCTCGACCTGGTGACCCCGGGCAAGCTCGGCGCGATCGTCGTCGACCCGCAGCCCCACCCGGCGGTCTGGGTCTCCTCCGCCTGCAACCTGGCCGTCGCCGCGATCGTCGCCGCCTCGATCGCCTGACGCGCGAGCACCCGAACACCTCCAGAGCGCCGCTCCGTCAGGGGAGCGGCGCTCTCGACGTTCCCGGCCCGGCCCCGGCCGGGGCCGGGCCGCCCCCGCGCCACGGACGACCCCTACGCCAGGCCGAGCGCGAACACTCCGAAGCCCACCGCCAGCAGCGCCGCCACCGTACGCCGCAGCCCGTTCGCCCGCCGGCCCGTCGCCGCCGGCGCCTCGAACCGCCGCGCGTACCGGGCGATCCCCACCAGCAGGACCGCGAACACCGGCATCCACGCCACCCGCGCCGCGATCCATCCCAAGGTGTCCGGCGCCGTCGTCAGCCCGGCCACCCCGCCCGCGAACGAGGCGGGCACGGCCGCGGCCAGCATCGCCGTCTGGTGCCAGCACAGGATCGTCATCGCACACAGGTTGACCACGACCACCGGGGCCCACAGGGCCGGCCGGGCCAGCAGCCGCGCCAGCCGGTCCCGCAGCAGGACCGCCGCGCCCGACTGCGCCGAGGCGAGGGCCAGTACGAGCAGCGACGGCGGGTGCGAGTTGGTCCGCGCCGCACCCGGCACCCCCACCATCGACGCCGGATAGTGGAAGACCGCCAGCAGCGCCGCGAACAGCAGCGCCCCGCCGGCCAGCAGCAGCCAGGCCCCGCGGCGGCCGATCCGCCGCTCGCCCCAGGCCACGCCCAGCTGGTACGCGAACAGCCAGCCCGGCAGGATGTTCAGCACCGCCAGCCACGACGGCACGGACTGCGCGAACGGCCCGTAGCGCAGCAGGTCCACGACCGCGACCGAGGCGATCAGCGGGGCCGCAGCCCAGCCGCCGAGCCGGCGCGCGGCCCGCACGCAGTACGGGGTCAGCGCGGTGACCACCACGTACACCCCGACGAACCACAGCGGTTGCACGACCAGCGTCGCGCCCGTCCGCAGCGTCGCCTCCGGCACCCCGGCCGCGTACAGCACCGGCGCGGCCAGCGCCCACACCGCCGTGACCCCGAGCACGGGCCGGCCCAGGCGCACGATCCGGCCCTTCAGCCAGGCGGCCGCCGACCCCGGGCGCCGCCTGTAGGACAGCGCCGAGGCGTACCCGCCGACGAGGAAGAAGACGCCCAGCATCTGGAGCACCCAGCTCGCCGGCGCCAGGGCGCCGAAGGCCGACAGGGGACTTGCGTTGTGCAGACCGCCGTCGCCGTCGAGCGTGAAACCGCCGAGCAGCCAGTGGCCGGTCGGCACGGCCAGCAGCGCCAGGGCGCGCAGTCCGTCGACCGCCCGGTCGCGGTGGGCGGGGGTCCGCCGGTCGATCCGCTCGGCGGTCTCGCGCAGCCGTGCCGGCAGGGTGGAGGCGCTCACCGGGCCTCCCCCTTCGCGATCGCGGCGAACGCCGGGAGGGACTGCGTACCCGGCGTGAAGTAGCCCGCGTGGCCCCGTACGTCGGCGGCGGGCACCCGGCGCGCGCCGAAGGCCGCCGAGGTGGGGTCGGCGCCGTGGCCGAGACCGGCGAAGCGGACGTTCGGCACGTCCGCGATCCAGTCCGAGGGCCCTCGGGCCGCCCACACGCGCGCGCCGGTGCGCAGGCCGTCGGCGGTGTCCGCCCGCATGCCGGGGGACCCGAACACCACGACGTCGCTCGCGTCGGTGTGCCGGGCGGCCAGTCCGCAGACCACGGAGCCGTAGCTGTGGCAGAACAGCACCGGGTCGGGCGCGCCGACCGCGTCGAGACCCGCGGTGAACCGGGCCAGACGGGTCGCCCCGGCCGCGGCCAGCCGTCCGTCGGCCGCGTCGAGGCCGACGCCGACCGGGGTGGTGTACCCGGTCCACGCGATGACGGCCACGGGTCCGTCGGTCTCCGGGCGGGCGGCCGTCGGCGTGCCGGCCGCGGGCGCGCCGGCCGCGGGCGTGCCGGTCGCCGTGCGCAGCGCCCGGGCCATCGCGGCCGGGCCGGTGTGCGGCGCGCGCCGGGCGTCGTGGGAGGCGGCGTCGTTGTCGGAGCCCGGCACGATCACCGACACGTGCGCGGCGTGCTCCAGGTCCCCGAAGACCTCGGCGACCTGGCCCCGGCCGCGCGGGTCGAAGGCCAGGATCCGCCGGCCGGGCGCGGCCAGGGAGGCGTACCGCGCGTCACCCGTGGCGGCGACGGCGAGCCGGTTGGCCTCGTACCGCAGGGGGAGCGGCGCCCCGTCCAGGTTGCCCACCACCAGCGGGTGGGACCGTACGAGCGCCGTGCGCGCCGCGTCGTCCAGCCCGGCGAAGAACCGGGCCACCTCCCGCGGCGCCGCCGTCGCGGGGTCGGGCAGCGCCCTGCCGTACGCCGTGTCGGCCCGCCAGGCGGCGCTGCCGGGCGGCGGCCCGGTGACCGCCGACTGGCTGTCGCCCGAAGCCCAACCGGCGGTCCCCCCGACGACGGCCACCGCCAGTGCGGCCGTGACCAGCGTCCTTCCGAAGCGGCGCATGCCCCTTCTCCTCTCCTCGTGACGAGGGGGAAGGTAGGAAGGGGACACCGCCGCGTGCGTCGGACCGTGGAGCCAAGTCGGATGTCATACCCCGGTAGGGGGTGGAGGAGACGGCTGCCGCGGGCGGCCCGGTCGCCCGGATCAGGCCGAGTCGCCGGGGCGCACCAGGCCCGCCTCGTACGCGAAGATCACTGCCTGGGCCCGGTCGCGCAGGTCGAGCTTGGCCAGCACCCGCCCGATGTGCGTCTTCACGGTCTGCTCCGCCAGGACCAGGTGACCGGCGATCTCCTGGTTCGACAGCCCGCGCGCGATCAGCTCCAGCACCTCGGTCTCGCGCGGCGTCAGACCGTTCAGCCGCAGCGCCGGGTCCTTGCGCGGCGCCGGCCGCTGCTGGACGAAGTCCGCGATCAGCCGCCGTGTCACCGAGGGCGCCAGCAGCGCCTCGCCGGAGGCGACGACCCGTACCGCCGCGATCAGGTCCGCGGGCGGGGCGTCCTTCAGCAGGAAGCCGGAGGCGCCGGCGCGCAGCGCCTCGTACACGTAGTCGTCGATGTCGAAGGTGGTCAGCATGAGCACCTTCGGCCGGTGCACGACACCGGGCGGCGGGTCGAGGAGCTCCCGGGCCGCCGCCAGCCCGTCCATCTCCGGCATCCGTACGTCCATCAGCACCACGTCGGGGTGGGTGGAGCGGGCCACCTGCACCCCCTGGCGCCCGTCCGGGGCCTCGCCCACCACGTCGATGTCGGCCTGGGCGGACAACAGCGCGGCGAATCCCGCCCGCACCATGGCCTGGTCGTCGACGATGACCACGCGGATGGTCAACTGCGCTCCTCGTTGGTGTCGTTCACAGGGTTCGCCCGGTTCGCCCGGTCCGCTTCGTTCGCCGCGTTCCCGCCGGCGCTTCCGTCACCGGGGTGCAGCGGCAGGCGTGCGGCGACCCGGAAGCCCCCGTCGGGCAGTGGCCCGGTGTCCAGCGTCCCGCCGGTCAACCGTACGCGCTCCCGCATCCCCACGAGACCGTGCCCCGTGCCCGGCCCCTCCGGCTCCACCACCGCGTCCCGGGCCGCGGGACCGTTGACGACGAGCACGAGCACCTCGTCGTCGTCGGCCGTGACCGAGACCCGGGTGGGTGCGCCCGGTGCGTGCCGCACCACGTTGGCGAGGGCCTCCTGCACGATCCGGTACGCCGAGAGGTCCACCGCCGGCGGGGCGGCGCCCGCCGCGCCGGCCGCCAGCGACAGCTCCACCGGCTGGCCCGCCCGTACGGTCGCCTCCACCAGCTGCTGGAGCCGGCCGATGCCGGGCTGCGGGGCGCGGTCCCCCTCGCCGCCCCCGCCGGGGCCGTCCGCGCCGCCCGCCCCGTCGGGGGCCCGCAGCACGGACAGCAACCGCCGCATCTCGCCGAGGGACTCCCGCGCGCTTGCCGCGATCGCCGCGAACTCCTGCTGCACCGGATCGGGCATGCCCGGAAGCCGGTAGGGCGCCGAATCCGCCTGCACGGTGATCACCGACATGTGGTGGGCGACGACGTCGTGCAACTCGCGTGCGATGCGGGCGCGTTCCTCCAGCAGGGTGCGCCGGGACCGTTCGGCCTCGCTGATGCTCTCCTGCTCGGCGATCCGCTGGCGCGCGTCGCCCAGACCGCGCAGCGCACCCGTCAGGGCCAGCATTATTCCGGCGAGCACGAAGAGCAGCGCGGAGGTGTTCGAGGTGTCGGCGGGCTGGAAGAAGCCCAGCACCGCACCGAGCGCGCCGGTCACCAGCCATACCCCGACCAGGTTCCGGATGGACTCGCGCAGCCCCAGGCAGGCCATCAGCACCAGGTAGCCGACGATGGCCATCGGCGTCCACGGCCAGGGGTGCCCGGCCACCTCGTCGGCCTGGGCCAGCAGGACGGCGCCGACGGCGTCGGCGAACAGCACGAGCAGCCATGCGGGCAGCGGCCGGGTCACCGCGAGGAGCAGGGGTACGGTCTGCGCCACCCCGAGCGCACCCGACCAACCGCCGTCCAGCCCGTAGTCGTTGGCCAGCACCGTGATGGTCGTCGGCAGCAGCGAGACCACGAAGGTGCCGATCACGACGTACGGCAGTGCTCGCTGCCAGGCCTTGGGAGCCTGTGCGAACAGCGGCTGCGCCGACGCGGCGGGCGTACGCAGGGCAGCGGCGAGCTGTGCCAGGGCGCCGGCCCCACGGGCGCCGGCGGTGCGTGCCGGGACCCCTGGCGGGGTGCGCCGTCCGGTCCGTTCGCGGGCTTTGTCGCTCATGATCGCACCAGCCTATGCCCCGCCGGGCCCGTAAGGGGGCAGGGGTAGGCTGCACACCAGTCGATCATGGGGGAGATGTTCGCATGGGCGGGGCGGCCGCGCTGGAGAAGCTCGTGCCGGTGCTGCTGGCCTTCGGCGGCGGGGTCTTCCTCGCCCGCCGCAAGGTGGTTCCGGCCGAGGCATCCAAGGCCTTCTCCGACTACGCCTTCCTCTTCGCGGTGCCGTGCTACCTCTTCGGCAACATCTACGCGAGCGACCTCGCCGCGCTGTTCAACTGGCGGGCGATAGGCGGATACGCCGCGGCCGCGGCGCTCGCCGTGGCGGCCGTGGCCGCGGTGGCGGTCGCCCGAGGCCTGCGGGAACCCCGTGAGGTGGCGCTGCGGGTGATGGCCGGAGTCCAGGTGAACACCGCCTATTTCGCCGTCCCCGTCTTCATCACCGTCTTCGGGACGGCCGCGCCGATCTTCCCGATCCTGCTCTTCCAGGTCTGCGTGCTGTCCCTGGTCGTCATCGCCCTCATGGAGCTGGGCCGCGCCGGCCCCGACGGGGGCGGTCCCGGCCGGCGCCTGTCCCGGGCCGTCGGCGCCTCGCTCGTCACTCCGCTGGTCCTCGCCTGCAACGCCGGCATCCTGCTCAACCTGCTCGCGGTGCGGGTCCCGGCCGTGGTCCTCGACGGAGCTGCCTTCGTCGGAAACAGCGCCTCGCCGGTGGCCCTGTTCGCCCTCGGCCTCCACCTCGGCGGCGCCGGCCTCCACCTGCGGGGCACCACGCGAGAGGAGATCGCCCTGATCGCCTTCAAGTGCCTGGCGTTCCCGCTGCTGACGTGGGCGGTGTGCGGGCTGCTCTTCGGGGTGCGGGGCGACTGGCTGGCGTACCTGGTGCTGATTGCCGCGATGCCGACCCCGCAGAACCTGTTCATCTTCGCCCAGCGCTACGACGTCGGCGTGGGCCTCTCCGCCTCGGTCGTGATCAAGACCTCGCTCGTGGCGCTGGTGCTGCTGCCCCTCTGGCTGCAGACGATCGCCTCCTGACCGGGCCGCTCGCCGAGCGTTCGACGAGCCCGGACGGCCGGGGCACCGTCAGCCGATCATGTGGTCGTTGTCGAAGTACTGGTCACCCCGGCAGACCGAGCAGGTGTCCATCCACTCACTGGTCCGGGTGTTCCAGGAGCACGGCCTCGCGTTGCACCCTTCGCAGCTCGGTACGTACGGGCCGGGGGGATTCCGCCGGACCCGCTCGTCGTAGCGGCGGCGTGCGAAGGACTGCTCGGTGAGCGCCAGGCCGTAGACCGTGGGGATGGCGATCAGCACGGCCGCGAAACCCAGGGCCCAGCCGGTTTCGACGTTCCACGGGGGCTTCGTCATGTCCCCGTAGGAGTAGATCCCGAACGGCGTGAACCACACCTGAAGCGCGGCCCAGGCCAGCCACTGGGTGGGTCGCACCGGCTCGGGCCGCTTCTCGTGCATGGCGGCCTCACCTCCTAGGCGTGGGTGATCTGGTGCAGCCTGACCGAAGGGATCTCGGCGCCGTTGGAGAAGCGGACCGTGGCGAGCCCGTGGAAGAACGACACAGAAGTGACCGTTCCGCGCGTGCCTTTCGTGACCCCTCTGCCGAGGTCGACCAGCGCGGTGACCTGGTCCCCGACAGCGATGTTCCTGCCCATGGATGCCTGCCTGATCGGAAAGGGGCGACGGGGAGACGGCTTGCGGGAGGCCGCGGCGGTGTCCCGGGGCCCGAAGGTCCACGCGCGCCCACCGCATCGCCGGACGAGGAGCTGTTCCGAGAGTCTGCCATGCGGGGACCGGGCCCGTGGGCGGATCGAGGCAAGTGCGGGGGCGGCCACGTACCCCCGGGCGGGACCGGCTCGTTGAGCCGGTATGGAACTGCCGACCATCGCGGCGCCGGGCGTCGGGGAACGGGCCGACGCCGCGGCCGATGCCGCCTGCCACCTCTACGACACCGTCGCGCCCTGGGGGCCCGGAGCGCCCGGAGGGTGGAGCCGCACCGCGGCCGAGGATGCCGCCGAGGCGATCGAGACCACCGCGCACGCCCTCGCGTCCGCCGCGCCGGGCGCCGAGGTGGTCCTGGCGCCCGTCCACGCGGCCCTGGCGGACCTGCGCCGCCGGCTCGGCCTCGCGCCCGCCGAACTGCTGACCGGCGACGGGCTGCCGGCGACCCCGCGGTCGGTGGGCAACCCGCGCCGGACGCGGTGGGTGCGCGCCCTTACGGCGCCTTCGCCCCGGCAACCGCCTTCTCGTACAACTTCCTGATGTCCGCGCCGAAGTAGGAGCTGTACGACACGTCGGGCTTGTCACCGCCCGTCTTCCAGCCGCCGATCACGCCCACCACGTCGCCGGTCCCGGTGCGGCCGTCGAGGCGCAGCAGGAACGGGCCGCCGCTGGTGCCGCCGGGGTAGCCGGTGCAGGCGATGCGCAGGAACGAGCCCGGGATCCGGGCGTCGGCGCTGGTGTACTTCGTCGTCCGGTTCACGCACAGGCGCGGCCGGGCGGCGGTGGAGGGGTGCCCGATCAGCGTGGCCCGCGCGTGCGTGTAACCGGCGCCCGTGACCAGCCGGTTGCCGCCCACCACGTCCTGTACGCGCCGTCCGTTCGGGCCGGGCCCGATCTGGGCGAAGGCCACGTCGAGGGCGGCCGCGCGGTTGACGCCCTGGGTGCGGTAGCGCTGGTCGATCCAGATCTTGGAGCGTCCGGCCGCCGTGCGCACGACTGGGAACATGCCGAACGGCCGCGGCTTGGCCCGCGTGTACTGCGGTACGAAGGCCACCTGCTGGGTGTCGGCGCCGAGCAGGCAGTGCCCGGCGCTGATCACCAGGTTGCGGCCGGGGGAGGCGACCACGCTCGCGGTGCAGAAGTAGGAGCCGCCGCCCTTGACGAGGAACATCCGGCCGACGACCGGGAGACCGCCGAAGTCCTGCCCGACGCCGGGGCCGGCGGCCGGGATCCGGGGGAGGGTCGGACGGGCGGGTGCGGGGGCGGGTGCCGGGGCCGGTGCGGGGCCGGGCGCCGGGAGGGTGACGGGCGCGGACACGGTGGGGGTGGGGGACGGGGCGGGGGACGGTGTTGCCGCCGCGACCGGCGGAACCGGCTGGGCAGGCGGGCCCGGTGGGAACTGTCGGACCGGCGGAACCGGGGCGGGCGGCACGGTCGGCACGGGCATCTCAGGCGTCGGAGGCTGCTCAGGCGTCACCGGAGGCCGTGGCGCGGCGGGGGCCTGTGGTGCCGCGGGAGCCTCCGGGGGCCCCGGCGGCAGGGGACGGGCCGATGCCATCCGCTCGGGCGTCCAGAAGGACTCCGCCTCGTGCGCGCCCCAGCGGCCCGCCGCCGCGGCGACGCCCCCCGCCTCGGCCACGGGCAGCGGCCCCGCGGACACCAGCAGGGCGGCCGCCGCCGCGGCCACCGTCAACGTACGTCGCATGCCGGACACTCCCTAAACGGCCTGGGGGAAACGGAAGAGCCGGTCCGGATCGTGGGTACGCCGGACCTCCTCCAGCCGGGCGAGGTTCGGGCCGTAGTAGGCCTCGCGCCAGCCGCTGAGCTTGGGGTCGATGTAGTTCTGGTAAGCACGTCCGCTCGCCCACGGGCGCAGGTCCCGCCACAGGCCGTCGAGCCAGGCCTCGTGCCGGGCCACGTCGGCGGCCGGTGCGGATTCGGGCCAGTGGACGAGGTACTGGGCGAGGAAGGCGCTGTCGCGGTGGGCGAAGGCGGTGTCGCCCACCGCCACCCGGTTCACGGCGCCGCCGCAGACCCCGTCGAACTGGACCACGCCGAGCCCGCCCCGCGGAGCGTCGGCCCCGTACCGCCGGACGGCGTCCAGGACCGCGCCGATCGCCGCGTCCGGCAGCCCCGCGCCCGCCCAGAAGTCGGAGCGGGCGGCGTAGGAGTGCCGGGCGAGCCGTCCCCGCGGGTCCCGGCCGGGCAGGGTGCCGGGCAGCCGGCACTCCGCGGCGCTCAGGTCCAGGCACCCGGACATGGCCCGCAGGGTGTCCCCGTGGCTGCGCACGACGGTCCAGCTGTCCCGCGGCGCGGCGCCGACCAGGTCGGTCAGCCGCGTCAACTGCCTTTCCAGTTCCGTGCGTCCGTCGAGGCACACCACCCGGACCGAGGGAACGGCGGCGGTCGCGTCGCCCGCCCCGGGGCCGGACGCGGGTCCGCGGTCGCGGCCGGACGCGGCCTCGACGGTGAACTCGACCTGGCTCCAGAACGGGTCCGGCAGGCCGGCCAGCCAGCGCTGCCAGCCGCGCAGGACGTCCGCGGAAGCGGCGGCCGGCCAGTGGAGCTCCGCGAAGGCGCAGTCGCCGGCGCCGTGAGTCCGGAAGCGGAACTCGGTCACCACGCCGAAGTTGCCGCCGCCACCGCCGCGCAGGGCCCAGAAAAGGTCCGGATGCGCGTCCCGCTCCGCCGACACCTCGCGCACGGTCCCGTCGGGGGTGACCACACGCGCCCCGGTCAGCCGGTCGGCCGTGGTGCCGTACGCCCGGGAGGCGAGGCCCAGCCCGCCGCCGAGCGTGAGCCCCGCGATGCCGACGGAGGGGCACAGCCCGGTCGGGACCGACAGGCCCCGCGCCGCGAGGGCCGCGTGCACGTCACCGAGCCGGGCGCCCGCGCCGATCCGTACGCCGTCCCCCTCGACCGCCACCGAGGCCATCGCCGCGGTGTCGACCACCAGGGCGCCGGCCCCGGTGGACCAGCCGGCGTAGCCGTGCCCGCCGCCGCGCGGCACCACCGGCACGGCCGTGCGGCGGGCGAAGTCCAGGCAGACGGCGACGTCCCCGGCGTGCGCGGGATAGGCGACCGCGGCCGGCGCGACGGCGTCGTAGCGGGGCTGGAACAGCCGCCTGGACTCCGGGTAGTCGCGGTCCCCGGGAAGCACCAGCCGTCCGTCGATGCCCCGGGCCAGCGCGCCGTAGTCCGGGCCCCGGGACGCGGCCGCGCCGACGGTGGCGAGGACGGCCGCGGCAGCACCGCCGAGTACCTGGCGCCGATGGAGGCTCATACCTCCTTCCTGCCACCGTCCGTCCGGATCCCGGTGCAGGCGGGTCCCACGCGCACCGCGTTGACCCCCGAACGGCTCATCGCGGAAACGGTTCGACTCGTCATATGTGCAGACCGGGTCGCCCTCGTGCAAACCCTGCGACGATCCCCCGCCCGGCGAAGACGCCGCCGTACCCTGCCCCCATGAGTCTTGTGGATCTCACCGCGCACGCCGAAGAGTTCAACGCCGACCCGTACCCCTTCTACGAGGCCCTGCGCGCCACCGGCCCCGTCCACCGGCTGGTGCTGGGCGGCGAACGCACCTGGCTGGTCGTCGGCCACCAGGAGGCGAGAGAAGCCCTGACCCACCCCGCCCTGTCGAAGAACTGGCTCGGATCGGAACTGTTCGAGGTCGCGCAGGTCCACGCCGTCGCCACCAACATGCTGGACACGGACCCGCCGCACCACACCCGGCTGCGGCGCCTGGTGGCCGCCGAGTTCACCACCCGCCGGGTCGAGTCCCTGCGCCCCCGGATCCAGCAGATCACCGACGGGCTGCTGGACGCGATGGAGGCCCTGCCCGACCGCCGCGCCGACCTGATCCGGTCCTTCGCCGTCCCGCTGCCGATGACCCTCATCTGCGAGCTGCTGGGCGTCCCCGACCTGGACCGGGCCCGGTTCCGCTACTGGTCGGGCGAGATCGTCGCCCCGCTCGACGGCGTCGGCGCGGACCCCCGCGTCCTGGGGGAGATGACCGCGTACCTCTCCGAACTCGTCGCGGCCAAGGCCGACGATCCCGGTGACGACCTGCTCAGCGCCCTGATCCGGACCCGCGACGGGGACGGCGACCGGCTCTCGCCGGACGAGCTGATCGGCATGGCGTTCCTGCTGCTGGTCGCGGGCCACGAGACCACCGTGAACCTGATCGGCAACGGGGTGCGCGCCCTGCTCGCCCACCCCGAGCAGCTGGCCGCGCTGCGCGCCGACCCGGACGGGCTGATCGACGGCGCGGTGGAGGAGATGCTGCGCTACGACGGCCCGGTGCAGCACGCCACGTACCGCTTCGCCGACACCGATCTGGAGCTGGGCGGCGTCCCCATCGCGACCGGATCCTCCGTCATGGTCGCCCTCGCCGCGGCCGACCGCGATCCGGCACGCTTCGCCGGTCCGGGACCCGGACCCGAGGCGTTCGACATCCACCGCACCGGCCCGGGCCACCTGGCGTTCGGCCACGGCATCCACTACTGCCTCGGCGCACCGCTCGCCCGCGTGGAGGGCCGCATCGCGATCCGCTCACTGCTGGAACGTTTCCCCGGCCTGGCCGAGGACCCGGACGCGGGCCCGCACGACTGGCTCCCGGGCACCCTGATGCGCGGCGTGACCCGCCTCCCCCTGCGCTGGTGATCCGGCGTCCCCGCGTCACCCCCGCGCGGCGAACCGTTTCAGCTCGCCGGCGCCCCCGCGGCGGCTCTTCGGCCGGCGTCAGGGGGTGGGCGGGGCGAGGGGCCGCAGGCGGCGGTGGAGGAGGCAGAACTCGTTGCCTTCCGGGTCGGCCAGGACGTGCCAGTTCTCCGTGCCGTCCTGGCCGATGTCCACGGGCCTGGCGCCGAGGGCGAGCAGCCGTTCCAGCTCGGCGGCCTGGTCGCGGTCGGTGGCGTTGACGTCGATGTGCAGCGGCAGTTTGCCGGTCCGCCGGTCGTGGCTCGGGCTGAGGACGAGCGTGGGCTGCGGGCCGCCGAAGCCGGCGTCGGGCGGCCCGATCTCGATGCTGCCGTCGTCCTCGCGGCCGAGTTCGACGTAACCGAGGACCTTGCTCCAGAACTCGGCGAGCCGTTCGGGTTCGGCGCAGTCCAGGACCAGCTCACTGATGCGGCATGCCATGCCCCTCAGTCTACGGAGCCGCCCCGCCGCCGGTCGTGACCCGCGGCCGTCGACGCCCCCGACCACGCGGCGCGGTGCGGTGCCGGGCAGGGCGGGCCGCCCGGCAGGATCCGAAGAGACGGCCTACCCCTTGCGGGCCAGCAGGAAGGCCTGCGGAGCGGCTTCGTCGGGCGCCGGTTCGCGCAGGAGGCGTGCCACCTCGGTCAGGCCGGCGCCGGCCAGCAGGGCGGCGATCCGGTCGGGCGGGGTCCGGTAGACGTCGAGGCCGACCGGGTGCCCGTACGCGTGCTCCAGCCGGACCCGTTCGTCACCCGCCTCGAAGGCGATCAGGGCGTGCCCGCCCGGCGTCAGTACGCGGGCGAACTCCCCGAACAGCGGGGCAAGTTCCGAGGGCGGCGTGTGGACCGTCGAGTGCCGGGCGAGGACCCCGCCCAGCACCCCGTCCGCCACGTCCAGCGCGGCCATCGAGCCCACCTCGAACCGCAGCCCCCGATAGGCCCTGCGGGCCACCGCCACCATCGCCGGTGACAGGTCCACGCCGAAGACCCGTACGCCGAGCCCGGCCAGATGCGCCGTCACCCCGCCCGGGCCGCAGCCCAGGTCCGCGACCGCCCGGCCGGGGCCGCCGCCCTCCCCCCGCACGCACTCGGCGAAAGCGGCCAGCATGGCTCTGTCCAGCGGCTTCCCCGCCAGTTCCGTGCCGAGCAGCCGTGCGTAGTCGCCGGCGACGGCGTCGTAGGACGCCCGTACGGAGTGCAGGTACGAGGAAGCTGTCATGCCCCTGAACAGTAGCCCGCCCGGGGCCCCGGATCATCCTCCGGTCATCGGCCGGCCAGCGGATTGGGCAGTTCCGCCCACTGGTCGCCCGGGACCCCCGGGCTCAGCCGCATGAGGGTGAGCGCCTTCGTGGGCAGCGGGCTCCTCAGCAGCGCCTCGGTGTCGGCCGTCGCCGGCAGGCCGGCCGCCTCCGCGAGCGCCCCGGCGAAGGCGCCGGCCGAGCCCGCCGTGGCGCCGAGCGCCCCCGTCAGCAGGGACCCGAACAGCTTGCGGCGCAGGACGTCCACGTCGTCCGTGACCAGCCGCCCCGACAGCGGCGGCACCGGCAGCCCGTGCGCCCGCAGCCGGGCCGGGCTGATCCGGATGTCGGCGAGGTCGCGGTAGACCAGCCGCACGGGCGCGCCGGCGGGGGAGAGGACGACCAGGAGGTTCTGGCCGTGGGCCTCCAGCGCCACCCCGAGTTCCAGCACCCGCAGGCCCACCGACAGCGCGAGCCGGGCGAACCGCGCCCGCCAGGCGGCCGACCGGGCCGGCGGGTAGCAGGTCAGGGCGGCCACCGGCAGCACCCGCTCGCCCGCCGAGGCGTCCGCGTACGCCTCGGGCGGCTCGCGCAGCACGGCCGCGAGATCGGGGCTGTGCGCGGTCGCCGCGCCCAGGGTCCGGGTGATGTGCAGCCGCCCGTCGAGCCGTTCGGCCAGCCCCTGGGCGAAGGCGGACACCGCCGCCGCCGTCTCGATGGAGTAGACCGAGATGTCCCGGACGGAGGAGGTCAGCCGGGCGCTCAGCGCCGTCTTGACGTGCGCGCCGCCGTCGGCGGGCGCCAACGTCCGCAGGGCCATCAGCGGGTGCGCCGCGAAACCGGTCCGCACCCGCTCGTGCTTGAGCACGTGCGCCGCCTGCCACGGGTGCACCGGGAGGAGGATCCGCCCGCCGTCGCGCAGCCGCTCCGGCCAGTCCCCGGTGACCAGGCACTCCTCGGCCCGTACGGGGACCAAACCGAGCTCCACCACCGGCCGGTGCTCGGGCGCGTACGCCAGCTGCTCGGCGACCGAGAAGCCCGGCCGGGAGCGGCAGTTGGGGTGGTAGGGGTGGCCGTCGACCACCCGCTGCTCCCACTCCCAGGTGGCCAGTGCCGCAGGGTCCTCCCCGGCAGGGTCCTCCGCGGCGGCGCCCTCCTCGGCGGGGGGCTGCCCGGCCCGGGAGAGCGCGAGGGAGGCCGTACTGGCGTCCAGCTCGGCGGCGAAGTCCTCCCCGTGCGGGATCCCGAGGGCCCTGACGAGCTGTCCGGCACGGCGGTGGGCCCGGCCGTCGAGCAGCAGCTCCTCCACGTACGCCTGCGTCGCGTACGGGTCCGGAGGCGGCCCCTCCAGCCGGCCGCCTCCGGCCAGCAGCAGCGCCAGACCGCCCGGGGCCGCCTCGCGGCCCACGACCCAGGGCAGGGGTTCGAAGGCCAGGGCCCGCCACAGCCGGGTGAGCACGGCGGCCCGGGCACCGCCCAGTGAGGCGGCGTACGAGGGCACGAGCGCGGGCCGCACGGCGGCCAGTTCGGCGGCGACGGCTTCTTCGGCCGCGGAGGAGGGAATGGGCATGCTGGACTCCGCCTTCGGAATGTCGCTTCGAGTGTCACTTCGAATGTCGCTTCACGGGATGATCAAGTAATCATTGCGGATACCGACGATCACGGCCGGTGGTTCCGCTTCGCGGACCTCCGGCCACCGGATGGACCGAATGGAACCAGTGGACCTCAACGCCGCCGCAGACGCCTACGCCGCCACCCCGCTCCTGAACTGCCTGCTCCGGGAGGCGGCCGAGCCCGTCGGGCCGGACGAGCCGGCCGGGGCGGACGTGCCCGCCGGGGCGGCCGTGCACCGGCTGCGGGGCAGCGGGCGGCTGCTCCGCGTACGGGGCGGCCGCCGTCCCGTGCACCCGCACCTGCGGACGGCGAACGGCTGGCACCCGCTCAGCCACACGGAACTGGTCAAACTCGTCTCCGACGAACTCGGCCGGTTCACCGGGGTGACCAACGACGAACTCCCGGTCGAGATCACCGACAGCCGCGACGCGCTCCTGGCGCTGCTCGCCGCCCGCGCCGCCGCGGAGCCCCCGGCGGACCCGTACGTGCTCTCCGAGCAGTCCCTCGTCATGGGCCACCCGCACCACCCCGCACCCAAGGCCCGCGGCGGGGCCCCGGCCGGGAGCTGGCTGCCGTACGCGCCCGAGGCGTACGCCCGTTTCCCGCTGGTCTTCCTGGGGCTGCGCGAGGACCAGGTCGTCGAGGAGGGCGGGCCGGCCCTCACCGAGGCCGTCGACTCCCTCGCCGGCCTCCTCGACGGGCCGCGCGCCCCGGCCGGCTACCGGCTGCTGCCCGCCCACCCCTGGCAGCTCGACCTGGTCGGCGACCGGCCCGCGGTGCGCGAGGCGTTCGCCGACGGCCGGCTGTTGCGCCTCGGCCGGAGCGGGCGGCCGGCCTGGCCCACCGCGTCCATCCGCACCCTGCACGTTCCGGATCCGGCGGCCGACCTCTTCGTAAAGTTCAGCCTGGACGTACGGATCACCAACGACGTGCGCCGGCTGTGGCGGCACGACCTGCTCCGGCTGAGGCGCACCGACGCGGCCGTCGAGGCCGGATTCGCCGCCCTGCGCGCGACCGGATCGGACGCGGCCTGGCTCGCCGACCGCGGCTACCGCACCGCGGCCTTCGCCTTCGAGGAACTGGCCGTCCTGGTCCGCGACGGCCTGCGCGCCCACACCCTGCCCGGGGCCACCCCGCTGCTGGCCGCCGCGCTCGCCGAGGGCTACCCCGGGAGCCCGCCGGCCGGCGCCGCCGACCCGCTCGCGTGGTGGCGGGCGTACCTGCGCCAGGTCGTGCCGCCCGTGCTCGAACTCTTCGCCCGGCACGGCGTCGTACTGGAGGCGCACCTGCAGAACACCGTGATCGCGGTCGACGCGTCGGGCATGCCGGTGCAGGCCCTCTTCCGGGACGCGGAGGGGGTCAAACTCCTGCCGGAACTCTCGCGCGCCGACGCCTGGGAGCGCCTGGTGTACTGCCTGGTGGTCAACAACCTGTCGGAGATCGCCGCGACCCTGGCCGACCGGTACCCGGACCTCTCCCCGCTCCTGTGGCCCGCCGTACGCGAGGAGCTGCTGCGCTACGAGGCCCGGCGCGGGCTCCCCGAGATCGCCGCGCTCCTCACCGCCCCGGACCTGCCCGCGAAGACCAACCTCCTGCTGCGCTGGACCCGCGCCGACGGCGCGGACGCCCGCTACCGCCCCCTGCCGAACCCCCTGCGCACGTAGCGGGCGCGTGGGGCGTGGGGCGTGCCGCCGGTCAGGAGAAGGGCACCCGGTCGGGGCCGCAGACCGTGCCGGGCGGCGGGAGCGTCCCGTCGACGAAGTAGCGGCTCTCGTACGCGCTGATGCAGCTGCTGCCGTTGTTGAACAGTGCGGTGTGGCCGTAGCCGTCGTTCGTGAGCAGGCGGGCGTCGGCCAGCTCGCGGGCCATGGCCTGGGCGCCGGTGTAGGGCGTGGAGGGGTCGTACCGGGTTCCGATCACCAGGACGGGACGGGCGGTGGGCGTGTCCCACGGGCCGTCGTACCGGGCGGCGGCCCGGGCCGGCCAGGTGGCGCAGCCCTCGGCCGCCCACGTCCAGAAGCGTCCCGCGTCCCCGGCCCGGCGGGCGCTTTCCTCCTCCAGGCCGTGGTAGGCGGCGGGGTCGCGGGGGTTGGGGCTGTCGCCGCACCACACGGCGGACGCCTGCTCGTCGCCCAGGTAGGGGTTCGGCCGGTCCACCGGGGGCGGCGGCGGGTACACGGGGGGCTTGGGTTCCCGGCCCTGCGACAGGTCCTGGAGCCGGCCGGCGAGGGCCGTCCAGCCGGGGTCGACGATGTAGAGGCTGGTGACCGTGTCGGCGACGGTCCTGGCGTACGTCCACGGGCCGACCGGATGCTCCCGCAGCCGCTGCATCAGCCGGTCGAACTTCTCCCGGGTGGCCTCGGGGCTGCCGGCCGAGAAGGCGCAGCGGGTGGCCGGTGCCGATCCGCACAGGGTGAGGAACCGGTCGAGGGTGGCCGCGGCACTGACGTCCGAGCCCATGCGCAGGAAGGTCGGGGTGCGTGACTCGCCCTGCCCGGCGCCGTCGGTCCAGGCCCGGGGGGCGATGTTGCTGTCGAGGACCATGGCGCGGACGCGGTCGGGGAAGAGGTTGGCGTAGGTGGCGCCGAGGATCGTGCCGTAGGAGACGCCCAGGTAGTTCAGCTGTGCCTCGCCCACCGACCGGCGCAGCAGGTCGAGGTCGCGGGCGGTGTCGGCGGTCGAGACGTGGCGCAGCAGGTCCGGGTCGCGCTTCTCGCAGAGCCGGCCGAGGTCCTCGTAGGCGTCGATCCACGCCGTGCGCTCCTGCGCGCCGACGGGGAAGCCGCCGGGTGGGCGGGCCGCCCAGGCGGTCGCCTGCTCGGTGGTGTCGAAGCAGTTCACGGCGGTGCTGTTGCCGATCCCGCGCGGGTCCCAGCTGACGATGTCGAACCGGTCCCGCAGCTCCTCGGGGAAGCGGTCGTAGTTCTGCGGCACCTGTACGGTCCCGGGGCCCCCGGGACCGCCGGGGTTCACGAACAGGGTGCCGACGCGCCGGGCGGGATCGCCGGCCTGGCGGCGGACGACCGCGAGGTCGATGGTGCGGCCCGCGGGGGCGGCGTGGTCGAGCGGCACCTTCGCCGTGGCGCAGTCCCACGGGCTGCCGGGCTTGCACGGTTTCCAGTCGAGTTTCGGGACGGTCACCGAGGGTGATGGTGCGGGAGGTGGGGGCGGGGCGGTGGCGCGGGGGGAGACGGCCGCCGCGGGGCCGGTGAGCAGCGCGGAGCAGGCCAGCGCGGCGGTGAGGACGGCCGCGCGGCGGCGTCGGCGGCGGGCTGTGGGGCCTGGAGCGGACATGGCGGCCCTCCTCGGACACGGCGAGGGCCGGTCCGGCGGCCGATGCCGCCGCATCGGTGCACACGCCTCTCCCCCCACCCAACCGCGTTTCGCCGGCCCGCGCGAGCCGGGCGCTCCCCGGCGCCGGACGGCGGGGGTAGGTTGGAGTGGTGATCGACTTTCTCCGGGGCGCCCCGGTCGCAGGCAGTCTCGACGTCGTCTGGCACGCTGGCTGGCCCTCCCCGAAGCACGACCCGGCCCCGGAGATCCAGGTCCACGCCCACTCCGAACACACCGTGATCCTGCGCCAGAACAAGTCCGTGCACTACGAAGCCCCCTTCCTCTTCCTCCTCTTCGGCAATGAACGGGCGCTGCTGCTCGATACGGGCGCGTCCGCGGACCCGGCCCACTTCCCCCTGCGGGACACGGTCGACCGCCTCGTCGAGAACTGGCTGGAACGGCACCCGAGGCCCGCGTACGAGCTGGTGGTCGCCCACACCCACGGACACGGCGACCACATCGCGGCGGACGGGCAGTTCGCCGACCGGCCCCTCACCACGGTCGTGGGACCGGGGCTGGAGGAGGTCGCGACCGCTTTCGGCCTGGCCGACTGGCCGCACCGCACCGGCGCGCTCGACCTGGGCGGCCGGGTCCTGGACCTGATCCCCGGCCCCGGCCACCAGCGGGCCGCCCTGGTCTTCCACGACCGCCACACCGGCATCCTGCTGACCGGCGACTCCCTGTATCCGGGGCGGCTCTACATCGAGGACCGGGAGGCCTACTCGGCCACCGTCGACCGGTTGCTGGACTTCTGCGCCACCCGGCCGGTGCGGCACGTCATCGGCTGCCACATCGAGATGACCACCACGCCGGGCCAGGACTACCCCCGCGGCACCACGCACCAGCCGGACGAGCCGCCGCTCCAGCTCACCCCGGAGCACCTGCGCACCCTGCGCAAGGCCCTCGACGAGACGCCGGACGGCCGCGGCACCCACCCCCACGCGGACTTCGTCCTCGTCTACCGCGACTGACGGCCGGCCAGCCCGCCCGGCGCGTGGTGCGGAACCGGCCAACGTGGCGGCGGGGCCCGATCCTGCCTCACTCAAAGGTATAGACCAATGCTAGGTTGGTCGGGCACCGCGCAGTCCTTGACCACCCGTCAGAGGAGAAGCCATGCCCTCCCCTTCGCGGGGCGGCGGCCCGGCCGTCATGCCCAAGTACCAGCGGATCGCCGCAGCCCTGCGCCGCGATCTCGACCGCGCCGCGCACACCCCCGGCGGAAGACTGCCCTCCGAGCGCAGTCTGGCCGCCCGCTACCAGGTCAACCGGCAGACCATCAGGGCCGCCCTGCAGCACCTGCGCGAGGACGGCCTGGTCGTGACCGGGCGGCGCGGCTCCCGCCCCGCCGTCACGGCCGAGGTCGTCCCCACCGCTGCCGATCCGGTGGCCTTCGGGCCGGCCGCCCCCGCCCCCGGCCTCACCCGGAGCTGGGTCGCGGTGACCGCCGTCCCGCCCTCCCTCGCCGCTCCGCTCGGCATGTCGGGCGGGGACCGCACCCTGGTCCACCATCACCGCGAGCGGGGCCCGGCCGGGGAGACGCTCCGCCACGCCGTCACCCGCTTCAGCCCGGACGTCGTCGCGCGCACCCCCGAGCTGGCCGTCTGCCGCAACCGGGCGGCGCGCTCCACCGACCGGGACCTGGCCGCCCTCCAGAACTGGCTGGAGCGGGCCGCGGCGACGGGCCGGGTCGCCGAGACCATCACCATGACCCGCACCATCCACCCGCCGGCGCCCGCTCCGCCCGCCCCGGCCGCCACCCCCTCCTGCGGCCTGACCGTACGCCGGACCGTGCACGCCCCGTCCGGCCTGCTCGTCGCCGTGACCGACCTGGCCTTCCCCACCTGGGACCACCTGACGTTCCATCGTGACCGCCGTCACCCCGCCGTCGCCGGCTTCCGGGTCCAGGGGCCGTGACCCGCCGTCGGGGCCTGCCCGCCCGACCGTGAGGTGGATCACTCGGGCGTTTGCCGGAGTGAATGCCGGGCATCGGCGCAGCTGGAGCGGAACCCCGTCCTCCGGCGCATCGCGTCGGAGGACGGGGCGCACGCGGGCGGATCCCGTCCCGCTCCACGGCCGCGCCGGCCCGACCCGCGCGCCGTACCCGGTACGACCCGCGAGGTGTATGTGTCCACGCTCCAGGCCGAGCACGTCTACAAGGTGTTCGGAGACCGGCCCGACGACGCCGTGCGCGCACTCGAAGGCGGCAGCGACCGCGCCGAGCTGCGCGCCGACGGAGCGACGGCGGCGGTCATCGACGTCTCCTTCGACGTCGAGCCCGGCCAGATCTTCGTCGTCATGGGGCTGTCGGGTTCCGGCAAGTCCACCCTGCTGCGCATGCTGAACGGCCTGCTGGAGCCCACCGCGGGACGCATCCTCTTCGGGGGCCAGGACCTCACCGCGCTCAGCGCGCGCGAGCTGCGCCGCGTCCGGTCCACGAAGATATCCATGGTCTTCCAGCACTTCGCTCTCTTCCCGCACCGCAACGTTCTGGAGAACGCCGCCTACGGGCTGGAGGTGCAGGGGGTGTCCCGCGCCGACCGCGACCGCCGGGCCGCCGAGGCCCTGGCCCTGTGCGGGCTCGAAGGCTGGGAGATGGCCTGGCCCGACGAGCTCTCCGGCGGCATGCAGCAGAGAGTCGGCCTCGCCCGGGCCCTGGCAACCGACGCCGACCTCCTGCTCATGGACGAGTCGTTCAGCGCACTGGACCCGCTCATCCGCCGCGACATGCAGGACCAGCTCCTCGAACTCCAGCGGAGCCTGCGCAAGACCATCGTCTTCATCACGCACGACCTCAACGAGGCCATGCGCCTGGGCGACGGCATCGCCGTCATGCGCGACGGCCGCATCGTCCAGCAGGGCACGGCCGAGGACATCCTGACCCGCCCCGCCGACGACTACGTCGCCTCCTTCGTCCAGGACGTCGACCGCTCCCGGGTGCTGACCGCCGACGCGGTGATGACCACGACCGGCCCGGCCCGCCCCCACGCCGGCACCTGCGGCTGCCCCACCGTCAGCGCCGACACCCCCCTCGCCGACCTGTGCGCCGTCAGCGCCCGTGTCCCGCACCCGGTCGCCGTCACCGGCACCGACGGCGCTGTCGTCGGCTCCGTGCCCCAGGACCGCCTCGTCGCCTTCATCGGCGACGAGCAGCGGGCCCCGGTGCGCTGCGCGGAGGTGGCCGCCTGATGCCCCGCATTCCCCTCGGCGCCTGGGTCGACAGCGGAGTCGACTTCCTCCAGAGCCGGCTGTCCTGGCTGTTCGACGCCATCAGCGCGCTCGTCACCGGTCTCTACGACGGCCTCGTCGCCGTCCTCTCAGCGCCCGCCCCGCTGCTGTTCGCCGGCATCGTCGCCATCGCCGCCTGGTGGCTGCGCGGCCTGCTGGCGGGCGTGCTCGCCTTCGCCGGATTCGCACTCGTCGACTCCGTCGGGCTCTGGTCCGACGCCATGTCCACGCTGTCGCTGGTCCTGGTCGCCACGCTCGTCACCCTGGTGTTCGCGATCCCGCTCGGCATCTGGGCGGCCCGGTCGGACCGGGTCAGTGCGGTCATGAAGCCGGTCCTCGACTTCATGCAGACCATGCCGGCCATGGTCTACCTCATCCCCGGCATCATCTTCTTCGGGGTGGGCGTGGTGCCCGGCATCATCGCGACTATCGTCTTCTCGCTGCCGCCGGGCGTACGGATGACCGAACTCGGCATCCGCCAGGTCGACGCCGAACTGGTCGAGGCCGCCGAAGCGTTCGGCACCACCCCGCGCGACACCCTCGTCCGCGTCCAGCTGCCGCTGGCCCTGCCCACCCTCATGGCGGGCGTCAACCAGGTCATCATGCTCGGCCTGTCCATGGTCGTCATCGCCGGCATGGTCGGCGGCGGCGGACTCGGCGGCGCCGTCTACAAGGCCATCGGCAACGTCGACATCGGCCTCGGCTTCGAGGCGGGCCTGTCCATCGTCATCCTCGCCATGTACCTCGACCGGATGACCGGCGCCCTCGGCCGCCAGGTCTCCCCGCTGGGCCGGCGCACCCTCGCCCGCGCCCGGTCGGCCGCCACCGGCGCCGCCCGCGTGTGGAACCACCGCCCCCAGCCCGCCTACGCCGTCACCGGAGCCGTCGTACTGGCCCTGGTCGCGGGCGGCCTGAGCACCTTCGGCGGCTCCGGCCGCGAGGAGGGACCGGAAGGCGCCGCGAACATCGGCAAGGGCCGCACCGTCTCCATCGGCTACATCCCGTGGGACGAGGGCGTCGCCTCCACCTTCCTCTGGAAGGAGCTCCTGGAACGGCGCGGCTTCAAGGTCGACACCCGGCAGCTGGAGGCCGGCGCGCTCTACACCGGCCTGGCCGGCGGCGGCCTCGACTTCCAGACCGACGCCTGGCTGCCCGTCACCCACGCCCAGTACTGGGAGAAGTACGGCAAGAAGCTGGAGGACCTCGGCTCCTGGTACGGCCCGACCTCCATCGAGCTCGCCGTGCCCTCGTACATGAAGGACGTCCGCTCCCTCGCCGACCTCAAGGGCAAGGCCGGGCAGTTCAAGGGCCGCATCATCGGCATCGAGCCGAGCGCCGGCGCCATGGGCCTGCTCAAGGACAAGGTCATGAAGGAGTACGGCCTGGAGGGCGAGTACCAGGTCGTCGACGGCTCCACCCCCGGCATGCTCGCCGAGCTCAAGCGCGCCTACGACAAGAAGGAGCCGGTGGTCACCGTCCTGTGGTCGCCGCACTGGGCCTACTCCTCCTACGAGCTGACCAAGCTGGAGGACCCGAAGGGCGTCTGGGGCAAGGGCGACGGCATCCACACCCTGGCCCGCAAGGGCTTCGCCGACGACGAGCCCGAGGTGGCCGCCTGGCTGCGCTCCTTCAAGCTCACCGAGGAGCAGCTCACCGGCCTGGAGGCGCGCATCCAGCAGACCGGCAAGGGCAAGGAGCAGCAGGCGGTCCGCGCCTGGCTGAAGGACCACCCGGAGGTGGACGAGCTGCCCGTCTGAGGTGCCCGGCACGACGGACGGCCGAAGGGCGCCGGTGCGCGCGGATCCCGTACGGGAACCCGCGCGCCCGGCGCCCTCGCGCGTACGGGCCGCGGTGCTCAGGGCACCAGGACGCGTTCCGGCGCACCGGCCCCGGCCACCCCGGCCTCCGGCGCGGGCCGGGGCTCCGCCGGCCGCGGCTTCGCGGGCCACCACAGGGACCGGCCCAGGAGCACCGCGCACGCCGGGACCAGGACGATCGACAGGACGAAGGCCGAGAGCATGATCCCCAGCGCCGTCGCGAAGCCGATCTGCTGTGTGGCCGCGACCGGATTGACCGCGAGGCTGCCGAAGGAGGCCGCCAGCACCACCCCGGCCGTCGCCACGGCCGGCGCGGTGTGCCGTACCGCCCGCGCCACCGCGTCCCGGGCCGGGCCGGGCCGTTCCATCTCCTCCCGGATCCGGTCGGTCACCAGGATGTTGTAGTCGGTGCCCAGCGCGACCACGAACAGGAACAGCACCAGCGGCAGCGTGAACGCCACGCCCGGCTGGTCCAGCCCGTGCTGGAAGACGAGCGCCGAGGCACCGAGGGTGGCGGCGAACCCCAGACCCACCGCGAGCATCAGGATCAGCGGGGCGAGCAGGCTGCGCAGCAGCAGGAAGAGAATGAGCGCGATCAGGGCCGCCGCGACCGGGAACACCAGCCGCAGGTCCTCGTCCACGGCCGTCGAGACGTCGGCGAACACCGCCGCGGTGCCGCCCACATGGGCCTCGGTACCGTCCGGCCGGTGCACGGAGACCGCGTCGCGGACCGGGCCCGACGCCAGGTCGCGGGCCTCCTGGCCGTGCGGATCGGCGTTCGGGAACAGGTCGATGCGCGCCGCGAGGCGGTCCTCGCTGAGCACTGTCGGGGCGACCTGCCCCACCCCCTCCAGCCGGGAGAGCGTCCCGGACAGGCCCTCGACCCGGCCGGCGGTCAGCGGTGCGCCGTCCGACGCCGTGACGTAGACGCTGATCGGGTCCGAGACACCGGCCGGCATGGCCCGGGAGATCTCGGCCGCGGTGGCCGCGGCGGCCGTCCGCTCACCGTCCGCGCCGCCCGACCCGTAGTCCATCCGTATGCCGGCCGTGCCCGCGGCGAGCGCGCCGAGCAGCGCCACGCAGGCGAGGGCCGCGGTGAGGGGACGCCGGACCAGCCACGTGCCGAGCCGGGCGGCCGAACCGCCGCGGGGCTCGCGCCGGTGAGCCCGCGAGGGCCAGAACATCCTGCGCCCGGTGACCGCGAGCAGCGCCGGCATGAAGGTGAGGCTGCCGAACAGCATCACCAGCACGGACACGGCGATGGCCGGACCGAGCACCCGGAACTGCCCGAAGGAGGCCACCCCGAGCGTGGCGAACGCCGCGACGATGGTGAGCGCCGCCGAGGTCACCGCCGTGCCCACGCGCCCGGACACCTCGGCCGCCGCGGCCCGCCCCGGCTGCTCGGGCCGCCGGCGCAGCTGCTCGCGGAAGCGGAACAGCAGGAAGAGGAAGTAGTCGATGCCGATGCCCACCAGTACGACGTTGATGAGTTGCGGGGTGGACGGATCGAGGGTGATGCCGGTCAGCATCGCGACGCCGACCACCGTGCCGGTCGCGGCGCCGCCGATGACGGACACGACGATCAGCGGCAGCAGCGCGGCGAGCACGCTGCGGAACACCAGCACGTGCAGCAGCACGATCACGCCGAGCATGACGTAGGCGACGACCCGGGCCCGGGTCTCCTCGGCGTCGACGGCGTCGACGGTGGAGGCGAGCCCGCCCGTGTAGCCGGTGCGGAACCCGGCCTCGGCGAACCCGGCCCGGGACTGCTCGCGCAGGGCCCGGTAGGTGTCCTGGACCCCCGGGTCCTGGGGATTGCCCGTCAACTCCACGGACAGCAGCCGGAAGCTGCGGTCGGGGGCCGTCATGACCGGGGCGACCTTCGGTGTCTGGGAGTGGTCCTGGGCGAACGGAGTCTCCTGCTCGGGCGCGGGCATGGCCACCCGCCGGCTGCCGAGCCGCGCGGCCTCCTCGTCGATGCGCCGTTCGTCGGCGCCGCTCAGCCGCCCGCCGTCCGGCCGGGCCACCAGCACGGTCAGCGTGTTGGCGTCCGGCTTCACCCCGAACCGCTCCTCGGCGACCTTCAGGGCCGCCGCCGAGTCGTAGGACGGGGGCAGGAAATCGCCGGTGTTGCTCTGGGTGGCGCGGAAGACGAGCGCCTGGCCGGCGATCGTCAGGGCGATGCCGAGCACGGCCCAGACGGCGATCACCTTCCACGGATTCCTCGTCGAGAACCCGGTCAGGGCGCGGATCACGTGACTCCTCAGGTCGTGGGGCGGACCGGGGGTTCCCGGCCGGACTCCAGACCATCAGGCCCGGGCCGGCGAAACGTCGCCGTACGGGAGGAACCGCGCCCGGGAGCAGGGTCCGCACGCCCGGCCCCGACCAGGACTCCGGTCCTGGTCCGGCACCGGACCGGGGGACGACGGCAGCGGCCGGCCGGGCTGCCAGAATGGAAGGAGGACAACCGGCACGAAACGCCTCCCGCACCGGCGGGAAGGACCGCCGGCGGGGGAGGACCGGAACGGATGGACAAGGGCGCCGACAGGCTGCGCTGGACGCGCAACGACGCACTCGTGGCGATCGGGGCCGCCGCCGTGGACCTGTTGGGCTTCTCGCTCGGCACCCGGACCGAGGGGATGCCCCTCACCGTCCCGGCGGCCTGTGCGCTGGTGGCGGCGGCCATGTGCCTGCTCGCCCGCCGCAGCCGCCCGCTCGCCGTGCTCGCGGCGGTGCTGCTCCTGGGGATCGTGCCCAACCTGGCCATCCCGGACGCCGCACCGCACTTCTCGCTGGGTCTCGCCGTTGCCCTCTACTCGGTGGTCCGCTTCAGCCGGCCCGCCGTCGCCGGAGCGGCCGCGGCCCTCACCGTGCCGCTGGTCCCGCTGGGCCAGGGCGGCAGGCTGCTCCCCGGCGGCTGGGCCCTCGTCGCGAGCGCGGCGGCCACGGCCCTGGTCGCCGGTGCGGCCCTGGCCGTCAACCGCTGGCAGCGGGAGGTGGCGGCCAACCAGGCCCTCCAGGCCGAGCGCGCCGTAGCCGAGGAGAGGCGCCGGATCGCCCGGGAACTCCACGACATCGTCGCCCACCACATCACCGCCATGCAGCTGATGGCGGGCGGCGCCCGGGCCAACCTGGCGCACGACACCGCGGCGGCCCGCGAGGCCCTCGTCACCCTGGAGGACTCCGGCCGCATCGCCCTGCGCGAGATGCGCCAACTCCTCGACGTCCTGCGGGCCGGGGAGGAACCGGACGAAACTCCTCCGGCGCCTCAGCCGGGCGCCGCGGACCTGGGGCGGATCGTCACCGAGTCACGGCTGGCCGGAACCGAGACGGAGTTCACCGTCGACGGCACCGTCCGCCCGCTGCCGCCCAGCGTCGGCCTCACCCTCTTCCGCATCGTGCAGGAGGCACTGACCAACACCCGCAAGCACGCCGGGCAGGCGCGCGCCCGGGTACGCCTGACGTACCACCCGGACGAGGTCTTCGTGGAGGTGTGCGACGACGGGGCCGGTGCACCGCCGCCGGCCGCCCGCCCCGCCGCGGGCACCGGGTACGGTCTGATCGGAATGCACGAACGCGTGGCCCTCCAGGGCGGGACCCTGGAGGCGGCCGCACGCGACGGCGGGGGATTCCGGGTGGCGGCCCGCCTTCCGGTACCGGCCGCGCGGGGCGGCGAGGGAGGGGAACGACACCGATGATCCGTGTGCTCATAGCCGACGACCAGCCGCTGGTGCGGCGGGGTCTCGCCCTGATCCTCGGCCCCGACCCCGGGCTCGAGGTGGTCGGCGAGGCCGAGGACGGCGCCCGCGCCGTCGCCCTCGCCCGGGATCTGCGGCCCGACGTGGTCGTCATGGACATCCGGATGCCCGTCCTCGACGGCGTCCAGGCCACGGCGGAACTGGCGCGCACCCTCCCCGAGGTCCGCGTCCTGGCGCTGAGCACCTTCGACATGGACGAGTACGTGGTCGCGGCCCTGCGTGCGGGCGCGTACGGCTTCCTCCCGAAGGACGTCTCCCCGGAGGAACTCGGCGCGGCGGTCCGCACGGTGCACGGCGGTGAGGCGGTCGTGGCACCCAGGCTGCTCACCCGGCTGCTCTCCGCCTACGTACGGACCCCCGCGCCGGCCCGCCCGGCCGCGGCCGCCGCGGCGGCGGTACCACCCGACATGACCCCGCGCGAGCGGGAGATCTGGCAGCTGCTGGCCACCGGACTCGAGAACGCGGAGATCGCCGCGGAACTGGACATCAGCGTCTCGACGGTCAAGAACCACATCACCGGCATCTTCGGCAAACTGGGCGTCCGCGACCGCGCCCAAGCGGTGATCGCCGCGTACGAATCCGGCCTGGTGGAGGCCGGCCGCGGGAGCGGTTGATCACAAAGTGCCCGCAAGAGGACCGGAATCCTCCTGGCGACCGCACCTCTGACCAGCCGAAACACTGGATGATTCGCCCGTGCGGAGGAGGCCCCGGGCATGGCACAGTGCGATCAGCCCAACCGCACGACCAGGGAGCCCCCATGCGCGATCCGCACGTCACGCCGCTCGCGGCCGCCCCCGGGTACCCGCCGGAGCCCGGCCCGTTGCCGTGCTGTCCGGTGTGCGACGGCGTGCCGGAACGCATCTCCTGGCGCCAGTGCCCGGGAGCGCCGGTGGTGCTCGTCTTCGAGCCCTGCGGCCACCGCCGGCGCACCCCCGCCCCGCCCGTCCTCGCGGTCGCCCCGCCCCGGGCACACGGTCACGCCGACGCCGGCTGAGCCGGCGCCGGCGTGAGTTAGTCCGGTCAGCTGGTGAACACCTGAACGATCCGGTCGCCGTTGACCGCGACGCCCGTCTTGGTGAAGCTGCAGTTCTTGATGTTGCCCGCGTGGCCGGTGCTCTTCAGCCACCCGTCGACGTGCACCTTTTCGTCGCCCGAACCCCAGGCGATGTTCTCGGCGTACCCGTTGAACGTCGCCCCGGCCTTCTTCAGCCGGTCCGGCACGGACGAGCCGTCCGAACCGGTGTGGCTCGTGGTCGTGTCGTTGGCGTATTCCTGGGCTGCGGCCTGCACCTGGGGGTCGACCGTGAGGGGCTGGCAACCTGCCGCCGTACGGGCCTGGTTGACGAGTTCGAGGACCTTGTTGGGGTCTGCCTGGAGCGGAACGACGGCGCGCGCGCCCGCAGTCGCGGGCTCAGCGGCGGATGCCGCTCCGGCGCCTATGGCGCCCCCGAGCACCAGCAGCGAGGACGCACACACGGCGGTGCACCCACGCCGTACCCGGCCGGATCCGAAAGCCATGGGATTACCTTCCTTCTCGACGAGAAGCGGCAGACGCGGCGAACGCCGCCGCCGGTCACCCCCCATCCCTGCCGATTCTCCGCCGCCCCCCGACCACCCGCATCTCCCGGCGGTAAACCCCCAGGTCAGCGGGGTCGACTGGCGGGGTGGGGCCCCGCCACCGCTTCCGCGAGGAGCCGGCGGCCCGGCGAGGTGGTGAGCGCGGCGCGCAGGGCCGTGTCGCGGACCGCCCGGGCGGGCCCGGCGCGCAGGGTCCAGGCGCGCGTGGCGAGATCGGTGCGGGCCAGCACGCGCAGGGCGTCGGCGCGGCGGCCGCGCCGCCAGGCCGCGAGTCCGTCGGGTTCCGCCCCCGGCAGGGCCGAGGCCAGGGACACGGCGTCCCGGAGCCCGAGGTTGAGGCCCTGCCCGCCGATCGGGCTGCACACGTGGGCGGCGTCGCCGATCAGCAGCACCCGCCGGCTGTCCGCGCGGCCGGCCAGCCGCCGCTGGGTGCGGAAGGTGCTCGTCCAGCGGCATGCGCGGACGGTCGCCGTCCACCCCCGGGCCGCCGCCTCGGCGGCGAACGCCCCGGGGTCCTCCGCCGCGTCCGGCACCGGTCCCTCCGGCCCGGGTCCGTCCGGCCGGTGCAGCACCACCCGGGCCCAGCCGTCCAGGTGCATCGGCAGGACGACGAGCAGCCCGCGCGGACCGCCGACCATGTGCACCCGCGCCGGGTTCAGCGAGGGGTCCTCGACCTGCAGGTCGGCGAGCTGCCAGGTGCCGCCGTAGGTCCGGCCGCGGAACGACGCCCCGGTCAGGGCGCGCAGGGTGCTCGACGCGCCGTCGGCCCCCACCACCCAGCGGGCGCGCAGCGGTTCGAGGGTGTCGCACCGCACGGTGACGGCCTCGGGGTCCTCCGCCACCGACAGGACGGCCGTCGACCGGTGCACGCGCACGCCCGCGCGCTCGGCCTGCGCCGCGAGCAGCCCCTCGGTGGCGCATTGGGGGACCGTCAGGATGTACGGGTACGGGGTGCGCAGCCGCGTCAGGTCGAAGCCGCCGAGGCGGCGCCGCCCGGACCACATGTCGACTGTGTCCACGCGCCGCCCCAGCGCATGCAGGGCCTCGGCCAGCCCGCTCGGGGTCAGCGCCTCCAGGGTCCGCGCGTGCAGGTCCGTCGCCCGCGACTCGGTGACCGGGCCGGGACGGCGTTCCAGCACCACGACGCCCAGCCCCGCCCGGGCGAGCAGGAGCGCGGCGCCCAGCCCGACCGGCCCCGCCCCGACCACCGCGACATCCACGTCAACTGCCATGCCGGGCACTCTAGTCGGCCGGGTCGGCACCGCCGCGGGCGGTCAGGGGCTCGTGAGGACGACGAGCTGCCGGGTGGCGCGGGTCATCGCGACGTAGCGGTCGACGGCCCCCTCCACGCCCTCGCCGAACCGGTCGGGGTCGACGAGGACGACCAGGTCGAATTCGAGCCCCTTCGACAGCGCGGGCGTCAGCGACCGGACGCGGGGCGTCGCCCGGAAGGCGGGAGCGCCGATGACGCAGGCGATCCCCTCGGGGTGCGCGGCGAGCCAGTCGTCCAGGACCGGTTCGAGTTCGGTGACGGCCCCGTGGACGACCGGGATGCCGCTGCTGCGGATGGAGGCCGGGACGTTGGCGTCGGGGAGCGCGGCCCGGATGGCCGGTTCGGCCACCGCCATGACCTCCTCCGGGGTGCGGTAGTTGATGCTCAGCGACGCGACCGTGATCCGGTCGAGGCCGACGCGTTCGAGCCGCTGCGTCCAGGACTCCGTGAACCCGTGCCGGGCCTGGGCCCGGTCGCCGACGATCGTGAAGCTCCGCGACGGGCAGCGGGCCAGCAGCATCTGCCATTCGGCGTCGGTCAGTTCCTGGGCCTCGTCCACGACGACGTGCGCGAACGGGCCGGCCAGGAGGTCCGGTTCGACGCCGGGCAGCCCGCTCTCGTCGATCAGGGTGTCCTGGAGGTCGCGGCCGTGCAGCATCCCCATCGCGCCCTCGCTCTCGTCGATCACGACGTTCTGCAGCAGGCTGTCGATGGCGTCGGCCCTGCGGGCGCGCTCGGTGGCGACGGCGGCCTCGCGCCGGCGCTCGCGGAGGGAGGCCTCCGCGTCGCCGAGCCGCTGCCGGGCGGCGTCCAGGAGCGGCAGGTCGGACACCGTCCAGGCCCGGGGGTCCGCCCGCTGCAGCCGGCTCACGTCGTCGGGGCCCAGCCAGGGCGCGCACTTGCGCAGGTAGGCGGGGACCGACCACAGGTCCCCGACGAGGTCCGTCGCCTCCAGCATCGGCCACGCCCGGTTGAGGGTCCTGATCAGTTCCCGGTCCTGCAGCAGCGACCGGCGCAGCAGCTCGGGCGGGACGTCGTGGCCCTCGCCGCCGTCCTCGTGCTTGTCCATGAGGAGGGCGAGCAGCTCCTCCCGGATCTGGTCGCGGGCCTCGTTGTGCGGGGTCCCCGGCTCCACCGCGTCGAACGCCGCCGCCCAGTCGTCGGCGCTCAGCCAGACCTCCGACCAGTGACTGGAGACCGTCATCCCGCGGGTGGGCGGCTCCTCGTAGACGCGGACGGCCGCGTCGACCGCCTTCACCAGGTCCGCGGAGGACTTCAGCAGGGCCACCGCCGGGTCGCCCTCCTCCGGCGCCGCGGCGCCCTCCGCCACGAGATCGCGGAGCGTGCAGGTCTGGACGCCCTCCTCGCCGAGGCTGGGCAGCACGTCGGCGACGTAGGCCAGGTAGGGCTGGTGCGGCCCGACGAAGAGGACGCCGCCGCGGCGGTGGCCCAGGCGCGGGTCGGAGTAGAGGAGGTGGGCGGCGCGGTGCAGGGCGACGACGGTCTTGCCCGTTCCGGGGCCGCCGTCGACGACGAGGGCGCCCCGGGAGCCCGCCCGGATCACGGCGTCCTGGTCGGCCTGGATGGTGGAGAGCACGTCGCGCATACGGGCCGACCGGTTGCCGCCCAGGCTGGCGATGAACGCGGACTGGTCGTCGAGTGCCGCGTGTCCCTCCAGCGCCTCGGTGCTGAAGACCTCGTCCCAGTAGTCGCTGATCCGGCCGCCGGTCCAGCGGTAGCGGCGGCGGCTCGCCAGGCCCATCGGGTGGGCGTGGGTCGCCGCGAAGAAGGGCTCGGCCGCGGGGGAGCGCCAGTCGAGCAGCAGCCTGCGGCCCGTGCTGTCGGTGAGGCCGAGGCGTCCCACGTACACGGGCTCGTCGCCGTCGGCGGGGACGATGCGTCCCAGGCAGAGGTCCAGGCCGAAGCGGCGCAGGGTGCGCAGGCGGGAGGTCAGGCGGTGGATCTCGGCGTCCCGGTCCATCGCCTCGCGGCCGATGCCGCCGGGCGCCCTGCGCTCGGCCTCCAGGCGGTCGGAGAGCTCGGCGATCGACTGGGCGAGGCTCTCCGAGACGACCGCGAAGTGCCGCTCGTCGGCGCCGGTCAGGGCCGGGTCGGCCTTGGGGGAGAGGTGGTCGGGAAGGTCGAACGCGCTGCGGGCCCCTGGCGCGGCCGAGACCTGCTCGACGTCGCCGCGCGATGTGTGAACAGGCGAAGACGCATGCACTTCGTGAATCTCCCATTTCTGCAGCTTCTGGCTTCGGCCCGCGATTCTGCCCCGGCGACGGGGCCTTGCCGCAAGCCCCCCGGTGCGCTATAAGTTGAGAGCGGCAAGGAGTGGGTTCACCTCCTTGCCTTTCTCGTCCCCTCCGGACGCCTCTCCGGCCTTGCGTACCCCGCGCATCGGGGATAGCCGCTGCCCGCCGCCGTGTCGCCCGCCGCCTCGCCGCCCGCCGCTTCCGTGTGCCGCTTCCGTGTGCCGGTGAGCGTCTGTCGCATGCTCAAAGATGCGTGCTGAAGGGCGACTTCGAGCAGCATCCTTCAAAGAAGGCCGTCGGGACGCTATCTTGCCGGGTGCATGCCAAAGGGCTGTGTCCGTTCTCCGGACCGCACGAGGAGCTGCCCCATGAGACTGCCCAGCATCCGCAGGAGCCGACGGGTCCCCTTATCCGGTCGGCCGCGCACACCACGGCGACGGCGCCTGCGCGGCCCGGGCGCGGCCCTGCTCGCCGCCGCCCTCACCGTCACCGGCCTGGCCGCCGCAGGACCCCTCGTCGGGCCCGCCACCGCCGCCCCCTCCGGGGCCACGGCCACCGCGGGCGACGTCACCGGCTTCACCCGGTCCGGGAACACCTTCACCGTCACCGCCTCCAGCGGCGCCAGGGCCCGCGTGGTGATCGCCCGCGCCGACATCTTCCGCCTCTGGCTCTCACCCGACGGGACCTTCGCCGACGACCCGGCCGGCTCCGACCTCGCCGTCACCACCGACTTCGGCTCCGTGCCCGCGACCGGCACCGACGCGGGCCCGTACTACCGCATCAGCACCGGCTCCCTCTCCATCCGGGTCAACAAGTCGCCGCTGCGGTTCTCCGTATACCGCGCGGACAACACCACCCCCGTCTGGCAGGAGACCCGGCCCACGAGCTGGACCGGCAGCCGCACCACGCAGTACCTCGCCCGCGGCGCGGACGAGCAGTTCTACGGAACCGGCCTGCGCCTCGGCGAGTGGGCGCTGCGCGACAAGACCGTCCCCGTCGCCGTCGACAACAAGTGGCGCGAGAACGACAACGCCAGCCCCGCACCCTTCTACATGTCCACCAACGGCTACGGCGTGATGCGCAACACCTGGGCCCCGGGCTCCTACGGATTCAACGCCCCCACCACCCTCACCCACGACGAGAAGCGCTTCGACGCCTGGTACTTCACCGGCGATTCGCCGAAATCCGTCCTCGACGCCTACACCGACGTCAGCGGCAAGCCGTTCATGGCGCCGATGTGGGGCTTCGAGCTCGGCAACGCCGACTGCTTCAACGCCTCCAACCCCGACTACCAGGGCGACCACAACCGTCCCCGGCACCAGCACACGCCCGATGTCGTCGGCTACGCGGCCGACGCCCGCGCCGCCGACATGCCCTCGGGCTGGTTCCTCCCCAACGACGGCTACGGCTGCGGCTACACCGCCCCGCTGAAACCGACCGTCGACGCCCTGCGGGCCAAGGGCTTCCAGACCGGCCTGTGGACCTCGACCGGCCTCGGTTCCATCGCCGACGAGGTGGGCACCGCCGGCAGCCGGGCCGTGAAGACCGACGTGGCGTGGATCGGCAGCGGCTACAAGTACGCCTTCGACGGTGTGCGGCAGGCCGTCGACGGGATCGAGAAGAACTCCGACGCCCGCCGCTTCGTGTGGACCGTGGACGGCTGGGCGGGCACCCAGCGCAACGCCGTCGTGTGGACCGGCGACACCCACGGCACCTGGGACGACATGCGCTGGCACGTCCCCGCCATCACCGGCGCGGGCCTCTCCGGCCTCAACTACGCCGCCGGCGACATCGACGGCATCTTCGGCGGCAGCCCGCAGACCTACACCCGCGACCTCCAGTGGAAGGCCTTCACCCCCGCCTTCATGACCATGTCGGGCTGGGGCGCGGCCAACCCCTCCGCCGGCTACCACGACAAGCAGCCGTGGCGCTTCGCCGAGCCCTACCTCTCCGTCAACCGCAAGTACCTGCAGCTGAAGATGCGGCTGATGCCCTACCTGTACACGATGAGCCGCGTCGCCCACGAAACGGGCGTCCCCAGCACCCGCGCCATGGTCCTGGAGTACCCCGACGACCCGGTGGCCCGCGGCAACGCCACCAGCGGCCAGTTCATGGCCGGCGACTCCCTCCTCGTCGCGCCCGTCGTCTCCGACACCACCGTCCGGGACGGGATATACCTGCCCGCCGGGACCTGGACGGACTACTGGACGGGCCGCACGTACGCGGGCCCCGGCCGGCTCGACGGCTACCGGGCGCCCCTCGACACCCTCCCGCTGTTCGTCAAGGGCGGCGGCATCGTGCCGATGTGGCCGCAGATGAACCACACGGGGGAGAAGCCGGTCTCCACCCTCACCTACGACATCCACCCGCGCGGCGCCTCCTCCTTCAGCCTCTACGAGGACGACGGCCGCACCCGCGCCCACGAGTCGGGCGCCTACGCCCGCCAGCGGGTCGACGTCACCGCCCCGACGTCCGGCACCGGCACGGTCACCGTCTCCGTCGGCGCCCCCACCGGGAGCTACGCGGGCAAGCCGGCCTCGCGCGGCTACGAATTCACCCTGCACGTGGCCTCCGCGCCCGCCTCCCTCACGGTGGACGGGACGGCCGTGCCGCGCCTGACCTCCAAGGCCGCCTACGACGCCGCTCCGTCCGGCTGGTTCTTCGACCCGGCGGACCGGGCGGGCATCCTCTGGGCCAAGACCGGTACGAAGACGGGCGCGTTCACCGTCTCGGCCGCCGGCACCGCCGTTCCGGCCGCCGAGCCCCTGCCCTCCTCCTCCGCCCCCATCGACCGGGCGGGCTGGTCCCTGGCCGGCGCCGACAGCCAGGAGACCGCCGCCGAGAACGGCGCGGCCGCCCGTGCCTTCGACGCGAACCCCGCCACGATGTGGCACACCGCCTGGTCCACCGGCACGCCCGCGGCGCTCCCGCACGAGATCCGGATCGACCTCGGCGCCCGCTACACGGTCGACGGCCTCGGCTACCTCCCCCGCCAGGACGGCGGAGTCAACGGCAGGATCGGCGCCTACGAGGTCCACGTCTCCGACACCCCCACGGACTGGGGCGCGCCGGTGGCGAGCGGCACCTTCGCCGACACCGCCGCCGCCAAGACCGCGGCCCTGTCCCCGAAGACCGGCCGCTACCTGCGCCTGCGCGCCCTGACCGAGGCCGGCGGCCGCGGCCCCTGGACCAGCGCCGCGGAGATCACCCTGACCGGCCGGCCGGCCGCGGCACCGACGTACGCCGCGCCCGACCGCTGATCCCCACCCCTCGCCGAGCAGAGGCGCGGCACTCCCGCCGGACGGTGGGCGTGGTGGGTCGGCACCCGACCGCGCCCCGGCCGGGGTTCCGGACCCCCGGCCGGGGCGCGGAACGGGTTGCCGCCCGGGCCCTGCAACGATCGTGATCCACCCCAACACCCAAGTCAATCCTCCGGTTTGCTCCCCACACCCAAGGAATATCTTGGGTGCCATGACCCTCGACGACCTCCGCGTGTTCGTGGCCGTCTGCCGCGCCGGAAGCCTCAGCGCCGTCGCCCGCGACCTCGGCTGCACCCAGTCCGCCGTCAGCCAGCACGTCCGCCGCCTGGAGAAGCAGACCGGCACCAGCCTCCTGGAGCGCCACGCCCGCGGCGTCGTGCCCACCGAGGCCGGCCGGATCGTCCGGGCGGCGGCCGCCGACGGCATCGCCGGCCTCGACGGCGCCCTGCGGCGCGTGGCGGACCTCGTACGGGGCGGGGGCGGCACCGTGCGCGTCACGACCGGCGCGACGACCGTGCGGCACTTCATGTCCGAAGCCGTCGTCGCCTTCCGCCGCAGCCACCCCGGGGTGAGCCTGGAGTTCCAGACCGAGAACTCCAGCCGCGGCTGCTTCGACGCCCTCGCCGCCGGCGACCTCGACCTCGCCTGGATCACCATCGGCGCCCCGGTCCGGGGCATCGAGCAGCGCCCGGTCATGGAACTGCCCTGGGTGCTGGCCGTCGGCGCCGACGACCCCCTCGCCGGCCGGACCTGCCTCACCCCCGCCGACCTCGCGGGCATCCGCCACATCCGGCTGCCGCAGAACTCCGCCTCCCGCGCCCACCTCGACGCCGCCCTCGCCGGGGCCGGCATCCACATGCGCTCCGACACCAGCGTCGCCGACTGGGACACCGCCCTGCTCCTCGCCGAACTAGGCCTGGGGCACGCCGTCGTGCCCGCGCTGCCCGGCTGGCAGGTCCCCGGCTCCGACGGCCCGCTGCGCCTGGTGCCCGTCCCCGCCCTGCCACCGCTCGCCGTCGGCTGGGCGGTCCGCCGCTGGGCCGCCCTCGCCCCGCCGGCCCTCGTCTTCGCCGACGAGGTCGCCCGCAACTGCCGGGCGCGCGCCGCCGGGCAGCAGTGAGGCCGCGACCAGACCGGCCGCCGCCAGCACGGCCAGCGCCACCAGCGACGGTCCGAGAACCCCGGCGCTCGCGGCGACCGCGATGCCCAGCGCCGGCCCCACGTTCATGGCCGTCTGCTTGAGCCCGCCGACGACCCCGGCGTACCCGGCCGGGGCCTCGCCGACCACCGCCCCGGTGGCCGTGACCATGACGGTGGCGAAGCCGGCGCCGAGCACCGCGAAGGCCGGGCCCGACGCGGAGCCCAGCCCGGCGATCCCGGCGACGACCAGCGCCGTACCGGCCAGTGCGGTGCGGCGCGGCCCGAACCGGCGCAGCGCCCTTCCCGCCACCGGAGCGCCCGCGACCATCACCGCCGTCAACGGCAGCACCCGCAGTCCGGTGTCCAGCGCGTCCAGCCCCTGGACGTCCTGGAGCCGGAACGTCGCCGTGAACAGGGCCCCGAACATGCCCGCCGAGACCGCCAGCAGCAGGGCCATGGACGCCGTCACAGCCCTGGCCCGCGCCACGGCGGGCGGTACGAGCGGCTGCGCGGAGCGCCGTTCGCCGCGTACGAACAGGGCCGCGAGCCCGGCGGCGGCCGCGCCCCCGAACAGCGTCGGCGCTCCGGTCCACCCGTACTGCGGTACGCCGACCAGCGCGTGCACGAACACCGCGAGGGCCGTGGCGAGCAGGGCCGCGCCACCGAGCGCCGGCCGCCCCGCCCGCGTACGCGGCGGCGCGGGGGCCCGAACGGAGAGCGTCAGGGCGGCGATCACCACGGCGACGGGCACGTTGAGCACGAACACCGCCCGCCAGTCCCACTGGGCGACGAGCAGACCGCCCAGCAGCGGACCGGCCGCGGCGGCCGCGCCGATCGCGCTGGTCCGCACGGCCACGGGCCCGGCCAACCGGTCGGGCGGGTACGCGAGCCTCAGCAGCGCCAGGGTCGCCGGCTGCAGCAGCGCGCCGAACACGCCCTGCACGGCGCGCAGTGCGATCACCCAGCCCACGCCGGGCGCGATCACGATGGCCGCCGAGGCCGCGGCGAACCCGAGCACGCCGACGAACAGCAGCCGCGCGTGCCCGTACCGGTCGCCGAGCCTGCCGGCGAGGACGAGGAACGCGGCCACCGCGAGCAGGTAGGCGGTGCTGGTCCACTGGACCTGCGTGACGCTCGCCCCGAGGTCGTGGCTCAGGCTCGGCTGAGCCACCGTCAGTACGGTGCCGTCGAGCGCGACGAGCATCGCGCCCGCCACGCTGACGAGCAGCGATGTGCGCCGCCTCACGCCGGGGCACCCCCGAGGTGCGCGTCGACGGCGGCGTCGACGAGCCGTTCGACGTCCGCGGCCGGGTCCTCGCCGAGGGCCAGCGGAAGGCTGCCCCAGCCCCACAGCTGGGCCACGCCGTGCAGGTTCGCCCACAGGGCGGCGGCGGTGACGGAGGGCTCGGCCACCCCGCACCGGCCGACGAGCGCGACGAGGAGGCCGAACAGCGGGAGCGTCGACTCGCGCAGCCGCGGCTCGTCGGAGGGCGCCTCACCGGAACTGTCCAGCAGGTCGTGGCGGAACATCAGCGAGAACATGCCGGGGTTCTCCAGCGCGTAGCCCACGTAGGCGCGCCCGATCGCCCGCACCCGCTCCCGCGGCGTCGACTGCGCCGCCCCGGCCTCCAGGGCGGTGACCCGCCCGGCGAGATCGGCGAAGCCGCGCCGGGCGATCGCCGACAGCAGGCTGTGGTGGGTGGGGAAGTGGCGGCGCGGCGCCCCGTGCGAGACGCCCGCCCGGCGGGCGATCTCCCGCAGTCCGAGGGCGCCGGTGCCCTCGCTCGCGACGAGTTCCGCACCGACGTCGATCAGCCGTTCCCGCAGTGATCTCTCCTCGTCCATGCACCTTGTCTACCAACAGGAGTAGACACTGTCTACCACCGGGGCGGGCTCCGGACCGGTGCCGCGGCCGCTGACGGGACGCGCGGCGCGGTGCGGAGGATGATGGAGTGGGCGGGGACCCGAGGAGGAGGTGCACGTGCCATGACGGAGCACGACGGCGGTCCGTCGGCGCGGAAACTGGAGGAGGGCCGGCTGCTCAAGGAGCTGGAGGCCATCCACCGCACGCGCCACGAGACCCTGTTGCACGGGTCCGACGACGCCCTGGTCACCCATACGAAGCGGATGAACGAGCTGGAGCACGAGTACGTGCGCCGCCACCCGCAGCGGGCCCAGACCGCCTCCCGCACCCGCTCGGGCGCCCGTGCCCGCACCAACGGGGAGCACGGCGAGCACAAGGACCCGCCCATGTGATCATGTGGCGTAACGTTCCTTCACCCGCGAGGTGATTTTTTGACGAAGGTGGCACTGCGGCCCTACGCACTGTTGCCTCGGCAGTACGACGAACGGAAGGTCCTGGCCTCCACGGTGGACGCGTGGGGGAGGGCCCTCTGGCTGATCTGTACGGATGCGCGCTTCCCGTCCGGCAACCGGGGCGGGCGTTCCGCGGAACCCCTCGCCCTGCCCTTCGACGCCCTCCTCGTCACCCGTGACGGTGACTCGGTCCGGGAACGGACGCTGCACGACGTGGCCGTGAGCCCGCGGGACATCGACGCTCTGCCCGGGGGTGGTCTCGTCGTGCACGGATGCCGCGGGAGCGACCGCCGCAACGGCCAGATCTTCGGCCGGGACGGCCGGTCCCGGCGGAGGTTCGCCCTGGGGTCCCGCCTGATCCAGCTGGTCACGGACCGCCGGGCCGGCCTGTGGACCTGCCACGGGGAAGAGGGCATGTACGGGGACGACCCCCTGGACGCGGACGCCCTCGCCCGGTGGGACGGCAGGGGAAACCGCCTGCACGGATTCCGCCCCTCCGGACGCGCCCGCTTCTGCCTCGAGGTCAACGCCCTCAACGTCACGGACTCCGAGGTCCTGGTCGCGGACCAGTACGACCGGGCCCTCGTCGCGCAGCGGACCGGCGAGCCGCCGCACATCCGGCCCCTGCCGATGCGCGGCATCCGCGGTCTCGCGGTCCGGGACCGTCACCTGCTGCTCCTCGGCGGCCCCGAGGGCGTGGGGCACCTCCACCACTGCCGCCTGACCGAAGGGGCGGTGGCGATCACCGGGCACGGTGAACTCGTCTGGCCCAACGGCGATCCCGTGCGCCGCCACACCCGCCCCGTGGGCCGTGGTCCCCACCTCTACCTGCGCAATCCCCGGTCCATGCGCATGTGGTACGTGCTCGGCGTGCCGTCGGCGGGCATCGCCGTGGAGCCCGCCGACGGTGACGACGGGCAGGGTCACGGCCTGCTCCCGTAGCGGCGCCGGAAGCGCTCGACGCGGCCGGCGGTGTCCAGGACGCGGGCGGTGCCGGTGTAGAAGGGGTGGCTCTGCGAGGAGATCTCGACGTCGATGACGGGGTAGGTGCGGCCGTCCTCCCACTCGACCGTCTTGTCGCTGGTGGCGGTGGAGCGGGTGAGGAAGGCGAAGTCGGCGGCCTTGTCGCGGAAGACGACGGGGCCGTAGGCGGGGTGGATTCCGGGCTTCATGACGCGGTCCTTCGGGGGTCGGATGAGGTGGTGCGGCTCAGCGCTCTTCGCGGAAGTCGACGTGCCGGCGGACCACCGGGTCGAACTTGCGCAGCACCATGCGGTCCGGGTCGTTGCGCCGGTTCTTGCGGGTCACGTAGGTGTACCCGGTTCCGGCGGTGGAGCGGATCTTGATGATCGGGCGTACTTCGTTGCGTGCCATGCGGCCAGTATATGGAAATGATGCCCATTTTCAATAACGCCGCGAAGGTGGAGCGTCTTTGCCTCGGATGAGACAATCTTGTATCGTTCGAGGCGAAGGAGGCTCGACATGGTGAACGAAGAAGAACTGCTCGACGGCGCCGCCCGCGTCCTTGCGGGCGATCACAGCGCCTCGATGGTGCAGATCGCCGCCGGCATCGGGACCAGCCGCGCCACGCTCAGCCGCCGCTACGCCACCCGCGAAGCCCTGCTGAAGGCCGTCGCGGTCCGGGCGATCGAGGTGGTCGACGGCTGCCTGGCCCCGCTCGACCTGGCGCAGAACGCCGACGCCGACGCCTTTGATGCCGCCCTGGAGGAACTGGTCGTCGCGCTCATGCCCGCCGCCCACCTCTACGGCTTCACCTCACGCGACGCCACCGTGCTCGCGGACCCCGCGTTCCGGGCCGGCGTGGACCGCCAGGACCAGCGGGCCCTCGCCTTCCTCGCCCTCGGCCAGCGGCTGGGGCGGCTGCGCGCCGACCTCCCGCCGTACTGGATCTGGTACTCCCTCTGGGGACTGCTCGACGCCGCCGCCGAAGGCGTACGGGACGGGCACCTCGCCCCCCGCCAGATCGGCCACCTGGTCCTGACCTCCTTCCTCAGCGGGACGCGGCCCCTCGCGCGGCCCCCCGCCGGTGCCCCCGCACCCTGACCCGCACGTCACCCCGTACAGACCCCGAACGGAACCCCATGCACACCCCCACGCCGGACCCCCGCAGGTGGATCGTCCTGGCGATACTCTCCGGCAGTCTCCTGCTCATCTCCATGGACACCACGATCCTCAACGTGGCCTTCCCCTCGCTCGTCGGCGACCTCCAGCCCGGCGCCGTACAGCAGCTGTGGATCATCGACGTCTACGCGCTCGCCCTGTCCGGCCTGCTGGTCACCGCCGGTGCGCTCGGCGACCGCTGGGGCCGCAAGCGGCTGCTCATGGCCGGCTTCGGCATCTTCTCGGCGGCCTCGCTCATGGCCGTCTTCGCCACCGAGGCCTGGCACCTGATCGCGGCCCGCGCCCTGCTCGGCATCGGCGGCGCGGCCATCATGCCCGCCACCGTCTCGATCCTGCGCACCGTCTTCACCGACGCCAAGGAGCGCGCCTTCGCCCTCGCCGTGTGGGCGGCCGTCTTCGGCGGCGGCATGGCCTTCGGCCCGGTCGTCGGGGGCCTGCTGGTCCAGGACTACGGCTGGCACTCCGCCTTCCTCCTCAACCTGCCCGTCGCCGCCGTCATCGTCGCGGCCGGCCTGCGCTACCTGCCCGAATCGCGCTCCCCGCGCAGCACCGGAAAGTGGGACTGGTGGGGCGTGGGCCAGTCCGTCGTCGGCATGCTCGCCCTCGCCGGCGGCATCAAGCAGCTCGGCAAGAGCGGTGTCGCCGACCCGCTGCCCTGGGCACTGCTCCTCGTCGCCGCCGTCGCGCTGACCGTCTTCGTCCGCCGCCAGATGCGGCTCGACAACCCCCTGCTCCAGGTGCGGCTGTTCGCCAAGCCCGCCTTCAGCGTCGCCGCCACCGCGATCTTCCTGCCCATGGTCGGCATGGGCGCGATCCTGTTCCTCGTCACCCAGTGGTTCCAGTACGGCGAGGGCTACACACCGCTGGAGGCCGGACTGCGCCTGCTGCCGGCCCCGCTCGCCCTGATCGCCGCCTCGATGGTCGCCCCCACGCTGATGCAGCGCTTCGCGATCCGCCATGTGCTCGGCGCGGGACTCGTCGTCCTGGCCACGGGCATGGCCCTGCCGTGGACCCTCCAGCAGTTCACCGACCTCGGCTACCCGGCCTTCGCCGCCGCCCTGACCGTCATGGGCCTGGGCGCAGGCACCGCCACTACGGTGGCCTCCGTGACGCTGGTCTCCGCGGCGCCCGCCGCCGAGGTCTCCAGCGCCGCCGCCATCGAGGAGACCTGCTACGAGCTGGGGTCCGCCATGGGCGTCGCCGTCCTCGGCTCCACCGCGGCCGCGCTCTACCGGGGCAACCTGCCCGCCCTGGAACTGGACGGCCCCACCGCGGCCGCCGCACGGGACTCCGTCGGCGAGGCGGCGCACATCGCCGACCGGCTCGGCGGCGCCGTGGGCCAGGCCCTGCTCGACACCGCCTCGCACGCCTACACCCTCGCCATCACCCCGGCGTTCCTCATGGCGGGAGGTCTCGCCGTCGCCGCGGCGGCCACGACCTGGGCGCTCATTCCGCGCGATCTGCGGCCGACCGAGAACCACTGACCCGGGCGGGCCGGAACGCGGCCGCGGGCGCCGGGCCCAGGGTGGTGGTGCCCGGCGCCGCCCGGTGTCCCAGGCCCGTGCGGTACGCGTCCATGGCCGCCTCGACCCGGCCCGTACGCCGCAGCAGATCGCCCAGGAGCCGGCACAGGTCGGCGAGATCACCCGTCGCCCCGCTGCGTTCCAGCAGCGCCAGGGCCTGTACGTAGTGCTCCTCGGCGGACTCCGCCTCACCGCGCTCCTCGGCCATCAGGCCGAGGAGCCGGTGCGCGCCGCCCGCGTGCACGGCGCCGTGGCTGTTGCCCAGCTCCAGCAGCGCCGCGAGCAGGCCCGCGGCCTCCTCGTGCCGGCCCAGCCGGCGCAGTACGTCCGCCAGCTCCACCTCCACCTGGGCCGTGAAGAGGCCGGCCCGCCGGGCGGACAGCATGTCCCGGGCCGTGCGCAGCTCCCGTTCGGCCGAACCGAGTTCGCCGTTCTGCGCCAGCACGTAGCCGCGCATCCAGTGGCAGTGCGCCAGATCCGTACGCAGTTGCAGGTGGCCGTAGATCGCCTGCGCCTTCGCCAGTGAGGCGTCGGCTTCGGCCATCCGCCCCTCGGCGAGGAAGGTCCGGGCCACCTGCCGGTGCATGCCCGCCACCAGCGCCGGATCGCTGACCTGCGGTGCCAGGGCGAGCGCCAGCTCCGCCGAGTGGGCGGCGCGCGCGTGGGCGCCCATGTCCATGTAGGGCCCGATCACCGCGGCGTGCAGCAGGACCAGCGCGTCGGGGTCGGCCAGGCCGCTCGCGCCCAGCTCGTCGATGGCCGACTCCAGCAGGTAGCAGGCGTAGCGCAGCTCGCCCGCGAGCAGGTGCGCCACGGCCCGGCCGCGCAGGGGCCGGGCGCGGCGCGGCAGCGGTTCGTCGGCCAGGAGTCGTTCGGCCTCTTCGAAGTGGCCGATCGCGGCGGGCAGTTCACCGGACTCCAGCGCGCACTCCCCGAGCCCGAGCCGGGCCTGGGCCTGCTCGGGTAGGAGCCCGAGCTCCTCGGCCTCGGCGAGCAGGCCCCGGTAGCGCACGGCGGCCTCGGCGGCCTCGCCCGTGGCGAGGGTGCGCTGGGCGTCGGTGAGGGCGAGCCGCAGTTCGGTGGCCAGGTGGGCGGGGCGGCCGGTGGCCAGCTCCTCGTACGACGTGCCCAGCCGGCCGGCGAGGAAGCGCAGCGCGGTCTCGGAGGGGCGCACCTTGCCCGACTCCAGGGTGGAGACGTAGGCCGAGGTGTAGGACGGGTGGGCCAACTGCTTCTGGGTCAGGCCGCGTTCGGTGCGCATGCGCTGGACCCTGCGGCCGATCTCGCCCGGTTCGTCCATGGAATACCCCCTGGTTGCTCGAACTCCCCAGTATTCAGCCGGAGTACGCCATTGCGCACCTCCCGCGCTGCGCCTAGTTTAAGCAGCCGATTCAGTGCGTTTATCAATCCTCTTAACTTCCTTTTCCGGGGGAGGACTTCATGGATCCGGTCACAGGCACGGTCAGCAGACGCGCGGCACGGCTTCGGGCACGGCGTCGTCCGGCCGCGGTCACTGCGCTGCGGGCGGCCCTCGCGATGGTCTGCGCGAGCGCGGCGCTCGTGGCGGCGGGCCCGGCGGACGCGGCGGGCGCCGCGGAACCGCCGGCCAGGACCCGGGTGGAGGTCGAGATCCCCGGGCCCGAACAGGGCGGCGACGCCGGATCCGGGCACGCCCTGGTGCCGGCGGCCGGCAGCCCCGCGAAGCGCGCGGGACGGCTCACCGAGGCGGAGCGGTCGGCCGACGGCGAAGTCACCAAGATGATCGACAACGGCTCCACCGCGGACCGCCTGGACGTCGTCGTCATCGGCGACGGCTACACCGCGGCCGAACTGCCGCGGTTCCGTGCGGACGCCGAGCAGAAGTGGGCCGAGGTGGCCGCCGTCGAGCCGTACACCACCTACCGCGGCCTCTTCAACGTCTGGACGGTCGACGCGGTCTCCCGCGAATCGGGCGTCTCCGGCGACCCCGACCCGGCGACCGTCCGCGACACCGCCCTCGGCTCGTACTTCTGGTGCGGGGACATCGAGCGGCTGCTCTGCATCGACCAGCCCAAGGTCGACGCGTACGTGGCGAAGGCGCCGGAGGCCGACCTGGTGATCGTCCTGGCCAACAGCGCGAAGTACGGGGGAGCGGGCTACAACGAGCCCAGCGCCACCCTCGGCTACGAGGGGATATCGACCGCGTCGGCCGGCCACCCGAAGTCCGGCCAGGTCGCCATCCACGAGACCGGCCACTCGCTGGGCAAGCTCGCCGACGAGTACTTCTACCCGGGCGTGCCGGACTACGAGAAGTACACCGGCCCCGAACCCGGCGAGTCCAACAGCTCGGGCCTGACCGCCGACCGGATGGCCGCGCAGCGGACCAAGTGGTACCGGTGGCTCGGCGAGGAGTCGCCCGACGGCGGCACGGTCGGGGCGTACGAGGGCGGCAACTACTACGTGACGGGGCTCTACCGGCCCACCGACAACTCCCTGATGCGGGTCCTGGGCAAGCCCTTCAACCTGCCCGGCGTCGAGGCGATGATCGCGGGCTTCTACCAGCACGCGCGGATCGCCACGCCGGTCACGCCGACCGACCGGACCCTGCGGCTGCGCAACAAGGCGAAGGTGTCCGTCCCGAGGCTGACCGGGGCGGACGGCCGGCAGCTCGTGGTCCGCTGGTACCTGGACGGCAGGGAGCTGAAGCGGTTCGAGGGCCGCACCGAGGTGTCGGTGGCGGAGCTGTGGCTCTTCGACCTGCGCACCCACCGCCTGTCGGTGACGGCCGAGGACCGCACCCCGTCGGTCCGCGACCCGAAGACCGTCCGCACGCTCCGCTCCACGGTGGAATGGAAGGTCCGGCTCTAGGTCGTCTCTTTCGGATCCTCACCGGCGGGGTCAGCGCGACCAGTGGGGGTCCCGGCCGGTGAACGCGAGGAGCTTCTCCGCGCGGCCCGCCCCCTCCGGGACGGCGAGCGCCGGCGCGTACTTGCCGAAGGAGTCGCGGACGAAGTCGACGATCCTCGCCGCGATGTCCTCCAGGCCCTCGGCCATCTCCTCGGTCAGCGGCAGGTCCTGACCGGTGGCCCGGGCGATGTCCCAGGCGTGGATGCCGGCGTCGAGCGCCGCGGCCGCCGCGCCGACGCCGGCCGGCATCGGCCCCATCGGGGTGGGCACGCTCGCGTCGTCCCGCCGGGACTCCCATGCCGCGGCGGTCGCCGCCAGCACCGCCGCCAGCTCCGCGACCGGGTCGCCGGCCGTCGCGTCCTCGGGCTCGAAGGGATCGCTCGCGGGAGCGACGCCCGTGATCTGCATGGCCAGCGCCTGCTGGTCCAGCCGCGCGTGGTTGAGCACCTGACGCACCGTCCACCCGGTGCACGGCGTCGGATCCCCCCACGCCTCGGCGGGCACACCGCGGACGGCGGTGAGCAGGTAGTCGTGTGCGTCAGCGAGCAGTTTGAAACCGTCGACGGTCATCGTCGCCCTCCCGTGGTTCCGGCACCGGACCGCCACCATAGATCGGCTCCGGGCGGGACGTACCGCGTTTCGCCGAGAGGCGGCCGGCGGCCGCGGCGACGGGGGTCGCCACCGCCACCGGCCGGTGCGCGGTGCCTGCGCGGACGCGCGGGCTACATCGGGTCCCAGCCCCGGTCGTCCATCTTGCTCTCCTGCTCGCTCTGCTCCTGGAGACGGCGGGCCTTCTCCTTCAGCCGTCGGCGCTCCTCCGGATCGGTGGACCGCTCGGCGGCCTCGTTGAGCTCCTTGGCCTTCGTGCGCATCTGCTGGGACCGGCCGCGGGACTCGCCTGAAACGCTCATGATCACTCCTCGGATCGGTGGGGAGAGCGGGCGGAATCAGCGAACCAGCACCGTCGCGGCGCCGCATCTCGAACCGTCACCGACGGTGACCCGCGCAGGACCCGCCGGGGCCGGGCGCGCCCCCGGTCCGGTCAGTACAGGCCCGGCCGGGCGAGGTCCTCGTCCGAGTCCGCCCCGATGTCGGTGGTCAGCGTGAAGAGCGCTCCGTCCGGGTCGCGGAGCGTCACCCACCGCTCCGCGGCGTTCGAGGTGATGTCCGAGACCATCCGGCCGCCGAGCATGACGGCCGCCTCGATCGCGGGCCGCAGCCTGGGCACGCGGAAGTGCACGTGCCAGCGCGGCCGGGTGTGCGGTGAGTAGGCGGCGAGCTCGACCGGACCGCTGTTCAGACGGGCCACCGGTTCGCCGTTCTGCCGCAGGACGACCTGGTCCTCCTCGTAGGAGACCGCACAGCAGCCCGGCCGGTCGGTGGCCCACTCCAGCACCGCGCCGTAGAACATCGCCGCGTCGAGGGCGTTCCTGGTGCGCAGTTCCAGCCAGGCCGGGAGCGGACCCTTGCCGGCCCGCCAGTCCGCGGCCACGTTGCCCTCCCAGATCCCGAAGACCGCTCCGTCCGGGTCGGCGACGAGCGCCGCACGGCCCCAGGACTCGAAGGACACCGGACCGACCGCGATGGTGCCCGTCCGCTCGCGGATGCGGTCCACGGCCACGTCGGCGTCGTCCACCGCGAAGTACGGGGTCCACGCCGCCGCCACCCCCAGATCCGCGGCCAGCGCCCCGATGCCGGCCACCGGGACACGGTTGAGGAACGCCACCGAGAACGCGTCACCGAGGCGGGCCGGCCGGAACCGCCACCCGGCCACCGCGCCGTAGAAGCGCTGCGCCGTCCCGAGGTCGCGTGTCATCAGGCTCACCCAGCACGGCGCACCGAAGACCTCCCGCGTCGAAATCTCCACCGCACGCTCCGTCCCTCGAGGCACCCGTCGTTCCATTCTGGTCCTTTTCGTGACGATCATCCCGGTAGGCGGCCTTCGGTGCCCACGCAAAGTGTCCGAGAATCACTTTCCGTGTCGATCCCCTCCGCCCGTGCGCGGCGCTAGCCTCGGTCCCGGACACCACCGCGCAGCGTCGGAAGGCAGGTCTGTCATGGCCGGATCCCAGGTTCCCGTGATCGATCTCGAGCTGTGGCGGTCCGGCGGACCGCAGGCGCGCGCCCGTACCGCCGCCCGCGTCGACGAGGCCCTGCGCGCGGCCGGATTCCTGCTCGTGACCGGCCATGGAGTGGACCCCTCGCTGCCCGCCCGGATCCGGGAGGCGGCCCGCGCCTTCTTCCGGCTCCCGCCCGCCCTGAAGGAGCCGTACGCCGTCACGGTCGGCGGCCGGGGGTGGCTGGGCCCGGGGGCGGAAGCCAACAGCTACGCCGAAGGAGCCGCCTCGCCGCCCGACCTCAAGGAGTCCTGGTCCTTCGCGGCCGACGAACCGACCGGGGACCCCGCCGTGGACGCCGAGTGGTACCGGCCCAACACCTGGCCGCGGGAGGTGCCGGAGCTGCGGCCGCTCGTGACGGAGTACCTGGCCCGGATGCGGGCCCTCTCCGACGAACTCCTGGAACTCCTCGCCGCCGCCCTCGGACTCGCCGAGGACCGTTTCACGCGCCACACCGGCCACCCCACCTGGGGATTCAACCTCAACTGGTACCCCGGCACCGAGACCGTCGGCACACCCCTGCCGGGCCAGTTCCGCATCGGCGCCCACACCGACTTCGGCACGGTGACCGTCCTGGACCGGCAGCTCGGCTCGGGCGGCCTCCAGATCCACACGGACGCCGACGGCTGGCAGGACGCACCCCACGACCCGGCCGCGCTCACCGTCAACATCGGCGACCTGATGGCCCGCTGGACCGGCGACCGGTGGCGGGCCGGCCGCCACCGCGTACTGCCCCCGCCCGCCGACGCCCCCGCGGAGGAACTGATCTCGCTCGTCTACTTCTACGAATGCGACGCCCACACCAGGGTGGAGTCCCTTCCCGCCCCCATCGGCCGGGTGGTGCACGACCCCGTCGACTCCCACACGTACCTGAGGGAGAAGCTCCGGGCCATCACCGTCCCCGCAGGTATTAATACTTCGGAGTGACACAGCGCGAGGAGTCCTCCCCTCGGGGGTACGGCCGGATCCACCGCCAAGGTGACGATCCGCCGCGCCTGCGTGCATAGCGTCACACCCATGACTCGACTGACTCCACCGACTCGACGCCGCACGGCCGCAGCCGCCGCCTTACTCGCCCTCCTCCTGCCGATCCCGCTCGCCGCCGCCGGCACCGCCGTCGCGGCGGACTCCCCGGCCGCGGCCGAGCGCAGCCGCACCGCGGTCGAACTCCCGCGCCCCACCGGCCGGTTCGCGGTCGGCCGGGAGGACCTGCACCTCGTGGACCGCAGCCGCACCGACCCCTGGGCCGGGTCCGGCCCGCGCGAACTGTTGGTCACCATGCGCTACCCGGCGCGGCGCGACACCGGCAGCGCCGGCCGCTACCTCACCCGCGAGGAGGCCCGGCTGCTCCTCGTCGACAAGGGTCTCGACCAGGCGATCCCCGTCGAGACCCTGACCGGCACCGCGAGCGCCGCCCGGACCGGAGCCCGCCCCGTCGCCGGCCGCTACCCGCTGGTCGTCCTCTCGCCGGGCTTCACCGTCCACCGCGCCACCCTTACCGCGCTCGCCGAGGACCTGGCCTCGCGCGGCTACGTCGTCGCCGCGGTCGACCACGCCTACGAGAGCGTCGGGACCGCCTTCCCCGGTGGACGCGTCCTCACCTGCCTGGCCTGCGACAAGGCCCGGGAGACCGGCATGCAGGCGGTCAGCGACAACCGCGCCCGCGACGTGTCCTTCCTGCTGGACCGCCTCACCGGACCCCACCCCGCCTGGCGCCACGCCGGCATCGTCGACCGCGGCCGCATCGCCATGGCGGGCCACTCCATCGGCGGCGCCTCGGCCATCGCCGCGATGGCGACCGACCCCAGGATCCGCGCCGGCGTGAACATGGACGGCGGCAACGCCACGCCCGTACCCGCCGGCGGACTCGGCGGCCGGCCCTTCCTGCTGCTCGGCGCCCAGGGCCGCGGCCCCGGCGGCAACGCGAGCTGGGACCGGGACTGGCCGCACCTCGACGGGTGGAAGCGCTGGATCACCTTCGACGGTTCGGGCCACTTCACCTTCAGCGACTTCCCCTCGATCGGGCAGCAGCTCGGCCTCGACGACCCCGAGGCCCCACTGCCGGGCGACCGCTCCGTCGAGCTCACCCGCCGCTACGTCGGCGCCTTCCTCGACCTGCACCTGCGCGGCGAGCCCCGGCCCGTCCTGGACGGCCCCTCCGCCGACGCACCGGAGGTCCGCTTCCACACCCCGTAGCCGCGGGGGAGGGTCAGACCACCGTGACCGGGTGGCGCACCACCGCGTCGAAGAGGTAGCCCTGGGTGTTGTGGACCGCCGTGTCCGGCTGGGTGCGTCCCGTCCCGTCGCTCGCCCGGGCCAGCAATGCGGTCGCACCCGTCGCGCGCGGCGTCCACGGCACCGACCAGCGCACCCAGCCGCCCCGTCGCGGGAAGTCGTGGACCCGGGCACGCCGCCAGTGGCCGCCGCCGTCCGTACTGACCTCGACCCCGGTCACAGGGGCGGCGGCGGACCACGAACGGCCCGTCAGCAGGCGCGTCCGGTGCACGGGAACGGTGGCGCCCAGCTCCAGCTCGAAGGCGCTCTTGAGGGTCTGCCGGGTGAGCGGGGCGCTGCCCTCCACCGGGTGCCCCGGCCCGAACAGCCGGTACATGTCGGTGTTCCACGGCGAGTACAGCGCCTCGCCGCTCACCTCGATGTCGCCGACCCACTTGATCGACGAGATCCCCACCCAGTCCGGGACCACCAGGCGGACCGGGCCGCCGTGGTCGGGCGGCAGCGGGCGCCCGTTCATCTCGTAGGCGAGCAGCACGTCGTCCAGGGCCTTCGCCACCGGCAGCGGACGCCGCACCCGGCCCAGGTTCACCCCGTTCGCCACCACCTCGTCGTCCAGTCCGCGCGGCAGGACGTCGACCGCGCCCCGGGTCACGCCCGCCCGTCGCAGCACGTCCGACAGCCGCGCCCCGCGCCAGTGCGCGACACCGATCGCCCCCAGGGTCCACGCGGTGCCGGTGACCGGTTGGCCCTGCTGGGTGGAGTAGAAGCTCCGGCCGTTGCCCGCGCACTCGATGAACAGCGTCCGCTCGACCGCCCGCAGGGCCCGCAGCTGCTCGTGGGAGAACTCCACCGGGCCGCCCGCGAGCCCGTCGCCCCACACCTTCAGCCGCCACGTTCCGGCGTCGAGGCGCGGGGTGGAGGTGTGGTTGCGGACGAAGAACCGGTCGACGGGGGTGAGGTGGCCCGTGCCCCGCAACGACGCGAAGTTCGTCTCCGCGTTCGTCCCGCGGAGCGTGAACAGCTCGGGCGGCAGCGGCTTGACGATGCCGGGTACGGCGTCCGCCGCCGCGCCCGCGGCCGGGGCGGCGGACGCCGTACCGCCCCCGGCGACGCCCAGGGATCCGGCCGCGGCCCCCACCGCGAACAGTTTCAGCAGGTCGCGGCGGTCCACCCCGGCGGAGCGGGCGCGGCCGCGGGCCCACTGCCGCAGGCGGGTGCGGTCGTAGTGGCTCTCGTCCGACAGGTCGAGCGGCATGGCAGGGGCACTCCTCGGTCGTGGCTCCCGACGGACCATAGGGGCCCGGGGCGAACCGCGGAAAGCCTCCCCGGCGGATGGCCACGAACCCGCAACACCGCCGCAACGGCCGATTACCGCTGGTCGGGCGAATTTCGGCAGGATGGGGGACATGACCGAGATCCGTACCCCCCGCCTCCTCCTCCGCCTCTGGACCGACGACGACCTCGTCCCCCTCGCGGAGATCCACGCCGATCCCGAGGTGATGCGCTGGATCGGCGACGGCTCCACCCTCGGTCTCGACGAGAGCGCCGAGGCGATCGAGCGCTGGGAGGAGGAGTGGGACGAGGAGGGCTTCGGACTCTTCGCCGTCGAACTCCTCGGCTCCGGGGAACTCATCGGGGCTGTCGGCCTCTCGGTCCTGGAGGACCTGCCCGACGCCCGGGCCGACGTACAGATCAGCTGGCTGCTCGGCCGCCAGTACTGGGGCCAGGGCTACGCCTCCGAAGCCGCCCACGCCACCTTGGAGTTCGCCCTCCAGGACCGCGGCCTGGACCGTGTCGTCGCCGTCAGCCGGCTCGGCGACACCGCCTCCGAGAACGTGATCCGCAAGCTGGACATGGTGCTCGAACGCGAGAGCACCGACACCCGGCACGGCCAGAAGCACGCCGTCCACATCCACGGCATCGACCTCACCGAGTACGAGGCCTGATCCCCGGCTCCCGCATCAGCCGATCGGACGACCCCGGTGTCGACCGGTCCGCCCGACGGCTCCGTCCGCCGGGCGGACCGGAGGCGGGCGGCGGCCGGGTGAGCATGGACCGGGGGAGCGGGAGGGCGCAAGCGGCCCTCCCCGCCCCGGAGCCGAGAGGGGCACCATGAACGCGCACGACCGACACCTCCTCGACGCGGCCCGCCGCGGCGACGGGGATGCCCCGGGCTCCCGTGAGGACCACGACGGCGTGACCCCGTACGAGCACGCCGCACGCCGGGGCTTCGACGGCATGGCAGGGATCCTGCGCGCCGCCGGGGCGCAGCCCGGGGCGCACCGGTGAACCGCCGCGCGCGGGGCACCCGTACCGCCCTCGTCGCGCTCGCCGCCGCGACCCTGCTGGGGGCCTGCGGCCGGGCTGCCGCGCCCGCCGGCCCGGGCCCGGCAACGTCGGCGGCGCAGTCGCTGCCGGAGACCGCACCGACCCCGCAGGGGCTGCTCCTGACCGCGGACTTCGGCTCCGACACCGTCACCTTCGTGGACCCCGGGCGCGGCGCGGTCGCCTCCGTCGCCGTGGGCCGGGCCCCGTACGCACTGGCCGTCGGCGCGGACGGCCGCGCGTGGGTGGCCACGGCCGAGGGCGTCGCCGTCGTCGACACCCGCACCCGGGTACGCGTGGCCCGCATCCCGTACCGCACCGCCACCGGCCCGGTCACCGACGGCGAGTACCGCGGCGGCGGCATGGGCATCGCGCTCTCGCCCGACGGCGCCCGCGCGTACGTCGGCGTCAACGTCCCCGGCACCACCGGTGTCCTGGAGGTCGTCGACACGGCGGGCCGCGAGGTCACCGCCGTCGTCCCGGTGGGCAGGCGCCCCTTCGACGTGGACGTCTCGCGCGACGGATCCGAGGTCTACGTCACCGGGCACGACTCCTTCGACGTCACCGTCGTGGCGGCCGGGCAGCTGAGCACCCGCCGCATCGAAGTGGCCCCCTACGGCACCGAGGGCGGCCTCGGCTCCTGGCTCAAGCCGCACTACACGGCCGTACGCCCCTCCGACGGAAGGCTGCTGCTGCCCTTCGAGGGCGAACGGCTCGCGGTGGTCGATCCGCGCACCGGGCGCACCGAAGTGGAGCCGATGACCGCCGACACCCACCAGCACGGGGTCGCCCTCACGGCCGACGGCCGGCTTCTGGTGGTCGGCACCGGGCCCGTCCGGCCGGGAGACGGCAGGGGCCCGTCGCTGACGGTCCGTTCCCCCGACGGCACCGAGCGGGTGGTCCCGCTGGAGGGCCCGCACGAGGACGTCGCCGTCTCCCGGGACGGCCGCACCGCGTACGTCACCGGCGGCTACACCCGCGACGGCCACTGGAACGGCATCACGGTCGTCGACCTGGACACGGGCACGACCCGCCGACTCCCCGCGGGCACCCGCCCCCTGGGCATCGCCGTGCTCTGACCCGCTTCAGGCGGGTCCGGTCCCGGGGGCCACGGCCGCGCCGCCCGTGCGGATCGCGGTGAGGGCCGCGGCGTGCAGGGCGGCCGGGGCGCCGTGGTGGGGCCGGGGGCTGCCCGTGAGCGTGTACCACTCGTCGGCGTCCTTGTACTGGACGTCGAACCGGACCAGTCCGCCGGCGGTCGCGGTGGTGCGCAGGGTGAGCGGGCCGGTGATGACACCGACCTCGTCGGTCATGGCGCCGCCCGGGCCGGCGAGCACCTCGTCCCGCCACTGGTCCGGCCCGGTCATGAGGCGCAGGTGTCCAGCATCGTGGTGAGCATCTTCTTCTCCGGTTCGGTGACGGTCAGTTCGTAGACGGATTTGACGGTGGTCCAGGCCCGCCCGTACTGGCACCAGCTCGCACGGTCCGGCGGCTGCCACAGGTCGGGGCTCTGATCGCCCTTCGACCGGTTGGAGGACGCGGTGACCGCCAGCAGCTGGGGATGGGTCAGGTCGTTGGCGAAGGCCTTGCGCCGGGCGGCGTCCCAGCCGGACGCGCCGGAGCGCCAGCCCTCGGCGAGCGGCACGATGTGGTCGATGTCCATCTTCGCGGCGTCGGTGACGACGACCCCGTCGTACAGGCTCTTCCAGGTGCCGGACACGGCCCGGCACTCGCCGTCCTGCTTCACCTCGGCGCCGTCCCTCTTGAGGACCGTCTCGCGGGTGTCGCACTTGTTGCCCTGCTCGGCCCAGTGCGTGAACCTGGCACGGCTGTAGCCGGCCATCGTGCCCACCGGTGCCACCTTCAGCGCGGCCAGCCGGGTACGGGCCTCGGCGGTGGTGACCAGGCCGGGCAGCACGTCCCCGCCGGCCGGCGCCGCCCCGTCGGGAGCCCCGGCCGGCGGTGCGGCCCCGGAGACGGACGGCTGCGGCTTCGCGTCCCCGCCGCCGGCCGGTCCCGGACCCTGCGGGTCGGAGCACCCGGCCGCGGCCGCCAGCAGCAGGGCCGCCACCAGCGCACCCCCGACACGTATCTGACGTCCCATAACCCCACCCCGAGCCGGTACCGCTCCGCCACTGTCCGGGAAAGACTACCCAGAACCGGACAATCAACCTACGCAGGCCCCTCCGGCGGGCGTTGTCAGTGGCTCTCGCTAGTCTCCCGGCATACCGCAGCTCAGGGGGGTTCGCTCCCCCCTGTCAGGGCTGCGCGGAACCACGTACGGGACAGGCGGAGGGGCACAGTCTGATGGCATGGCTGGCGGCGGGCGAGGGGTACGAGATCGCCCTGGTGGAAGGGCGGGTGGCGGCGAGGTCCGTCACCGGCCGGGCAGCGGGACGGCAGTTGAAGACACTGCCCAAGGCGCTGAAGGACCATCCCGAGGTGGACCGGCTGCGCCGGCTCGCCGAATGGCTCGACCGGCACGCGGCGGCCTGCGTCGCCCAGGTCGACGGCTGGATGGTGTCCTCACTGCCCGTGCCGACCGAACTGCTCGCCCGGGTCTGGCCCGACGAGGCCTGGCAGAACGCCCTGCGCGACCTGGCCGTCGTCGGCGACGACCCCGACGAGGTCGGCTTCCTGCGGGACGCCACCGCCGACGGAGAGCTGAAGGTGGTCAACCTCGACGGCGAGACCGTACGGCTCTCCCCGCGCACGGTGACCCTGCCCCACCCCGTACTGCTGCCCGACCTGGACGACGTACGGGAGTTCGCGGCCGAACTCGGCATCGTGCAGCAGGTCGAGCAGATCCACCGCGCCACCTGGCGCAAGCCCGACGAGGTCTCCGCCACCGCCACCGAGGTCCGCGACTACGCGGGCGGGGTCTTCCCGACCCGCTTCAGCCTCGCCGCCCGCGCGACCGCCCTCGGCTACCGGGTCTCCGGCGGCTACGCCACCTGCAAGGTCCGCGACACGGGAGCCGGCTCCGGCACGGAGGCGGCGGTGTGGATCGGCGAGCCCTACTACGACGACGAGACCACCACCGGCGCCCTGAGCTGGCACGACGAGGACGGCCGGGCGGTACCCCTGACGAAGGTCGGACCGGTGGCGTGGTCCGAAGGAATGCGAATGGCCGCGGCACTGTACGCCGGGCGCAAGATCGAGGAGGGCGGGGACGCATGAGCAGGAACCTGAGAGACGCCGCGGCGACCGAGACCGAACTGCTGCTGCAGGCCGGCGCCGTCCTCCCGAACGGCACCACCGGCGCCGGAGCCGACGCCGTCGACCTGACCGCCCGCACCTACCGCCACCCGGGCCTCGACGAGGACCGCGTCGTCGTCCGGCTCGCCGCCGCCGAACTCGGCGCGGCCGAGGACCTCGCCGCCGGCTTCCTCGGGCTCGTTCGCGACGAGGGCGAGCCGCCCGTCGTCGGCCTGAGGCGCCGCCAGGCACTCGGCTTCCCCGAATGGGTCCTCGTGCACCACCCCGAGGACGGCCACCACGCCCTCGCCGTCGTCCCCGAACTCGACCGGATCGCCCGCCAGGCCAAGACCAAGCCCAAGGCCGCGCTCGACGCGTGCACCGAACTGGCCGACCGCCTCGCCGCTTCCGTGCCGCACTTCCTGCCCCTCTTCCACGAGCAGGCCGCGCGCATCTTCCTCGCCGTCGAGAACACCACCTACGCCGCCCAGCTGTTCGGCCGCGCCCGCACCGCCGAGGCCCAGCACGGCCTGGCCGTCGACGAGGACCGCCTCGACTCCGTCTTCCTCGAATTCGCGCTGGCCGGCGCCCTGCCGGTGAAGGTGCTCTCCGGCTACGGCAAGGCCCTCGCCGTCCGCGTCAGCCCCGCCGAGGCCTACGAGCGCTTCCGCCGCCTGTGCGTACGCCGCACCGCGGGCGGACTGCCGCCCTCCGCGCAGGCCGCCGCCGAACTGCGCCGCCTCGCCCGCAGCGCGGGCCTGACCGGCACCGAACCCGAGCAGGACTACCTCGCCGAACTGCTGCCCCTGCCCGCCACCCTGCGCGCCGCGCTCGGCTGGTGGAAGGCCCACCGCGGCGCCCTCGTCGCGCTCGCCCGCCGCGTCCCCGCCGTACGGGGCACGCTCCTCGGACTGACCCCGCCCGGCGGCGACGTCGACCTGGTCGACCTGTGGCTGGACGTCCTGGAGGAGTCCGGTGCCACGGCCGGACTCGCCGACGGCACCCTGCCCGACGAAGAACGCTGCGCCGACGGCACCGCCGGCTGGCTGGAGCGCTACACCACCGCCCGCCGCTCCGGCTGGGGCCGACGCCCCAGCAACCCGCTCCTCCTCGACGTCGTCGAGCGCTGCGCCCCGCAGCTGCGCGCCGAACTCGACCGTCCCGGACGGGAGGCCGGCCTGCAGATCGGCGTCCAGGACGCCGACCTCCTCGACCTGCTGCTCACCCTCGACGTCCCGGTCGTCACACCCGAGGAGCACGAGACGCGGCACCGCCACGACACGCTGAACCTGTCGGACTGGGCCGACCGCGAGGAGCGCCGCGACCTGTCCGCGGTCGCCGCCGACGCACGCTTCCGGCCCGCCTTCCGCCGGGCGCTGAACAGCCTGGGCAGCGGCGGCGCCGACATCGTCCGCCACGTCGCCGCCTCGCCCGGCGCGCGCCCGCTGCTGACCGACTGGATGGTCGAGGTCGCCCGCGCCTCCGTCGCCGCCGGCCTGCCCGGCGTCCCCGACGCCATCGAGCGGCTCACCTGGCTGCCCGCCGAGGCCCTGGTGCTCGCCCCCGAGGAGGTCGCCGCCGCGGCCGCCACCGACCTCGGCGAAACCCTCGCCCGCACCCTGCGCGGCGGCCTCTTCGAGGAACTGGCCTGGCCCGCCTGGGAGAGCGCCGTCGCCGAACTGTCCCCCGGAAAGGACCGCAACGGGCTCACCGTCGTCGAGGCCTGGCCCTACCTGATCGTCGCCAACGCCACCCAGGTCCGCGTCATCGACGCCGACTCCACCGTCCTGACGCACGACCTGCGCGTGCCCGCCGGCACCCACCACCGCATCGCCTTCCACTACGTCGACGGCGAACTGCTCGTCTTCTGGTCCGACTGGAGCGCCCACCGCGTCGACGCCTACTGGCACTCCTCGCCCGGCACCGTCTTCACCCTCGACACCAAGCGCAGCTACTGGTCCCTGCGCAGCGACCACCTCTCCGTGCAGCTGCCCGGCGGCGGGCGCACCACCGGCGGCGGAGTCGTGCACCGCGGCGACACCCGGCTCCCCGACGAGCGGCCGGTCCTGTCCGACGGCACCTCGTACTGGGTGTGGCAGCGGGGCGACGACGAGCAGACGAGCGGCTGGCTCGAATACGACCCGGTCGGCGCGGCCCACGGACGCTTCTCCGTGCCCGCGTTCTTCGCCGACGCCCTGAAGGAGTACGGCGGCAAGAGCACGCGCGGACACTCCGACTGGCTGCTGCCCACGCCCACCGTGGAGGGCTCCGTGCTCGGCGCGCCCGTCGACGGCCTCCTCGGCTGGCGCACCGCACGCCTCCCCGGCAACGGCTGGGTCGGCACCGACACCGGCGGACGCACCGTCACCGTCCCCGAAGGCGCGGAGGTGCCGGTCGCGGCCCTCACCTTCCCCGGCGACGACCGCCCGCGCGCCCTCTCGCACCGCTGGCGCGAGCTGTCCCTCAGCGACGCCGAAGGCGTCGTCACCGCCCGGACCCGCAACGACCGCCACGACACCCCCTTCAGCACGGGCAGCGTCGACCTCCCGCCGCTCACCCACTGGTACGCCCTGCGCCCGCGCGACCCGCAGGGGTCGGCCGCGCTGCGCACGGCCGACCGTGAGACCGTCGGCGCCCTGCTGAAGGCCGCCGCGGCCGCCGCGAAGGTCACCGACCTGCCCGACCTGGTGAGCGCGGCCCTGCCGCAGGTCACCGACCCGAAGCTGATCGGCGGCATCGTCGAGGTCCTGCGGTTCGCCCTCACCCAGCAGAAGGCCCTGGACGGGATCTCGGCCCGGCTCGACGCCGACGCCGCCGAGGAGGAGGACCGCGAACGCGGCCCCGCCGACGAGCTGCTCGGCGCCGCACTCAACGGCCTGCTCGACCACGCCCACTACCGCTACAACGGCGACACCGACGGCACGCACCGCACCCTGGGCCTCCTCGACGCGGCCCGCACCGAGACCGGCGCGGCCGGGGTACCCGGGCTGCTCCACTTCGACACGCCCGCCCTGCCGTACTACACCCTGACCTGGACACCGCTGTTCGACCAGCCCGCGGCCGCCGCCTACCGGGCCGTCACCGAGACGACCACCGACGAACAACGACAGGCCCTCCTCACCCTGCTCGGCCAGGTGGACACCCTCGGCATGGCCTCCGCCCAGGGGTCGGCCGGCAGCTGGCGCCAGGTCGAGGTCCACCTCGACCGGGCCCACCTCGCCGGACCCGACGGCGTCGACCGCAACCTCTACCACCGCAGCCTGCTCCCGCTCGGCGGCGGAGCCGTCCTCGCCGTCACCGAGTACGGCACCTCCGTGCCCGACGGCCACGAGTTCGTCGCCCTCCTGCACGACCCCACCGGGAGCTTCACCGTCCCCGGCCCGTACACCGTGCGCCGCGCGGCGCCCCTCGGCGACCCCGACCGGGACGCCGGCTGGCTCACCGCCTTCCTCGGCGCCGCCGCCGAGCACGGACCGGTGCCCTTCCGCCCGGAGGCCGCCGAGGAGTTCTCCCGGCTCACCGGGGTCTCCGGCGCCCTCGCCCGCCTGGTCGTCGCCGGACTCCCGCACATCGACAGCTACGACCGCAACTTCCTGCCCGCGGAGGTGCGCACCGCCCTCGGCGTCAAGGCCACCGACGCCGCCTACGCCCGCGACGAGCTCAAGGCCCTCGGCGCGGAACTGCGCCGCGCCCTGGTCGCCGCCCTGCTGCCCGCCGATCCGGCGGACCTGTGGAGCGAAGGACCCGACGTGGCGGCCGCCGCCGAGCTGTGGAACCGGCGCGTGGGCCGGCGCACCCCCGTACCCGACTGGCTGGCCACCGAGGCGGCGCGCGCCGTCCGCGGCGGATGGCCCGCACACCGCGTCCTGGCCGCGCTCCTCGACCCGGCCGCCTCGCGCGAGCTCTCCGTCGACGTGCCGTGGACCGTCAAGGGCGACCACGTGGAGCCGACCGTCGCCGTCACCGACCCCTTCACGGCGCAGGTCCTCACCGGAACCCTGGCCATGAGCGCATGGCTGGCCCACCGGCTGCCCGCCGGGGACCCGGTGCGGGCGGTCCTGCCGCCCGCGCTGAGCGCCGTACGCCAGCGGCTCGCCTCGCCCGAACTGCTCCTGGAGATCGCCCACTACACCAGCCTGCCGAACTTCCGGAAGGTCGCCGGCACCCCCACCGAGACCGGCGAGGGCTACGAGCGCTACGGCGCGGTCGTCATGGCCACCCACGACGACCAGCCCAAGCCCGCGGTGCGCACGGCGCTGCTGGACTCCACCGGATCCGACCCGTACCTGCCGGCGCTGCGCGGCGACGACCAGCAGCCCTCCGCGGCCGAGGCCGCCCTGCGGACCGCCCACGACCCGCGCTTCGCCGCACTCCTCGCCGACCCGGGCGCGCCCGCGGCCGGCGGGACCGACGCGGCCGGCACCTGGTGGCCGCAGGACCCGAGCCGTTCCGTTCCCGACCTGGTGGAGGAGGTCCGCGCCGAGCACGGACTGGGCGCCGACGCGGCCACCCTCTACCTGGCACTGCTCGCCATGCCCGACCCCACCGACCGCAACACCGCCCGGTGGACCGGCTGGAAGCCGGCCCGGCTCAAGGCCGCCCGCGCCGAACTGGCCGCCACCGACCTGGTGGTGTCGGCCGAGCGCAGCCGCGCCGGGCGCTCGCTGTTCCTGCCCGGCGGGTGGGCCGACATGGCCGCCCCGGCCCTGCCGGTGGAGCAGTGGAAGCTGCCGATGTACGGCCTCACCCCCGGCGGCCGCCCCCTCCTGGGCGTACTGGCACCGTCCGAACCGGCCGCCGAGCTCTACCGCCGGGCCTGGCAGCGGGTCCGCGAGGGCGACGTCCCGCGCTTCCAGGAGCTCAAGGTGAAGCGCACCCGCGCCCGCCGCCGCTGACCCGGCCGACCGGTACCCCGACGCGGGGCCGGCGCGGCCCACCTGACACGGTGGGCCGCGCCGGCCCCCACCACCCCTTCCCGTACACGTCGTACACGCGCAGAGGAACCCGATGACCGTCACCGCCCCATCCGCCCCCGCCGCCCGCCAGGTGCTGCCCGCCGAGGAACGCCACGCCGCCGAGCTCGCCTTCCTCGCCGCCCACGACACCGGCCCCCGCCCGCCCGGCTGGGCGCTGACGCCGCGCGCCGTCGTCACCTTCGTCTGCGGCACCGACGGAACCGAACTGGCCCTGCCCAAGCGCCGCGCCGGCCTCCCGGCCAAGCTCGCCATCGCCCCCAAGTTCGTCGGCGAACGCTCCCTGGTCGAGCGCTGCGTCGTCACCCTCGCCGGGGAGCGCGGCCTCCTCCTCACGGGCGAGCCCGGTACCGCCAAGTCGATGCTGTCCGAGCTGCTGGCCGCCGCCGTCAGCGGCACCAGCGCCCTCACCGTCCAGGGCACCGCGGGCACGACCGAGGACGCCTTCCGCTACGGCTGGAACTACGCGCTCCTGCTCGCGCAGGGCCCCACCCCCGACGCACTGGTCGACTCCCCGGTGCTCTCGGCCATGCGCACCGGGCGCGTGGTCCGGGTGGAGGAGATCACCCGCTGCCTGCCCGAGGTCCAGGACGCGCTCGTGTCGATCCTGTCGGACCGGCGGGTCAGCGTGCCCGAACTGACCGCCACCGAGGACGCGGTGGTCTCCGCGGCCCCCGGCTTCACCGTCATCGCCACCGCCAACCTGCGCGACCGCGGTGTCTCCGAGATGTCCGCCGCCCTCAAGCGGCGCTTCAACTTCGAGACCGTCGGCCCGATCGCCGACGCGGACGCCGAGGCCACGCTGATCCGCCGCCAGGCCGTCGCCGCCGTCCAGCGGGCCGGCGCCGCCTTCGCCGTGGACGACGCCGTGCTCGACGCGCTCGTCACCGTCTTCCGCGACCTGCGCTCGGGACGCTCCGCCGAGGGCTGGGACGTCGAACGCCCCGGTACGGTCATGTCCACCGCCGAAGCCGTGCAGGTGGCGGCCTCGCTGGGCGTCGCCGCCGCGTACCTGCCGGACGGGGACGTGCTGGACCTGCTGCCGGGGCACCTGCTGGGCGTCGTGCGCAAGGACGACCCCGCCGACCACGGCCGGCTGCTGGGGTACTGGGACGGCCCGGTCCGGCGCCGCGCCGAGGACGGCTCGGCGATGTGGCGCCGCCTCTGGGACCTGCGCGGGAGCCTGCGTTGACGCACACCGACCCGCGGGCCGCGGTCGACGCGCTCGCCGCGGCCCGCGAGCCCTACCTGATCGGGGTACGGCACCACAGCCCCGCGCTGGCCGCGGTGGTGCCGGCCCTGCTGGACGCCTCCGGCGCGGACGTGGTCTGCGTCGAGCTCCCGGCGGACTTCCAGCCGTGGCTGGAGCACCTGGCCGACCCGGAGACCGTCGCCCCCGTCGCCCTCGCCGGCACGGGCGAGGACGGCCGCCTGGCGTTCTACCCGTTCGCGGACTTCTCCCCGGAACTGGCGGCCGTCCGCTGGGCCCGCCGGTCGGGCGCGACCGTCCTGTGCTGCGACCTGCCGCTGTCCGACCCCGGCTGGACCCCGGGGCCCGCCGTCCCGCACCCGTCCCCGCCGACGGACCGCCCGGCGGACCTCCCCGGCGCCCCGCCCCGGGCGGCGGACACCACACCGGACTCCGCCACCGGAACGGCTGCGGCCCCGGCCGCGGGCACGGACACCGCCGCGGAAGCGGGCGGCGCCCCGCGCCGCGCGGGGAGCTTCGCCGACGGACTCACCGCGGCCGGCACGGGCCGTGACGGCGACGACCTGTGGGACCGCGCCGTCGAGGTCCTCGCCCCCGGCTGCTCCCCGGAGGCCGTACGCCGCGCCGCGCTCGGCGTCGGCTGGGCACTGCGCGAGGACGGCCCCGTCCCCGGCCGGGACCTCGCCCGCGAGGCCCACATGCGCGCCGTGATCGCCGACGCCGCCGCCGGCGGCCGCCGCGTCGCCGCCGTCATCGGCTCCTTCCACGCCCCGGCCCTCCTCACACCGTCGGGGACCGCGAAGGGCGGGGCCGCCGCCGGGTCGGGGCCGGCGGTGGCCGTGGACAGCGCCGTCACCTCCTTCGTGCCGTACTCCTTCGACCTGCTCGACTCCCGCTCCGGATACCCCGCCGGCATCCGCGACCCGCTCTGGCAGCAGGCCGTCCTCGAAGCCGGCGGCGACCCCGCACGGCTCCGGGAGGCCGCCTCCGTCGCCCTCACCGGGCTCTGCCGGGAGCTGCGCCGCAAGGGGCACACCGCCGGCACCGGCGAGGCCGCCGAGACCCTGCGGCTCGCCTGCGACCTCGCCGTGCTGCGCGGGCTCCCCGCGCCCGGCCGCGGCGAGCTCCTGGAAGCCGTCACCACCGTCCTCGGCCAGGGCGAACCCCTCGGCCGGGGCCGGGCCCTGGCCCGGGCCCTCGAAGTCGTGCTCGTCGGCACCTCCCGCGGGCGGATCACCCCGCACGCCCCCCGCTCCGGCCTCGGCCCCTCCGTCGAGGCCGAGCTCGCCGAGCTCCGCCTGCCGTGCCCCGAGGACCCCGCGCCCCGCGAGGTCCGCCTCGATCCGCTCCGCTCCGCCCTCGACGGCCGCCGCGAGGTCCTCCTCCAGCGGCTGCTCGTCTGCGGGATCTCCTACGGGGAGCCCCTCACCGTCGCCGCCACCGGCGACGGCACCGCCCTCGGCACCAAGTGGCGGCTGTCCTGGACGCCCGCCGTCCCGGCCCGGCTCGACCTCACCGGCGTGCGCGGCGTCAACGCCGCCCAGGCGGCAGCGGGGACGCTCGCCGAAACCGCCCGCCGGGCCGCCGCCGACGGCGGCCCGACCCCGGCCCGGATCCTGGCCGGGCTGGCCGCCGCCGCGCGGTGCGACCTGCCCGAACTGGTCGACGTACGCCTCCACGAGGCCGCCACCGACCTGCCGCGGACGGCGACCCTGCCCGAACTCCTCGACGCCCTCGACCTCCTGGAGGCCCTGCACCGCGGCCACCTCCCCGGCACCACCGCCGCCTCCCGCGCCGCCTGCGCCGCGCTCACCGGCGACCTCCTCGAAGCCGCCGTACGCTCCCTGCCCGGCCTCGCCGGCAGCGAGGAGCCGGCCGACGCCGCCGCCCTCGTGGCCCTCGCCGACCGCGCCGCCGCCCACCACCTGGGCCTGCGCACGGACGACGCACTCGCCGCCCTGGCGGCCTCCGCGTCCCCGATGATGCAGGGTGCGGCCCTGGCCGTACGGGTCCTGCTCGACCTCGACCCGGCCGAGGCCCTGGGCGACCGCGCCGCCGGATGGATCGACAGCGCCGGCACCCCCGACAGCCGGCGCACCCTGTCCCGCCGGCTCGCCGGACTCCTCACCGCCGCAGGCCCGTTGCTGCAGTCCTCCCCGGCCGCCCTCACCCCGCTCCTCGACCGCGTGGACCACCTCGCCGACCAGGACTTCCTGGACCGCCTCCCCGCCCTGCGCGGCGGCTTCGACGCCCTCGCACCGGCCGCCCGCGACCGGCTCCTGGACACCGTCACCGAACGCCTCGGCGACCGTGTCGACCTCGCGCTCGACGCCCCGCCCGCCCTGCTCGCCCTCTGGGCCGCCGCCGACGCCGCCGGGCTCGCCGCACTCAAGGCCCTCCCGCTGCCGCAGCGCGAACCGGCCGCGGACGCGGCCCCGGACGCCCACGACGCGCCCGACGCCCCGCCCACTCAGGCACCCGAGCGCGGATCCGAGGCACGCCGGCTCGCCCCGGCCGACCGCTGGCGGCTGCTGCTCGGCCGCGAACGCGACCGGCTCCCCGCCGGCGCCCGCCGCTACGCCCACGCACTGGACGAGCTGTACGGCAGCGGGCACGGCGAAGGCGCCGGCGACCTCGGCACCGGCCAGGGACCGGGCCGCGCCGGCGGGCAGGAGGCCTCCTTCCCCACCGCCCGCGAATGGTCGCAGGAGCTCGAGGCGCTGTTCGGCGCCGACGTACGGGAAGAGGTCCTGGCGGGTGCCGCCGAAGCCGGCCGCACCGACGTGCTCGCCCAGCTCGACCCCGCGGCCGTGCGGCCCTCCGTGGAACTGCTGAGCTCCGTACTGTCCCTCGCCGGCGGCCTGCCGGAAGCCCAACTCGCCCGGCTGCGGCCCCTGGTGAAGCGGCTGGTCGACGAACTCTCCAAGGAGCTCGCCACCAGGCTGCGCCCGTCGCTGTCCGGCCTCAGCACCCCGCGCCCCACCCGCCGCCCGGGCGGTGCCCTCGACCTCGCCCGCACCCTGCGCGCCAACCTCGCGCACACCCGCCGGCGGGCCGACGGCACGGTGGTCGTCGTACCGGAGCGGCCCGTCTTCAGCACGCGGGCGAGCCGCGAGGCCGACTGGCGGCTCGTCCTGGTCGTCGACGTGTCCGGCTCCATGGAGGCCTCCGTCATCTGGTCGGCGCTGACCGCGGCCGTACTGGGCGGCGTCCCCACCCTCTCCACGCACTTCCTCGCCTTCTCCACCCAGGTCGTGGACCTCACCGACCGGGTCGACGACCCGCTCTCGCTGCTGTTGGAGGTGCGCGTCGGCGGCGGTACGCACATCGCCGCCGGCCTCGCCCACGCCCGTTCCCTGATCACCGTCCCGAGCCGCACCCTCGTCGTCGTGGTCAGCGACTTCGAGGAGGGCGGGCCGATCGGGGGACTGCTCGGGGAGGTACGCGCGCTGGCCGCCTCCGGCGCCCACCTGATGGGCTGCGCCGCGCTCGACGACACGGGCAACCCCCGGTACTCGGTCCCGGTCGCGCGGCAACTCGTCGCGGCCGGCATGCCCGTGGCCGCCCTCAGTCCTCTCGCCCTCGCCCGCTGGGTGGGCGACCGCCTCCGTGGAGAGTCCCGTTGAGCACCGAACTGCCGCCCGTCGCACCCGAGGTGCTCGCCGAGGCGGTCGAGAGCCTCACCGCGCGGCTGCGCAAGAAGCTGGACGACGCCACCGCCGCATGCGCGGCCGCCGCCGTCGGAGAGGCCGACGGAAGCGTCACCTTCCGGTTCGGCGAGGACGCCCTCGTCACTCTGCGGCCCGGCCCGGCGGGGACGGTCACCGAGGCAGGGCAGGCCACCTGCACCTGCCTGCTCGCGCCCCGGTGCCTGCACCGGGCGGCGGCGCTGGGCGCCGCCCCGCTCGCGGACGCCGCCCCGCCGGAGCCCGAGCCGGCCGCGTCCGCCGCACCGGCCGAAGCCGGATCGGCCGGAGCCGCGCCGACCGGAGCCGCGCCGACCGGAGTCGGAACAGCCGACGCCGCATCCGCGGAGCCGGCAGAGACCGCCGATCGCGCCGATGCCGATGCCGCCGCCACCGATCCCGTGGCGCCCGTTGCGGCCCTCACCGCGGCCCAGCTCGGCGCCGCGGCCGCGCTCTGGCACGCCGCGGCCGAAGCCCTCGCGGCCGGCGTCACGGCCGGCGGCGCCGTGGTCCAGGCCGAGCTGCTGCGCGCCGCGCACACCGCCCGTCTCGCCGGACTGCCGCGCGCCGAGGCGGCGGCCCTGCGCGTCGTACGGGGCCTGCGCGCGGCCCGCGAACGCCGCACCGCCCACCGTCTGGGCGACCTCACCGGATCCTTCCGCGAACTCCTGCACACCGCGGGAGCACTGGCCTCCGGCGCGGCCGACCCGGCACTCACCGGCACCTCCCGCCGGGCCTACACGGCCGGCGGCAGCCTCCAGGTGCACGGCCTGTGCCGCGAGCCCGTGCTGTCGGCCACCGGCTACGGCGGGGTCGTCACCCACCTGCTGGCCCCGGACGGCTCCCGCTACTCCATCTCGGACGTCCGTCCCGGAGGACTGGCACGCGCCCGCGGAGCCGGGCGGGCCTCCGTCGCCCTCGGCGGCGCCACCCTCGACCACGCCGGCCTCGCCCGCGGCGGCCTGCGCATCGTCGGCGCGACGGTCTCCGCGGAGGGCCGGCTCGGTGCCGGACGCGGCGTCAAGGCGACCCCGCTGCCCGGCGCCCGGTGGACCGACGGACCGGCGGCCCCGCTGTTCGCCCGGCCCGCGGCCGAAGCCGTCGCCGCGCTGCTGGCCGACCCGGCCGGTGCGGCCGACACGGAAACCACCCTGATCGGCTGCGACGTCGTGGTCGTCGGACCGGCCGGCGACCACGTCCTGGTCCGCGAGGCCCGGCCGCACGCACCCCTGCTGAGGCTGCTGCCCGCGCACCCGCACCCGGAGCTGCCGCACACCGAGAACCTGCGGCGCATCGCCTCGTACCCCGGCCTCCGGCTGCGCGTCCTGGGCCGTCCCGATCTCGACCGCGCCGCCACCCTGCGCCCGGTGGCGGTCGGTCCGGTGCCCGGCGAGGCGTACACGCTGCGGCTGCCCGAGGACTGGCTCGGCCGCGCGGACCTCGGCTACGAGCGGCTCCAGGGCGAGCACTTCCCGCCGCCCGATGCCACCGCCCCGGCCTGCGGGCCCGCGGCCGAACCGGCGGCCGACGCCCCGGACCCGCTGGCCGACTCCCCGCTGTGGCGGGTGCGCCGGCTCCTGGAGACCGGGGTCGCCGGGGGCCGCCGCGCGGTCGCCGAGGCGGCCCGCGGTACGGCGCCCCTGGCCGCCTACGGTCCACTGCGGCGGGCCGGACTCACCGGCGCGGCGGACCTGGCCGCCTCCCTCGCGGCCGAGGCCGACCGGCGCCCGCGCGACGCCTTCGGCCGGCTCGCCGACCCCTCGCCCGACGGCTACGCCTGGGCCTGGCTGGCCGCGGCCACCCATCTGGCGGCGGCGGAACGCTCCCTGGTCGCGGCGTCGTGGACGGCTACACCGAGCTGAGCCACGTCCGCAGCACCGTGAAGTCCCCGGCGGTCAGGCCCCGGCCCGGATCGACGCGGTGCAGCAGGGCCGCGCCCGGATGGTGATCGGCCACCCGGGCCCGGTCGGCGTCGGTGATCTCGTCGTCGATCCACACGAACGGCCGTCCGGCCGCGTGGTCGAGGAGCGCCGGGGTCTTCCAGTGCACGCCGCCCCGCCCGTCCTCGTCGGAGGGCTCCGGCCAGGCCACCACGGGCAGTTCGGGCAGCCCCAGCCGGGGCGCGACGCACTCGTTGGCCTCGTCCATCCAGGTCGTGGCCCACCACAGCGCGCACGGCAGCCCCGCCAGCAGCGGCCCGAGCGCGGGATCGATGCGGGCGAGCAGCGGATGGGGCCCGTCCCCGGGCGGGTACGGTCCGGCACCGAAGGGGATGAGGGGACCGTCGACATCGAGGTAGAGGAGCGGCAGCGCCGTCGAGCTGGTCATGACCTCACGCTAGCCCCCCGGTGGGTGGCGGGGAGGGTGCACTACCGTCGCGATGGTGGCGGACGACGTGGGCGTGACGGAGCGGTTGTGGCGGTACCCGGTCAAGTCGACCGGTGGTGAACGGCTGCGCAGTGCGGAGGTCGACCTGCGGGGGCTGGTGGGCGACCGGCTGTACGCCGTGCGCGACGCCGACGGCCGGCTCGGCTCGGGCAAGAACACCCGGCGCTTCCGGCGGATGGCCGGGCTGCTGCACTTGAGCTCCCGGTTTCCCGGGGGAACGGCGGAACCGCCGGAACTGCTCGACACCGACGGGCACGTCGTGGACGACCCCACGGCCTTCCTACGCGCCTACCTCGGCCGCGACGACGTCGAACTGGCCCGTGAGGGGAAGGTTTCGCACTTCGACCAGTTGCCGATCAGCGTCCTCACCACGGCCACGCTCGACTGGATCCGCCGGGAGGTGCCGGACGTGCCCGTCGACGAGCGCCGGTTCCGGCCGAACCTCCTGGTGCGCACTCCGCCCGGTACCCCGCCCTTCGTCGAGGACGAGTGGATCGGCCGCAAGGGGAGCTTCGGCGACACCCTGTGCGTGGAGTTCCAGCGATCGAGCGAGCGCTGCGTGATGACCAATCAGGCCCAGCACGACCTTCCGCAGGCACCCGGGGTCCTGAAGGCGATCGCCGCCGCCCACGACAACCGGCTCGACGTCCTCGCGACGGTCCTCACCCCGGGAACGGTCAGGGTGGGGGATCCCCTCGTGCTCTGCTGAGGCGTCGGGAGGGAACCACCGGCCCCGGGGGCGCCTCTTGAAGGCCGAAGGGGGGATGGCCATGACGAAGAACGCGGTGTCCGCGGCCGGGCGGGTGATGGTGGCGGGGCTCCTGTGCGCCGTCCTCGCGGGGTGCGGGACCACGCCGGCGGGGCAGGCCGCGCCGCCTGCCGGGGTGCCGACGCCCGCGCCGGCCGACTGCGGCACGGACGTGACCACGGACGAGGGCCACGGCGGGTACGCCGGCCCGCCCACCGACGAGGAGACCGGCGGGTACGCAGGCCCGCCCACGGATGAGGACACGGGTGCGCCGGCCGGTCCGCCCACGGATGAGGACACGGGCGCGCCGGCCGGTCCGCCCACTGACCAGGAGACGGGCGGTTACGCGGGGCCGCCCACCGACGGGGGGACGGGCGACGGCGGTGGCCCCTGCGGTCCGGCCGACTGGTTCGACATGACGCGCGACTTCGCGGCCTACCACCAGGGGCACCGCGCCGACCGGGACGACGACGTGTCGGTCACGGAGACCCGCGTCCGCAAGGTGCACTCGGTCGGCGAGGCACGGATCACCTTCGCCACGCGGGAGGTCGGCAAGGGCGAGGCGGAGGACGCCCGGGCGATCGCCGCCGAGTTCACCCGGTGGCGCCGCGAGGTCTACGGCGACCACGGCACCCTGACCCTCCGCACGGCGGACCACGAGGTCATCACCGAGCGGTGGTGACCCCGGGCCCCGGCCACCGCTCGTCCCAGAGCGCGCAGTGGTGTTCGGCCCGCCCGTCGACCGCCCGGATCCCGTCCCCGCCCGGAGCCAGCGACAGCACCCGCGCCGACGCGCCGAGCGGGGGCCACGGCGGGGCACCGGGCGAGACCGGGACGCCGGTCCGCGCGAAGGCGGCCCAGTAGTCCGCCATCCGGTCCGCGAGCCGCTGCTGCGCCGGCGTCAGCGGGGCGATCGTGAACAGGTACGGCAGTTCGAAGCCGTGGGCCGCCCCGAGCGGCAGCCCCGGCACCGGCGGCAGCCCCGTGAAGTCCGGTGCGTCACGGTCGCTGAACCGGTAGCCGTACGTCGGCACGTGCCGCCCGAGCGCCGCGCCGTCCCGCAGCGTCGGGCAGATGAACGACGCGTCGGTCAGCAGGGTGGCCCAGGCGATCGCCGGGGTCGGGTACGCCGACAACGGGTAGGCGGCCGCCACGGCACGGGCCGTACCGATGCCGAAGGACCGCTCCATGCGCGCCCGGTAGACGTCCTCGTCGCCGATCGGGTGGGCCGTGAGGGTCTGGGCGAGGAAGAGCCGGACCTCGTCCCGGGTGGTTCCCTGCAGCACCGGCACCCGGTGGAACCGCCCGGCCTGCAGTGCCCGCCGCGGCTCCGTCGGCAGGGCGTCCTCGCCGTAGGGGACGAAGGAGAACCGCTGCATCAGGTCGGGGGTCGCGAGGGTACGGGCGTCGAGGGCGCGCAGGCAGTCCAGTACGGCCCCGGGCCGGTCGCACCCGAGCCGGGCCGCCGCCAGGGCACCCTCCTCGGTCGTGCGCCGCGCGGGCACGAAGGGCTCGTAGGTGCCGAGGCCCGGCAGCAGCGCCGACGGCGGCGTGGTGGTCGAGCACGAACCGCTCTGCACGATCGCCTTGTGGAACAGGCCCGCCGAGGCGGGCGAGGTGAGGTGCGCGCAGACGCTCAGGGCACCCGCCGACTCGCCGAAGACGGTGACGTTGCCCGGGTCCCCGCCGAAGCGCTCCGCGTTCGCCCGGACCCAGCGCAGCGCCGCCCGCTGGTCCGCCAGGGCGAAGCCGGGGGAGCCGCCGAGCTCCGGATGGCCGAACAGCCCGAAGACGCCCAGCCGGTAGTTGACCGTCACCACCACCGCATCGCCCCGGGCGGCCAACCGGTCCGGCCGGTAGACGTCGCCGGAACCGCTGAAGAAGCCGCCGCCGTGGAACCAGACCATGACCGGCCGCGGCCGCGCCGCCGCTGCCGCCGGGCCCGCCGGAGCGGTCACGTTGAGGTACAGGCAGTCCTCGGAGCCGACCGGACCGCCGGGCTCGAGCACGGGCAGCTGCACGCAGCGGGAACCGGGCGCCCCGGCATCCCGTACGCCCTCCCACCGGCGGGCCGGCTCCGGCAGCCGCCAGCGCCGGGGACCGGTCGGCGGAGCCGCGAAGGGGATGCCCTCGAAGGTGCTGTACGCCCCGTGCGTCCGGCCCCGTACCGGACCGCGGTCGGTGTCGACGACGGGCCCCGCCGGCGGCGCGGCGGCGGCGCCCACCAGCAGCAGTACGAGGGGCAGCAGCAGCGCGCACCGGCGTCGGACCCCACGCGTGTCGGGCACGGCCCCCGCCTCTCCGCTCGGGGCCCGGGCGGGGACCCCCGTTTGCCCGCCCCGAATGGCGCAGTGGGCGGAAGTGGCACTCAATGTAACAAAGCGTGCGCTCACCATGACGCACGATGACCGGCGCGCGATTGCGTAGACCCGCGCGTCGGCGAACGGAGCTTTCCATGAATGACCCCATCACTCTCGCGGCGACGCACCACGACGACAGCCGCGGGACTCCCGACGACACCGCCTCCGACGCCCCCACGGCCTCCGGCGCCCCCGCGGCACCGGACGACCGGGCCGGCACGGCCCCCGTGGACGCCCCGGACGACGCCGACCCCCCGGACGACGCCGACGCGCCGAGCACGCTGCGCATGCGGACCCTCCTGGAAACGGCCGCCACCTGCCGCCCGGTGGAGGAGGTCACCGCGCTGGTGAGCCTCCTCAAGGAGGACGGCCGGCTGCCCGACGCCGGACAGGAGGCGCTGCGCGCGGCCGCCGTGACCCGGCCCGTGCAGGACGTGCAACGGATGGTCACCCTGCTCGGCGATGCCCCGCAGGAGGTGGGCGAGGCGGACATCACGCTGCGCGCCGCCGCCGTCGGCCGGTCCATCGAGGACGTCGCCCTGCTGGTGACCATCCTCGGCAAGGACGAGTCCGGCGAGCCGGAACAGCAGCGCCGCCCCCGGCCCGCCGGGGCCGGCGCACCGGCCGCGGAACCGCCCCCGAAGCCGTACGGGCAGCCGTACGAGCAGGCGCAGCCGAAGCCGCGCGGGAAGCCGTACGAGCCCCCGCACATGGAGCGGTACGACGCGCCCCACCGGGTGAAGCCCCGGCCGCCCGCTTCCGCCGCGGAACCGCGACCGGCCCGCGTCGAGGCTCTGGGGCACGTACTGCGCTGGCCCGTGGCGATCGCCCTGCTGGTCAGCGGCGCCCTCCACCTGCCGCAGGACCTCACGGCCCTGTCCTCCGCGGGCCCCCTCGGCCTGCTGCCCCTCCTGGTCACCGTGGTGTGCCTGGGCGTCGGCGCGCTGGTGGCGCTGCGCGACACCACGGGCGTGTGGCGGGCGGGCGCGGCCACGGCCGTGGGTGTGGTCGCCCTGCACGTCCTCGGCGGCTCGCTGGCCTTCGACCCGCTGGCCGGCACCGTGGGCGAGTCGCGGGCCTGGGCGGGAGCCGCCGTCATGCTGTGCGCGGCGGCCGGCGCGGTCCTGGCCGGTCTGGCCCTGCGCAACCGTCAGGAGAGCTCGGCCTGACCCGCGGCCGCGACCGCCGCGGCGGCACCCCGCGCACCGCGCGCGGGGTGCCGCCGCGTTCGCGCGCCCTCGTCAGGCGAGCAGGTTGACCGCCCCCGTGAACACGCGGGGCAGCCGGGCGGCCAGCGGGACGATCCGGGGGGAGAGGCGCGGCCGCCGCCGCGCCCAGAGCAGCGACTCCGTCAGGGCGCGGTAGCTGCGCGACAGGTCCCGCCAGGCCTGCTCGTAGGCCTGTGGCCGGCCGGCCTTCACGCAGCGCACCAGTTCGCCCGCGGCCGTCACCGCCAGGGCGAGCCCCTCGCCGGTCAGGGCGTCCACGTATCCGGCCGCGTCTCCCACGAACAGCACCCGCCCCGCGACGCGCACGCGCGCGCCCTGGCGCAGCGGACCGGCGCCGCGCACCGGCGTGTCGGCGTACCCGGTCAGCCGGTCCGCCAGGTGGGGGAAGCGGGCGAGCTGTTCGTCGAAGGGCGCCTGGTCGGTGGTGAGCACCGCCACGCCGATCCGGTCGGGCGCCAGCGGGGTGATGTAGGCCTCGCTCCGCGCCGACCAGTGCACCTCGACGAGGTCGCTCCACGGCTCGACGGCGAAGTGGCGGCGCAGCCCGTAGCGGGCCGGACGGCGGGGGGTGGCCGGAGCCGTCAGGCCGAGCCCGCGCCGGACGGGGGAGTGCAGGCCGTCCGCGGCGACGAGGTAGCGGGCGGTGAGACCGGCCGCGGTGACGTGGTCGACGCCCTGGCGCACCTGCTCGACGCGCTGCGGCAGGACCCGTACGCCGAGCTGCGCGGCCCGTTCGGCGAGCGCGGCCTGGAGGTCCGTACGGCGGGCGCCGAGGCCCGGGCCGGACCGGAAGAGTCCCTCGGCCCGCAGGCCGCTCACGCCGTCGACGTAGCGGATGCCGCGGAACGGCTGCCCCGCCACGGGCACGCCCAGCTCGTGGAGCCGGCGTACCGCCCCGGGCATGAGGCCCTCGCCGCAGGCCTTGTCGATGGGGGTGGGCCGTGGTTCGGCCACCACGACCTCCAGGCCGGCGAGGGCGCCGTGGATGGCGGTCGCCAGCCCGGCCGGGCCGCCGCCGGCGATCAGCAGGTCGATCATGACGGTGCTCCCGCCGACGGGACGGAGGCGGGCGCCCGCAGCCGTCCGCCGTCCGTCAGGGCGGCGTCCTCGCAGCCGATCCGTACGCGCAGGAGCGCGAGGTTGAGCACGGTGAAGCCGAGGGCGGTCATCCACGCGGAGTGGACGAGCGGCAGCGCGGCGCCCTCCGCGACCACCGCCACGTAGTTGGGGTGCCGCAGGACCCGGTACGGGCCCCGTTCCACCAGCGGCAGTCCGGGGACGACGAGCACCCGGGTGTTCCAGCGCGGGCCGAGGGAGGCGATGCACCACCAGCGCAGGCCCTGGGCGGCGAGGGCGACGACGAGGGCCGACCAGCCGAGCAGGGGGACGAACGGGCGTCCGGCCGCCCAGGGTTCGACCACGCAGCCGACCAGCAGCGCGGTGTGCAGGGCGACCATGGCCGGGTAGTGGCCGCGGCCGTACTCGCGGCCGCCGCGGGCCAGGCTCCAGGAGGTGTTGCGGCGGGCGGTGACCAGCTCGGCGAGCCGTTCGGCGGCGACGAGGCAGACGAGCAGCAGGTACAGGCTCAAGGAGGGGGCGGAGGTCAGGGAGTTCATGGGGTTCACCGAGTTCACCAGCGCAGGAGGACGAGTTCTGAGGCGAAGCCGGGGCCGAAGCCGAGCATCAGCCCGACGGAGCCGGGCCGCGGCCCGGCGCGGCGGACGCCTTCCAGGATGTGCAGGACCGAGGCTGAGGAGAGGTTGCCCACGGCGGCCAGCGAACGCCGGCTCGCGGCGAAGGCCGACTCCGGCAGCGCCAGCGCGTCCGAGAGTGCGTCGAGGATCTTCGGGCCGCCGGGATGGCAGATCCAGGAGTCGACGTCCGCGGGTTTGAGGTCGTGGGCGGCGAGGAAGCTCTCCACCTCCTCGGCCACGTGCAGCCGGGCCAGGTCCGGGAGTTCGCGGCCGAGCACCATGCGCATGCCCCAGTGGCCGATGTCCCAGCCGAGGAGGTGCTCGGTGCCCGGGTAGAGACGGCTGCGGGTGGCGACGATCTCCGGGCCGGCGCCCGTCGCGTACAGGGGATGGTCGCGTCCCACGGCCACCAGCGCGCCCGCACCGTCGCCGAAGAGGGCCCCGGCCACCAGGTTCGCCATCGAGGAGTCGGTGGCCTGGAGGGTGAGCGAACACAGCTCCGTGGACAGCAGCAGGGCCGCGTGGCCCGGCCGGCCCGCGAGCAGTTCGTGGAGGTGGCCCACGCCGGCGGCCCCGGCGGCGCAGCCGAGGCCGAAGAGCGGCAGCCGCCGTACGTCGGGACGCAGCCCGGCGCGGGAGGCGAGACGGGCCTCCAGCGAGGGCGTCGCGAGCCCGGTCACGGTGGTCGACATGACCAGATCGACCTCGGGGGCCGTCAGGCCGGCGTCGGCGAGGGCGAGTCCGAGCACCTGGGATCCGAGTTCCAGGGCCGTCTCCACGAAGAGGGCGTTCGTCGTCCCGAAGTCGTTCGCGGGCCCGTAGCGCTCCAGGGGGAGCGCGAGATGACGGCTCTCCACGCGCACCGAGGCGTGGACCCGGCGCAGCAGGGCGGTGTCGGAGCCGGGGGGCAGGAAGCGGGCGAGCGCCTCCGTGATCTCGGCCTGGGGATGGCGATGGGGCGGGAACACGCTGCGCACTGCCAGAACACGTGTCATTGAGTCACCATAGGAAACAACTGACGCTTCGTTATGAATCACCTGATTCGGGCGCGGCGCCGCATAGCGTGGCGTCGTGCCCGCGCGAACCACGCAGACCGCCGAGAGTGCGGACGGTGCCGGAGGCGGCGATGCCGCCCGGGCCGTCGGCGACACCAGGGTCGTCCGCGCCACCCGGACCGTCCGCGCCGCCCGCGCCGGGCGGGCCCTGGGCGGTCTGGGGGCGTCGTGCCACCCGCTGCCCGCCGTGGCCGTGACGCTCTTCGCCGCGGCCCTGGCGGTCGCGGCGGGGCACGGCCCGCCCGGGGTGCTGCTCGTCGCGGCGGCTGTGGCGGCCGGCCAGCTGTCGGTGGGCTGGTGCAACGACCGGGCCGACCTCGCCCGCGACCTGGCCACGGGCCGACGGGACAAACCGCTGGTCGCGGGCACGGTGTCGGCGGCCGCCGTGGCCCGGGCGGCGGGCGCGGCGCTCCTGCTGTGCGTGCCGCTGTCGCTGGCGGCCGGACCACTCGCGGGCGCCGTGCACCTGGCCGGTGTGGCGGCGGCCTGGGGCTACAACCTCCGACTGAAGGGCACGGCCGTCTCCTGGGCCCCCTACGCCCTGGCCTTCGGCCTGCTGCCGGCCTTCGTCACCCTCGGGCTGCCGGGCGCGCCCTGGCCGCCGCCGTGGCTGACGACGGCCGCGGCCCTGCTCGGCGCGGGCGCCCACTTCGCCAACGTCCTGCCCGACATCGACGACGACCTGGCCACCGGGGTGGTCGGGCTGCCGCAACGGCTCGGCGCCCGGCGCTCGGCAGCGCTGGCCGGGCTGCTCGTCCTGGGCTCGACCGCCGTCCTCGTCGCGGGACCGCCGGGGCGGGTCACGCCGTACGGCTGGGCACTGCTGGGCGCGACGGCGACGGCGCTGCTCCTGGCGTTCCGCAGGCCCGCGGGACCGCTCCCGTTCCGCACGGTGATGGCGGTGGCCGGAGCCGACGTGGTCCTGCTCGTCGCCGGACTGCGCCCCTGATCGGCCCGCTACCGGGCGGAGGCCCGCTACCGGGCGGAGGGGCGCAGGTCCCGGACGTACCGGTGCACCGGCGAGCCGTCGGCACGGCCCCTGCCGGCCGGGGCGTGCTGCTGCCCGACGCGCACGAACCCCGCCCTGCGCGCGACCGCCGCCGACGCCGGATTCTCCGGGTCCACCTGGATCACCGCCTCGCGCCCGCCCTCGCCGGCGGCGTACCGCGAGGCGAGGAGCACCGCTCGGGTGGCCAGGCCGCGCCCTCGCCAGCAGGGGTAGAGGCCGTACGCGACGTTCACCTGCCCGGGAGTCAGGCCCGCTCCGGCGAAGCGCAGGTCGACCGTGCCCGCGAGCGTACCGCCGGCGCCTCCGCCGGCCCGGATGCCGAAGGCGCGGAGCGGCCCGGCGGATTCCCACTGCTCCCGGCAGTGCCGGACGTACGCCTCGACTCCGTCGCAGGTACCGGGACCGCCGTTGAGCCACCGGATCAGAAGCCGGTCCTCGCCCATGAGGTGCGCCTCGACGTCGTCGAGGCGCAGCGGGGTCAGGGTGATGGTCCCGTCGGACAGGCTCGGTTCGTGCATGCGTGGATTCTTGTCACCGCAGCGGTGCGCCGCCATCGGATTCCGCGGCTCGTGCGGTCCGGCGTGCTGTCCCGCGCGCTGTCCGGCGCGCCTCAGGGCGCGCGCCGGGTGCGGGTCCAGGCCAGGAGGTCGTCGGCCGGCCAGGTGTTGATGACGCGCTCCGTCGGAACCCCGCATTCCACGGCCCGTTCGCAGCCGAGGACCTGCCAGTCCAGCTGGCCCGGGGCGTGCGCGTCCGTGTCGATCGCGAAGAAGGTCCCCGCCGCCACGGCCCGCCGCAGCAGCCGCCGCGGCGGGTCCAGCCGTTCGGGCCGGCTGTTGATCTCCACGGCGGTGCCCGCCTCCGCGCAGGCCGCGAACACCGCCTCGGCGTCGAACTGCGACTCCGGCCGGGTCCGGCCGGTGACCAGCCGCCCCGTGCAGTGGCCGAGGACGTCCATCAGCGGATTGCGCACGGCCGCCAGCATCCGCCGGGTCATCGCGGGAGCGTCCATCCGCAGTTTCGAGTGCACCGAGCCGACGACGAGATCGAGCCGTTCCAGCAGCTCGGGTTCCTGGTCGAGCGATCCGTCGTCGAGGATGTCGCACTCGATCCCGGTGAGCAGCCGGAAGGGCGCCCAGGTGGCGTTGAGCGCGGCCACCACGTCCAGCTGCTCGCGCAGCCGGTCCGGGGAGAGGCCCCGCGCGACGGTCAGGCGCGGCGAGTGGTCGGTCAGCACGGTCCACTCGTGGCCCAGACCGGCGGCCGCCCGGCCCATCGCCTCGATCGGGCTGCCGCCGTCCGACCAGTCCGAGTGGACGTGGCAGTCCCCGCGCAGCGCCGCCCGCAGTGCGGCGGCGGCCGGTGAGGGCGGGGGGCCCTCCGGGAGCGCGGCGGCCTCGTCCTCCAGGCCCTGCAGATAGGCCGGCACGCCTCCGGCGAGGGCCTCCCGTACGACCGCGGCCGTCTTGGGGCCGAGGCCCTTGACGGCCTCCAGGGAACCGGCGGCGGCCCGCGCCGCCACCTCCTGCGCGCCCATCCGTACGACGACCGCGGACGCGGTGCGGAAGGCCCGCACCCGGTAGGTGGGCGCCTGCGCGCGCTCCAGCAGGAACGCGATCCGGTCCAGCGCCGCAGCCGGGTCCATCGGCCACCTCCTGCCGTCGCGGGGTGGCCCCAGTGTCCGTCGCGGACGGCGCCCACGCCTCCCGCGCGCGCCTCCTACGCCTCCCGCGCCCGCCGCGTCTCCCGCGCCGGCTACGTCTCCCGGGCCTCCTGGCGGGCTTCCTCCCGGGCCTCTTCCCTGGGGACGGCGGCGTCCAGCGCGGCCGTGAGCCGGCTCAGGCGGTCCTGCAGGTCGACGACCTCGGCGAGCTCGAAACCGGTGGCCGCCGCGATCCGCCGCGGCACCTCGACCGCTCGGGCGCGCAGCGCCGCACCCTCCTCGGTCAGGTGGGCCCGCACGGAGCGCTCGTCCTCGGCGCTGCGCTCGCGGCGGACCAGTCCGGCCGCCTCCAGCCGCTTGAGCAGGGGCGACAGGGTGCCCGAGTCCAGCCGCAGGTGCTGTCCGAGCTCCTTGACCGGCATCTCGCCGTGCTCCCACAGCACCAGCATCACCAGGTACTGCGGGTACGTGAGCCCCAGGTCCTTGAGGACCACGCGGTACAGGCCGCCGAAGGCGCGGCTCGCGGCGTTCAGCGCGAAGCAGATCTGGCCGTCCAGGCGCAGGAAGTCCTGGTCGGGGCGGGTCGCGGTGGGCTGCTCGGTCATGTCGGCCAGTGTACCCGGGCAGAACGTGGGCGGCATTGAATTGTGCACAACTGAATTGCGTGCTCTACTGGTGGAGCGCGGTCGACCACCGGCCGCCGCAACGGTTCATTTCTGCGAGAGGAACTCTCATGGACGCGCTCTACACCGCTGTCGCCACCGCCAATGGCCGCGAGGGCCGCACCGTCAGCTCCGACGGCCAGCTCGACCTCGCCCTGGCCATGCCCCCGGCGCTGGGCGGCAACGGACAGGGCACCAACCCCGAGCAGCTCTTCGCCGCCGGCTACGCCGCCTGCTTCGCCAGCGCGCTCGGCCTGGTCGGCCGCCAGGCCAAGGTGGACACCGGCGAGGCCTCGGTCACCGCGGAGGTCTCCATCGGCAAGGACGGCGCCGGCTTCGGCCTCGCCGTCACCCTGCGCGTCGAGCTGCCGGAGTCCCTGGCCGGCGAGACGGGTGCCCTGCTGGTCAAGCAGGCCCACGAGGTCTGCCCGTACTCCCGCGCCACCCGCGGCAACATCGAGGTCGACCTCGTCGTCGAGTAACGAGGACCGGCCGCCGCGGATCCGCGGGAGACGCGGCGGAGATGCCGGACGCCCGGCGGGCGGCCACCATGGAGGCAGACCGACTCCGACGGGGGCCGCACGCCGGGAGACGCCAGTGGCGCACAGCAACACGACGGACGTACTGGTCGTCGGCGCCGGCCCCATCGGGCTGACCGCCGCCAACGAACTCCGCCGGCGCGGCGTCTCCTGCCGGATCGTCGACCGGCTCCCCGCCCGCCTGCCGTACGCCAAGGCCGTGGGCATCCAGCCGCGCACCCTGGAGATCTGGGACCGCATGGGGATCGTCCGCGCCGTCCTGGACGCGGCCGTCCCCCTGCGCGGCCAGCTCACCTACGTCAACGGTGCCGAACGCCCCCGCGTCGACCTCGTCCTGCCGCCCGAAGTGCCCTACCGCTTCGCGGCACTGCCCCAGTACGAGACCGAGCGCATCCTCGACGAACACCTGGCCCGCTGGGGCACCGCCGTCGAACGCGGCACCGAACTGGTGTCGTTCAGCCAGGACGCCGACGGCGTCACCAGCCGGCTCCGCACCCCCGCCGGGGCCGAGGAGGAACTGCGCACCCGCTACCTGGTCGGCTGCGACGGCGCCCACAGCATCGTCCGCAAGGGCCTCGGGCTCGCCTTCGAGGGCGGCGCCTTCCCCGAGGAGTACATGCTCGCCGACGTCGAGGCCGACTGGGACCTGCCGTACGGGTACTCCGTGCGCGCCATGCACCTGGACGCCGCCGGCGCCGTGGACGACGTCCTCGTGTGCATCCCGCTGCCGGGCCGCGGACGCTACCGGATGTCCATGATGGTGCCGCCCGAACTGTCCACCGCGGAACAGGCCGCGGCCGCCTCCGACGGTGTCGTCCACGGCCTCCAGGGCGGCCGGGTCCCGCAACTGGCCGACATCCAGACCGTCCTGGACCGGCTCGCGCCGACCCCCACCACCGCCTCGAACATCCGCTGGTCCTCGGTCTTCCGCATCAGCCACCGGATCGTGGACCGGTACGGGCACGGCCGGGTCTTCATCGCCGGCGACGCCGCGCACATCCACCCGCCGACCGGGGCCCAGGGCATGAACACCGGTATCCAGGACGCCTGGAACCTGGCGTGGAAGCTCGCCCTGGCCGTCGACGGCGCCGCCCACCCCGGCCTCCTGCCCAGCTACGACGCCGAACGCCGGCCCGTCGGCGAGGAGGTCGTCGGCCGCACGGTGCGCCACGCCTCCGCCCAAGGGGTCCAGTCCGACCCCGAGGACGCCGGCACCCTGATCCTGCGCGAGGCCCAACTGCTCGTCGGCTACCGCGGAAGCCCCGTCACCGACCCGCCCGGCGAGGGCCCCGGACCCCGCCCGGGCGACCGGGCCCCGGACTGCGGCGGCCTCACCTCGCCGATCGCCGCCGTCCCGCTGCGCCTCGCCGACCTGCTGCGCGAGCGCGAACACGTCCTGCTGCTGTACGGGACCGGCCTCGACGCACTCGCCCGGACGGCCCGGGAGGCCTCGGGCGGCCGGGTCGAGTCGTGCGTCGTCCTGCCGGCCGACACCCCGCCCGACGCCCCCGACGCACCCGCCGGCCCTGACCTGCTGCCCGCCTACCACGACACCGGCGGCGAGTTCGCCCGCGTCTACGCCGCCGAGCAGCCCACCGCGTTCCTGGTCCGCCCGGACGGATACCTCGGAGCCCGGCTCTCCCCGCCGGACCCCGAGCGGCTGGCCGCACACCTCGCGGCCGTCTTCGCCCCGCAGGTCCGGCCCTGACCGGTCGACGCCGCCTTCCGGCCGGTACCGCCGTCCGGGTACCGCCCCCGCGGTCGGGGCCGATGAGGGCGGCAAGCCGGTGAAGTGAGCCGGGCGGTCAGTCCTGCGCCCCGGCGCGTGCGGCCTCCCGGCGCTGCCGCTTGCCCAGCGGAGCCAGCGACAGGTCCTGCGCCTGCGACCGCAACTGCTTGAAGCCGTACCCGCGCGCCTCCAGCCACTCCTCCGCGGCCAGCTCCGCGCGGGCCGTGGCGTCGAGGATGTCCTCCTCCGCCTCGCCCGAGTCCAGGAAGCGGAAGGTGAAGAAGGGCCGGGCCGCCAGGTCGTACGTGAGGTGCCCCTCGACGGTGAACTCCGCGTGCAGCATGTCGTGCTCGGGCGCGGCCGCGAGCAGCTCGGCCCGCTGGCCGTCGGTGAGGCCGTCGAACGCGCCGCGGACGGTGATACGGAAGGTACGGGTACTCATCCCGGCACCCTAGGCCGGGGGTTCCGTACCGCGCATCCGGATTTCCACCGGTCCGCCGGGACCTCCGTGTTTTGGATTGCCGGACGATCCTCAATACGATCCGGCGATGATCACAAGAAAACGGCTCGCGGCCAGGGCCTGCGGCCTGTTCGCCGCACTGGCCGTCGGGCTCTTCCCGGCGAGCGCCACCGCCGCCGACGGACCGGCGGCGAAGGAACCCCCCAAGGTCGACCTCGTCCTGGACGTCAGCGGCTCCATGCGGGCCAACGACATCGACGGCGGGTCCCGCATGGCCGCCGCGAAGCAGGCTTTCAACGAGGTCATCGACGCCGTACCCGCCGAAGTCCGGCTCGGCATACGCACCCTGGGCGCCGACTACGCCGGTGACGACCGCACGCTCGGCTGCAAGGACACCAAGCAGCTCTACAAGGTGGGCCCCCTCGACCGGACCGAGGCCAAGACCGCCGTCGCCACCCTCGCCCCGACCGGCTGGACCCCCATCGGACCGGCCCTGCTCGGCGCCGCCCAGGACCTGGAGGGCGGCAACGCCACCAAGCGGATCGTGCTCATCACGGACGGCGAGGACACCTGCGCCCCGCTCGACCCGTGCGAAGTGGCCCGCGACATCGCGGCCAAGGGCATCCACCTGGTCATCGACACCCTCGGCCTGGTCCCGGACGCCAAGACCCGGGCCCAGCTGACCTGCATCGCCGAGGCCACCGGAGGTACGTACACCTCCGTCCAGCACAAGGCCGAACTCTCCGGCAGGGTCCGCCAACTCGTCGACCGGGCCGCCGACCCGGTCGTCAACCCGGTGGCGACCGAGGGCGCCAAGCAGTGCGCGGGCGCCCCGCAGCTGAAGGCCGGTCTCTACAGTGACCGGGAGACCTTCGGCGAGCACCGCTGGTACCGGGTGGACGTCCTGCCCGGCCAGGAGCTGCGCGCCTCGGTGAGCATCGGCGCCGACAGAGCCGTCAACAACGACTACGGCGTCATGCTGCGGGCCACGACCGTCCACGGGCGGGAGATCGTACGCGGCTCCGAGGCCGGCGACGGCCGTACCGACGTCCTCTCCACCGGCCTGCGCTACCCCAAGGCCGACGACGCCGACGCGGACTCGGACGCGAAGCCCGCGGCGGAGACCGTCTGCCTCCAGGTCAGCAACTCCTTCTCGGCTCCCGCGTCCGTCAAGACAACCCCCGGCATGCCCGTCGAGCTGACCATCGACCTGGTGGACGGCCCCGGTGACGCCTCCGACGCCGCGGCCTTCGGCCTCGGGCGCGGCTGGTGGACGCTGGCCGTGCTGGTCCTGGCCGGACTCCTGGCCGGACTGGTGTGGGGATGGATCTCGCGCTGGCGCATCTCCGTCTGGAGGACCAACTGATGCGTACCGTCAGCAGACTGACCGCGGGCCTGCTCGCGGCGGCCGCCGCCCTCGCGGTGGCCGGCACGGCCGCGGGCCCGGCCGTCGCGGACACCCCCTCGCCGAGCGCCACCACCGGCAAGGGCGGCACCGGGACCGAAGCCGCCGAAGCCGCCCCGACCGAGGCGGGCACGAGCTTCCGTACCGCCACGCCGTTCCGGCCCGGCCAGAAGGCCACGGCCGGCGCCTCCAGCGGCGACTACCTGTACTGGGTCCTCCCGGTCGACGCCCAGCAGCGCGTCACCGTGAAGGCCAACGTGACCCTGCCCGAGTCCGCCGCCCGGCACGGCGCCTCGACCTGGCAGCTCGACGTGTACGACGGACTGCGCCGCCGGCAGGCCTGCACGTACGGCATGCAGAGCAGGGCTGCGGCCAAGGAGGCCGCCTCGGTCGAACTGTCCTGCACCCTGCGCACGGTCCGCGCCGGCGCGGAGCCCTGGGCCAACGACCCGCTGCCCGGCAGCTACTACGTCCGTCTGACGGTCGTGGACCTGCCGGAGGAGGACCTCGGCCTGCCCGTGCGCGCGGCCGTCGAGGCCGACGTACAGGAGGAGGGGGGAGCCTTCGCCGTCGACGGGGCCCTCGCCACCCCGCTGGTCGCCGGCACGGTGACGGGCTCCCTGCGCGAGCCGGAGGACGGCTGGTCCGGCGGCTGGTGGTCGGACCGCTGGCTCTGGACGGCGGCCGGCGGTGTGCTCGGTGCCCTCGCGGGCATCTTCGGGTACTCCCTGACGCGCGGCACGGGCCGCCCGTCCCGGGTGCCGCCGGGCGCCTGACCCGGCTCACCTGGCGTCCGAACCGCCTGGCGGGGCGCCCGACCCGGTGTCCCGGCGCCTGAGCGGCGTCCCGGGACCCGGGGGCGGCGTTGCTGCGCCCGAGGCGGCGTCCCGGCGCCGCCGGGGCGTCCCGGCGCTGCTCAGGCGTCCCGGCCGGTCCTTCCGACCGCGGCCGGTCCTCCCGGCTCCGGGCGGGCGGTCACGGCACCTGCTGTGACCGGCCCGTCCGCGGCCGGGCCGGCCGGGTGCGCTGGGCCATGCGAGGAGGGGCCCCTCAAGCCCACCCGGGCCGCGTCCGAAGGAGAGGGAGGCCGCGACCGAGCACCGGCGAGGACGCGGCCGTCTCCTGACGACCGCCGACCTCCCGGGGAGTACCTCCATGCGCCTGCTCGTACGTCTGACCGTCGCGGCCCTGATCGCGGTCGCCCCCGCCCTCGGGGGCGCCGCGGCCGCGGACGTCCCGGAACCCGTACGGGTTCCGCTCTTCACGTCCGCCGCCGCCGTCCCCGGCAAGTACATCGTCGGCCTCGACGACGGAGTGGACGCCGACGGGCTCGCGGAACGGCTCGGGCTGGAGCCCACCTTCGTCTACGGGGCCGCCATGAACGGCTTCGCGGTGCCGCTGACCCCGGGGCAGCTGGACACGGTCCGCACCACCCCCGGAGTGCGCTCGGTGGAGACCGACGCGGAAGTCTCCGCCCCGCCGACGCCGGCCGGCCCCGCGGCTCCGCCGGCCGCCCGGGCCCCCGCACCGACCTGGGGCCTGGACCGCATCGACCAGCGGACCCTGCCGCTCGACGGGGACTTCACCGCCGGCGGTGACGGCGCCGGCGTGACCGCCTACATCCTCGACACCGGGATCGACTACGCGCACCCCGAGTTCGAGGGGCGTGCCGAGCCCGGCTTCGACGCCGTGGGGGACGGTGGCGGCGGCCAGGACTGCGAGGGCCACGGCACCCACGTCGCGGGCACCGTCGGGGGCCGGACGTACGGCGTCGCACGTGCCGTACGCCTGGTCAGCGTCCGCGTACTCGGCTGTGACGGCCGGGGCGACTACTCGGCGGTCGTCGCCGGACTCGACTGGGTGGCGGCGAACGCCAGGCAGCCCGCCGTGCTGAACGTCTCCCTGGGCGGCGGCCGTTCCGAGGCCGTGAACCGGGCCGCGAGCGCCGTGGCCGAGGCGGGCACCCTGCCGGTCGTCGCGGCGGGCAACTCCGCGGCCGACGCCTGCACGGTCTCCCCGGCCTCGGCGGACGGGGTGGTGACGGTGGCGGCGAGCAACCGGCGCGACGAGCAGTCCGCCTTCTCCAACCGGGGCGAGTGCGTCGAGATCCACGCCCCGGGCGAGCAGATCGAGTCCGCGCTGCTGGGCGGCGAGAGCGTCGCCCTCGACGGCACCTCCATGGCCGCCCCGCACGTGACCGGTACGGCGGCCCTCTACAAGGCGGCCCACCCGGCGGCGGCCCCCGACGAGGTCGCGGGCCGGCTCGTGGAGAGCTCCACCAAGGACGTGCTGACGGGGACGGGCGCCGGCACCCCCAACCGGCTGCTGTTCACGGACGGCGTCTGACGCCGCAGCGGCCGCCCGTCCCCGCGGTCCGCCGGTTCGGAACCACCGAACCGGCGAACGGGAGCAGGGACCAGCCGCTCAGCCGAGGCGCGTGAGCCTGGTGCCGAACGAGGGCTCGGCCAGGGCGCCCTTCACGGCCACCGGGACGCTCTTGGCACCCTCGCCCTCACCGGCCGTCAGGACGCCGACCTCCGTCCCGTCCTTCGCGGTGTGCGGCAGCGGCGAGGATCCGGCCTTCAGCGACAGCTTGAACTGCTGGCCGGGCACGCTGATCACGTTCAAGTCCTTGGCGGCCACGAGCGGAGTGCGGCCGCCGAGCCCGTCGTCCACGTGGCCGACGACGTCGCCCTTGCGGACGAGCGGGGTGGAGGCGAGGGCCGCCCGTACCGCCTCGATGATCTTCTTGCTGTTCGCCTTCACCAGCGCCAGGCTGTTGAGGGCGTCCTTGTCGGGGGCGGGCGCGCGCTGCTCCATCAACGAGCCGATGATCAGCGGGGTCTCGTCACCGACCGACTTGTAGGCCGCCCACACGAAGGTTCCGCCGGCGGGTGTGCTGGAGCCGGTCTTGATGCCGCGGATGCTCAGGCCCTGCACCGTGAGCAGGTCGTTGTTGTTGGTGAGCTTCTCGGCCAGGCCCTTGATGGGGGCCTCGGGGAGGGCGACGATCGCGCGGAACGTCTCGTCCTTCATCACCGCCTCGGCCAGCTTCAGCTGATCGGTGGCGGTGCTGACGGTGCCCGCGTCCAGCCCGCTCGGATCGGTGTACACGGTGTCCTTCATCCCGAGTTCCCGGGCGGCGGCGTTCATCTTCTCCACGAACGCGGCCTCGGAGTCCGTACCCGCGTCCCAGCGCGCCAGCAGGCGGGCGACGTTGTTGCCCGACGGGATCATGAGCATCTTCAGCATGTCCTGCTGGCTGAACTTCGAGCCGACGGTGAGGCCCGTGATCCGGGACTCGCTCGCGGAGTTGCCGTCCGCCACGGTCTTCGCGTCGACCGTGATGTCCGGGCCGGGCTCGGTCTTGCGCAGCGGGTGGCCCTTGAGGATCACGTAGGCGGTCATGATCTTGGCGACGCTGGCCGTGGGAACGGGCTTCTGGTCGCCGAAGGTGCCGATGTCGCCGGAGCCGACGACGCGAACGGCACCCTGGCCCTTGGCGGGCCAGGGTATGGACAGCTGCCCGTCGACGGTGTGGTCGGTCTCGGCCGCGACGAGCCGGGGGTCGGGCAGGGGCCGCAGCATCTGGCCGCCGATGCAGGCGCCGACGAGCAGCAGCAGGATCGGCGTCCACACCTTGACGCGGCGCAGCACGGTCCGGCGGGGGGTCTCCGGCGGGGGAGGGGTGTTGGTGAGGTCGGCCAGCAGGTCCAGCGGGGGCAGGGGCTGCGGCGGGGCCGCCTGTGCGGGAGATTGCGGACGGGTGTGGGGCTGGGGCTGCGGGCGGGGGCGCGTGGTGACGGGGGCCGGGGCGTCGAGGTCCTTGAGCGCGACGAACCGACTCGTCCGCTCGGGATCCGGATCCGCGTCCGCGTCCGTTTCCTCCTCCCGTGCCGCCGCCCAGGAGGGCACCTTCGGAGTGCTCTCGGCGGCCTTCTTCCCCGGCGCCTCGGGCTTGTCCTCGGTCTTGCCGGCCGCCGCGGTGGCGCCGGGGCCGGGTGCCCGCAGCACCTGCGTGCGCGAGTCGTCGGCCGCGGGCTCCGGCTCGGGCTCCGGCTCGGGCTTGTCTTCGGGCGCGGTGGTGCGGGGGACCCGCAGGACCTGCGTCCGCGAGGTGTCCGCCTCGTCGGCGCCCTTCGGCCCGGCGGCGGGCGGTACGCGCAACACCTGGGTACGCGAGGCGTCGGTACCGTCGGCCTCGCCGTCGGGTGCGGTGACGCGGGGCGCCCGCCGTCCCTGCCTGCGCGGGTCGCCGCCCCAGGGGCCGTCGGTCCCGGTCCCGGCCTCGGGGGCGGTCTCGGTCTCGTCCTCGGTCCCGGTCCGGGTTTCGGCTTCGGTCCCTGGCTCGGTCCCGGCCTTGGTCCCGGTCCCGGTCCCGGCCTCGGTCCCGGCCTCGGCTCCGGTCTCGGCCCCGGTCTCGGCCTCAGCTCCGGTCCCGGGCTTGTTCACGGCCTGGGCCTGGCCCTGGGCCTCCGTTCCGGGCACGGCCTTGGTCTGAGCCCCGCTCTCGGGCCTGGTCCCTGCTCGGGTCTGGCCCTCGGCCCCGGGCACGGCCTTGGCCCCGGCCTGGCCGTGGGCCTCGGCTCCGGGCCTGGTCCCTGCTCGGGTCTGGCTCTGGCTCTGGCCGTGAGCCTCGGCCTTGGTCGGGGCCCTGCCTTCGGCCGCGGTCTGCGTTGCGGTCTCGTCCCCGGTCTCGGTCCCGGCCCCTGCTCCGGGCTGGCCCTGGGCTCCAGGCACGGCCTTGGTCTGACCCTGGGCTCCGGCCCCCGCTTCGCGTTCGGTCCCGGTCCGGCCCTGGCTCGAAGCCCCGGTTACGGCCTTGGTCTGACCCTGGGTCCCGGCCCCCGCCTCGGGCTCGGCCCCGGTCTGGCCCCCGGTCCCAGGCACGGCCTTGGCCTGGCCCTGGGTCGCCCCGCGCACGGCCTCGGCCCGGTCCCCGGTCTCCGCGTCAGTCTTGGTCTCAGCCGCGCTCTCGGGCTGGGGCCGGGTCTTGGCGCCGGTTCCGGCCTCGGTCTGCGCTGCGGCCCCGGCCTTGGCCTGGCCCGGGGAACCGGTCATGGCCTTGGCCTCGGTGCCGCCTTCAGCCTCTGCCCCGGTCTCGGCCTTGGTCTGGGCGGCGGCTTCAGCCGCGTTCTGCATTGCGGTCTCGGCCCCGGCCTGGGTCTTGGTCTGGGCCTCCGTTTCGGTACCGGCGTGCGTCGCGGTCTCGGTACCGGCCTCAGTCTTGCTTCCGGCCGCGGTCTCGGCCTGGGTCTCGGCCCCGGTCCCCGCCCCAACCCCGGTCACGGCCTCGGCCGGCCGGTCCACCGTGCCGTCGGTCGTGTCGGCCTCCGCGGTCGTGTCCGCCGACGCGGACGCCGCCTTCTCGGGTTCCGCCCCCGCGACGGTCGTTCCCTCGTTCTTCGGGTCGTCCGAGGAACCGTCCGTCACCGTTACCGCCTTCATCCCAGCCCCGCCTTGCCGCTCACACTGTGCAGATACCGTTCGGCGGCACCCCAAGAGGGCACCGCCACACTGCTAGATGCAGGTCGCGCACCACGCGTTCCCCGAGTCCGATCTTGTGACCGTTCGGTCATATTCGGTGAGTACGGCTACTCATGACCGCGCCCTCGCCCCCGTCGACGATGGACGGCAACACCACCGCACCACCACCGCACCACCGAACGGGGACGTCCATGCTCAGCCGAATCGCCGCCGCCCTGGTCCCCGCCTTCGGGCGGCTGACCGTCACCGCCGACCCCGGTGCCCGGCCCGCCACCGGTTCCATCCTCGTGGCCAACCACACCTCGCTCGCGGACCCCGCCGTCGTCGTCGCGGCCTTGCGCCGCCACGGGATCGAGCCGGTCATCCTGGCCACCGCCGGACTGTGGCGCGTACCGCTGCTCGGTCAGGCGCTGCGCCGCGACGGGCACATCGCCGTCCACCGCGGCACCGCCCGGGCCGCGGACTCCCTGGACGCCGCCGCCGTGGCCCTCGCCTCGGGTCGCAACGTGCTGCTCTACGGCGAGGGCAGGCTGCCGACGCGCCGCGACGCGGGGGAGTCCGCCCCGGGCCCCTTCCGCAGTGGCCTGGCCCGGCTCGCCGCCGCGACCGGAGCCCCCGTCGTCCCCGTCGGCCAGGCCGGCTCCCGCCGCCTGTGCTCCGGCAGCGGCGCCAAGCAGCTCGCCGGGGTCTTCACCGCGCCGCTGCGCCGGCCCTGCCTCCACGTGCACATCGGCTCGCCGGTGCACCTCCCCGACCGGGTGCCGGAGGCGACGGACCGGGCCCGCGAAGCCGTCACCGCGGCCTGGCGCACCGCCGCCTCCGCCGTCGGAGAGGCCTGCGCGGCCGGGTGACGGCTCACCCTCAACCGGTGCTGTGCCCGAGCAGGACATGGGCCGCCGCCTCCCGGTCGGTGTCCGTGTCGACGAAGGACACGACCACCGGTGTGCTGCCGGTGGGGCCGTCGGCGGTCGCGCGCAGCCGGTAGCGCTCGACGCGGACGGCGTCACGGGCGAGGGGCCCGCCGCCCGCGTACAGCGACAGGGGCCCGGCGTCGTTCGCGACGCGCAGTTCGGCCGGTCGCCAGGTGCCGGAGGCCCGGTCGAACCGCTCCAGCAGGAAACCGGAACCGGGCCCCGCACCCCCGCCCCGCCGGTCGCCCGGTTCACCGACGAGCACCTCCATCTGGAACGCCACGAGCAGATGCCGGTAGTCGGCGGAGTTCCCGTTCCGCAGGGTGACGGTGAACTCCTGCGCGGCGCCGCCCCGTACGAGGGTGAGCCGACCGCCGCGGGTTTCCACTGCGACGGTCAGCCGGGTGGGTGCCGCCGGTGCGTACGGTGTCGCGGCCGATACCGCCGACGGGGCTCCGGCAGTCGCGACCGCAGCCGTGGGGGTGGCGGTGGCCGAGACCGGTTCCGACGGCGCGGCAGAAGGCACGGACGAGGACGAGGGGGAGGCCGGCGCGGACGAGGACGCGGGCGGGGCCGCGGCCTTCGGGTCCCCGCCGCCCCCCTTCGCACACCCGGAGGCGCCTGCGAGCAGGACGACGGCCACGGCCACGACACACAGGCCACCGTGGTGAACTCGGGCTACGGGCATGGGATCGGTTCCCCCGGGGTCGACGACGCCAGGAACCTAACAAGCCGGTACCGCGCCGACGAGCCCGATCGGGCCTCGGGGCGGCGACGGTTCGGTCACGGAGGCGGGCCCGCCCCTCACCGCCCTCAGCGCAGCGGCTTCTCGAAGCTGAAGGCGGTCACGGCCATCCGCTCACGGAAGTAGAAGCGGTGCGCGTCGGTCCGCTGGGTCCCGGAGTCCAGGGTGAGCGCGGTGCACAGGGCGGCCCGGGCGTGCTGCTCCAGGTGCCCGAGCAGCGCGTGGCCCACACCGCCGGAACGGGCGGCGGCCGCGGTGACCAGATCGTCGACGTAGAGCTTGCGGACCATGGACGTGGTGGCGACGATCCGCCAGCCCGCCGCACCCACGCACACGCCGTCCGCGTCATAGGCCGCGGTGAAACGCAGGCCCTGGCCCCGCCCTTCCTCGAGCACCGAGAGGAACAGCTCCTCGGTGAGGTGGGGACGCAGTTCGAGCAGCACGGGAAGGAGGTCGGCGGTGAGCCGGGCGTCACCGGGCTCCAGGTCGATGATCTTCATGGCGGCAGCGTAACGGGCGCGACGCGGCGGGCGGCGGGCGCACGGCGGCGGTCGGGGCGACGAGAGGGCCGCGACCTCGCGAGGCTGCGGGCGACGTGTCGAAATGGGAGGGACGGCTCCGACGTCCCCTGCGAGAGGCTCCGATCCGGGAGCGCGACCAGAAGGAGTGGCACCCCATGAAGTACATGCTGATGGTTCTCGGGAGTCAGGCGGACTACGACGCCATGGGCGGCCGGGCGAGCACCGGCAACCCCGCGTGGTCGGAGGCGGATCTCAAGGCGATGTTCGACCACATGGGCGCCCTGAACGACGACCTCGCCGAATCGGGCGAATGGGTCGACGGCCAGGGCCTCACCGAACCCCGCCTGGCCAGGCTCGTGACCGCGGGCGCCGACGGAACGCCCGTGATCTCCGACGGCCCCTACGGCGAGGCCAAAGAGGTGCTCGCCGGCTACTGGATCGTCGACGTCCCCGACTTCGCCAGGGCGGCCGAGATCGCCGCCCGCGCCCACGCCTGCCCGGTGCCCGAGGGGGCACCCAACTACCCGGTCGTCGTCCGGCCCGTCGACACCGCATCGGGCACCGAGATGTGATGGCGCACCCCGCCCCCGAACCCGCGAGCGAGGACCTGCTGCGCCGGCTGGCGCCGCAGGTGCTCGGCGCGCTCCTGCGCCGCTACGGACACTTCGACGCGGCGGAGGACGCGGTGCAGGAGGCACTGCTCGCCGCCGCCCGGCAGTGGCCCGAGGAGGGCCGCCCCCGCAACCCGCGCGGATGGCTCATCCGTGTCGCCTCCCGCCGGCTCACCGACCAGCTGCGCAGCGAGGACGCGCGCAGGCGGCGTGAGGAGACGGCCGCGGCGCTGACCCCGCGCGACGCGTTCGTGGCACCGCCACCGGGGGAGGGCCGTGTCCCCGCCGAGGACGACACCCTCGCCCTGCTCTTCCTCTGCTGCCGTGCCGACCTGCCCGCCGCGGGCCGGATCGCCCTCACCCTGCGGGCCGTGGGCGGCCTCACCACGGCCGAGATCGCCCGCGCGCTCCTCGTGCCCGAGGCCACCATGGCGCAGCGCATCAGCCGTGCGAAACGGCGCATCAGGACCTCTCCGTCACCGTTCGGCACCCCCGCCGACACAGCCGACACAGACGACAACGAACACGAACGGCACCAGGACCAGGACGAGGACCAGGACCAGGACGGGGAACGCGCACGGGCGACGCGGCCGGCCGACGTGCTCCACGTGCTCTACCTCATCTTCAACGAGGGCTACACGGCAACCTCCGGCCGTGAACTGCACCGTGCCGACCTCGCCACCGAGGCGATCCGCCTCACCCGCGCGGTCCACACGCTGCTGCCGGACGACGGCGAGGTGGCCGGCCTGCTGGCGCTGATGCTGCTCACCGATGCCCGGCGCGGCGCGCGTACCGGTCCGGACGGCAGCCTGATCCCCCTCGCGGAGCAGGACCGTACCCGCTGGGACCGGGACGCGATCGCCGAAGGCGTCGCGCTGGTCAGCGATGCCCTGACCCGCACGCCGCTCGGCCCGTACCAGCTGCGGGCCGCGATCGCCGCCGTCCACGACGAGGCGGCGAGCGGGGAGGACACCGACTGGGCGGAGATCCTCGCCCTCTACGAGGTGCTCGTCCGGCTCGTCCCCGGACCCGTGGAACGCCTGGGCCACGCGGTCGCCGTGGCCATGGTGCACGGACCGCGTCCGGCCCTGGACCTGCTCGCCGAGTTGGACGACGACGACCACCTCGCCGGGTACCACCGCCTCGAAGCCGTACGGGCCCACCTGCTGGAGAGCGCCGGTGACCGGGCGGCGGCCCGCGCCGCGTACGCCAAGGCCGCCGGCCTCACCCTCAGCGCCCCGGAGCGCCGCTACCTCCGGTCCCGGGCGGCCCGGATCGCCGAATGAGCCCGCGCGGCGGACCCCGCCGTCCGCATGCCGGACATGGTGCACGGCTGTCGGACCCCGGCCCTACTCTTGATCACGTGAGCCCGACCCCTGACGACCACCAGGTCCGCGAACGCACCCTCGCCGAGATCAACGCCGACATCCGCTGTCTCTTCGCGCGCGCCGAAGGCCGCCTCTGCGACGCGGAGCGCGTCCGCCACGCCGCCCTCCTCCAGGAGTGGGCCGCGGCCGTGCGCGCCTCGGTTGTTCCGGCCGCCTGACCGGACGGCTACTGCCGCACCGCCGGGACGGCGGGAGACTGGGCGTGCCTGGCGCGCTGCATGGCCGTCAGCCTGATGACGAAGAGCGGCAGGAGGACGGCCGCCACGATGTCGAGGACGTCTCCCAACAGCATGGCTGCGACCGCGTGGCGAACGGCGCCGGGGCCCTGGGCGAGGCTGTAGCCCATGCCCCCGCACCACGCCAGGACCCGGGCCGCCACGAAGACGACCCACCAGACGTTGACCAGGGTCAGCGGGAACCGCCGGAAGCCTTCGTCCGCCCCGAGGGGCCTGCTCGACACCCAGGTCGCCGCCGCGATCCGGTTCGGCAGCCTGAGGTTGGCGAGCGGCACGAACCGGGCACCGACCGCCACACCGGATGCGGGCGCGTCCGCGCCCCGCGCGAACACCCGGGCGTTCGCGCGCACCAGGTGGGACCAGACGAAGAACACGGCGCACGTGACGATCAAGGCCTTGGACTGGACCGAGGAGGCCATGAGGAACAGGCTCTCGCCGCTGCCCGGTTCGGCGTCGCCGACCGCACCGGGGTCCGCAACGAGCCGGCCCATGAGCGCCCACATGCTCCAGTCCGCGTGGACGGCGTACGCGCTGCACCCGGCGAACAGCACGCACACCACGGTCAGCGCGACGGCCAGAACCACGGCCGGGCGCAGCCGTACGCCCGTGGCGACGGGCCCGGCATCCGGGGACGGGACCGGGGAACCGGCCGGAAACGTGGACATGCTGAAGCAACCCCCCACGGGTACAGGACAGGAAAGGGCGCGCCGAAGAGTGCGGGCCAGGCAGGAACCTACGGCATCCGCACGATCCGCGTCACACCCGTTTCCCCAGGTCGCAGCCGGGCGAACCGCGCGGCGTCCGTCGACCCGCCGTGGCTCAGAACGACCGGAATACGCCGTCCGGATCGGCGAGCGCCCCGTACGCGAACTCCTCGAAGTCCAGGTTCGCGATCGAAAGGTTCGCGTGGACGTCGTGCACGGCGGCCGGTGCGGTGCGGAACTCGCGGGGCGCCGGGGAGTCGACGAGCTCCCGGTAGTACTCGGGGTCGAGGTCTTCGTCCTCGGCCCCGAGGTCGAGGGCGAGCAGCGCACGGTGCGGGGACCGCATCGTGACACCGTCGGCGAGGAACACCACGCTCAGGTCCTCGTCCCGGCCGACCGCGGCGATGACCGCGTCGGACGCGGCACCGGACCAGACCGGGTCGTCCACGACGTGGACGGAGGCCTCGAACTCCGCGTCCACACCCCGCTCGCGCAGGTCCGCCACCACCGCACGCCACGCCGGTTCGTCGTCGTAGTCGGTCCTGACGACCAGCGCGGCGAACTCGTCACGTCCGACAACCTCGGGCAGCATGTCGGCCCCTCCCTCGAAAGCGAGGCCCCAGGTTACGTCCTGCCCGGATCCTGCGATCATGGCGGGCGTGACGAGAACACCTGACCCGCGCCCCGACGAAGCCGTCCTGGAGGCACTGCGTGCCGCGGTCCCCGCCGACCGGCGCGAGCCGCCCCTCGGGTACGCGGCCGTCGAGGCGTGGGAGGCGGAGAACGGGGTGGCGCTGCCGGAGCCGTACCGGTCGTTCGTCGCCGAAGTCGGCAACGGCTCCACCGCGGGTCCGAGCGACGCCGGGCTGCAGGCCCTCGGACAGCTGCCCGCGTGCTGGGCCGACGAGGGGCCGAGGCGGCCGGGCGCGATGTTCCCGCTCGAGGACGAATGGATCTGGGAGGAAGACGAGCCCGCCGACGACGAGGACGCCCGGATCGACGCGGTGTTCTCCCACGGCTCGATCGTGCTCTGCGCGCAGGACGACCAGGCCTTCTGGCTCCTCGTCACCACGGGACCGCAGCGCGGCCGGGTCTGGCTGGTCACGGACGTCGGCGCCAGCCCCGCACCCGACGGCGAACCGGCCGGATTCGCCGAGTGGCTCCGGCGCAGGGAGGCCGGCGCCAACGGGTGGGGCTGACGGGCATGGCACGCGGGGGCGACCTGGGTACGGCCGCGCCGCCAGGCCGCCCCGCCGTGTACCTCGCCCGGCTCGCCGAGCCGTTCAGGCGGCCGCGGAGCGGCTGAGGACGCGCCGGAGCCAGCGCGTGCGGGCGTCGCGCGCCTCCCGGCTGAGCGCCGCACCCGGCGCGAGGGTGTCGAAGCCGTGGAAGGCCCCGGGCCACACGTGCAGTTCGGCCTCGCCGCCCGCCTGCCATATCGCGTTCGCGTAGGCCACGTCCTCGTCGCGGAACGTCTCGGCGGACCCGACGTCGATGTAGGCAGGGGGCAGCCCGGACAGGTCGGTGGCCCGCGCGGGGGCCGCGTACGCCGGCACGTCCGGGGTGCCGTACAGGTCGCCGAGCAGCGCCTGCCAGGCCGTCGCGTTGGAGGTGCGGTCCCAGACGTCGACGCCGGCCATCTGGCGGCCGGAGAAGGTCGCGTCGCGGTCGTCGAGCATCGGGCACAGGAGGAGCTGGCCGAGGGGCCTCGGCCCGCCCCGGTCCCGGGTGAGCAGGCCGAGCGCCGCGGCGAGGCCGCCGCCGGCGCTCTTCCCGCCGATGACGATGCGCTCCGGGTCGACGCGCAGGTCCGCCGCGTGGGCTGCCGCCCAGACGAGACCGGCGTAGCAGTCCTCCACCGGTCCGGGGTGGCGTACCCGGGGTGCCAGCCGGTACTCGACGGAGACGACGGCCATCTCCAGGGGCAGGGCCCACTCGCGGAGCAACTGCGGGAGCACCACCGAGGCGTTGCCCAGGACCATGCCGCCGCCGTGCATGTAGTACAGCAGGGGCAGCGGCCCGTCGAGGCCCGCGGGCCGCGCGCTGACCAGCGTCACGTCGGGCCCGCCGGGCGGCCCCGGCACGCACAGCTCGTCGACCTCGAAGCGGCCGCCGTCCCGGAGCTCCCGCACGGTCGGCCGCGGCCGCACGGCGACGTCCCGCGCCTGCCGGGCCGCGAGGTTCTCCGGCGTGAACGGCTCCCCGGCCGCCCCGCCCCCCGAGGCCGCCAGCGCCACGGCCAGCTCGGCGTCGAACGGGGGCGCACACCACGCCACGGAGTCGGGGCCGGGCCCCTTTCGCGCGAGATCCATGCCCCCAGTCAACCACCCTCCCCGGAACCGGACATGGCCTCCGACCGGGAGCCACCCAGGGTCTGCCCATGGTGCCGGGCGGGCGGACCGGCGCTCCACCGCTACGCCCGACCGCCGTCCGGCTCCGGGGCCGCTGCCGCGCGTTCGCGCAGCCGTCGTTTGTCCGGCTTGCCGCGCGCGGTCAGCGGGAGCTCCCGCACCCAGAACACGGTGGTGGGCCGGTGCGCCCGGGCCAGCGCCCGCTCCACCAGGTCGCAGGCCTCACCGGCCGCCCCGGGGCCCGGCGCGCACCCCGCCGCCGGCACCAGGAAGGCGCACACCTCCTCCCCGGTGAGATCGCTGTGCCGGCCCACCACCGCGGCCCGCGCCACGGCGGGATGCCGGGCGAGCGCCGCCTCCACCGGCACGCAGTACACGTTGTCCCCGTCGACCATCACCACGTCCACGGCCCGGTCGTCGAGGTACAGGTAGCCGTCCCCGTCGAAGTGCCCGAGGTCCCCGGTCCGCAGCCAGCCGTCCCGCAGCACCTCGGCCGTCGCCCCGGGGCTGCCCCAGTAGCCGGACATCACCGCCGCCGACCGCGTCCACACCTCACCCGTGCGCCCGGCCGCCACCACCGCCCCCTGCCCGTCGCGGACCTCGGCCTCCACCCCGTCGACGGGCCGGCCCACCGACGCCAGCAGCTCCGGCCGCCCGGCCACCGCCGCATCGTGGTCGGCCGGCGTCAGCCGGCAGATCACCCCGGCCTCGTTGGTGCCGTAGCCCTGCCGCCACTGCCCGCCCCAGCGGGTCACCGCCTCCCGCAGCCGCTCCGGATGGACCGGGGAGTCCCCGTAGGAGACCACCTCCAGCCCCGGGACCCCGCGGGCGGTCACCGGATCGTCCAGCAGCCGGTACACCATCGATGTCGTCAGATACGTCGACACCGGCCCCAGCCGCAGGCAGGCCGCCGCGAACTCCCTCGTCCCGAACCGTTCGAGGATCTCCACCCGCCCGCCCGCCCGGAACTGCTCCAGGCACCGACCGCCGGCCCGCTGCGCGAGCGAGGTGACCGACAGGTGATCCGTCTTCGCCCAGTCCGCGGGCCGTACGGAGTTCCGCGCGGCCATCGCCCCGAAGGTGGAGGCGACCCCCTTGGGCCGCCCCGTGGTCCCGCCGGTGTACGTCACACGCGCCACGTCACCGTCCCGCGCCCGCACGGAAACCGGCCCGGCCGCGCGCCGGCCGGCCGCCCGCAGCACCGCCTCGTCCAGGCCCAGCCGGCGGGCCCCCGTGGCGGGCACCGGTACGTCGTGCACCACCAGGTCCGGCCGGCAGTCCCGCAGGACGAAGTCCAGCCCGTACAGCGCCGGTCCGACGACGACCTGCGTCAGCCGCGCACCCAGCAGATGCGCGGCGATCCGCACCAGCAGCACCTCCGGCCGGTTGGCGCCCGCGACACAGGCCAGCCCCGCGCCGCGCCCGATCCCCGCATCGGCCAGCACTCCGGCCAGCCGCCAGGCCGCGTCGAGCACCTCCTGGAACTCCAGCACGACCGGGCCGGCCCCCAGCGCGGGCCGCCCGGCGTGCCGCTCGAACGCCGCGACCAGCTCCGTGACATACCGCGCGGCCACCATGTGCGATCCGCCTCCCGCCGCCGTACCGGGGGCGATCGTACGGTCACTCCCGCCCCACGCGGCGCCGCCACACGGGCCGCGGGCGCACCGGCCGCCGCCACACCGGCGGCCCCCTCCACGGAAGGCCGGGCCGGCGGCATCATGGGCGTCATGACGACCGAATCCCGTGCTCGTTCATTCAGTTCAGCGGCGGCGCGCTACGCCGCGAGCCGCCCCTCGTACCCGCCGGAACTCTTCGACGCGCTGGCGGAACTGGCCGGCTTCCCCCTGGCCGGCTCCCGCGTCGCCGACGTGGGAGCGGGTACGGGAATCGCCACGTCCCTGCTGGCGGCGCGCGGCGCCCGCGTGGTCGGGGTGGAGCCGGGCGAGGGCATGGCCGCCGAGTTCCGGCGGCGCAACCCCGGCACCCCGCTGGTGCGCGCGGACGGCAACAGGCTGCCCCTGTCCTGCGGATGCCTGGACCTGCTGACGTACGCGCAGTCCTGGCACTGGACCGATCCGGACCGCGCCGTGCCCGAGGCGCTGCGGGTGCTGCGGCCGGGCGGGGCGCTGGCGATCTGGCACAACGACCCGGACGTCACGGTCGGATGGATCGCGGAACAGCAGGCCCGCATCGAGGCCCGGTTCGGGCCGGGCTGGTACATCAACGAACGTGCCCGTCCGCAGGACGGGCTACGGTTCACCGGCCGTCACCTGCCGTGGTCGCGCCGGGTCCCGGTCGACACGCACCTGGCCAAACTGTCCACTCATTCCCTCTTCCTCGTCGGCGAGCCCGGTACCGACGCCTTCCTCGCCGACGAACGGGCCCTCCTGATGGACCGTTTCCCCGACGGGTGGGTGGAGGAGCACTACGTGGTCGAGCTGAACGTGGCCGTCCGCGGAGGTTGACACGGGGTGCCGCCAATCGGGTGAAGCGCCGGAACCGACCGCCGCCCCGCCCGTTGATCAAGGCGCTCACCCCCATGCACGCGTGTGACATAAGGACCCCTGATGCTCAAGAAGATTATGGCCACCGCCGCCGCCACCGCCTCCCTCGTCGGCGCGGGTGCCGCAGTCGCCGCCCCGGCCATGGCCATCGGCAACGACAACGGCGTCAACACCGTCAACGGCAACGGTGCCCAGCAGATCTACGGCAACCAGAAGACGGAAGGCGACCAGAGCCCGCAGCTCGGCCTGGTCCAGGGCACCCTGAACAAGCCCTGCATCGGTCTGCCGGTGAAGGTCAACGCCCAGTCCGTGCTGGCGCTCATCGCCAACGTCGGCGTCCAGGACATCAACGTCCTGTCCAACCCGCAGAACCAGCAGTGCGCCGAGAACTCCACCCAGGCCAAGGGCGACGAGTCCCTCTCCCACATCCTGGACAACATCCCGGTCCTCTCCGGCAACGTCTCGGCCGGCAGCTGACGCAGTCCCCTTGTACGAGCCGGGGCCTCCGACGCCTGCGCGAGTGCCCACGGGGCCCCGGCTTGTTCCCTCCGGATCCGTCGATACGCCGGTCCGGCGGTTCGAACGGCGCGCGCCGGCCCGGCGGCCGGCGGCGTGGGCACCGAACGTCACACCACAGAGCCTCCCGCCCGTCCGGGCCGGAGGCTCTGTCGCGCGTGCACCGCGTCCCGCGCCCTCACCGCGCAGACCGCCCGCCGTCGCCCTCGCCGTGATCGTGGTGCGGCGGCGCGACGTGTGAAACCGGCTGAGCGGCGCCCCATCCGGTAGCTTCGGTTCCATGACCACTGAGCCGCAGAGCTTCGAGATCCTGGTGGTGCCCGAGCACATCGAAAACCTCCGTGGCGCCTCCCCGGCGGACCGTGCCCTGAGGTCGGCCGTGGTCGAGGCGACCGGCGAGCAGGGGGCCTCCGGATACCCCCGCTACCGGGGGGAGGGCGTGGAGGCCGACATCGACCCCGCCACGCGCACCATCGAGGCCCTGCTCGTCGACGGCGCCGAGTTGGACTACGGGCTGATCGCCATGATCGCCCCCGAGGACAAGGGGCGGGGCGCCCGCCGCACGTAGGGGCCCACGGACGGGTGAACCGGGGCGTTTCGGTCGTGTTGATGTTGGCCGGGAGCGGGCCAGCGCGGCCGGGGTGCCGCGCCGTAGCGTCACTCCCATCGGGAAACACGTGAGAGGCGCGCACGGAGGAGCCGACGGATGACCAAGCCCGTTCCCCAGCAGAGGAGTTCGCATGCCGCCGTGCAGGAGGTACTGGACCGGGCGGTGAGCACGGCCGGCCTCCCCGGCATGGTCGCCGAGGTCCAGGACCGCCGGGGCCGGTGGTTCGCAGCGGCGGGGGTGGCCGACACGGCGACCGGCCGCGAGCGGCGGCCCGAGGAGCAGTACCGCATCGGGAGCACCACCAAGACCTTCACGGCCACGCTCGCGCTCCAGCTCGCCGCCGAGCGCGAACTCTCCCTGGACGACACCGTGGAGCGGTGGCTCCCGGGCCTGGTCAGGGGCAACGGATACGACGCCGGCGCGATCACCGTCCGGCACCTGCTCGGCATGACCAGCGGGCTCTTCAACTACGCCGTCGACGAGTCGCTGCTCTCCCGGCACTACGGCCCGGCCTTCCTGGAACACCGCTACGACCGCTTCAGCCCCGAGCAGCTCGTGGAGATCGCGACCAGCCACGCGCCCGACTTCGCCCCGGGCGAGGGCTGGACGTACAGCAACACCGGCTACGTCCTGGCGGGCCTGATCATCGAGAAGGCGAGCGGCCGGACCCTCGCCGACCAGCTGGAGCGACGCATCGCCCGGCCGCTCGGGCTGACCGGAACGTACCTCCCGGACGCGGGCGAGCACGGTCTGCGCGGTCCGCACGCCCGTCTCTACAGCAAGAACTTCCTCAACACGCCCGACGCCGAGATCCACGACGTGACGGAGCTGAACACCAGCTTCGCCTGGTCGGCCGGCGGCATGGTCTCCACCGCCGGGGACCTGAACCGCTTCTTCGCGGAGCTGCTCGGCGGCCGGCTGCTGCCGCCCGCCCAGCAGGAGGAGATGTTCGCGGCCCGTCCGGCCCCCGAGGGCAAGTGGATCCCCGGCGCCTCCTACGGCCTGGGCATGTCGTCGATGACGGTGTCCTCGGGCGCGACGGTCTGGGGCATGGGCGGCGCCATCAACGGCTCCTTCTGCTACACGTACGGCACGCGCGACGGCGAGCACCTCGTCGCCCAGAGCGTCAACGGCGACTGGGACGACCCGATCGGCATCTTCACCCAGGTACTGGAGGCCGAGTTCGCCGGCGACCGCCCGGCGTGACACGCGGCGTCACGCCGGGCGTGACGCACGGCCCGGCCCCGTCGTGCCGGGCCGGGCCGTGCTTCGGTCGTCCGGGTGGATCAGCTCACGGGCTCAGCTCACCTGGAGGGTGACGTCGTCCACGACGAAGGAGGTCTGGAGGGACTGGTCCTCCACGCCGTTGAACTTCAGGGTGACGGTCCGGCCGGCGTACGCCGACAGGTCGTAGGTCTTCTCGGCGTAACCGGAGTTCGCGTCCAGGTTGGAGAAGGACGCCAGCGTCTGGCCGGCCACGGAGACCGCGAACCGGTCGTAGACGACGCTCTCGTTCTCGTCCGTGTCGATGTGGAGGAAGAACGAGAGCCGGTACGAGGCACAGCCCGAGGGGATGGCCAGCGACTGGGAGGCGCTGTCCGTGTGGGTGGAGCCGTACCCGTTGTGCCAGGCCTTGTAGCTGCCGCCGTGGGGGACCTGGCCGGACTGGTTGGTGATCACGCCCGCGGTCGCGGTCCACGGGCTGGAGCCGTTCTCGAAGCCGCCGTTGACCACGAGCTGGCGCGGCGTGCAGCTGCCGCCGCCCGTGACCGTCAGCGTGTAGGTGGTGGTGTGGCTGACGGTGCCCGAGCCGGTGACCGTCAGGGTGTAGGTGCCCGGCGCCGTGCCCGCACCGACCTGGACGGACAGCGTCGAGGAGCTGCCGGACTGCACGGAGGCCGGGCTGAGGGTGGCGGTCACGCCGGACGGCGCGCCGGAGACGGAGAGCGCGACGGTCTGGGCCGCGCCGCTCACGGTGGCGGTGTTCACCGTCGCCGAGGCGGAACCGCCGGGAGCCGCGCTGCCCGCGGAGGGGCTGACGCCGATGGAGAAGTCCTGAGCGGGGGTCTCGCCGCCCACGGCCTGCTTCCAGACGGCGTAGGCGACGCCGTCCGCGCTGCGGTTGAGCACCGTGGCGTTGATGTTGTTCGTGGTGTCGCAGGAGCTGTGGTAGCAGGGGTCGTAGGCGGCGTTCGCCGTGCCGCCCCACTTCGAGGCCTGCGCCGAGGTCTTGCGGGCGCTGGCCCCGGCCGCGTAGCCGGAGGTGGGGATGCCGCCCTGCTGGAAGGAGTAGTCGTCGCTGCGGCCCTGGCCCTCGGTGTTCTCCTCGGGCGCCAGGTTCAGCGAGGTCCAGTACGCCTTGAGCGGGGCCGCGGTGGCGGAGTTCAGGTTGTTGATGAAGTAGCCGCCGTTGGTGGAGCCGACCATGTCGAAGTTGTAGTAGCCCTTGATGGCCGCGCGCTGGGCGCTGCTGAGCTGGTTGACGTAGAACTCGGAGCCGTTGAGGCCCTGCTCCTCGTCGGTCCACCAGGCGAAGCGCACGTGCTTGGTCATCGTCGGGTTCTTCTCGGCGAGGACGAGGGCGTTCTCCAGGAGGGTCGCGGAGCCCGAGCCGTTGTCGTTGATGCCGGGCCCGGCCGAGACGCCGTCCAGGTGGGCGCCGAACATGACGGTCTGGTCGGCGGGGCCGCCGGGCCAGTCCGCGATCAGGTTGTTGGAGGGGTAGGTGCAGGTGGTGCAGTTCTGCTCGGTGACCGTGTAACCGGCCGCCTGGAGCTTGCCCTTCACGTAGGCCAGCGACTGGGTGTAGCCGGCGCTGCCCGCACGGCGGTGGCCGCCGTTCTGCGTGGCGATGGTGTTGAACTGCGTCAGGTGCGCCTGCACCTTGGCGACGTCGATGTCCGGCGGGTCGTTGCCGGGCTGGGTCCCGCCCACGTTCAGCGTGTAGTCGACCGTGTGCGACAGGGCCGTGCCCTGGCCCTTGACGACGACCGTGGACGTGCCGGGCGCGGCGTTGGAGGTGGCGGTCAGGGTCAGCACCGAGGACTGGCCGGACTGCACGGTCGCCGGGTTGAAGGAGGCGCTCACCCCGGCCGGCAGGCCGGAGGCGGTCAGCGTCACCGACTGGGCGGTGCCGGTGGTGACGGTGGTGCCGACCGTGGTGGTGACCGTACCGCCCTGCTGGACGGTGCCCGACGAGGGGCTCAGCGTCATCGAGAAGTCGTTGTTCTGGCCGCTCGGGGTGCAGGTCGGGTCGGCGGTCTGGGCCGGCACGCTGATGGCGTCCCAGGCGCCCTTGGTCCGGTTGAAGAGGTCGCAGGTGGCGTCCAGCGACTTCGCCGAGTTCAGCGTGGCCGTGCGGTACTTCTTGTAGGACATGCTGCTGGTCTTCAGCAGCATGCCGCCGTAGAAGATCTTGCCGGCGTTCTGCACGCCCACACCGGTCAGGGTGGTCCCGTTGCAGGTGCTGCTGCTGGGCTTGCCGCCGCCCGGGCTGGTGCCCTCGGCCAGCAGGTAGAACCAGTGGTTCAGGGGACCGGCCGCCGCGTGCACCTCCGTACCGGGTATCGCGGAGCTGTAGCAGGCCGGGTCGTTGTTGACGGCCGGCGGGTTGTACATGTTGCGGATCGGGCCGCGGCCCTGGAGGTTGATGACCTCGCCGACCGTGTAGTCCGGGGTGTCGTACGGGGCCGGCTGGTTGATGTACGCCTCGGTCAGCGCGCCGAAGATGTCGCCGGTGGCCTCGCCGAGTCCGGCCTCCTGGCCGCTGGTGCCGCCGGGGGTGTTGGAGTCGATGGCGTGCCCGTACTCGTGGGCCACCACGTCGACGCCGGCGATCCACTCGTTGGCGCTGTTGCGGCCGATGGTGACCGAGCTGCCGTCCCAGTAGGCGTTCAGGTCGTTCAGGCCGACCTTGGCGGGGAAGCTGCGGCCGTTGCCGCTGACGCCGTTGCGGCCCAGCCACTGGGAGAGCATGTCCCACTGCTTCTGCGCGGCGAACATCAGGTCGACGCAGCCGGTCTCCTTGCTCGTGGGGTTGCCGGTGCCCCAGGAGTCGGAGGACTTCGTGAAGACCGTGCCGGTGCTGTAGTCCGCGCAGCTCAGGCCGGTGCGGTTCGGGTCGCGCAGCGTGTACGTGGAACCCGAGTTGGTGGTGTCGATGGCGATCGGGCCGGGCCCGTTCCACTTGCTGTTGCCGGTGCCCGCGACCACGTCGTCGTAGCTGTCGACGAAGGCGCCGGTGCGCGCGTCGACGAAGACGTGGAGCTTGCTGGGCGCGGTCCGGGTACGGCCGCTCAGGACCGTCTCCCAGGCCAGCACGGGCTTGTCGTCCTTGAGCCGGACGACGAGCCGGCTTCTCTCGACCTTGTCGACCGCGGCGAGCTTCGTCCGCGACGTGGCCTCGGCGTCCTTCGCGGACACCGAGGCACGGGTGGCGATGTCGATGCGTACGGAAGAGGCGGACTGGAGGGCGCGGACCTTGCCGGCGCCGTCGGCGAGGACGACCGCGTCGCCGCCGACGACCGGCAGGCCGCGGTAGCTGCGCTCGTACGACACCGAATAGAGGTCCTTCACCCAGGGGGTGACGAGCCGTCGCTCGTACTGCTCCTGCGCGGAGTTGACCAGGGAGTCGAGACCGCTGTCGACCGCCCGGTCGGCGGCCGCGACCGCGCGTGCGGCGGGGGTGTCCTTCTGGGACGGTGCGGGCTGCGCCTGCGGCGCTGCCGATGCCGTCCCGGCCAGGGCGCCGGCGAGGCTCGCGGTCAGCGCCATCGCTGCCACGGCCGCCGTCCATCTGGTGGGCTGCAACGTCCACTCCGATCGTGGGGGGTTCGGGGATGAGTGGGTGTTCGTTCGCGGCCGAGTATGAGCGTGGACATGACGAGAATGGGACATCCCGGAAGGCATAAGACCCGCGTTATGGTGCGGTCGCGCCGCCCTGCGTACGCTGCCCGGATGCAGCTGGAGTTGAGGCATCTGCAAGCCGTCCTCCGGATAGCGGAGGCGGGCAGCCTGGGGGGCGCGGCACGGCGGCTCGGAGTCTCGCAGCCCGCACTGTCCGCCCAGCTCAGGCGCATCGAACGGGTCACCGGGGGCGAGCTGTTCGTCCGGGGTAGGGGCGGGGTGGAGCCCACGGCGCTGGGCCAGTTCGTCCTGGCCAGGGCGCGCCGCGTACTGAGCGAGATGGACGCCCTGGGGGCCGAGGCGCGCGCCTTCTCCACCGGCGGCCCGCTGCGCCTCGGCTGCATCCTGCTCGTGCTGCTCGACGGCCTCCTGGCTCAGACCGACCTGTCGATGTCCGGCCGGGAGATCGCCGTGGACCTGGAGGACTCGGTGACCGCGCTGGCCCGGATGCTCGGCGCCGGACGCTACGACGCCATCGTCTACGGCGAGGTCAACGACCACGAAGTGCCGCTGCCGGAAGGCACCTTGGCCAGGACCCTGATCCCCAAGGAGCCCTTCGGCATCAGGCTGTCCGCGAGGCACCGGCTGGCCGGCCTGGACCGCGTCGACCTGGCCGACCTCGCCGGGGAACCGTGGATGACCCCGGTGGAGGACGACGACGGCGGTCCCGAGGCCCTCGTCGCGGCCTGCGCGGAGGCCGGGTTCAGCCCGTCACTGCGCTACCGGATCACCGACCGCAAGATGCACTACGACCTGATCGCGGCCGGGCGGGCGGTCTCGCTCAGCCAGCCGACGGCGCCGACGGCCGAGGGCACGGTGCTGCGCCCGCTCGTCGGCAGCCCCATCACCGGACGCATCCGGCTCGCCTGGAACCGCTCGGCCCTCTCGGCCGGCCAGGCCCAGCAGCTCTACCGGGCGGCGGCCCGCGCCTACCTGGCCAACGTCGACAACAACCCCTTCCACCGGGAGTGGTGGGACGCGCACCCGGAAGTGCACCCGGTCATCGACTGACGCCTCGGCCGGTCGGCCGAGGCGTCACTCTTCGGGTGTCGGGTGTCGGGTGTTGGGTGTTGGGCGTCAGCTGCGGCGGTGGGCGGTCAGGAGCAGGTACTCCCACTCCATGACGCCGTCCGTGGTGTGCTCGGCGGCGAGGGCGTCGAGCGCCGCGTCCAGGGCCGCGACCTTCTCGGGGTCGTCGCCGACCGCGCGGTACACGGCGATGGTCGGCCCGTAGCAGGCCTTGAAGAACTCCCGGAAGTCCGACGGGTTCTTGAAGAGGGTCACGCGGACCTTGGCGCGGCGGGCGACGACATCGGTGACCGCGTCGCCGAGCAGCTCGTGGACGTACTCCTCGCTGCCCCACAGCGGCGGCGGCTGCACACCGGGCGGGGGCGGCGGGGCGTACGGCTTCATCGTGGCGAACAGCCGGCCGACGAACCCCTCGGGGGTCCAGCTGATCAGCCCGACCGTGCCGCCGGCCCGGCACACGCGGAGCATCTCGTCGGCGGCGGTGCGGTGGTGCGGGGCGAACATGATGCCGATGCACGACATGACGACGTCGAACTCGCCGTCCGCGAAGGGCAGGTCCTCGGCGTCCGCCTCCCGCCACTCCAGCTGCGCGCCCTGTACGGCGGCCAGGTGCCGCCCGACCTCCAGCAGCTCGGGGGTCAGGTCGGAGGCCACGACGTCCGCCCCGGCCAGCGCGGCGGGGACGGCGGCGTTGCCGGAGCCCGCGGCGATGTCGAGGACCCGGTCGCCGGCCCGGATCCCGCACTCCTTCACCAGCAGGGGCCCCAGCGGGGAGACGACGTGGGAGGCGACGGACGGGTAGTCGCCCAGCGCCCACATCGCACGGTGCTTGGCCTTCAGGGTGCGGTCGGCCTGCCGCGCCTCGCTCGCATCGGTCATGACAGCGTCCTCCAGCGCTCGAAGCGGTCCTTCCCCGAGCGTAGGGACGTTCCGGCGGACCGGCCCGTCGGGGCGGCCAGCAGGGTGTCGGTCCGGCGTCGGGCCCGCGCCGGCCGCGGGCTGTCGGGCCGGCCCGCGCCGCGCGGCCGCGCGCTTCAGTCGCGGGCCGTGAGGCCGCCGAAGTCGCGCGCGAAGCCTTCGCGGAAGCCGGGGCGCTCCAGCGCCTCCTCGAAGGCCAGGGCGGCGCGCGCGAGCGCCGCCCGGTTCTCCTGGGCGGCGGTCAGCTCGGCGAGGTACGCGCGCAGGCTCAGTCCGCGGTCGGCGGCGAGCACGGCGAGCCGGTCGCGCACGTCGGTGTCGACCTCGACGGTGGTGGTGTCGGCCATCCTCCGAGTATGCGCGCCCGGTGGCCGCCCGGGGGCCCGTTCGGCCCGCCGGACCACGCCCCGTCCGGACCGCGCCCTAGCCCGCACCACGCCCTATCCGGCCCAGCGCCCGGTGAGGAAGGTGATGGCCACGGTGGTGCACAAGGGGCCGGCGACGTACAGGTAGGCGCTGTGCACCCACCGGCGGCGCAGGCTCCAGCCGGCGAGGGCGATCCACAGCGGCCACCACAGCAGCGTGGAGCGGGGCACGGAGGTGTACCAGTAGGAGGTGCCCAGGGCCCACAGGGTGAGGGCGATGTAGAGGGCCTCCGGCCAGCGGCGGCCCCGTACCAGGACGGCCAGGAGGACGACGCCGGCCACCATGGCCAGCAGCTCCGCCTGCCACATGAACGCGTACCCCGTGGGCTGGGTGTGTCCGAAAGCGGCCGTCCACGTGTGGGACCAGGCCTCCCACGGCAGGTGGAACTCCCGGTACCAGCCCCGCTCCTGAGAGTGCTTCCAGGCCATCCAGTCCCCGGTCCACGCGTGCAGGTACCAGCTGAAGAGCAGCGGGGGGAGGGCCGGCAGGAGCAGCCAGGGGGCCGAGCGCCAGGCTGCGCGGTTCCGCGCGGTCATGAGGAAGTGCAGGGCCAGCGCCGCCGCGAGGAAGAGCCCGGTGACCCGTACCGAGCAGGCCAGGCAGGCCAGGACCGAGGCGGTCGCCCAGTTCCGGCGCTGCGCCGCCAGCCAGGCGGGCAGGGCCAGCGCGAGGAAGAGGGATTCGGTGTAGCCGGCGGCGAGGAACACGGCGCAGGGCGAGACCAGCAGGTACGTCACCGCACGCCGCCCGGCGTCCGCTTCGCCCAGCCGCTCGCGGGCGATCCGGGCCAGCGCCAGGACGGCGACGGCTCCCGCGACGAAGGAGATCAGCGCGCCGGACGCGGCCCAGGAGGGGACGACCGTGTGCACGGCGCGCAGGGCCAGGGGGAAGCCGGGCAGGAAGGCCTCCCTGTTGTCCCAGCCGACCGTCCAGGGTCCCGTCGCGTCGGGGAAGTAGCCGTCCCTGGCTATGCGGAAGTAGAACGCCCAGTCCCAGCGCTCCCAGGGCGCGAGGAGCGACGGGGGACGGCGGCTGTCGCCGTCCGCGGGGAACAGCCAGCCGACGGCGCCCGCGGTGGCCCAGACGCCGACGCGGGTCAGCAGGTAGAGCCACAGCACCTCCCGGTCGGCCGGCCCGAGCCACCGCGGTGCCCGGAGCGTGCGGCGGGGACGCCGGGCCGCGGGACGGCCCGGAGGCGCGGGCCGGGAGTGGGGGACCTCGACCGGACGGTGCGGGGCTGAAACGGACATAAGGGATCTCCTGGCCGTCTGAGGGTGTGCGGAACCGCCGGGCCGGGTTTCCGGGCCGGTGTCCGCGGGCGGCGGTGTGGGCGGTGGTGTGGGCGGTGGTGTGGGCCGGTGTGGACGGCGGTGGCGCGCGCCGGCCGGGAGGTGTCCCGCGGATCAGGCCCGATCCGCGGGACACCCCGCTATCGGGGCGGCTGCGTGGTGGAGGTGGGGGTGCCGGGGTGCATCGATCCCTGGGGCGGGCGGGCGGTCATCGTGGAGGTGGGGTCGGGGTTGCCCACTCCCGCGGTCGCGCTGGGCGGGGTCAGTGACGACGTGGTGCTCTGCGCGGAGGGGGGCGCGGAGGTCGGCAGTGAGGTCGGCAGACCGGACGGCGCCACGGGAGAGGGAGTGGTCGCCGGGAGCGTCGGGCGGCCGGAGTCCTGCGGCAGGAACGCGGCCAGTGCCGCTCCGGATCCGCCGAGCAGCAGACAGCAGGCGGCGGCGATGCCCGCGATGCGGCGCCGCCGCACCCGTTCGCCGTGCTGCTCGATGAGGGAGACGGGCGGGAGGGTCGTCGCGGACTGTCCGGCGGAGGCCGCCGTGTGGAAGGCCGACCGCAGCGGGTCGTGGGACTCAGGCATCGGGAGCCTCCTCGGTGCGCGGATCCTGCAGCTGGCGTGAGAGCGCGGCCCGGCCGCGCGAGAGGTGTGTCTTGACGGTGCTCGCGGACAGCGAGGTCTCGACGGCGATCTGCTCGACCGTCAGGTCGCAGAGGTAGTGCAGCGCCATCGTGCGGCGCTGCTTCAGCGGAAGCTGCCGCAGCGCCTCGACGAGGGCCACCGCCTCGGGTCCGGGACCCTCGACGTGCGGTGCGGGAGCACTGCGCCGCCAGGCGTCGGCGGACCGCCGGCGCACCCGCCAGCGGCTGACCGCGAGCCGCCACGCGACGGTGCGGATCCACGCCTCCGGCCGGCCGTCCCGGTCCAGCTGGCTCCGGCGCCCCCATCCCCGGACGAAGGCCTCCTGCACCACGTCCTGCGCCTCGTGGTGATCACCGAGCATCACGTACAGCTGTCCTGTGAGCCTTCCCGCCGCTTGTGCGTAGAACGCTTCGAACTCCTCGACGGTCAAAAATCGCTCCCGAATCCATGTATCCCTCTCACCGGGCATACGCCCGGCGCACCGCATCCGGTCGACACGGGACGACAGGAAATTCTGTGACTGCGGTCACACCGGGAGGGGTCCGAAACGGCGGAAGGGCCCGGATCCACAAGGATCCGGGCCCTTCCGAGGAGTAGCGGGGACAGGATTTGAACCTGCGACCTCTGGGTTATGAGCCCAGCGAGCTACCGAGCTGCTCCACCCCGCGTCGGCGGACCTCACCCTACGGCATCCGGGGGACCGCACCCGGGGCATTTTCGGGAGCCGCCGCCCGGCAAGTCCGTACAAGGGCGAATTCCCGCCGCGCAGGCGAGATCATTCCCCCTGGTGACAGTGCGTGCAGGCGTGTACCTTCTCCGGTAGCTGTCGTGGTTCCGAGTGCCTTGCCCGCGCCTCCAGGCGTGGGCAGTTTTGCTGTGTTGTGCCGTAGGACCAGGGCGATCACCTCCGTCCTCCACGCCGTGTGGAGGGCGTACGTCAACGGGAAGGCATGAACATGGCTACGGGAACCGTGAAGTGGTTCAACTCTGAGAAGGGCTTCGGCTTCATCGCCCAGGACGGTGGCGGCCCGGACGTCTTCGCCCACTACTCGGCGATCAACGCCACGGGCTACCGTGAGCTCCAGGAGGGTCAGGCCGTGACCTTCGACATCACGCAGGGCCAGAAGGGCCCGCAGGCGGAGAACATCACCCCCGCCTGATCCCCGGCCGGTCCGGGCTGAGGCCCGGACTCCGGAGAACCGTTTCCTCCGCCGGGTGAACCGGAAGAGGGACGATCAGGGCCGTGCGGCAGCGCCGCACGGCCCTGATCCGTTTCCCGGCTCCGATCTGTCGTCCGGTCCCGGCCGGGGCGCCGGCCGGCGCGTGCTCCGGATCCGGACCGCCGCACCGACGGCGGCGAGCGCGACCGTCGCGATCCCGGAGGCCGCCAGCACCCCGCGGGGTCCCATCAGCGCGATCAGCGGCCCGCCCAGCGCCGTGCCCACCGGCCCTGCGGTCAGGAGGGCCGCACTGCGGGCCGCGAGGACCGTCGTCAGCCAGGCGGCCGGGGTGCGTTCCTGGAACAGGGTGTAGGACAGTGCGGTGAACGGTCCGTAGATCAGCCCGCCCAGGGTGAAGCAGGCCAGGGTGACGGGCGCTGAGGCGCCCAGCCCGAAGGGGACGAGGGTGAGGCCCCAGCCCGCGACGATCCCGAGGGTGACCGGCCAGAGCGGGAACTTCCGCAGGGCGCCGGCGGTCAGCCCGCCCAGCACGGCGCCCGCGCCGAACAGTGCCCAGTAGAGCCCCAGAAGGCCCGCACCGGCGTGCAGGTCTTCGGTGACGTGCAGCGGGAGCGCGACCTCCGCCGGTCCGTAAAGGAAGTTGAAGAACCAGGTCAGCGCGAGGACGCCGAGGAGTTCGGGCTGCCTGCGCAACAACTGCAGACCGGCGGACGGCCGGTCGGCGCCGGCCTGCGGCTCTTGCGCCCCCTCCGGGGTCCGCGCCTCGGCGTCCGCGGACCGGACCCTGCCCACCTGTACGGCGAGCACGGCGAAGGACAGCGCGTCGAGACCGATCAGCCAGGCGGGACTCACCACCATCGCCAGGAACCCGGCCAGGGCCGGACCGATGACGATTGAGGCGGAGACGCTGGAGGAGAGCAGGGCGTTGGCCGCCAGCCGCTGCTCCGCCGGGAGCATCTGCGCGACCAGCGAATACCGGCCGGCATTGCCCCAGGCGTGCAGGACGGACGAACCCGCCAGCAGGGCCACGTACAGCACCGGGTGCAGCACCCCCGCAGCCCAGGCCAGGGGCACACAGCCCAGGAGCACCGCACGGATCCTGCTGTCGGCCGCCAGCAGCCGCGCCGGGGGGAGCCGGCGCAGCCACCGGCCGAAGAGCAGCGCGCCGAGGGCGCCGGGAAGGGCGTACGCGGCGAGCGCGGCCCCCAGGAGCAGGCCCGAGCGGCCGGGCGGCGCGATCTCGATGGCCAGCCACGCCACCGCGACCACGCTCATCCCGTCACCGAGGTCGGAGGCCGCGAGGGCGGGCAGCAGGCGTGTGAACCCGGCGTGGGCGAAGAGCGGCCGGTAGGCCTGCGGCAGGAGGCGAGTTGTCCGTACGGAAGTCACCGGGCCAGACTCGTGGTTCAAGCACGCTTGAGGTCAAGGGGGAGTGATCAGTGCGACAGCTCGGCATCGGGGAACTCGCGAAGCGGGTCGGGATGCGGCCCTCGGCGCTGCGCTACTACGAGAGCGTCGGCCTGCTGCCGTCCGCCGAGCGGGCGGCGGGCCGGCGGGTCTACCCGGTCGCCACCGTGCGGCGGATCGCGCTGGTCAAGATGGCGCAGCGGGCCGGCTTCACCCTGGCCGAGATCCGGGCCCTGCTGGACGCCGGTGCCGACCGCGGGACCACCCGGCAGTGGCGCGCCCTCGCCGAGCGCAAGCTCCCCGAGCTGGACCTGTTCATCCGGCAGACGCAGATGCTGCGCGACGCCGTCGCCGACTGCCTGGCCTGCGGATGCATGAACTTCGACACGTGCGGGCTGCTCGCCGAGGACGGGCCCGGTGCCCGACCGGCCGAGGGTCCGACCACCCCCGCGCATGAGGCATGATCGGGGGATGTCTGATCGCATCATTGCCGCCTGTGACGGAGCGGCGAAGGGTAACCCCGGTCCCGCCGGATGGGGATGGGTCATCGCCGACGCCGAGGGACGCCCCGAGCGCTGGGAGGCCGGTCCGCTGGGGCGGGCCACCAACAACGTCGGGGAGCTGACCGCGCTCCAGCGGCTGCTGGAGGCGCTGGCGCCCGGTACGGCCGTCGAGGTGCGAATGGATTCGCAGTACGCGATGAAGGCGGTCACGCAGTGGCTGCCGGGGTGGAAGCGCAACGGGTGGAAGACGTCCTCCGGCGGGCCCGTCGCCAACCGTGAACTCGTCGAGGAGATCGACCGGCTGCTGGCCGACCGCGACGTGACGTTCCGGTACGTTCCCGCGCACCGCGAGGACGGCGACCACCTGAACGCCATCGCCGACCAGGCCGCCAGTGACGCGGCGCTCAGGCAGGAGCCCGCGGGCACGGCCCTGGGCCATGCGGACCTGCCCGTACCGGCCCCTGCCGCGCCCGCGCGCCCCAAGTCCGCCGCGGCGAAGAAGCGATCGGCCGCCGGATCCGCGGCGGGCCGGGGCAGCCGCGCCATCAAGGCGAAGTTCCCGGGCAGTTGCCCCTGCGGGAAGCCGTACGCGGCCGGTGACATGATCGCCAAGAACGGCAGCCGCTGGGGTCACGAGAGCTGCGCGACCGCAGCGGCCGACGGGGTCAGCGCGTAGGAGTCACCGCGTAGCAGTCACCGCGTAGTGGTCACCGCACACAGGGTGCCGCCGGCCGGATCGTCTCGTTCGGATCTCGTCGGCCGAGCCGGCGTTGCCCGGTGCCATGGGCCCCGGCGCGCAGGGCTGCCCCGGACGCCTCACGCGCTCTCGGCCCGTGGACCGGTCGCCCAGGCCAGCGGGGGCGCGATCGCCCGTACGTCCACCTGCTCCGCCACCCACAGCCCGATGAACAGCGCGGCGGTCGCCTCCAACAGCCCGGCGCGGTCCAGCCCGCCCCCGGCCACCGGCGTGCAACCCATGTCCCGCACCAGCGTGCGGGCCAGCGCGAGTGCCGCTTCGTCGTCCCCGCACAGCGGAACGCTCAGCGGCTGACCGTCGAAGACCGGCGGGGTCATCCGCCACACGTCCTCGTGGCAGAGGTTGAATGCCTTGACGACGTGCACGCCCGGCGCCGCCGCGGCCAGTCGGCGCGCCGCCGAGGGGCCGCCCTCCGTCCGCAGCCGGAAGCCGGGGCCGACCGGATTGGCGCAGTCGAGCAGGACCTTCCCCTGCAGCATCGGCCGGAGCTCCCTGACGACGTCCGCTCCCGCGCTGTACGGCAGCGCGGCCAGTACCACCTCGCCGAAGTCGGCTGCCGCCGGCAGACTCCCGTGTCCCGCACCGCCCCCGATGCGCGTCGCGAGCCGCCGGGCCTTCTGTTCGTCGCGGCCCCCGACGAACACCTCGTGCCCGGCTCGCACCCACTGCGTGGCCAGTGCGTCCGCCATGTTCCCTGTTCCCAGCACACCGATCTTCATAGATCCGTCCCGTCCCTGTCCGTATCCGCTCCAACCGCTTTCGGGACGACACTAGGAAACCCGTCAGGCACCATGTGGTAAGTGACGACCGACGCCCGCCTCGCCGACTGCCGCGCCCGCCTCGCCTTCGACCTGCTCTCCAACACCTGGAACGCCGTGCTGATCTGGGTTTTGCGGGACGGTCCCGCACGCCCCGGCGACCTGCGCGAGCGCATCGGCGGCATCAGCCCCAAGGTCCTGACCGAGACCCTGCGGCGGCTGGAGTTCAACGGGCTGGTGACACGGAACGCCTATGCCGAAGCGCCGCCCCGGGTCGAGTACGAACTCACCGCCCTGGGGCGAACGTTGCTCGGCCCGATCGAGGCGTTCGGCGCGTGGGCCTTCGAGCACGGCGACGAGGTCATGGCCGCCCAGGAGCGACAGGGCAGGTGAGTGCCCGGTCCGTGACCGTGACCTCCTCCGCACGCGTCGACGCCGCCGGTCGGTCTTAATCGAGTGCGAGAGCCCTGATCCGGGTGGTACAAGGTCCGAGTGACTGATGATCTTCGCTTCCCCACCCTGCTGCGCCGGATCGACGAGCGGTCCGCCGCGTTCCGCGCCGCCGTCGCCGAGGCCCCCGACCTCGACGCCGACGTGCCGTCCTGCCCGGGCTGGACGCTGTACGACCTGGCGAACCACCTCAGTGAGGGGGACCGCTTCTGGGCCCACATCGTGCGGAACACCGCGCCGGGCGACGAGCGGCCGAGCAAGGACGGGCTGGCGGCGCCCAGGGAGCGCGAGGCCCTCGCCGCCTGGCTGGCCGACTCGACGCAGCAGCTGCTGACCGCTCTGCGCGACGCAGGCCCGGACCGGGGCTGCTGGGCCTGGTGGGAGCCGCTGGCCTCGCCGCACACGGTGGCCGCCGTGGCCCGCCGCCGCGTCCCGGAGTCGCTGATCCACACCTACGACGCCCAGCTGGCCTCCGGTGACCCGCAGGAGCTGCCGACGACCGAGGCGGCCGACGCCATCGAGGAGTTCCTCGCCACCGTCTGCACCGTCACGGTCCCGTGGCCGGGGGAGCCGGCGACCATGGACTACCACGCGGCCGAGGCCGGGTCCTGGCGGCAGACGGTGGACGCCGCCGGTTCCCGCTTCACCCGCCTCACCGCGGCGGAGGCCGCCGAGAGCAAGCCCACCGCCGCCATCCACGGCACGGCGAGCGAGATGGCCCTGCTCATGTACATGCGCATCCAGGCCGGCTCGCTGCGGATCGAGGGCGACGCCGACCTGCTCCGGCGGCTGCAGAACTGGGGCTGAGACCGCGCCCTGCCTTCGGGCCCGCCCGGGCCGCCCCACCCGCCCCCTGTGCCGGGCGGCCTAGGCGGTCTTTTTCGGATCTTGTCGGCCGAGCCCGCGTTGTCCGGTGCCGTGGATCGCAAGGCGGAGGAGCTCCTCGTGTACTGGGCGTACTCGGGAGCCCCGACAACGCAGGGAGGTGCGGTGCCGGGCAGCGCGGGCCCGGCAAGATCCGAAAGAGACGGCCTAGGGGCGGATCACCCGGAGGTAGGCCACCTCGAAGGCCATCTCGGACACGCCGGCCTCGGGCGCCGGGTGGTAGCGGCCCGCGCACACCGAGAGGTTGACGATGAGGTACGCGCGCCAGCGCCGCCCCACCCCGCGCCGGTCGGCGAAGACCTGCTTGCCGTTGACCCACCACACGACCGAGCGGGATCCGAACTCGACCTTGAGGTCCACCCACCGGCCGTGGCCGACGGCCGCGTCCCGGTGGTAGCGGGATCCGCCCTTGACGTGGTTGGACAGCTCCAGGAGGTCGGGGTTGTCCGGGTGGTACTCGAAGACGTCGATCTCGTTGTCGCCGTCCAGCCAGGTCCAGATCGCGGGCCAGGCCCCTAGCTCGGAGGGCAGCCGTACGCGGGACTCCAGTACGTCGCCGGTCCGCACCATGAAGCCTTCTTCGCTGCCCTCCGTGGTCAGCAGGCCCGCGTTCCACTTGCCGTCCGGGCGGCGGCGGGCCCGGAAGGTGCCGGAGCGGCTGTAGGCGGGGTCCGGCACCAGGTAGTCGAGCTTGTTGTCGCCGGGGTTGGTGGGGCCGCCGTTCGGATAGGCCCAGGAACGGCCGGCGACCCACTGGCGGGTCGAGGTGAAGTCCGCCGTGAAGACCGGGGCCCGGGCGTTCGCCGGGGCGGCGGCGCCCTCGGCTTCGGGGGTGGTGGAGGCGGAGCGTCCGAGGAGCCGTCGGAGTCGGTCGAGAACCTGAGTGAGCACATCGCTCCTTCCCGAGAACGCGAGCTCTTGCAGCATGCCCACTCCTCGGTGAATACATACCGGTCCACCGGTTTGTATTTCACCGTCACGCATCCGCCCGGACGGCGGACCGCCCCGCCCGGACGGACATCCGCGCTCCAACAACGGTTGCGCATAGTCGAGTTGCACAACGGCGCGGCGGGGTAGCATCCCTGCCGTTGGGGGGTACTGTGACACGACGTCATGTCGCGCTGCGCGCCTACGGCTGCGCGGCGGCAGGTTTTTTCTTCATGGCAGGGGCGGCCGGGTGCACGGCCGACGGGACGGCCAAGGGCACGGCGACCAGCCGCGCCCCGGCCGCGTCATCCGCGCAGCCGACGCCCGCCGCGGCGCCGTCGGCGTCCGCCACCGCGCCGTCGGCCGTCTCCCTCGTACCGGAACTGGACGAGTCCAAACAGCCGAAGACGCCCGCCGCGGCCCGGGAACTCCTCGCCCGGATCGTCATCTCCGAGGACGCGTTCGGCCCGGACGTCGTGCGCGCCACACCGTTCGAGAGCGGCTCCGGCCGCTGGCCCGTCCTCGACGAGCGGTGCGTCTGGCAGACCGCCGACCTGCCGCCGGACGTACTCGCCACGAACACCCGCTACTTCCTGATCCCGGCCGGGAACGGCCACGGCCGGGTCCGGCTCAACGCCACCGTGACCGTCCACCACGACCGCCGGGAATCGGGCTGGGAGACCGCCCGGGCGATGGAAGAGGTCCTGCGCTGCCCCGACCAGAAGGTGCGCGAGGACGAGGACCTCAAGGGCCTCCTGGGCAACGCGGTGTACCAGGGCGAGCAGATGAACAACTGGAGCGAGGACGCCTTCAGCGAACTCGGCACCTACGTCAGCGACACGGACGGCGGACCGCACACCTACTTCTGGTACCAGGCGCAGTTCGGCCCCGTCACCGTGGCCATCACCGGCAAGGGCGCCGAGGGCTTCACGACCGAGACCCTCACCCAACTCGTCGTGCAGGGCAACAGCCGCATGCTCGCGCAGGCCAAGCAGGCCCTCGGAAAGGCGGCCGGCTGATGGAACCACTGCACCCCTCCGACCCCTCCCGGATCGGCGGCCACCGCCTCCTCGGACGGCTCGGCGCCGGCGGCATGGGCGTCGTCTACCTCGGCCGCACCGACGACGGCGCACTCGCCGCCGTCAAGGTCATCCGCGCCGAGTACGCCGAAGAATCCGACTTCCGGGCCCGGTTCCGCCGCGAGGCCGAGATCGCCGCCGAGGTCGACAGCCCGTGGGCCGTGCAGATCACCGGAGCCGACCCCGACGCCCGGGAACCGTGGCTGGCCACCTCCTTCGTCGCCGGCCCCTCCCTGGCCGAGGCCGTCTCCGCCCACGGGCCGCTCCCGCTGCGCGCCGTACGGATCCTCGGCAAGGCCCTGGCCAAGGCACTTGATGTGATGCACGCGCAGGGCCTCGTCCACCGCGACGTCAAACCCGGCAACGTGCTGCTCGGCATGGACCGGCCCCGGCTCATCGACTTCGGCATCGCTCGCGGCGGCGAGCACACCGCCCTCACCTCGGCCGACGCCGTACTAGGCACTCCCGGCTTCATCCCGCCCGAGCAGGCCGAGGGCCGCCCCGCCGAACCGTCCGGCGACGTGTTCTCCCTCGGCTGCCTCCTCGTGTACGCCGCCACCGGACGCCTGCCCTTCGGCGCCGGCACCGTGGAGGCCGTGCTCTACCGCACCGTCCACGACGAGCCCGACTTCGGCCCGGAACTCCTCGCCGACCCCGAACTGACCGCCCTGCTGCGCACCTGCGTCGCCAAGCACCCCGACATCCGCCCCACCGCGGCCGGACTCGACGAGGCCCTCACCGAGGACACCCCCGGCGAGGGCACCGACTGGCTGCCCGACCCGGTCGTCGCCACCATCGCCGAACGGGCAGCCGCCCTGCTCGCCCTGCCCGGCATCGAGGAGACCGTCGCCGACCCGGAGGCGGCCCCCGCGCCCGGCGCCACCGGCCCGGCACCCTCCCGCAGGCGGTTCCTCGGAATCGGAATCGCCGCCGGCGCCGTGCTCGCGGCCGGCGGCGGTACGGCCGCCTGGCTGGCGCTGCGCGACGAGAAGCCGAAGGGCACGCCCGCGGCCGCCCCCCGCCCCTGGGTGATCGGCGTACAGGCCGACCTCTCCGGCCCGCAGAAGGCCGCCGGACTCGCCCAGGAACGCGGCGTCCGGCTCGCCGTCGACGCCTTCAACTCCCGCGAGGACAAACCCTTCACGCTCACCGTCGCCACCGCCGACGACGGGGGCGGCGCCGACCGCTCCCCGGCCGCCGCCGCCAGCCTCATCTCCAACGCGGACGTGCTCGCCGTCATCGGCCCGACCACGAACGCCTCGGTCACCCCGTGCCTGGAGCTGTACGGCGAGGCGGCGCTGCCCCTGCTCACCGTCTCCGCCCTGGCGAGCGCCTTCAGCGTCGCCGACCGGCGCAGCTTCTTCCAGTTCTGCCCCATCTCCTTCATCCAGGGCTCGGCCCTGGGCCGCCAGCTGGCCCGGCAGCAGGGGGTGAGCCGGCTCGGCGTCCTGTGCGACCGAGACGGCGACGTGGAGGGCTGGCAGGCGGTCCTGCACGCCACCCGGACCATCGCCGGCCACGTCCCGGGGGCCACCGTCTATCCGCGGGTCGTCCCGCGCGGCACGCAGGACCTGGGCCCGGTCGTCACCGACATGCTCGCGCACGGCGTCGACGCCTTCTTCTACACCGGGACCCCGCAGGGAGCGGCCAGGACCGCCGGCCTGCTGGCCGCCGCCGGCTACCGGGGGCACCGGGCCGCCGACTACACCCTCATCGGACCGGAGTTCCTGGCCGCCGCCGGCCCGGCCGCCGAGGGCTGGCAGTTCGTGGCTCCGTACACGGGCCCCGAAGCCCCCGAGACCGCCGAGGTCGCCCGCGCGCACAAGGCCGCGTACGGGGGCGCCGCGCCCGACGCGTGGACGGCGGAGGCCTACGACGCGGCCCGGCTGGTCATCGACCGGCTCGTCACGGCGGCCCGGGGCGGGGGCCGCCCGGCCCGCGCCGCGCTGCTGAAGTCCCTCGCGGAAGGCTCCTTCCGCGGCCTGACCAAGGAGTACTCCTTCGGCGAGGACCGGACGGTGAAGGGCAACACCTACTTCCTCCACCAGGTGGAGGGCGGCCGGATCCGCTACGTCGGCCTCGTCCCCGAAGCCCCGGCCGGATAGCGCCCGATGCGTCCCCTGCTGCCCGCCGATCCGGCCTCGATCGGCGGGAACCGGCTGCTGGGCCGCCTCGGTTCCGGCGGGATGGGCACCGTCTACCTGGGGCGTTCCCCCGAGGGCGTCCTGGTCGCCGTCAAGGTGATCCGTGCCGACCACGCCGCGGACCCGGCCTTCCGGGAACGGTTCCGCCGCGAGGCGCGGGCCGCCGGCGGGCTGACCGGGCGCTGGGTCGTGCCCGTGGTCGCCGCCGACCCCGAGGCCCGCGAACCCTGGCTGGCCACCCCCTTCGTCCCCGGCCCCTCGCTCGCCGAGGCGGTCGGCGGGTACGGGCCGCTGCCCGCCCGGACCGTACGGATCCTCGGCGCGCGCCTCGCCGAGGCCCTGGCCGAGGTGCACGCGGCCGGGCTGATCCACCGCGACGTCAAACCGGGCAACGTCCTGCTGGCCCCGGACGGGCCACGCCTGATCGACTTCGGGATCGCGCGGGCGGCCGGGGCGACCACCCTCACGGCCGTGGACGCGGTCGTCGGCACGCCCGGCTATCTGGCGCCGGAGCTGGCCCGCGCCGCGGGCCCCGTCGCGGGACCGGCGAGCGACGTGTTCTCCCTCGGCTGCGTCCTGGCGTACGCCGCGACCGGGACCGGCCCGTTCGGCGGCGGGCACGCGGCCGCGGTGGTCTTCCGCACCGTCCACGAGGAGCCGGAACTCGGAGCGCTGCCCGAGCAGTTGCGGGAGGCGGTCGACCGCTGCCTGCTGAAGGAACCGGCGGACCGGCCCACGCTCGGGGAGCTGACCGTCCTCCTCGGAACCGACCCGGGCGGCGCGGGTCCGGCCGCGGCCGCCGAGTGGCTGCCCGCCCCGCTGCCCCGGATCATCGCCGAACGCTCCACCCGGGCCCTGGACCTGCCCGCCCCCGAACCCACCCGGATCGACGTCCCCGAGCCCGCCCGGCAGCTCAGCCGCAGGCGGCTGCTCACGGCCGGGGGAGCCCTGGTGGCCACCGCCGCGCCCCTCGCCTGGTTCACCACCCGCGGCCGGGGCGGTCGCGGGACCCCGCCCGCCGACGCCGACCGCGACCTCCCGCTCCTGACCCTGGGCCTGCAGGCCGATCTGACCGGACCCGGCCGGACGACCGGCCAGGCCCACGAGCGGGGCATGCGGCTGGCCGTGGACCGGCACAACGCCGGGGCGGACGCCGCCTTCCGGCTCGCCCTGCGCGTCGCCGACGACGGAGGTGACCGGCAGCGCGCCGCGCAGGCCGGCAAGGAACTCCTCGCCGACCCCGCAGTCCTTGCCGTCGTCGGCCCCACCTGGGACGCGGCCCTTCCGGAGCTGGCCGGCGCCTGCCTCGCCGCGGACCTCGCCCTGGTGCTGGTGTCCGTGAACAGCCCGGAGAACACCACGACGCTGTGGCGCACGGCGTGCGTCACCCGCCCTGCCGACGAGGGCCTCGGCCTGCCGGTCCTGCACTACCTGTCTCAGGTGCGGATCTCACGCCGTACGGCGGTCGTCGAGGACGCCGCGAACGGTTCACCGGCCTGGCAGGTCACGAGGGTGCTCCAGCAGAGCCCCCCGGCGCAGGGCACCGTGAGCGTCCACCGCGTCCCCGAGGGCGGCTCCGGCTTCGCGGACGCCGTACGGGCGCTGACCGGGGCCGGCGCCGAGGCGGTCGTGTACGCCGGCACCTCGCCGGAGCGCGCGGGAGAGCTGGCCCGCGCGCTGGCCGACGCCGGGTTCCGGGGCCCGCGCGTGGGCCTCCAGCACGCCATGGAGCCGGCCTTCCTCACCGCGGCCGGGCAGGCCGGCGAGGGGTGGGTGTTCAGCAGCCTGTACACCGACCCCCTGGCCGTACCCGCGGCCGCCGACTTCGTCGCGGCCCACCGCAGCGCCTACGGGGAACCGCCCGCCCGCTGGGCCACCGAGGCGTACGACGCGGTGGGCCTGCTGGCCACCGCCCTCGCCGGGCTGGAGGGGGAGGGGCGCGACCGTGCGGGCCTGTCCCGCAGGATCTTCCGTACGACGTACGAGGGCCTCGCCAAGACGGTCGGCTTCGACCCCGGCACGCGCGCCCTGACCGGCGACTCCCTCGCCCACCTCTACCGCGCCGAACCGGCCGGCTTCCGGCACCTGGGCCGGTACACGGACGTGCGCAGCGACCCCTGAGCCGCAGGGTGATTAGGACCTGTCCGGCCGATCTTGAAACTCCACAAGCGGGGACGCCGGCCCCGCCACCACAGCAGCCCGGTAGATCTCATCCGCCAGGCGAACGAACACACGGTCACGGCGATCACCAGCCTCCGTGGTGCCACGCCACCCCGACCCTTCGTGTTCCCCCTGTTCCCGCGCGATCTCCCCGCGGAAGTGCCCGTCCAGTTTCACCGCGAGCTTCTCGACGGACAGATGGCCGATGCGGAAGCGCCGCAACAGCTCTCCGAGAGCGAGAGAGCCACACCGGCCAATGCGATGGCTGAGGGCACGACGGACACGGCCCCGTACGTCTGGCTGATGTCACTGAGCTTTCCCCAGTCAGTGCTCGCCGGCGCCACAGCGGCCAGTACGAACGGCGTGGAAACGATCAACCCCAGCAGTCCGAGTCCGAGCAGGCCGTACGCGAAGGCCGTCAGTGCCCATGTCGTCCGCCGCGTCCTGCCGTTTCCAGTCGTCACGTGTCCCCCGAAACGCTGACTGCCGGTTCGCTGAACAGAGCGAGGCCGACGTTCACGCCCGGCAAGAGGCACTCAATCCGGCCCCACATGATCGGCCGGACAGGTCCTAGTCCGCCATGTCGGCCCGCATGGCTTCACGCAATACTTTGATGGTTGATTTGTACGCGTCCATTGCAGTCCTCTCCTCCGGAGAACCTCCGGCACTCCCGCTGATCAGGCAATCGCGATACTCGCGGACTCGGTCCACGGCCTGATCAGCGACTCGACGCACGTCCTCCGTCGCGAGGATCATGACCTGCTCACGGAGGGAGTACAAGCCAGTACGGTGGACTTCGGCTCGGAGCAACTCGTCGAGGCGCTCGATCCCCGCGGCGCGACGGTCGCCCAGACCGACGACCCACAGTGACTCGGCAGCCTCGTTGAGGGCTGTCAAGAACTGGCCGTACAGCTCCCGCCTGCTGTCCTTCCCCCGCTGCTCCAACTCGCGGCGCCACCGAACGCGATCAGCCAGCAGGGTCGAGCCCACCCCGATGAGGCTCCCACAAGTGTCGATATCAGCGCCCCCCAGTTCACTCCGCAATCGTGCAGAGAATTTCGATGCAGTCTCGCCGTTGAGTCCGTGGTTGGCCAAGCGCCAGAAGTTACCCTTTCCGGTCTTGGCGGCGAGCATCTCCAGTGTTGGCAGGTTCGGATATCCGGTCCTGCGGAATGGGCGGCGGGCAGCCGGCTCAGTTCGACTGCACCCCAGGCGCGGAGTGGCCGAGCACCGCGGGGAGGCCACGCCGAATCCTGTAGCAACGCCCGCGTTCGCCCCTTACAGTCACCGCATGGCCGCCGAGGACGAGAACCCCAGTCAGCCTGACATCGACGCGATGCTCACCGACCAGACCCGCGCCTGCAAGGCAGCACGTGATGCCATCGCCGCCGGTGGCCGGGTGATGGTCTGGGACAGCGAGGTGCCCCATTGGATGGTCGCTGGCATCGCTGCGACGCGGCTGAGGCGGTCGTTGAAGATCGGCCTGACGACCCTCGGCCTTGACGAGACCGTTGAAATCCTGGCCCAGCACCGAGACAAGCATCTGCGCACCGGCATCATCGATGCAGCAGACCGGTCTTGGTACTTCACTCTGTACTTCGACGCCACTGGGACCGAGCTCTTGGCGTGCAGCGGCGTCAAACGTGAGCCGCCCTCGAAGGATGGGCGGTCAGAGGCTCCAGCTGTAGAGGCCGCCACCGGTGTTCACCGCAGACGCCGCGAGCCGGTCCACTCCCTGCAGGACGGCCAGTAGATCGTCGTCGGTCATGTCGTCCCCGTCCTCGGACCAGAGCCGCGTGGTCCAGCGGCCTGCGAGCTCTTCGAGTTCGGCGGGGGTCGCGTTGGCCAGTGCTCGGGTCAGCCGTTTCGGCAGAGCGAACACCTCAACGCCGTCGTTCAAGGGGGCGGTGACCCACTCCGGCCACGCCCACCCGCGGAGTTGCTCAAGCAGCGGGGCTTCGGCGGAAGGCTCTTCGAAGAACATGTCCCACTCGGCGATGGCACTGTCCGGCTCGATAGAATGGCAGGTCACAGACTCACACGCCGCACCAGGTCCCCGCAGGCGCGTGGCAGTGGCGGCTGCGTCGTCGGGGGCGAGGAAGAACACTATGTCGTGGGCCATCAGAGCATGATGGCAGCCTGCCAAGCAGACCTCGGTGCCCGAGCCATCCGCGGCCGACCTTGGCCGTCACACGCCGCGGTAGCCTCTCGCCATGAGGGGGGTGCTCCGGACGGAAGCCGAGGCCCGACTGCGAGAGCTCGAGCCACTCTTCGCGGAGTTCGCGGTGGGTGAGGAGGAACTCGTCGCCACCGTTCTCTCCTTCGGGCACGTGTTCATCGTGGACCGGGTACTTGACGAGCACGAGAAGCACATCCGCGACCTCCTGGGAAGCGCCGCTGGCACCCGCGGAGGCTATCCCGGTGGCCTGCTCGGGTGGTTTCGCACCGGTGAGCTGACGAAGATCTTCCTGTTCTTTGCCAAGACCCGGTTCCGGGGCGGGCGCGGCTGGAACGTTGCCGTACGCAGGCTGCTGCCGTCACTGAGAAATAGGTTCATGATCGACGGACAACCGCCGCAGCGTATGCGGTCCCGACGGCCCCGGCGGCCCAGCGCTCGGCAGCTGCGGGGCTGATGCCGCGCAGACGCTGAAGGACTGCCGGCGGCCGCAGGCGCGGAGTTCGGTGAGCCGGGATGCCCTTTCCGGGAAAATGATCGTTCGCCCATGCTGCATCGAGCCTCTGGAGCGACGGTGCAGGCGAAAACGTTCGACCGTCCTGGCCGTCGCGGCCGAACTCCTCCGGGGGCTCGCGACGCTGGCAACCCGGCTCGTCGCGCAGAAGCCATACGAACACCGTGCCCGCACCTGCCGGCCCCGGCAAGGGTACTGAGTCTTGTTACGCACCGCCGGTGGCGCCGTTCGGGCCGGCGCCCGTCGGCGCGGCCGGGCGCAGGGCATGGGCGGTCGCCTCGGCGAACGCGTCCAGGTT